>CAIVZM010000055.1 GCA_903910385.1 uncultured Armatimonadota bacterium
GTATTTACCATGATATCTGAACCGATTAGCTCCACTGCGGCGCCTGCCGCTCCACCCTTTCCTGGCATGGTCTGGGTTCCCGGCGGAACTTTCGTTATGGGCTCCGACAGGCATTATCCGGAGGAGGCTCCCGCACACCGTGTGACGGTCTCCGGGTTCTGGATGGATGTTACGCCCGTGACCAACGAGCAGTTCGCCCGATTCGTCCGCGAAACGGGGCACGTCACCTTTGCCGAAATCGCTCCCCGGGCGGAGGATTACCCCGGCGCTCTTCCAGAAATGTTGAAAGCGGGCTCTCTGGTCTTTTCCCGTCCCAAAAGTCCGGTGGATCTGCGCGACTTCACGCAGTGGTGGTCTTTCCAGTTCGGCGCGGATTGGCGTCACCCGCGTGGCCCGAAGACAGATATCAAGCATAAAACGAAGCACCCGGTCGTCCATGTCGCATATTCCGATGCTGTCACTTATGCGAAGTGGGCGGGAAAGAGCGTTCCGACTGAAGCCGAATGGGAATTCGCCGCTTGGGGCAGTCGTAACGAGGGAAACGCCGAATTTGCCTGGGGCGATGAACTGACGCCCGAGGGTAAGTATGTCGCCAATACCTGGCAGGGACAATTCCCCCATGAGAATCTGGTCAATGACGGATATGAGGGAACCTCGCCCGTCGCTTCGTATCCCGCTAATGAATATGGACTCGCCGACATGATCGGCAATGTCTGGGAATGGACGGAAGACTGGTATGTAGCCCGCCACCCGGATGAGAAAAAGAAGGCTTGCTGTATTCCGGTAAATCCGCGTGGCCCGGCGGCATCGGAAAGTTATGATCCCTGCCAACCGGAAATAGCGATTCCGCGAAAGGTCTTGAAAGGGGGCAGCTATCTGTGCGCCCCGAACTACTGCCGGCGGTATCGCCCGGCGGCGCGTCATGCCGAACCTATCGACACATCGACCAACCATGTCGGATTCCGTTGTATTGTCCGGACGGCGACGGAAGAAACGGGATCGTAACCATTTTACGCTGGTTCTCAGGACATAACCTTTGAACTTGCCGCAGTAACAGCTTTAATGCGCGAACCTATCTATGAGGATTCGGATGCGTCTCTGGTGAAACCAACCTCATGGATATAATGTCTTCGCCCCGTATAGTCGTGGTCGGTAGCGCAAATACTGATCTTGTCGTCGGCGTTTTACATATTCCGGCTCCGGGAGAAACTGTCCTCGGAGGCGATTTGCAGATTGTGGCGGGCGGTAAGGGAGCCAATCAGGCAGTTGCGGCGGCGCGTTTGGGCGCTCAGGTGACTTTTATCGCACGAGTCGGTGATGATGCCTTCGGGCAGACCGCGTTGGAGAATTTCGTCCGTGAGGGGATCGCGACCGATTTTGTACGCGTGACGCCGGGCGTCGCTTCCGGAGTCGCCTTGATAGCTGTTCGGGAAGAGACGGGGGAAAACGCCATCGTGGTCGCTCCTGGCGCAAATGGGCGTCTGTCTGCGGAAGATGTCAGGACGGCGGCCGAAGCGTTCGATACCGCTCAAGCGGTCATCATTTCTCTGGAAATCCCGGAGGAAGCGGTCGCATGCGCTATCGAAATGGGTCATGCGCGACGAATCCCGGTTATTGTCAATCCCGCGCCCGCCCGCGCATTGCCCGAGGATCTACTGGCTAAAATCACGGCGCTTACCCCTAACGAGACCGAAGCGTTGCAACTTCTCAACCGTAGTCCCGAAGAGCAAGATCCGCCCGAAGAGATCGCCTCCCGACTTCTGGGTCTGGGAATCGATTTTGTGGTGATGACAATGGGGGCGGCAGGGGCGATGATCGCGACTCCGGACGGCGTCGAGACCGTACCGGGAATTCTGGTACACGCCGTGGATACGGTGGCGGCGGGCGATTGCTTCACGGCTGCGCTTGCCGTAGAGTTCGCTGCCGGTCGGTCGTTGCGGGAATCCGTCGCCTTCGCCAACACCGCCGCTGCCCTGAAAGTGACCCGGCACGGAGCGCAACCCGGCCTGCCACATCGCGCAGAGGTGGAGGGATTTTTAACGGCGCGGGGTGCGGCATCATCAGTCTCCCAACCTTCATTCGTTTCCGAAGAGTGATCGTGAGCGATATACTATAGAGAAGGAACGAGCGGTATGAGATTAATATTACGCTGGATCGTCGGGGCTCTTGCCCTGTTTGCAACGGTAAAAATCGGTGAGGCTCTGGGCATCGGTCTGGGTCTTTCACGAGGTCAGACGGAAGGAATTGGCGCCGCCCTGGTGGTCGTGGCGATCCTGTCGCTGGTAAACGCTTTTGTTCGCCCGATTGTCAGCCTTTTGACCCTACCATTAAACTGCCTGACTCTGGGACTTTTCAGTTTCGTGGTCAACGCCCTCATGTTTCTACTGGTCAATTACCTTAATGTCGGTCTTTATGTCAAAGACTTCTGGGCCGCTCTGTTCGCTTCCGTGGCGTATAGCGTCCTTTCCGGTCTGCTGAGCGCGTTTATTCCTGACGGAAAGGAAAGGTAGTTTTCTGTGGCGCACGAGGCGCAGGAACGAATATCACTTATGACGCATGATGGATCGACAGTTATTCTGACAGGAATGAGCGGCGCGGGAAAACAACTTGCGGCGCGGGTATTTGAAGATATGGGCTGGCGGGTCGTCGATAACCTGCCACCTCGCCTGTTGCCATCCCTATTGGCGGAACGCCGCTCGGAAGGTGAGAAAATCACGCCGCTGTGTGTGGTGTGCGATGTGCGCGGGGGAAGGATCAGCGAACTAATTCCACAACTCGAAACGCTGGAAGCATCGGGTCAACGGTCGGCGTTACTTTTTCTGGACGCCTCAGACGACGAACTGGTCTGTCGCTTCAAAGAAACGCGTCGTCCACATCCGCTTTTCGATGAGGTAGGAGGCGTTCTCCCGGCAATTGCGCGAGAGCGAATGGTGCTCGAAACGCTACGTGAACGCGCCGACATGGTCATTGATACATCCGATATTGCGCCCTCCGAGATGCGTCGGCGTATTGTGGAGGCGTTCGGGCCATCTTCTCTATCGGAAGCGCAATATCAGTACCCATTGACTGTCACTGTCGCGTCCTTCGGTTTCAAGCATGGAGTACCAACGGACTCTGATCTCCTCTTTGATGTACGTTTTCTGCGCAATCCTCATTATGTGGACGAATTGCGTCCCCGAGATGGGCGCGATCCTGCGGTGGCGGCATATGTCGCGGCGGATGAGCGTACCGATGCCTTTCTGGAGCGGATGTACGATCTCGTCGGATGGACATTACCTCATTATGTTTCCGAAGGAAAAGCTTACCTGACTATTGGTATTGGATGCACAGGCGGTCGGCACCGCTCCGTAATGATAGCGGAGCGTCTGGGAACCTTCTTACGTGATCGAGGATACCGTACTCTGGTGCAACACCGAGACCTTGCGCGTCCCGGTCTACCCGCGCCAACGGAATCGCAACGCGCCTCTCTTACTAGCGACATCCATGTCGTGGAATCGCTTTCCGATAACGTTGCGCCGGGAGGGACGACGAACTCTTCTGTTTCCCTCAAGAGTTTGGAGTAGCGCCCGGAAATGGCAACGAACCTGCGCCCTGTCGCCGAATCGACCCGCGCTGCGAACGCGAAATCCGGTCTGAATGGATCCGGCGGTCTTCGCGCGCGTCGTCGCTTCGCTCTCGGTCTGAAGTGGTTCTACCCCGGAATGAATGTGAAGCGGTGGCTTCTGCTCATTCCGATCGGCCTCATTCCGGTACTCATCGGCGTCCTGTTACTGGTGCAAATGGGGGCGGTAGACTGGCTAGACCGGCTGGATGGCTGGTTTTTCAACGTCCTTCATCTCCCACTGAACAGTCCAAAGGTTTATTATCCGGTCGGCATTGTGATGATCATCGTCGGTCTGTTGCTGATTTTGACGGCTCTTATAGCGGTCAATCGCTCGATTATCAAAGCTGTCGCTCCGGAACAACTGGAAGATCTGCCGGAGATCATTCGTCGAAAAGCGACTCTGGCGCAGGGCGCAAAGATTGTCGCGCTGGGAGGCGGAACCGGTCTTTCCGCCCTGTTACGCGGTTTAAAGACCTATACCGGCAACCTGACGGCGGTAGTGACCATGACCGACAATGGCGGGTCTTCCGGTCTACTGCAACAGCAACTGGGCGGGGGTGTCCTGCCGCCGGGGGATATCCGTAACTGTCTGGTAGCGTTGGCGGATGCCGAACCGTTGATGCAACAACTCTTCCAGTATCGCTTCCAGACATTGAATGAGAAAGACGGTCTTTCCGGGCACTCTTTCGGAAATCTGCTGATCGCCGCGATGGCGGATATCACCGGCGACTTCGAGCGAGCGGTAGAAGAAACCAGTAACATTCTGGCGATTCGTGGGCGTGTCTTACCGTCCACCATCGAATCGGTCGTGCTGGTGGGCGAAATGGCGGATGGTCGTGAAGTGACGGGCGAAAGTGAGATCGCTCGCGACCCTTCTCCCATCTCTCGCATCAAACTCTGTCCGGACAATCCGCGTCCGCTGGATGAAGTGATTGCGGCGATCCGTCAGGCGGAAATTATCTGTCTGGGGCCTGGAAGCGTCTTCACGTCGCTCATCCCGAATATTCTGGTAAAAGAAATTACACAGGCGATTGCATCATCCAAAGCGTTGCGTGTGTATGTCTGTAATGTCATGACCCAACGCGGCGAAACCGACGGTTATGCCGCCTCCGATCATGTCCGCGTGATCGAGGAGCATGCCGCCGCTTTTCTGGCGCCGGGACAACGGCTTTTCGATGTAGTGTTGGTCAATACCGCTGAACCGGGCGGCGCATTGCGCGAACGTTATGAACGTTCCGGAGCGGATTTTGTCGCGCCGGACAGCGATAAACTGCGTGAGCGCGGCTACCGTGTGGTCGAGGGCTCCTTCCTCGCCGAATCCGCCGTCGTGCGCCACGAATCCAATCGCATGGCGGACACCATTCTCCGTTTATTCTCCGAAAAATCCCGCCGATAGTCGCTGGTTTTAAGATTTATCTTCTTTGCTCCTCGCAGAAATAAAGACGAAGTCGTCCGTGGCGCGATACACTGAACGTATGGAATATCGAACGTTTCCGGGGACGGATATTCGCGTTAGCGCGGTAGGCTTCGGCGTGTGGACGGTAGCGACGACCTGGTGGGGAATTACCGACCGGCAGGTAGGGATCGACCTCTTGCGTCAGGGATTGGATCGAGGAATAACGTTCTTCGATACCGCCGATACGTACGATGATGGCGGCGCGGAGACGATTCTCAAGGAAGCGTTTCCGGGTCGGCGCGACGAAATCACAATTGCCACCAAATTCGGCTACGATATCTACGCGCACCGACCTGACCCGAACCAAAGGGAACGACCTCAGAACTGGTCGCCGGAATATGTCCGGTTTGCGTGCGAAAAGAGTCTGGAACGTCTGGGAACGGATCGGATCGACTTCTATCAGTTGCATAACCCGCGCATCGATGCCCTTCAGCGGGATGACCTGATGGCGGAACTCGAAGCAATGAAAGCGTCCGGGAAAATCCGTTCCTATGGCGCGACGCTCGGCCCGGCAATTGATACGCGACAGGCGGATGAGGCGGAATACCTGATCGAAAAAACCCCGATGGACGGCGTCCAGATCATTTACAACCTTTTGGAACAACAGATAGGCGCCCCGATCTTCGAACAGGCGCGAGCCAGAGGTAAAGCGGTATTGACGCGAGTCCCGCACGCTTCCGGTCTGCTGGAAGGCAACCTGCATGCGGATGTAACATTCGCACCTGGCGACCATCGTAACTGGCGCATGACGACCGACGAACGAAAACGGCTCTGGCTCGACCGGGGCTTGAAAAAGATAGAAAAACTGGACTTTATCGCCGGGCAAGCGGGTCGCACGATGAGTCAGGCGGCAATCCAGTTTATTCTTTCTGAACCGAGTATCGTCAGTGTCCTGCCGAATATCTATGATGCTCCCCAATTAGCGGAATTGGCAGCGGCAACCGATACAGCGCCGCTTTCAGCGAGTGATCTGCAAAAAATCGCCGACTTGTACGCCAACGACTTCTATCTGGATGACGACATCATTACAGAAGCCGCTATAGCCGATCAAGCGAAAGCCGCACTCGCCAGTCGGTAGTCTCTATGTCACAATTAAATCAGCGAAAAGAGGAATGGTGATTCGTCATTCCTCTTTTTGTTCCGTGTCTTGCTTTTGCTATTCAACCTCTTATCGATAATTATGGCATATTATTATTTTCCCGAGCTAACCCGCCAGATGGTCAGGGTGCGATAGGAATTAATGGGTTCCCGTGCGGTGAAATTTCCGATCCATTTCCGAATGAGAAAGTGTTAGCAAAACGGGTCGCCCATGCGGGCAGGTAAAGGGATTTTTCATCTGCGCCAGATCGCTTAGCAGGCGCGTCATTTCCTCCATGGTCAACGGGTCACCCTTTTTGACTGCCATCTTGCAGGATGCCATAATCAACGCCGATTCATGCGGAACCATCAAACGACGCGAGACGCTGACACTGGTCAACTCTTCTACGATCTCTCGCAACGCTCCCAGATAATCCTTCCCGGCGAGCCGTGCGGGAACCGCTCGCACGACGAATGTTCCGCCGCCAAAGGGATCGATCAGAAAACCTGCTTGCGCCAGCGCTTCCTGTCGCTCCTCCGTCACTTTGGCTTCACGAGGAGCGAATTCTATCGTCTGGGGTAACGCGAGATGCTGTGCGACAACGCCCCAACGCGATGCCCCTTCGGTTGCGCCGTTCATCAATTGTTCATACAAAACGCGTTCATGGGCGATATGCTGGTCGATCAGTAAAATGGCGTCGTCCGTTTCGGCAATGATGTATGTATTGCGGGATTGTCCCAGAACGCGCAGACGCCCGATCCTTTGTCCATCAAAACCCAGATAAGCGGACGGGACAGTGGTGGATTCCGGCTTTCTCTCCAACGAAAAAGGCAGGGACGAAACAGAGGGGGGTGATGGGGCATCCGGCGAACTTCGCCAATCCCTTTCGCTCCCTGCATTCGTCGGGAAAGTGGAGTTGGGCGCATCCTGAGGGTGAAAGTTCGTTTCCGGCATTATGTCGACTAGCCCACCGAACGAAGACAACGCCACTTTGGGCGGCAGGGAAGGCGTGACAGTGGACGGGGTAGAGGCGATGACGGATACTTCGGGCATTAGCCCCCCGGTCAGCATCGCATCCTGCACCGCACGATGGACCGCGGAGTACACATCGCCGTCTCGCGTAAAGCGAACTTCCACTTTCGCCGGATGGACATTTACATCGACCAGTTCTGGCGCAATATCTATAAACAAAGCGACTACCGGATGACGGTCACCCTGAATCAGGTTCCGGTAGGCAGCATCGAAGGCGTGCTGTATGGTTCGCGAACGTACAAAGCGCCCATTGACAAAGAACGCCTGAGCAGTGCGGGTCGCTTTGGTAAGACTGGGCTTTGAGAGAAACCCCCGGACGCTGATGGCGGGGGACTGATATGAGAGCGGAACCATCTCGCGGGCGGAATCACGTCCCCATACCGCCGCGACGGCATGTCGGGGATCGGTGGCTCCGGGGTAGGAAATCATTTCATAGCCGTCGTGAATCAGGCGAAAGGAGATGCCGTGATACGCCAGAATCAAGCGCTGAATCAGATCTGTCGCGTGATTGAGTTCAGTCTGTGTCGTTTTCAGGAATTTCAGGCGAGCAGGGACATTGAAGAACAGGTTCTCAACGGTAATAGTCGTTCCGGGATTGTCTGCTGCCTCACGAACTATGTCGATATCACCGCCTCGGGCGATCAATTCTGTGGCGGTCTCATCCTCCGGTCGGCGAGTCGTCACGAAAAAATCGGACACGGAAGCGATAGAAGGAAGCGCTTCTCCGCGAAATCCGAGCGTTCGAATGAAAAATAAATCGTCTGAGGAGCGAATCTTGCTGGTCGCATGGCGTTGTAAAGAGAGGATCGCATCCTCGCGTCCCATACCGCACCCGTTATCCCGCACAATGATACGCCGCTTGCCGCCGTCTTCCAGTTCCACTTCGATCCGTGTCGCTCCGGCGTCAATGGCGTTCTCGACCAATTCCTTAACCACCGAGGAGGGCCGCTCGATAACTTCCCCGGCAGCAATACGGTTCGCCGTGTTTTCATCCAGCAGATTGATGACGGAATGGATCTCAGTTTCTGTGTTCATTGCGGCGGATGGCATATCCTAATTATAACGCATGAAATGAACGCGAATTTCCTCTGTTCTCTTTTCAATCTTAACGGGAAAAACAGGAGGAATTTCTTTGGGCATGTTGAAGATTATCTCGGAGGCTTCCAATCTCGGAAGCTTCCAATCTCGGAGGCTCCCACTGTTGATTTTTCAGGAGGCCGCCATATGATGATACTTTCTCGCCGTCACACACAAGACGTAATCGCAACCACTGCTTGTTTGGGGTTATGTTTTCTTCCTGCATTCGCTAAAGCCGATCCTATTCCTGTTGCGACAACTGAAATTACACTCCTACTGGAGATAAATTTTGGTTTGGCGCTTTGTACAAAGATGCTCAAGGATTTCCTGTAGGATATGCCTCATTTACGGTGACGCGAAAATCAAACCACAGTATAAAAGTGACAAATGATGCTACACCTCGAACCGTAACAATCAGTTGGAGCGGGCGTCTTTACCAGGGTACGGGAGGACCAACGTTAAGCGCGCCAACTTCACAATCTGGGATTTCCTTGACGGTTGGGCAAATTTGGTCTAAAGACCTTGGTACACTCCAGTATGATGCAGGTGAAGGGGGAACCCAAGTACCAAACCCTACCTCTTCCTATACCTCCGTCGTTCGTGCAATTACAAGTGTAAGTGTATCTTGGTCAGGAGGAAGTGTTTCTACGTCTGCAAATCCTACCAATACTCCTGGACAGGCTACCAAAAGCTACATCGTAAAATATGCTTATTGGTGTGTAGGTAGTGGTGTTGGTGATCCTCCCGCCAATTAATGAGCTGCTGAACGACAATGCAAACTGGCTTCAATGGCGAAGCCGCCTCTAATATCGTGAGAGATAATGATATGAAGCTGTGGTTTGTTGTTTGTTACATTA
This sequence comes from uncultured Armatimonadota bacterium, assembly GCA_903910385.1. Classification (GTDB taxonomy): domain Bacteria; phylum Armatimonadota; class Armatimonadia; order Armatimonadales; family Armatimonadaceae; genus CAIVZM01. Next base: position 9,105 of record CAIVZM010000055.1, read on the forward strand.
TCAGTAGTTTAACGCTTTTATATCCAATGACGGGTTATGCGCAAGCGACGCCAATCCCCTGGGAGGATTGGTGTAAAGACGATGTTCGTCTGGCTCAAACAGTCAATTTTTCCGGATCGCCTTTTTCTTTTTCACCTTTGTATTCAGGGCAATTAATGGAGGAATTGACACGGCAGACAGGCGTTTCGTTGACTGTGACAGACCGCGACGGAGGAGCAGGTGAACCACTCGTAGTCTCACTCAGAAATGTTCCTCTTTGCAAGGTTTTAGAATCCTACTGGTCCTTGGTTAGTTACAAAGATTCTTCATGGCGCCTAACGCGTTTAGGAATAGCGCCCAATTTTCGCTACATTGTGGAGCGACCTGTCGCCGCTCGCAATCTATGCCAGAAAATACAGGGCGATATACAGAACGACTTTGAAAAATACGCTGAGACTCTGGTAAAAGGCGCCGCGCTCCCGCCTGTTGACAGAGAAAAACTGGTAAAAAGCGATCCTTTGCTTGCATCGCTATTGAATGAAGCCGGGACGCGAGAGGGCATTTCGCTTTTCGCTAATCAAACGTCCGAAGAACAACGTCTGCAAGTTATTCGGGGAGAGAAGCGACTTACAGCGCCGCTTTCCCAATTTAGTGATGCGGAAAGGGAACGTCTGCGGAATCTGCGAAAAATGATCGGAGGATTTTATGTGTTACCGGATGGTTCGAAAAAACCCTTTGATGAGCCGAAAACCATACAATTTAAAACGGAAAAAACTTATAACGCACTGACTCCCACCCTCTTTATAGATTATGGCGAGATGGGGGCGTTAAGTTATATCGGCAACGCGTCCTACGAATCCAAATGGCAACAGAAAATCAGGGATGGATGGTTTTTACCCGGTGATGACCGCGAACGTCCCGAAGCGAGCGATTTACCTTTGAATGAGCACGAGATATCAACTTTGCCGAAGCGAAAAGAGCCGCGAACGTTGTTCGAACAATTAGATCGATTTGCGAGCGTAGCGCAAATATCATTCATGGGGCATTTACCTCCCGGCGATATAGGTCTGTTGAAGCCGCAAGCAGGAAAAGTATCCTCGTTACTGGCGGAAATGAGAGCAGATGCAACAATTCCGCTGATGTACAAATGGCGTGGAAAAGTCCTGCTGGTGACGTATCCCTACTGGTTTACTCAGGACGCTGCAAAACGGAACGCTTCCTGGGAAGCGGTGAAAAAACTCCGTGATCTGAAGGGAAACCCGGATGTTGAAGATTTGTTTCATCTGGCATCGATGAAGCAAAATAACACATTTGAGGCGCTTGCGGAGGAGTTTCCGGCAATCCGCTTTATACAACAGTGGCGGAAAGTTCTGAGATGGGTGAGTCAGTCACCGCAACGACGTGAAGCTTTCCTTTCCCGACAGGGAATCAGAGTTACGGAGGATATGTTGGAAATTCTGGCGACCTCTAAAACGGATTCTTACCAATCACCTGATACTGATTGGATAAAACGGGCAAGGCGCGCAAGATTAGCCGTAACAGACAACGTAGACAATAAAGGAAACTCCCACCGTCTCTTTCAAATCATGATTTACGATAAGGATGGAATGCCGCTGGTCGGTTCTGGCGCAGACTTCACCCCTGTGGCTCCGCCGGACAATTTAGAGCAACCGGAGTAGGGCGTTCCAAAAGCGATTTAGCGAAGGAGGGAATGCGGGAATCATTTTAGTTATCCAACCAACAGACCTTGTTCCTGACTGCACAATAGAGGCATGCGACGCTTGTTGTCATAACGGTTCATCCGCCAACGCCAACCGGTCAAAGGACTCAGAAGCGTTGAGAGCGAATAAGGGAGCGGAGGATCGCCACCGCATATGCGTATTGCAATCATCGGAACGGGATTTGTCGCCGATTACTATATCAAGACTCTGCCACTGCACCCGGAACTGGAACTGCTGGGGGTCTTCGACCGGAACGAGGCGCGTAAAGCGCAGTTCGCCGCCCACCACAAGATCACGGGGCAGTATCCCTCGCTGGAAGCTCTGCTCGCCGATGATCGTCTACAACTGGTACTTAACCTGACCGATCCGCGAAGCCATTATGAAGTTTCACGACTCTGTCTGATGGCAGGGAAGCATGTCTATTCCGAGAAACCGATTGCGATGGAAATCGCTCAGGCGAAGGAACTTATAGAACTGGCAGAGACGAAAAACTTGCTCATTGTTTCCGCACCTTGCAGTGTGCTGGGCGAAGCGGCGCAGACATTCTGGAAAGCATTGCGCGAAGGATTTATCGGAAAGCCCCGTCTGGTTTATGCGGAAATGGACGAGGGCATGGTATTCAAGATGCCGTTCCGGGAATGGAGTAGCGAAGCTGGCGCACCGTGGCCGTACAAGGATGAGTTTGAAATCGGTACGACGCTGGAACATGCCGGATATGTCCTGACCTGGCTTCCCGCGTTCTTCGGACCAGCCGCTTCCGTGTTCGGCTTTGCCACGAACCTCTTTCCCGATAAGGTTCCCGGCGAGGAACTGGATATGCTATCGCCGGACTTTGGAGTCGCTGTCATTCGCTTTCATTCGGGCGTCATCGCCCGGCTTACCAATAGCCTGATTGCGCCCCATAACCACTCCTTGAAAGTGTACGGGGACGAAGGGGCTCTTACCTGTGATGATACATGGTTCTATGGCGCCCCGGTGTATACGCGCAAAAGTGTCAAAATCCGTCGGAAGTCCGTGCAGTTACCGTGGAAAGTGCATTATCCCGCCGTTAAGAAGGCTCCAAAGTTCGATTACCGGGGAGTCCAGCAAATGGACTTCGCTCGTGGACCGGCGGAACTGGCGGACTCTATCCGTGAAAATCGCCCCTGCCGTCTCTCTCCCCGGTACTGCCTGCATGTGAATGAACTGGTGTTAGCGGTGAATAATGCTGGCGAGAATGGTATGGCCTACCAGATGACAACCACCTTCGACCTGCCGGAACCGATGCCGTGGGCGCGATAGTGTGCCGATATAGGAGACGGAGAGGAGATTATTTCGCCTTATTCGCCATCCGTTCCTCAATGAGAGTCGAGCGAATGAAGCGACGTAAGTCTTCTTCCTTCTCCCGGTTCAACTTGCCAGAAGATCGCCACAGGATGGAGCCATCCTGCGTGACGATCAGCGCATGAATCTGTTTTTCATCCGGTATCGCCAGCGCTTTGCGGAAAGGCGTCTTGTCGATATAGACCGTGATCGTGATTTCGCGGGTCGATTTGTCAGGAATGCCTGATTTCATGCCGCCATCGATAAAAGAGCGGATCATACCGTTCATTTTGGAGAGCGTCGGGACTTCATAGAAGCGCAGATCACTATCCTGTAACGCCATTTCTTTCGCCAACGGAACCCAGGTGTCGACATCGTCCTGTTGCTGGCGCTGGAAAGCGACAAAGACAAGATTGCGTTTCCCGGCAAACCCGGAGGGTAGAGTGAATTTCGTCCCTTCCAGATTCTTCCCCTCGGTAACCGGGAAACGCGCCGTCGCGTTGACAGGATCATTTTTGCCTTTTCCCCCGGCGAGAGCCGCCGTTACCGACAGAGAGGCTCCGCCGAGAAGAATTAATCCGAGGACGCGAGTCCATTGTTTTTGCGTTTGATTCATGATGCTATTCTAACAGAATAGCTACCGTCCTGTTCCCAATTGCCTTTATATCTTTTTATGCAAGGTATAAAGTTATGCAGGGTATAAAGGGTTGTGATTATCGAAAACTTACGCTTAGTGACGCCCCGACTGCGTTTGATTCCGGCAACGGTGGCGACGGTTCGGGCGGAAATGAGCAACCATAAACTGCTGGGCGATTTGCTACAGGCAAGAATTCCTTCCGAATGGCCGCCGGAGCAACTGCGAGAAGCGTTACCGTATTTTCTGGACAGAATGGAAGCAAAACCTTTCGGAACTGGTTGGTTTGGTTGGTATGGCGTTCTTCCTGCGTCGTATGAAATGCCTGGATTCCTCATTGCCAGCGCAGGCTTTATGGGGGAACCGGTGGACGGCGTCGCAAAGGTGGGATATTCGGTATTACCGGAATTTCAGCGGCAGGGATATGCAACCGAAATAGTGGGAGCGTTGCTGAGATGGTCTCAACAGCAACTTGAGGCTCCGATTATTGAGGCGGAAACTGACGAAGACAACCTCGCATCGCGTCGGGTATTAGAGAAACTTTCCTTCACGCAAATCGATTCTGGCGGGGACACAACGATTCTTCGCTACCGCTGGAATGCGACTGCGTAAGCCTTTCTGCGATTGTTATTTCTCTTTTCATGACGCTATTTTTAGCGTAGACCTCCTCATTTCTTTCCATGAACTCAATAGGTTGTTAAATCTACTTCGGAAATGATGTATTGACAGCGTCTCTCAAGAGCGATAGAATTAACCAGAGTTAAGTTAACTATGGTTAATTCACCGGATCGACCCAATCTTAAAAAATCTACCGGGGATGTGTTAAAAGCCATCCACATGCTACAGACGGCGGGGGGAAAGCCTTTAGAGACTATCGCCCAACCGTCAGATATTGCAGACCGCACCGGGACTTCCCGGGCGTTTGTTACCAAGATGTTGCAGACGATGGAGCGCGGCGGACTGGTGGAATACGCCCCTTATCGCGGCGCACGATTGACGCCGGACGGAACACGGTTCGCAATCGAACTTTCGCGCCATCACCGTTTGCTGGAAAAATTCCTGGCGGATTACCTGGGGTTTGATCTGGATCAGGCGCATGAAGAAGCGGAACGGTTGGAGCACGTTATTTCCGAGGAATTCGAGGAACGTCTCGCCGCATTTATGGGAAATCCTACCGCTTGCCCGCATGGTTCGCCGATTCCCAACCCGGATGGCACTCTGCCATTTCCCGAAAATAGGATCAACAAGGAGAAATCGCAATCATGACCGCTCCCCCCCTTATGCCAGAGAATGAAAGCGCACGTCGGGAAATTGTGCGCGTGTTGCGCGAAAACTGGCGCGAAGAACTGGTAATAGCCCGCGTCTATCGGACGATGGCGGAGGATGAGAAAAACGCGCGTCGCCGTGAACTCATGCACCGTATGGCGGACAGCGAAGAAGAACATGCTTCCCTGTGGGCGGAACGTCTGGCGGCGCTGGGCGAAATTGTCAATCCTGATGAAGTGGAAGGCGATTACCAGAAGCAATACCGTGTTCTGCGGCATTTTGGAACGGATGCCATGATCCGCCGTATCGAACGTGAGGAACGCGGTCATGTCGCCGATTATCAGGCGCAGATCAAATCGCTTGGTGACCCTGAGTCTGCGGCTATCCTTGAACGAGTGATTCCCGATGAGGAAGCGCATGCAGAGCGACTGCATCAGATGGCGATGGAATCGCAGACCGGGCCGCGCTCCAAACTGGACTCGTTACTGGCGCGGGAAAAGTGGCACGCGCACGGCACCGGCTCTTGGATCGGTGACGCGATTTATGGGATCAATGATGGTCTGGGTGCAGTCTTTGGCATCGTCTCCGGGGTAGCGGGAGCGACAGGCGCCGACTCCAAATTCGTCCTGATCGCTGGTCTGATGGGCATGATCGGTTCCGCGTTCTCTATGGGTTCCTCTGCGTATCTGGCGGCGAAGTCCGAGCGTGAGGTGCATGAAGCGGAGATTGAACGAGAGCGTCGGGAAATCGAGAATGACCCTGCCCATGAACGCGAAGAACTGGAATTGATGTACCAGATCAAGGGCTTTTCGGAAGAGGAATCCCGAACCATGGCGGAGCGCATAACGGCGTCGCCAGAAGAATTTTTACGCACCATGGCGGCGGAAGAACTGGGGCTTTCCGAGGATCGGTTGCCGAACCCCTGGCTTTCGGCGCTGGTTGGGACAATCTCCACAGCGATTGGCGCATTCCTGCCGATTTTACCGTTTTTCTGTTCCACCGGAATGAACGCCGTCTGGCAATCGCTGGTAATTTCTATCGTTGCGCACTTTGCTGTCGGCGCGAGTAAAACCTTCGTCACCGGTCGTTCCTGGTGGAAGCAAGGTTGGGAAATGACTTTTGTGGGTATGCTCGGCGGCGGACTGGCATATGGATTTGGTCTGCTGGTTGGGGCGCATGGGCAACTATGAATACGGGCAACTATGAATACGGGCAACTATGAAAAAGGATGGAAATAACTTCGTGCAGATGAGACCGGGAATTATGCTATCGTTTATTGTTGGGTTCATTTGCTCTGTAATCGGGGGAGCTGCTTACGCTCAGGATTCGGCGGCGACAAAAAGTGCCGGAAACGATGCGCCCGGCTTCAGCGCAGAGCGTCCCGGTTATACCAACGGTACGGATACTGTCCCTCCAGGCAGTTATCAAGTCGAGCTGGGCTATACCTACGCCAATGGCGGGGGAACCTGGCAAAATCGTTATTTCGACGGCTCGCAGATCCGTTTCCCTATCAATACCCGAACGGAATGGCGTATCGGTATCCCGGCATATGTGACCTCACATGGCAGCGATGGGGCGACGACGGGGTTTGCGGATCTGGGTCTCTCTGTGAAGTGGCGTTTTCTGGAGGCGACGCCTCAGCGCCCCTCACTGGCAATTATCCTGAACACGAATTTGCCGACGGGGAGTCGGGATATCGGCTCGCACTATTTCCAACCATCTTCCTCGTTGCAAGCGGCTTACGCCCTCTCGGATAAACTGGGACTTTCGGGGAGCCTGACTTATAGTAACTCCCGTGATTCGGACGCCCGCTTCAATCAGTTTGGACTCTCGGCGAATTTGGGCTACGCCGTCACTGAAAAAATGAGCGTCTTCGGGGAAGTCTACTGGTTGAGCAAGACCGGCGCTTCCTCAGGAGGCGCGAACTTTTTCGATGGCGGAACGACTTATATGATCGATCCTAAAACTCAACTGGACTTGAATGCCGGAGTTGGTCTATCCGGCGACGCAAAAAATGGATATTTCATTGGCGCCGGCGTCGTTCGACGCTGGTAAGAAATTACGATTATGATCACACCGCCTCTGGCAAATAATAAGAATATGACCTTGCCGGATGCTCCCGTTTCCTTGCCGGAAGTGAACCGCAGTATCGCCGTGCCCACGCATGGAAATCGATGGCGGCGTTTTCTGGCATACGCCGGGCCGGGGTTTCTGGTGAGTGTCGGTTACATGGACCCCGGTAACTGGGGAACCGATATCGCCGGAGGCTCACGCTACGGCTATGTACTGCTCTGGGTAATCCTCGCCTCGAATCTGATGGCGATACTGTTGCAGACGCTCTGCGCCCGTCTGGGATTGGTAACGGGTAAAGACCTGGCGCAGGCTTGCCGGGACTATTATAAAAAACCGACGGCTATCGCCCTGTGGATTTTATGCGAAATCGCCATTATCGCCTGTGATCTGGCGGAAGTCATTGGTTCGGCGGTAGCGCTCAATCTGCTGTTTGGAATACCCCTGATATGGGGCGTTTTAATTACAGGCCTTGATGTTTTGCTCCTGCTTGGTCTGATGCAATTTGGCTTCCGTAAAATCGAAGCGATCATTATAACTCTGGTGGCGACCATTGCGCTTTGTTTCGCCTTTCAGGTGTTTCTGTCCCACCCGGACTGGAGCGGTATTGCTTACGGTCTGGTGACGCCCCGTTTGCCGGATAAGGAAGCCCTGCTGATCGCTCTTGGCATTCTGGGCGCAACCGTCATGCCGCACAATCTGTACCTTCATTCTTCGATTGTGCAAACACGGGCTTTTGAGAGGACGCCTGAAGGGCTACGTTCGGCAATCCAGAACGCTACCGCTGATACGGTTCTTTCTCTGGGCGCCGCCTTCTTTGTCAACGCTGCAATTCTGGTTGTCGCCGCCGCGACATTCCATGCGTCGGGACGACATGATGTAAAAGAACTACAGGATGCTCACGAGTTGCTGAAACCTCTTCTGGGAGGGGCGGCGGCGACGGCGTTCGCAGTGGCGCTCCTCTGTTCCGGGCAATCGTCGACTATCACCGGGACGCTGGCAGGGCAGATTGTGATGGAAGGTTTCCTTCGTATCCGCATTTCGCCGTGGCTTCGTCGCCTGATCACGCGGTCACTGGCGATTATTCCTGCGATGATACTTATTTATGTTACCGGGGGTAAGAACACCGTTGGCTTGCTGGTGCTGTCTCAGGTGGTTTTATCCATGCAACTGGGATTCGCTATATTCCCCTTGCTGATGTTCACCTCAGACCCGGCTAAAATGGGAGTGCATGCCAACCCGCTCTGGCTAAAAATCATCGGTTATGCGGTTTGTTTTATAATCGCTGGACTGAATATGAAGTTGCTTCTGGATGTGATTGGCCCAATATGGTTTGGGATCGCCGTCGCCGTGACACTTGCCTTTACGGGATACGTGAAATATTTCTACACGGAAGCCCGACCAACAGAACGATGAAAGTAAAGATTCCCCAAAAAGTGATTTCTCAGGGAGTCCTTGTTATATCGTCCTCGCTAATCGCTGTGAATTCTCCGGATTTCAGTCGGTTGAGGGTGTCTTCGTTCTTGCGGTCGGATGTTTCCTGAAGTGCCAGATCGTTATCTGACCGTTTGTGACGGAATGTATACCAGGCTCCCCCGATAATGATGAGCGCGAATATCCCCCAGAATACCGGTGTCGGAAGGAGATGCGGTAACTCATCATGCTTTACTCCCCGACTGCGGTAATAGATATCCACCGAAGACGATGCCAGTTTGACACCCGCCCAACTGACGAGCATATATGCCAGCGAATCGAGTGTGGGATAACGTTCGATCAACCGAATGAAAAAAGTGGCGGCAAGGCGTAGCAGGACAATACCGAGAAATCCGCCCGTATAAACGATCCATATCCGGGACGGGTCACTGACCAGCGCGACCGCTACCAGAATGGAGTCGATGGCAAAGAGCAGGTCGGTCAACTCGACCATGACAACGGTCTGCCAGAAACCGAGATTATTGCTCTGTGGCTTATCGTCCTCTTCCTTCCCGTGTCGGTTCAGCAGGATAAAATGGCGGATCGACAGCCCGATAAGATAGGTTGATCCAATAGCGCACACCCACCAAAGATTGATGAGGGTTTGTGCAAAGAAGATACCCATACCCCGAAGCAGGAAGGCTCCGACAAGCCCATAGAGCAACGCTCGTTTCTGTTGCGTTTGCGGAAGATGGCGCACCAGAAGAGCCAGCACCAGAGCGTTGTCGGCGGACAGCAGACCTTCGAGAACGATCAGCGTTCCGACAATCAGCAAGTCGCCCGCATGGATTTCCGGCATGTATCTTCTTCCCTAACTAACCAGGCGCCGCAGGCGCTCATTCAAAGTATACCGCGATGTAATTACAGGTTCCGACCGATTCTCCGAGCATATTCAACGGTGGCTTGCCATGATGGAAATCCCGCCAGGTGATGTCGACATTAGTATAGATGCGCAATGAACGGATCTGGTTGCCTGATTTGTGAGTGTCATTAAGTATATATCGCTTCGTGAGCATCCCCCGAAATAAAAGACAAATTGGGCAGGGAAGTTCTGGCGCGAACCTCTCCGATACGCGCCTCCGAACCATCCGCTCAGATCAGATTCCCTTCAGGAATTCGGGCGGTGACGGTATTGCAAAGGATTGCCGGTCCGCTGCCTACTTCCAGATCAGATCGGTCATAGGGGTGACCCCACATCGTCATGTGTTCAGAACGAGAAGGCATACCACTGCATGGCGCATGGTTAAAGCGTTGCGGCTTTCAATGAAGTGATATAGTCGCGAACGATGCCCAGCGCATTCGGGTTTTCCCGTTCTTTATAGAGCAAAGAGACCAGAGAACTGCCGACCACCGCGCCGTCGGTATAGCGCGTAATCGTCGTGACATGAGCGGGGGTATGTATTCCAAAGCCGACGCAGATCGGCGTCTCATTCGCCCAGGGGCGAATAGCTTCGATCAAGGGAGGTAAATCGGACGGCACATCATTCTGCGCTCCCGTGATTCCGGTACGCGAAACGCAATAGATAAAGCCGGATGCCATGCGACCCACGAGCGCCATCCGCGACGGGGTAGAGGTGGGCGCAAGAAGAAAAATAGTATCGAGATTCACGGCATCGCTGACCGACTTCCATACACCTGCCTCTTCGGGAGTCAGATCGGTCATGATCGTCCCGTCCGCTCCCGCTTCCGCCGCATCCTGTGCGAATCGCGCCATTCCGTATTGAAGCGCAGGGTTCCAGGAACCCATCAGAACAATCGGCGTCTGCGTCCGTTGTCTGGCTTCCCGCACGATATCGAAGACTTTGGGCGGTGTCATTCCGGCGATCAAAGCGCGTTGTGAGGCGTCCTGAATGGTCGGGCCGTCCGCCAGCGGATCGGAGAAGGGAATGCCGAGTTCGATAATATCGGCGCCCGCTTCCGCCAGAGTGACGATGACATCCGCTGTCCGTGTCGGGAACGGGTCTCCCGCCGTGACAAACGCCACCAGCGCCTTCTCACCCTTCGCCCTGATCCGTTCAAACTGTTCCGCTATCCTGCTCAATTCACACCCCACCATCGTCGTCAGCGATACCTTTTCCGAAATTCAATATTTGCGGAAAGGTCAGCGTAATAGGTCATAGCTGAAGGTGACTGAACGTCGCCATAGTTTCGTAGCCCGTTCATTTCCCGGCGCCGGGCGCCTTCAACTCATCGTGAGATTATATCATCGGCGTTACCTGCATCTGAAGCCGGTTCAAACTGGCTTCTCATAACAGCGCGTCTACTCCGTTCGCTGGAATCACTCCAGCGATATCCGGTGTTTTTCTTTCGCCGAACGCGCCAGAGTCGTCATGACACGGGTTTGCGCGACGCCATCTTCGCCGGGGGCGAGGGATAGCTCCGGATTGCGAACGGCATGGCAGAAATCCCGGATTTCAAGACCGTACTGATCCATGTGCGGGAAAAACTCGGTGCGAACATTATCGCCCACGCGAATCGTCAGGGTTACGCCTGCCTCTCCGACCTGAAAGGCGCGTTCCGCCGCAACCACCCCGGTGTCCCCGACAATCTCGTAGCGTGATGTAAAGACGGTATCGAAACCGCTGTCGATATAGGCGGTGCGTGATCCATTGAATTCCAGAAGGGCTGAAATATGATAATCGACGCCCGTCGCCTCATCCCATTTTGCGGAGGCATAGACCGCATGAGGCTCAGATTCCATAAAGTAGCGGGCGGCATTCACCGGATAGACTGCGACATCCCACAGAGAGCCGCCTCCATGTTCCGGGTTGAATCGGATATTCTTCGGATCGAAGGCGGCGGGATACCCGAAGACGCCACGAAAATGCGTCACGGCGCCGATCTCACCGCTCTGAACGATCTCCTTGACACGTCGATGTTGCGGATGGTGACGCCACATAAAGCCTTCCATCAATCGGACTCCCGCCGCTTTTGCGGCGTCCGCCATTCGTCGTGCATCTTCCAGGGTCAGCGCCAGCGGTTTGTCGCAGAGAATGTGCTTTCCTGCGGCGATGGCTCGGAGCGTCCATTCTGCATGTAAATCGTTCGGCAGGGGGATATACACCGCTTCGATATCCGGGTCTTCCAGCAACGCTTCATAGGAGCCATAGGCGCGCGGAATATGATACTTTTCCGCCGCCGCCTTCGCCTTTTCTTCAGATCGTGACGCTATAGCGATCAACTCCGCGCACTCACTTGCCGCCAGAAACCCTGCTGTCATACGACGCTCGAAAACACGGGCGCATCCCAGCGTTCCCCACCGCACTTTTTCATTCATAGAGATATAATACCCGCCCGGCGCGACGTTTTTCCCGGTTTATAGCGGCTCGATACGCTATTCACGGAGATTTTTCACCACTCCGGTTTCTTATCCTGCGGTAAAAAATCAACACAGGATCGCGAAGGCAAAAGCGGGGAACATAGCGGCAGAGCATCGGTAGGGATGCCAGAACTTTCTATTGGGAGTAAATCCGCGATGTCTACCCTTAACCCTGCACGTACAGGCGATCTTCAAAACGATGCCATAAGAAACGATGCCGTAAGATCAGATGCGCCTGTCGCTCTGACCCTGATCGTACGGACTTCCGATGGGAAGGATCATACTTTTGTCCAGCATAACCCTGCGGCAAGTTATCGTCTGCTGGAAGGGCTCGATTTGACCAAAACGTTTTCCAATCCGCTGTTGCAGATTGGCGGACTGACAGGCTTTACTATTTTTCCAACCGCCCAGATCGTACGACTGGAACTGCGAGCCGCAGTAAACCTGGAAACGCAATGGCCCGCTGGGATGATGCTGGTTCGCGAAGTGACAGAGCAGCAGGCGCTACAGGCTCAGGAACGACTTCGTCTTGATATTGAAATGGGAAATCTCCCACGTCGAGACAGCGCAGCTATCTCAGAGTTACACCTGACCGGCCACGAACGCTTGCTGATCGAAATAATCCCGGATGCCAGTCGGGAAGCGGCGGAACTTGGACCTCGCACCACTCTGGACCAACCGTTCTTCCACAACCGGGTTTTCGGCGCAAGCGGGACGCCAATTGTAGGGGCAAATGGTAATCTGATAATTTTGAACCCGGCGCATATCTTGTGGGCGGTGGTTTACGCCCCGGCGGATGTTCACACGACGACCCTTCTGGAAATGACCGCCGTGTGAAATGAGGTTCATTTCCCCGCTGATTTAGAGAAGCATTGGAATCAGGAACCGGTGAAGAGCGGCGGTCGGTCATGATCCGCAAACAAATGCAGGTTATAGCGCCGACTGAGTTCTTCGCAGACACGGACGCCCCGGACGCTATTTCCGTGGGCATCGATGCGCGGAGAGTAAATAGCGATGCCTGCCTGACCGGGAGCGACGGCGAAAATACAGCCACTGACTCCACTTTTAGCCGGAAGACCCACCCAGAACGCCCATTCGCCCGCAGAATCGTACATTCCGCAGGTGTACATGACCGATAGAACATCGCGGACGGTATACGACCAGGCAGCGCGACGGTGGGTGATGGGATTTACCCCGCTATTGGCAAGAGTCGCCGCCATGACGGCTAAATCGCGGCAGGAAACCAGAAGCGAACACTGTTGGAAATATAAATCCAGTGATTCCTCGAAACGCTCGCTTACCATACCGAATCCGCGCATCAGGTGGACGACCGCACGATTACGATGCCCCGTTGTACGTTCGGATGTGAATGTCGGCATATCCACGAACAGGTCTTCGCTGTCGGTGAAGCCCTTCAGATAATCGATGAGTCGGTGCAAACGCTCCGTGGACGTATTGCCTGGAATCATATCGGTGACGGCAATCGCGCCGGCGTTGACCATCGGGTTGTACGGACGCCGCGATTCCTCGTCCAGAACGATGGCATTGAACGAATCGCCGGTGGGTTCCACTCCTACCCGCGCCAGAACATGCTCCCGCCCCCAGGTTTCCAGCGCAAGACCATAGACGAATGGCTTGGATGCCGACTGGATCGTAAAGCGCTGGGCGGTATCGCCCACCTCGAATACCTGACCATCCGCCGTCACCACGCAGATGCCGAACCCGTCCGGATTCGCCTTGCTCAATTCCGGAATGTAATCCGCTACCTTGCCTGTCTTGACCGGGAGGAGTTGCTGATATATCTCTTGAAGAACATCCGCCAGCGCCCCCGTTTCCTTCTTGACCTCGTTCGCCCGCGCCGCCAGAATATTGTCCATGACGCGATTGTACCGTTTTCTGATCCTCTGAACTAAAAGGAACCGTTCGCCGTGTAACCGCCGTCAACGGCGATCGATTGCCCGGTAATGTGTCGCGCCGAGGGCATACAGAGGAAAGCGACGATTCCTGCCACATCCTCCGGGTCTGCAATACGGTTATTCGGGGTGCGGGCAAGGACGCGTTGCGTAAACTCCGGATCATCGAGAACCCGGTTCGCCAGAGGCGTTTTGGTATACCAGGGATGAACGGCATTGATGCGGATACCATCCGCCGCCCATTCCACCGCCAGATATCGCGCTAACTGATCGAGGGCCGCCTTGGTCATGGCGTAGGGAGCGCCCGAACCGATGTAAGTGAGACCGGCGACGGAACCGATTTGAATTATGGCGGCATCGCCCGTCTCTCTTGCTGCGACACTGAGATGCGGATGTACCAGTCGGGACAGTTCCCAGACGGACGTCAGGTTCGTCTCCATCACCAGACGATAATCGTCCTCGTTGAAGGTCGCGGATGCGCCGCGTCGGTTTGTCCCGGCATTGTTGATCAGGATATCGATGCCGCCCATCGCCGTGACGGCGTCTTCGATAAGGGCATGGCGACCTTCGGTCGTCGATACATCGGCAGTCACACCGTGAGATACAAAACCCTTGTCCGTATCGGAAGCGATCAGCGCCGCCAACTCCTCGGTTCCTCGCGCCGCTCGCGTTACCGTTGCGCCCAGCGCCAGCATCTCGTCGGCGATTGCCGCGCCAATCCCCTTCGTCCCACCGGTGACCAGCGCCCGCCGTCCCTGCAAATTCCATCGATGCCCGAATTCGTTTCCGCTCATGCGTTTATCTTCGTCGTCCGGCGCGTCGATCCCTTTCCTAAAGACGAACCGGCAAACGATATAATGACCCTGGACAGGCATGGGTCGCTTTACGGATGAGCAAGGCAACAATCGATAAATTACGAGATGAGGCGACAGCGCGTGACAATTCCGATACGCTACGAAAATTTCGGGAGCGGTTTTACATTCCGCAAAACCGCTTTTATCTGGATGGTAACTCCCTCGGTCTGATGAGTCGGGACGCTGAAAACGCAACGTTGCAACTCCTCGACCAGTGGCGCGAACTGGCGGTCGAAGGGTGGACGGAGGCGCAACCCGACTGGTTCACCCTCCCGGAGCGAATCAGCGAACTGCTTGCGCCGCTGATGGGAGCCTCTCCGGAGTCTGTTATCGTCACCGGTTCGACGACGGTTAACCTGCATCAACTTCTGGCAACCCTGTATCAGCCTGGGGAGCGGAGCGTGATCCTGACGGACGATCTGGCGTTCCCGTCGGATGTCTATGCCATTGAGTCTCATTTGCGCCTGCGGGGGATACAACCGTCCACGAATCTCCGCAAAGTCCCTGCCTGCGACGGGCGAACGCTGACAACGCAAGATATTGTCGCCGCTCTGGATGAACCGGGCATACAAATGGTCATTCTGCCCTCCGTGATTTATACCAGCGGGCAGTTACTGGACATGGCGACGATAACGGCATCCGCCCGGAAGAAAAACATCCTGATCGGTTGGGATTGCTCGCACAGTATCGGGGCGGTCCCGCATGAACTGGACGCTATCGGCGCGGACTTCGCCTTCTGGTGTCATTACAAGTACCTGAACGCCGGGCCGGGGTCTGTCGGGGGGCTTTACCTGAATCCGCGCCACTTTGACAAAACGCCCGGTCTCGCCGGATGGTGGTCTTCTGACAAGACAAAGCAGTTCGATATGGCGCATACGCTGGTGCCCGCATACGGCGCCGGTGCGCTACAGATCGGAACTCCGAACTTGCTCAGTCTCGCGCCCCTGATCGGATCGTTGCAGATTCATCGGGAAGCCGGAATACAATCGATTCGTGAGAAATCGCTGGCGTTGACTTCCTATTTGCGCCGGGCTGCCAGTGAACTACTGTCAGTGTATGGCATTGGATTCGCTACACCGAAACCGGATGCGGATCGGGGAGGGCATCTGGCGCTCACGCATCCGATGGCATCCGCCCTGAGCCGAAGTTTACGTCGCGTGGGAGTCGTACCGGATTACCGCCCGCCCGATATCCTGCGTCTCGCCCCGATTGCGCTCTACACTTCCTTCGGAGAATGTTTGGAGGCGATTCTGCGGTTGCAGGAAATACTTGCAGCGGGGGAATTTCCCGGAAGCGAGCGGGAACTGGTTCCCTGATGGAGAGGGGCTAACGGACATGAATGAGATTTACGACATCACGATTCCGGTTCGGGAGGGGTTAGCGGTCTGGCCCGGGGATACACCTTACCGCTTTACGCTGGGCTGGGATATGGCGCAGGGACAGAGCGTCAATGTCGGTGCGGTAACGATGAGCGCCCATACGGGAACGCATGCAGACGCCCCCTTTCATTTTTCCCGTGACGGCGTCGGCATGGGCGAATTGGATCTGTCGCCGTATCTGGGAAGAGCGGTGGTGGCGGATGTTCAAAATCGGGAAACCATCGGCAAGGAGGCGTTACTTGATCTCGATTTCGCCACAGCGCCGCGTCTTTTGCTCAAGACCGGGGGATGGACGGATCATGCCGTATTTCCGGAAACTATCCCCACTCTCACCCTCGAAGCCATCGCGTATCTGGCGCAATGTGGGGTTGTTTTAGTTGGTCTGGATGTACCGAGCGTGGACGCAATCGACAGCAAGGACTTACCGAATCACCATGCGTTGAACGCAGGAAACATCCGCATTCTGGAATCGCTTGATCTACGTGCGATAGAACCGGGAATATACGATTTGATCGCCCTTCCGCTGAAATTGATGGGAGCGGACGGTTCCCCGGTACGCGCCGTTCTCCGTCGTCCCATAGCTTCATCAGGAGCATGACCCGGAATTTTATCTCGCGTCCTGTTCTCTGAGTGGCGTCTGAATCCATTCCCACCACTTCAAAAGATCGCGCTCGTCTTCGTCAAATTCGACATGATAGGAATGGCTGTGCGGATCCGGGAAGCGGACTTCGCTCTCGTGGAAACCGCGTTGCGTCAATAGCTCCTCATATTCCTTCAGATCGCCGTAGGCATACAACACATTGTGCGCTGAATACACAATAGTCGCAGACGCTATCGTCGAGTAAATCCAAATTTCGTGTCGTCCGTCCGTCTCCAAAAAGGCGCGGAAGCGTCGCAGAAACGTTTCCATTTCCTCACGCGACACAGGTTCGGCGCTCTGATACCTTCCTGCTTCCCCAACGCCACGGGGAACTTGCAAGATGTAGAGAATGTTAAACGGTTCCGGCAAAACGGAAGCGAGCGCTATCATCCATTCGATGTGATCCGTCGCCGGAGCGATAACGAGCCGCCAGGGACCGCTGGTCTTTTCCCGTTCCCAGATATCGTTATACTGGTGCGCTACCCATTCTTCGTTGATAAAAGTGCCGAATTTGTAGATTGACATCGTATCCTCTGCGCCATTTTATCGAAGTCAAGGCGGTTTGACCTGCAAAATTCGAGGAGTGCGATTTAATAAATTCGATATGGCGATAGAGCGGCGGGAATCCGACCTTTCCGACCCGATTCGGGATTATTTGGTCGCGCAGGGCTGGACAGTACGTTGCGAGGTCAATGATTGCGATATGACGGCGGTTCGTGGCGAAGAACTGATCGTCATCGAACTGAAGCGGAATTTCAGCGTCGATTTGCTGGTTCAGGCGATAGAGAGGCAACGTCTGACGGATTCGGTATATGTAGCGATCCCCGTCGAAGGCGCTTTGTCCCGAAGAGACCGTTACTCGAAGCGCTGGCGCGGCATCGAAACGCTCGTCGGTCGTCTGGAACTGGGATTGATCGTAGTCGCTTTCCCCAGACCGGATGCTCCTGTTGTGGAAATAGTACGGCATCCTATCACCGAGACGAAGCCCCGCAAAAAGCCCAAACAACGTCGCGCTTTGTTGCGTGAGATCGCGGAGCGGTCAGATGATTACAATACGGGCGGCGCCGTCAATCGCCCGATTATGACCGCCTATCGGGAGCAGGCGATCTTCATCGCTCTCTGTCTTGACCAATTCGGGCAGTCCACCCCCGCGAAACTCCGCGCTCTGGGAACCTGCAAGAAGACGCAAAGTATTCTGCACCGGAACGTCTATGGCTGGTTTGAGCGGTTGGATCGTGGATTATATTCCTTGAGACCCGGCGTCCGTGAGCATATTGCGACGACATGGCAAAAAGTCGCGCAGTACCATTCCACACTGATAGAATCGACTTGTGTCTACTCCATTGAGTCAGAATAGGTAAGTCAAAGTACAAACAAGCGGCGGGTGACGAAATCGGAGTGCGCCAAGAGAGACTTTGAGAAGCGAGAATCCTTTACGTCGCCTGTTGATACGACTCCTTTTCCTGAACTCACGCTATCTACCCTTTTCGTAATGGGAAATTGCATAGTGAAGAGGGTTTTTTCAGTCCGAGGATTGGGCGCGATCTGGCGCCAGATCGATGAACCTTGCTCTTCTATTGGTAACGAATCCAAGTCGATGGAAGCCAGTATGCAATCCTTCGGCTTTGTTTTTATTGGTACGAACGGATGAGGCGCATTCTAAGGAAGTCCACAATAGATTAAGGGGAGATACCCGGATGAGTATCCCCCCTTTAATCTATTTACCGAATCTATCTATAGGGTGCGAATGTCGGTGAGCTTGCCGGTAAGCGCGGCGGCGGCAGCCATCTGCGGGCTGACAAGATGCGTCCGTCCGCCTTTGCCCTGACGACCTTCAAAGTTGCGGTTGGACGTGCTGGCGCAACGTTCGCCGGGTTGCAGAATATCCGGGTTCATACCCAGACACATGGAGCAACCTGGTTCACGCCACTCGAAACCGGCGGCGACAAATATTTTATCCAATCCTTCCGCTTCCGCCTGTCGCTTGACTGGATAGGAACCCGGAACGCATAACGCGCGAAGTCCTTCGCGGATTTTCTTACCGTCCAGAATCTGTGCGGCGGCGCGGAGGTCTTCGATTCGTCCGTTGGTGCACGACCCGATGAATACCGTGTCCACGGAAATATCTTGAAGCGGCGTTCCGGGCGTCAAGCCCATATAGGTCAGCGCCTGCTCGCAGGCTCGCTGATCCGCATGGTTGTCGAAATCGGAGGGTGACGGCACAACGCCCGTAATCGGCGCGACCATACCCGGCGACGTTCCCCACGAGACCATCGGCGCGATCTCGTCGGCTTGAAGGGTGACCAGCGTGTCGTAGGTCGCTTCGGCGTCGGTATTGAGTTCGTGCCATGCCGAAACGGTTGCATCCCATTCCGCGCCTTTGGGAGCGAAGGGGCGACCGTTCAGGTACGTGAAGGTAGTTTCGTCCGGCGCGATCATACCGGCGCGTGCGCCTGCCTCTATACTCATATTACAGATGGTCATGCGACCCTCCATAGTGAGACCGCGAATCGCTTCGCCGGTGTACTCGACAACATAGCCTGTCGCGCCGTCCGTGCCGATTTTCCCGATGATCGCAAGGATGATATCTTTGGGAGTCACACCCGCGCCGAGTTTCCCGTCCACACGGATTTCCATCGTCTTCGGACGGCTTTGTGGAAGGCACTGGGTCGCCAGGACGTGTTCCACTTCACTGGTGCCTATCCCGAACGCTAACGCGCCAAACGCGCCATGCGTCGATGTGTGCGAGTCGCCGCAAACTATGGTCATACCCGGCTGCGTAAAGCCCTGCTCAGGCCCGATCACATGGACGACTCCCTGCTTGTCTGAGTGGATATCATAGAGCGTAATACCGAACTCCGCGCAGTTTTGCGAGAGGGCGTCCATTTGCTTGCGGGAGATATCATCCGCAATAGGCAAAAGGCGACTGGTGGTCGGGACATTGTGATCCATGGTGGCTATCGTGCGCTCGGGACGGCGCACCTTACGCCCGGTCATCCGAAGACCTTCGAATGCCTGCGGCGAGGTTACTTCATGTACCAATTGGAGATCAATGTAAAGGAGCGCTGGTTGCCCCGGTTCTTCCCGGACAACATGCGTATCCCAGATTTTTTCAAAGAGGGTTCGAGGCTTCATGGCGTCATTTTATCGCGCCGGTTACCCACATTCCAACGGATAGTTTCGATAACGACGATAGGGTGCGCCTATTAAAAGCAGTCGATGTTCCGAAAAATAGACCTTTTCATTCCTCGTTGAGAACGAACCACTTCGGTGCCTCATTCCTCAAAGGGAGCACATTTCTAACGGCATGGATTTGTGTCAAACTGAGGAGTTTTCAATGGCATCTTAGGCGCTCTGGATAGTATTCGGGCAGTATAATGCTGTGTAGCGTCTTGACGATGGCAATGTAGCAGGGTGTAATAGAACGGAAAGCGAGTTTGATAGATTTATGACCCTGCGTTCTGTTTCACACCTTGTCGCGCTCCTGTTGTCCGTGACCACATTAGCGGGATGTACATTAGAAGAAGCGAAGACCGCTCCTTCTCCGGCTGCTCCTATTGCGCCCGTCGTGGAGTCGGCGCCTCCTGTCGCCCCGCCGCCCGCCGTCATTGCGCCGGAAGCCACGGGGGCTCCTGCCGTCCCTTCGGCTCCTGCGGAGCAAGCAAAACCGGGGAGTGTCTCTGTTCCGCCCATGATGGCACAGGGAGATCCAAACGCTCCGCTAACGAAGACGCCGGAACTGGACAAAGCGATTGCGGATGTGGAAAAAGGCATGGATAAGAAAGCTACTGCCGGAGCCTACGCCGCACGAGGAACCTTCCGCATGAACGATTCCGCCGCCGGAGCAAAGGTGAAATATCGCGCCGCTTTGGATGACTACCGGAAAGCCCTGAGCCTCGACCCTGCCAACAGCGAAGCCAAAGCGAATAAGGGAATGATCGAGAGCATCTATAAAAGCATGGGAAGACCGATTCCAGGCGAATAATCTCTTTGCAAGCTCCCCCCTCGCTCCCTGTCACAAAGGACAAGAGTGAGGGGAGGCATTCTCAGATAGATATTCGGGTCGGCGAGGAAAATGTCGGTGTTTGCGGTTCCTCCGCCTCAGCCGCTCTGGGATGGACACAGGGGAAATCCTTTTCCAGATAATAGCGGAAATCACCTTTCTTGAAGTAGATGCCTTCCTCGTCCGTATTCGCAAGGCGAGTGATATCGCTCTTAGAAAGAAACATCCGAAGCGTCGCCCCATCGTAAGTTAGCGAAGAATCCTTCTCAACGCCCTGAGCGACCTCCGCTT
This sequence comes from uncultured Armatimonadota bacterium, assembly GCA_903910385.1. Taxonomy (GTDB): domain Bacteria; phylum Armatimonadota; class Armatimonadia; order Armatimonadales; family Armatimonadaceae; genus CAIVZM01. The sequence goes on from CAIVZM010000055.1 coordinate 29,949, forward strand.
GCCAGACAATTCCGGAGCCGGAAATTTCCAGAGTCTCTCGAATTATGCCATCACCTATCAGAGTTTCCAATTCCTGCGGAGTGATCCGAAAGCGGATACTTGACTGAGACCACCGTATTTTCACGACAGAATCGCCTTCATTTCGGTCATATCCGATTCCGCGAGGACAATTCCGGCGGCTCCTGCATTATCTTCCACCTGAGATGGTCGGGACGCTCCAATAATGACGCTGGAAACCTCTGGACGTCGTAAGCACCATGCCAGAGACAGTTGGGACAGCGAAATTCCATTCCGCTCGGCTATTGGAATCAATTTCTGTACTTTTTCGAGAACGGTCTGGTCGAGGTTTCCCTGATTGAGGAACATATTCTGACCGGGGTCAGCGGCTCGTGAATCTTCTGGCAGAGGTTGTCCGGGTTTGTATTTTCCTGTCAGAAGTCCCTGTGCGAGCGGCGAATAGACCACCAGACCGATGCCGAATCGAGCGCAGGTCGCCATCACATCTTTTTCGATGTAGCGATTCAATGCATTATAAACCGGCTGGTTCGATGCTATTTCGTGCAGATTGCGCTCACGGGTAATCTCATGCGCTTCGCTCAGTTGCGCGGATGACCATTCTGAGACGCCGTAATACAGAATTTTGCCCTGCTGTGTCAGATCATGGAAAGCGGTGAGGGTTTCCTCAAGAGGCGTATCGGAATCATAACGATGCGCCTGATACAGATCGATATAATCTGTTCCCAGCCGCTTCAGACTGGCATTGCATTGTTCAAAAAGATGTTTACGTGATAGTCCCTTGTCGTTCGGGCCATCGCCCATAGGAAAGTAGACTTTAGTTGCCAGTACATAAGAATCGCGACGATAGGAGGCAAGAGCTTGACAGACGGACTCCTCGCTTTTACCCCGGGCGTAAGCGTTCGCGGTATCGAAAAAGTTAATCCCCAGATCGTATGCTTTTTCTATACACTTTTGCGCTGTTTCTTGCTCTGTTGCGCCGCCGTAAGTCAACCAAGAACCCAGTCCAACTTCGGACACTTTGACGCCCTGCTTGCCCAGTTTTCGGTATTTCATCGTTTATTCTCTGATTCCTATAATAAATCTCGGTGTGAAGTTCCCTTCGCCATACCAGTGCATTTCTCCTGCCCTTCCGGCAAGGAGAGACGGCGAACAATGACGAAATTAAAGATAATCGAAGGAGAAGATGATGACAAAACTGGGCATTCAGACGATTATCTTTGGTAAGCGCACCGGTGAAGACTTGCCGGGAGTCCTGAAGGATATCAAGGCGGCGGGCTATGATGGCGTCGAGTTCGGCTACTCGGCGACACGGACGCCCGAAGAAACACTGGCGATCTTCGGAGATGCTGGACTGATCGTTTCCGGATATCATACCGGCTACGGCACGTTCAAGGATCTGGGAGAAACTACGAAGCAAGGCGAGCACTTGCTTGGGGTCGGGGCGAAGTATTTCATGTGCTCCGGAAACGAAAACTGGAAGGAAGCCAACGCCGACGATTACCGCAAAACGGCGGATGTCCTCAATGCTGCCGGGGAGTCGCTGGCTGCGATGGGCGTCACTCTGTGCTATCACAACCATAACTGGGAATTCTTTCCGCTTGTTGAAGGGGGGAATGGCATGGACATTCTTCTTGCTCAACTCGACCCGGCGTCCGTAAAGTTCTGCCCCGATATTTACTGGCTTGCCTGCGGCGGCAAAGACCCGGCGGCATGGTTGCGGGAGAACGCCGACCGTTGCGCCTATTTCCATTTCAAGGATGGCACATTCGATGTAGCGACTCAACAGCCGCTGACCTTCAAGGAATTAGGGCGTGGAAACGTCGATTTGAAATCCGCCGCCGCGGTGGTGCATGAACTCGCGCCGGAATGGGCGATTACCGAGCAGGACAACACGGACGGTGACCCTGCCGAATCCGCCAGAATCTCTGCGGATTACGCCCGTCAGGAATTAGGTTTCTAATCCGCTTACCTCTGGTATCCTGCAAGAGATTTTTTGCAGGATACCTTTTCCTGATCCTCAACCAGTGGTAAATCCTGCCAAAACAGTTCATACTGAATTGTAGAGATTACTGGTTATTTTTTTATGGCGTCGAACAATACGGTTTTAGAAGAAAACGCCGCCGACAATCCGTCCGCCGTTTTCGTACTCGATCATATTTGCGATTCGGTCGCGATGGTGGACTCCAACTGGCGCATCATTTATATTAACCGAGCCGCTTCTCAAGCAATCGGAAAAGCGATCCTTGACCTGGTCGGCAAGGACTTCTGGACTGAATTGCCGACCCTCCTGGGTACGATGGATGAGGTCAATTTCCGTCGCGCCATGCAGGATCAGGTCTTTGTTGAATTTGAGACCTTCTTCATTCCCACCAATTCCTGGCAAGCGGTACGGATCTACCCCTCGCCGAACCGGATTACTATATTTTCTTCGGATATCACTGCCCAGAAACGGGCGGAGGAAGCCTTACGCGTTTCCGAAGAAAAATTCCGTATGCTTTTCACTCATGTCGATCAGGGATTCTGTCACGCGGAAATGATTTTCGATGTGGAGGGTCGTCCGCAGGATTATCGTTTTCTGGATGTAAACCCGGCGTTCGAGCAAATGACCGGGCTTGCCAATGCGACAGGTAAAACAGCGTTAGAACTGGTTCCGAATCTGGAACGCTGGTGGATAGAAATGTATGGACGGGTCGTTTCAACCGGGGAGTCTGCGCGTTTCCAGCATGGCTCCGACGTGATGGGGCGATTTTTCGATGTCTTCGCGGTATCGGTAAGAGAAAATCGCTTCGTTATTCTTTTTACGGATATTACTGAGCGGAAACGCTATGAGCGTGAACGAGAAGAATTGAATATCCGTCTTCGTCAGGCTATGCAGGAGACGCACCATCGGGTAAAAAATAACCTTCAGGTTATTTCCGCGCTTGTCGAATTACAGGTTCTGGAAACTGAGAGCGACTTGACGACCGCTCCTCTGCAACGAATCAGCCAGCATGTGCAGGCGCTCGCCTTTATCCACGATCTGCTGACGGAACAGGTGAAAGATAACGGCGAATTATCCTATATTGGCGCAAAGGAAGTGCTGGATAAATTATTGCCCCTCCTGAGCAATACTATCGGTATCCGGCGGATCGATTCTGATATCGATGATATTCCGTTAACCCCTCAGAAGGCGGCAACTCTGGCGCTACTTGTCAGCGAATGCGTCTCCAACTCCGTCAAACATGGACGGGGTGATATCCGAATCGCCCTGAACGCCAAGAACGAGAGCGCCAGCTTGATTATCAGTGATGACGGCGCCGGTTTTCCGCAGGGCTTTGACCCTTCTCTCTCCGCCCGCGCCGGGTTACAACTTATCGAGAACGCGACCCGCTGGGATATGGAAGGCGAGGTTCGCTTCAGCAATGGCGAAAAGGGTGGGGCTATTGTAACCGTCGTATTCCCGGTTAAAGCTGTCTTGAGTTAGGAAGTTATTCTCCATTTTGCATGGTTGCGCCTCGCCTTCATCAAGGAACTGCTCTTTACCGGTTTCATTATCGATCACGCCGCCTTCGCCGCCGTGGCGGATCATCGCCGGGTTTCGGGGCATTCGCCTGCGCTTCCAGAGCGGATATCTTGCCGACAGCGGGTTCCGCGTCCGCCAGTAACTTTGTCATCGCTGGGTCCGTTGGGCTTTCCAGAGTTCCGCATACCAGAATGGAATGGGGGACGGGACGGGACGGAAGATCTTTGGCGGTATGTCCGGTGACAATGATTTTGTTGTCGTAGATGATGGAAGTGGAGAACCCGGAATCCATGAGGACGGCCTCCTTCACTCCCGCTTCGGCTGCCGCTTTCGCCATTTTTTCAGTTGTCACCACATCGAGCGTCCCGCCGAGGACGATTTCTCCCGTCTCTGTGATCCCAAAAAAGGCGCGTCTCCGAGGATCATTGAAGTCACGGGCGGAGTAAGCTTCCATTTCTTCTTTCGATCGAGCCTTGCCGTCATGGACGATCCATGCCCCGGCAAGGAAAACATCGGTAACATCCGGCAGGAGAGCTTTGATGTTCTCCTCCGAATTGAGCGCTTCGCTAAAGGGGATGATCATGAGTTTGCCCGGCGCGATCATCACCAATGGGCGATTTTTGATTTTGGAGAGTCGGTAGGCGTCCGTTTCCGGAATAAAGATATTGTCGGCGCGATTCAGGCAGGGGCCGATCATCGTATTATCGGTTCCGCGCAGAGCGGCATCAACAAAGAAAGTTCCGTTCATTCCCGCAACCGGGGTCGGCGTAATCGTCCCGGCTTGCGCAGCGGTCTGGATGAATTCCCCGACGCTGCTACGTGATTTCGGGTCGCGCCATGTCGCCGGAACTCCTCCGCGTACCAGTCCGAGTTTGACATCCGCAAAATCACGCACTTCCAATCGGACGGGCGTCGTGTTGATCGGCGTATCGATGACGGCGGCGGGCGCATTGATCTCTGCGGCGCGGCATTCTTCCCATCCTTTTTTGTATTTGGTATGGACATAACGATTGACGCGTAGAATGGAGGGCGATTCCTCAGCAGACCCGTTATCTATGGTGAACGCCATCGTATAACCCGCCTGTCGCGCCAGATCGAAGGTGGTCTGGTCACCGGTGCCGTTCGGGTAGGCGAAAAACGGGACGGGATGGCCTAATTCTCGCTCCAGAATGGCTTTCGATTCGGTCAGTTCAAGTGTCTGTTCTTCCGAGGTCTGCTTCGCCATATCATTGGGGTGGCTCATCGTGTGGGAAGCGATTGTCACCAGTCCCTCTTTGTCGAGGAGGCGAAGGGTATCCCAATCCATTTTAGGGTGCGTTCCCTTCTTGTCCCCGACATAGTTGGTATGGACAAAAACGGAAGCGGGGATATTTCGTTCTTTCAGGAGGGGATAGGCGTTATCGTAGAAGCCTTGATAATTATCATCGGAGGTGATCACAACGCTCCCTGGCGGGACTTCCTCACCCCAGGTCAGATGACGATGCAATTGCTCCAGCGTGATGAAGTTCGCGCCCTGTTCATTAAGATAGTCCAGATGCTCCTTGAACTCATCGATGGTGCAGTCGAACCAGACCGAGTTTTTATCACGTTCCTTCACAAAGTCGTGGTACATCAGAACAAGGACGCGGGAGTTCTGTGATTTTCCGCTCAAAGGCGCAAAGGTGACGTTGTCGTAAGGCAGCGGCGTCGCCGGACTGATTCGCGCTGTCGGCGAACCTGTCGCCACTGGCGTCAATTCCGCCGTCTTGCTGGAAAGAACCTGCCCTGCATACAGCGCCGCTCCCGCCGCCGCAACGAGCAGAGCGAAAAATGCGAACCGAAGAACATTTGTCATCGCTCTCCATTCTACCGGACACCAACCAAGAATGGGCAATGGCGGTGAGAACCGCATGTACCCGCTGATTTTATCGAATTCATCACGAACGATCCGGAGGCGTATGCGATTTGGTGGGATATCACGCCGATGGCGCGTTGGGAACGGCTCCGCTGGATCGGCGCGACCCGGCAACCGGAAACACATACACGCAAAGTAGTAAGTGTCACTTCCCGACTCAAGGCAGGAAAGCGACGACCCTGTTACTTCGACCGTAGCCAGTGCACCCTGACCGAAGCGTAAAGGATTTAGGATAGGTCGAGCGCTGTTTCATTCTCTGGAAAATGGATTGAAAGCTTATCGTGGCGCAATGGTAAGCATATCTACCGTTGCGCCACGATAAGTATCGTCAATGGACGGAAAACGCCGATTCGATCGCTCAACGCCTGATCGTTAGTCCAGAACCGCGATCGCTTCGATCTCGACGGCGCCCGCCAGTGGCAGAGCGGCTACCTGAAAGGTGGAGCGGGCGGGTTTGACGGCTCCAGAGAATCGGCGTGAGTAAATCTCATTGAAGGCGGCGAACTGGTTGATGTCGGCGAGGAAGCAGGTGCATTTGACGATATTATCCAGCGATCCTCCGGCAGCGACGATCAACGATTCGACGCCGTTAATCGCGCCTTCCACCTGCGCGGCGAAATCGTCGTAGGGTTTTTTAGTGGTCGGGTCTATTCCGAGTTGCCCGGAAATAAACAGCAGGTTTCCAACTTTGACAGCGGGCGTATAAGGCGATCCGGAGACCGCTCCTCCGGTTCCCGTAATGGGAATAAGTTCTGGCATGGGATTTTCTTTCGTTAGAGACGATTAAGTTAGTCGCAGGATGGTGAAGCGATGATAACGCGTCTGCGCCATTGACCGGTGAATACGTAAAAGTCGTTCGGGAAGCCATTCGACAATGAGTATGATTGTTCCTCTTGCGGATTGAAACAGGCAAATCAGAGGAACAATTGGCGCCAATGTCGAACTTTCGACCGGAACAGAAGTGAAAGACGGCATTAAATTCATCGATTTTGGCGTGCAACTGGTGGGAATCCTCTGGTTCGCGTGGTTGGCGGCGGATTGTATCCGAACCGCTCTGGCTCGTGAGCACGCCGACGCCGCAAGAACCAAAATCGGTACCGATACCGGGTCAGGGTCTCCTTATGGCAGGGGAGACTGGAAGATAGCGGTCGGGATTGCGGTCGGGTTCTACGTGCTGTGCCTGATCCGTCTCGATGTGCCGAACCGGATGTACTTCGATGAAGTGCACCATGTGCGGACAGCGATGGAATATATCATCGGGCATGATCCTCACGAATGGACGCACCCGCCGCTGGCAAAACTGATCATGGCGGCGAGTATGAAAATCGCCGGGGTCAAATTCGATCCTACGGAAGGCGTCTGGAATCCGGATGCCACTTTTCCGGCGGGAAACGCTCTTGTATGGCGTCTGCCGAGCGTCTGCTTCGGCGCACTGTCGTTGATCGGTCTGTTTACGCTGGCGCGGTGTTTTTTCAAGGATCGCTTGATCGCCACATCGGCGACCATCTTAATAGCTTTGGATGGCGTTTTTCTGGTGCAAAGCCGCATCGCGATGACCAATATACATACGGTCTGCTTCATTATTGCGGCGACTATTGGAACCTGGAAGTTTATTGAGACTAACAAATCCCGCTGGCTTCTCCTGACTGGAATCATGCTCGGTCTCGCTATTGCAACACGTTGGTCGAGTTTGTGGGCGTGGGGATTCACGGGTCTGGTATTGCTCTGGCATCTGTTTCGGAATCAGATACCGCAATGGTTCCGGGAACGGAAGCAGTTTCCGAACATCGCACTCTGGATCAGCGCTGTTTCGGCAACGATGATCCTGATTCCATTGATGATTTACGCCGCCAGTTATATCCCGTTTGTCCTACAGGGAACGGGCGGTTGGAAAACGCAACTTTTCACTTCCGGGGAATCTGGCGCTGTTCGTATCGCGGACGCTTTCCGTCGCGATCACTTCGCGGGCGGGCATGGGTGGTTCAAAGCTCTCAATCAGCAAAAGGATATGTGGCTCTACCACACAGAGATCAAGGAAGGGCATCCCTATTCGTCCCCGTGGTGGTCGTGGCCCCTGATGATGCGACCCGTGTGGTATGAATACGATGAAACGCCCGCCGGAACGATGGGTATCTGGTGCATCGGGAACGGAATTATCTGGTGGGCGAGCGTCCCGGCGCTGTTAGCCGCGATTTACTTCGCCCGTCGGGATAAACGACCGGAATTAGGCATCATCGCCCTTTTTGGACTGGGGATGTGGCTCGCCTGGGGTATCAAGCCTCGACCGCTCATCTTCATGCATTATTATTTCGAATGTATTCCGTTCGTCTGCCTTGCGCTTGCCTATATCGGGGTGCGTTTATGGCGTAGCGAAGATGCCTATGCGCGTCGATTCGTGCGTATTTTCTGTATCGCCGTCGTTCTCTGGGCGATTTTCTTTTATCCGTTGCTAGCGGATGTGCCGATGCCTATCTGGTTTTATCAAAGTCATATCTGGTTTGGACGAGGATGGGTATAAGTTATTCGATATATACCGGTATTTTTGAGGCATTCGAGCGCTGAGATGATTCAGGAAAGGAAGAACGGCGAACTTTGACGGTAATGACTTTCCTGTTGACCTTTTCCGTGATGATGGGAGGCTTTGCGCTTTCCTACTGTTATGACCGTTCCGCAGGACTGCTCGCACGACTTTCGGCAGGACTGATAAGCGGAATGGCGGTATGGGGACTGCTGGGCTATTTTCTCGCGTGGACGTTGAGTGATCTGACCCGCGCCACGACCGTTATTGCGGCGCTGCCGCTGTTGACCCCACTCACTGTTTTCTTTTTTTCTGATGCACGCCGACGGTTACGACAGGATATTCTGGCATTTTTTAGCGGGCGTAAACTTCATAACCGCTGGTTTATCCTGCTGGCGCTGTCGGCGTTTGCCGCGTTACTCCTCTGGCTTTTTACCATCGTCTTTTACCAAGCGAACGGGGAATGGCATACCGATAATCACTATAATCTGGGCGATTTGCCGTTCCATCTTGCGATTACGCAGGAATTTGTGGTTGGTAAGCGCTTTCCTCCCCAGCATCCCGAGTTCGCGGGAGTCAATCTGACCTATCCCTTTCTGGTGGATTTCATTCCATCCCAGTATGCCGTCTGGGGCATATCTCTGCCTGCGGCATATGCACTACAAAATATCCCGTTAGCGCTCGCTTTGTTGATTTTGCTGTTTCGATGGTCGCTGAAAGTGACACGGAACCGTATCGCGGCGCTGACATCGCTTCCGCTGATGTTTCTGTGTGGCGGACTCGGATTCGTTTTGTTGTTTCGGGATATCTATAGCGATCCGCAGGGAATCGTGAGGCTCTTCTGGAATCTGCCGCACGATTACACGCGCGACTCCGAGGATGCTCTGGCGTGGGGCAATGTGCTTACGACTCTGCTGATGACGCAACGGGGAATGCTGTTCGCGCTGCCTCTGGCGTTACTGACCCTGACATTGTTACAGGGACGGGGCAAAGCGCCGCTTTTCGCCGCCGGGTGCATTGTCGGATTGATCCCGTTGTTGCATGGGCATACCTTTCTGGCGATGCTGTTGGTTGCCGGAACCTGGGCGGCATGGGATCTACTTGTCAAGGGGCAATGGCGCCGCTTGCCGGAATGGTTCGGATTCTTTGCATCCGCCATTTTACTGGCGACGCCGCAAATTCTGATCCTTGCCAGCGGCTCTGCTGTCCGACCGGGGACGTTCTTCGGATATCAACCGGGGTGGGATATTGGCGACGGGAACCTGAAATGGTTTGTCCCGTTCTGGCTCTGGAATCTGGGGCTTTTCTTGCCTCTTTTGCTTGCCGCGTTTTATTTGCAGAAACCAAATGGGAAACAACTTTTGCCGTGGCGCCTGGGCGCCTGGTATTTACCCTTTACGCTCCTGTTTATCCTGCCCAATATCTTTCGATTCGCCCCCTGGGTCTGGGACAATATCAAAATCCTGATTTATTTCTATCTCGGTTCCGTCCCGGTGGTATCGCTTGTGGTGGCATCGCTATGGAATCGACCGCGATGGGGGAAGATCATCGCCGGTCTTATGCTCTTCCTTTTATGTTTTTCCGGCGCTTTGGATATCTGGCGAGTCGCATCCCGACAACAGGAACATCTGTTATTCAATCGTGACGATCTGGCGTTCTCGACATTCTTGCAGGAAAATACTCCTCGTGACGCCCGCATTCTCCATGCGCCTTATTATGCGCATCCGGCATTGCTGGCGGGGAGGTCTCTGCTTCTGGGCTATGAAGGCCATCTCTGGTCGCATGGTCTGGATTATATCGGTCGGTCCGAGGACATGAAGAAGATTTATAGCGGGCAATCTGATGCGGATGCTCTCATTCGCAAGTGGCGTATTCAGTATGTGATCGTGGGGCCGCCGGAGCGTAATGAGCAGTCCTTCAAGCTGAACGCCGCTTATTTTGAACGGTATCCATTGGTCGGAACCAGCGGCCCATATCGGCTCTATCGAATACCGGACTCACCGTAATGAAAACCGCAGCGATCAACTCAGGGACAGGGCGTCGAATGCTCGTATAGTCGATTCCGCCGCTTCTGCGACACTCACGGGACGATTCGCCAGTTCGGTCAGCGTGACGATACGTTTCCCCGGGACGCCGCAGGGAATGATCGTCCCGAAATTTTCGCGCACTTCTTCCGTAACATTCAAGGCGAACCCGTGATGGGTGACCCAGCGTGTCACACGAACGCCGAGGGCCGCAAGGTAGCCGTCTTCGCCGACCCACACTCCGGCATGGAAATCCACCCTTCCGGCATGAGGAACTCCCAGAGAAGCGGCGACGTGTATGAGAGCTTCTTCGAGGGCGCGTACATACCGATGAAGGTCACGATTCCCTTCGCCCAGATGCACGATGGGATAACCCACCAGTTGCCCCGGTCCGTGATAGGTGACATCGCCGCCGCGATCAGTGGCGATCAATTCGATGCCTCGTTCAGCGTACTCCGCTTCTGTCAATAAACGGTTTGCGGGATTCGCTGTCTTTCCATAGGTGACGGTTGGAGGATGTTCCAAAAGGATCAGCGTGTCGGGTATATCTCCCTTCTGGCGTCGATCCACCATTTCGCGTTGCAATTCCCAGGCATCCCGGTAAGGAATGAGACCGTGCGGAAGAAGATTCAACGTTTCAAAAACCATGAATTACCTCTATCATGTCCGTGGGCTTCCGTCATTTTGGAGCGACATTCAATCAGGCGACATTCAAAAATCGCCACCGCTTTTCATCCAGTTTTCACAGGACCCCGTTATGCTTGTTGTAGGAGGCAGGAAAGTGACAGAGGATAGAAGCCCACAGGTGTTGATCAAGAGATGGGGCGGGTACTGGCAGGCTCCGGAACTGCGGGCGGCAGGGATCGCTATTCTCTGCGGAGCGATGGTCGCCGCTTGCTCGCATGGACGACCGAAAGGTGCGACATTATCGCTTCGCCAACCGGTGACTGGGAGTGCATCGGCGGAAATTCAGGCAAAAGCCAGCGTCTTCCGTCCGTTTGCGCCGAAGGTGAAGACTTTCTGGGATCAGGACTATCTTTTTGTCGAATCGAACGGTTTGCCAGATCACCGCATGATGGTCGGCATTACCGCCTGGCAACAGCAGGTTCCCTTGCCGCAAGATTACACGGGTGAGAATGCCTGGCGTATTCCCCTGCGTCCGATTTCCGCCACAGACCTGTTATCGGCGAAGACACATTTCTTTCGCGGCGCTATCGCCCTCGCCGCCAATGGCGTCCCCATTTTTAACCCGATCAAGAATGACGGTGTAACCGATACGTATCTTGCGGGTGAGTTGGACGAGTTTGGCGGACACTCCGGGCGCGGCGACGATTACCACTACCATATCGCACCGATCCATCTGGCGAAGCGTGTCGGAAAGGGGAATCCCATCGCTTTCGCTCTGGATGGCTACCCCATATTCGGATTGACGGAACCGGACGGTTCCCCCGTCAGTAAACTGGACGAGTTCAATGGGCATGAGATTACAGGAAAGCCGGGAAATGTGGTGGGATATCATTACCACGCAACCAGAAATTACCCCTATATCAATGGTGGATTCCACGGAAATGTGACGGAAAGCGGGGGGCAGGTCGATCCTCAACCCCGCATAGACCCTCTGCGACCCGCCGGAGAGCCATTGCCCGGTGCAACAATTACCGGGTTCGACCGCCCACGTCCCGGCGCCTATTCGCTTACCTACACGATCCAACGTGAGACGCGGAATCTGAATTACGCCCTCTTACCCGATGGGAGCTACCGATTCGATTCGATAGACGGAACCGGAAAAACGCAGTCGAACTCCTATCGTCCACGCCCCGCCAGAGGTTTATAAGAGACGGAAACGGGAAATAAAATCATGAAAACAATGCCAACTCGCCGACGATATATCCTGATCGGGCTGTTCGCGCTTATCGTTCTCGCCATCTGTATTTCGGTAGGTCGCGCCGCGTTTCGGTCGCCGTGGATCAAGGTGCATTACCGGGAAATGGACGCTAACGCCGATGGCGCTCTTGCCCGCTCGGAATTCGATGCGGAGACGGAAAAGACATTTACGGCATTCGATCACAACAAAGATGGCTCTTTGACAACAAAAGAGTATTCGTCCCGCGACGCGCATTCTGTCATGGCGGGCTATCTGGGCTTTCATGCACGGGAAATCGATACGAACGGCGATGGAATTATTACATGGGAGGAATTCCTGAAGGAAACCGGCAAGATGTTCGATGAAGCGGATGCGAATCATGACAGCGTCATTACGTCACAGGAATTCGCATTGATAAAGCCTCCTATTCTGGGGGGAGGCCGTCCTCGGCATCATGGCGCGGAAGGACGACGGTAGAACATTCCGCTACCCGTATCCCATGAGCAGTTACAGGTAGCGGCTTGAAGGATAAAGAGAGATTATTCGACTCGGCGAGCGGCGCGAATTTCAGCAAGCAATCGGTCGACGCGGGTTTTGACATTCTGCGCGGCTTCCTCGACGGCGGAAAGATCGTTGCCGGAAATGGCCGAAATACGCACTTCCTCGAATGTCGGCAACATTCGCTCCAGCAGTCCCGCAAAGGCGCGACCCGAAGAAAACGGCGACGGGCCGTCCGTGTCACCGCTAATATCGAGGACAGTGGGAAGTTCTTCGATGGCGCGGGCGATGATATCTTCCCTTTTGTCCGGGTGAGCGCGAAGGGCTTTCGTGAGTTTCCCGGTATCGTCTGACGAGAGTTTTTCGTCCTTGATTTTCTCCGCCAGTTGCGCCTGCAATTCCGGTTCATCATTGAGTTGACGCAGGAATCGAGCGTGCTTCTCGGTGATATTGCCATCGGCGGGGCGGTTAGGCGAGGAGACGACCTGCTCACTGATAGATTCTGGCAAGTCCAGTAAGTCCAGAAGATAACCTACCGTGCGCTCACTGACCCCCAATCTTTGACCGATTTCTTTGTTGGTGGCACCGAGCGTATTCTTGAGAATCTTGATCGCGTTAGCCTTATCCAACGGCGTCAGTTCTTCTCGCTGGAGGTTTTCTACGAGTTGCTCTGCCGTCTTTTCTGCCTCGTCGCCTACTTCCTCACGGATCAAGGCGGGAATCTCCAGAAGTCCTGCCTTTTGAGCGGCTCGCCAGCGGCGTTCGCCGGTAACGATACGGAAACCATCGACGCCCGAAAGCGGCGTAATGGTGATCGGATTCAATACCCCATGCTGGCGGATGGAGTCCGCCAATCCTACCAGACCGGCGTCATCCAGAGCGCGGCGCGGTTGATCGGGATCTTCGACAATACGTTCAATCTGAATAATTTCTAGGCGCATCGATAATTTCCCATGCCAGGAAAGGAACTCCTGGTATGTTCAAGTGAAAGTTTGTTTGCCCGATTATAAGGCCGTCCTGGAGCAATGTCAATTCTTACCTGATGCCCTCCGGGCGCTCCATCGTCGTAACCGCAGACTATTGGCGACCACCGAAACGCTGGAAAGGCTCATCGCCAAACTTGCCAGCATCGGGGACAACAACCAACCGGTCAGGGGGTAGAGCAGGCCCGCCGCAATCGGGATGCCCAGAACATTGTACACAAACGCCCAGAACAGGTTCTGGCGGATAACGCGCATGGTGGCGCGAGAAAGCGCCAGCGCTTCCGGGACTCCTCGTAAATCACTGCGCATCAGCGTGATATCGCCTGCCTCCATCGCGACATCGGTTCCCGTTCCCAAAGCGATTCCGACATCCGCTAATGCTAGCGCCGGGGCGTCATTGACGCCGTCACCGACCATTCCGACACGCCGTCCCTTTGCTTGCAACTCTTTGACGACCGCCAGTTTTTCCTGTGGCAGTACCTCCGCAATGACTTCCGTGATCCCGACCTCCCGCGCAATCGCCTCTGCCACTCCGCGACGGTCACCGGATAGAAGGACGACGGAAACTCCTTGCCGTTTTAGCATAGCGACCGCCTCCCTTGCTTCCGGACGAGGCGGATCCACGACTCCCAGAAGCCCGGCATATTTTCCGTGAACAGCAGCGAATAACGGCGTTTTCCCTTCCTGCGCCAGAGATTCCGACCGTGAAATCGCCTCAGCAGGCAATGTGATTCCTTGCGCGGCAAAAAGGCGAGCGTTACCGAGGACAACGATTTCGCCATCCACACGGGCGGAAAGTCCCTCCCCCGGCGAAGATTGGAAGTCAGACGCTTCCGGTAAGATCAGTTCATGATCCTTTGCCGCCGCGAGGATAGCGGAAGCCAGGGGGTGCTCGCTGCCCGTTTCCGCCGCCGCGACCCGTCGTAAGAGATCATCCGCAGAATATTCCTCTGTCGGCAACAGGTCTGTGAGTCTGGGGTGACCCTGAGTGATCGTCCCGGTCTTGTCCAGCAGGACAGTATCGAGGCTTCCCGCCGCTTCCAGTGCGTCACCGCCCCGGATAAGAAGACCGAGTTCCGCGCCGTTCCCGGTTCCTGCAAGAATAGCGGTCGGCGTCGCCAGTCCCAGAGCGCACGGACAGGCGATCACCAGTACCGAGACGGCGTTCATCAACGCCATAGATAACCGGGTTTCCGCTGCGCCAAAAATCATCCATGCAACAAAGGTGGCAAAGGCGATCAGCAGGACGACAGGCGTAAAGATACCGCTTACCCGGTCGGCAAGTCGTGCGATTGGCGCTTTTCGACCCTGGGCATCCTCCACCATCCGGACGATTTGTTGGAGAGCGGTATCGCGTCCGACTTTTGTCGCTCGAAATCGGAATCCGCCCGATCCGTTGACCGTTCCGCCATAGACGATATCGCCCACCCGTTTTTCGACGGGAACGCTTTCTCCGGTCAACAGAGATTCATCGACGGAGGTAGCTCCCTCAGTAACGATGCCATCAACTGCGAGACGCTCTCCCGGCCGGATCACCAACGTGTCACCGACAATTACCGACGAGACCGCGATTTCCACTTCCTGTCCGGCGCGTAAAACGCGCGCGGTTTTCGCCTGTAATCCGATTAGACGGCGGATCGCTTCGCCCGTTTTTCCTTTCGCCCGCGCTTCCAGCAGGCGCCCCAGCAGAACGAGCGCCGTAACCACCGCCGCCGCTTCAAAGTAAACAGGGGGATGAGAAACATGACTGGCATGCATCCCTCCGTTCGCGGAAGCCCCGCTCAACATGGCAGGGAAAATCGTCGCGAAGGCGGAGTAGAGGTAAGCAGCGCCTGTTCCGAGGGCGATGAGGGTATTCATATCCGCCGTTCCGTGACGCGCCGACGCCCATCCTCTGATGAAAAAGGGGGCTCCACTGTAAAAGAGAATCGGTGTGGTCAGCAGGAATTGAATGAGATACATACCGGGAAAATCGATAACGCCGTGCGCCATCGCCATGACAAATACCGGGATCGCCAGAATAGCCGCAACGAGGAACCGACGGCGCAAATCCTGATATTGCGCTTGCTCCGCTTCCTTCAGCGCTGTGTTGGAATCGGTTGTTTCGGTTTCCGCAGACTCACTCTGCGGAGGAATAGCGCCATAACCCGCATTTTCGACTGCCTCAATCAGATGGTCGATATCGGTCTGCCCGGGATTATAGTGGATAGTCGCTCGCTCTGTGGCAAAGTTGACGCTGGCGTCAGCAACGCCCGCCTGACGTTTCAGGACACGTTCGATGCGATTTGCACAAGCCGCACAGGTCATTCCTGTGATAGGAAGATCAGTGAGCGAATCCGGCGTTTCCGCCTGTTTGCCCGTTCCGATATCGGTATCGATAGTCGACATAGTTTTCCTGCTATTTCAGAAAGCGCTGAAGCGTCGTCCGTAATTCTTCGAGTAATTCCTGCTGTGTCATAGGACGGGCGCATTCGTGTTCTATCGCGCCGCCGTGACCCACAACGCAGGATTCCAAATGCTCGGTCAGTAATGCAATCCCAAGCGTATCCAGAGCGGATCGCGCCGCAGCTATCTGGGTCAAAATTTCGACACAGTAACGATCCTCGACCATCATGCGCTCAATACCGGCAACCTGACCGCTGATACGCCGCACCCGATCCTGCAATCGTTTTTTTTTCGCCTGTCTCACCGGATTCGATTTTGATTCACTGACTTCCATTACCGCGCCTCCTCTGCAACGATCTTCTGTAGTATACCCCTGTGGGGTATAATGACAAGTAGGCAAGTGATGACCCGCTTTGGGAATCGCAAAAAACAAGAGATGGGAAGGCGTTAATGACGACGGAAGAGATTTCGGAGCCACTGCCAGAGGGAAAATGTAGAAGGCGGCGGGGGATTGCGCCAATCGTCAAAATCCGCCCAATCGCCAGAATAAGAAACGAGAGCCATGGTTGTGACAATCGCCTGTTTACCGGTCATGTACGAGGTTTTATTCCCATGAATTACCCGAAGCTCCTGCCCGAAACGGCGTCTGGAAGAGAGTGGCATGACCAGCCAGAGCTCATTCCCTTCCGCCTCATCCACAAGCAGAACAGGTCGCGTTTTGAAGTGCGCCTCAAATTGAAGGGACGAACCTTCGCACCACCAGACCTGACCGGGTGCGGGTAGAGGACGGTTTTTCACGCGCCGCCTCTGCCGCCGGTCAGAACGGCATAAACTCCAGGAGATAGTGCGCGTAAAACCCCACCGCATGTCAGTACAAACGCGATTGTGATTAGCGGAAGAAGAAGATAGACAGCCATCTGTATCGTCGCGGAGACGCCCATTATCGCCAGAGCGGAATTGCTGAGCAAATTCAAAATCGGTTCATGCGCCGCGTAAAGAAAGAAGGTCATGGAAGTTACGCTCAGAAGTGTCTCGCGGGAGTGGAGCCAGTCGCCTATCAGATCGTAGCCGAACCATACAGCGAAAAAGCCGCAAAGGATCGCGATCTTGTGGAGGGGGATCAAAACATCGGGAATCGCCATGGGGTTTCCGGCATAGGCGTACGAAGTCTTGAACGCAAGAACCGTGACCCAGAGAATCCACAGTATTACCGGAATGATGGCATGGATTTTTCGGGACGGCCTGATTTCTTTCTGGGAGAGCCATGCCCCGAACAGGAAAAAAAGCAACCCCTCCGACTCCATGATTTTCAAATCGTAGTGCAAGAACCAGATCACAAGTATCGGTATCAACGCCAGAAAGGAGACATAGCGGATTGCAAAGTACAGAAGCGGCGCGAGAAACGTATAAAGCAATAAATCTCGTAAGAACCACAGTTGAAAAGGAACCGGGTTGATAAAAAGCCGGTACAGAAGCCATTCATGATTGATGGGAAAGTCGCGGATTTCCCAGTAATCGATAGCCGGTCGAACCGCCGGGATCTGTAAGAGGAAGGTGGTTAACACCAACCCCCAGACGCTCCATAGCAGATAAGGGATGCCAACCGTGGATAAACGGCGTACGAATTTTTCCGCGAATCCGGTGGCATCCGGTGTCAGATTTCGGAAGTACAGGTATCCGGAGATCGCAAAAAAGAGCGGAACGGCGAACCTGCCAATACCGTTCGCAATGAAATATTGCGTGAAACTGTTGATTCCGCGTGGGTCAATAATCGGCGACCAAGGCAACAGGTAGCGGTCGGCGAGATTATAGGCGTGGATATAAACGACCGCAATAATCGAAATCAGGGAGAGAACCCGAATTTTCTTACTGAGATAGTCGTCCACAGTCCTTTAGACAGTTTCCATCCGGCTTCCGTTACACTCCGCTGACGACCCTTATTTTGTTGTTTTGTTCGCTTTTACCGCCGAAGGTTGATATCCGACCAGTTCCATGAAGCCTCGTCCTGTGACAGGCGTCCCGTTGCGGGTTCCGGTAGCGGTGACGACTCCCTCCCATATGGCGGTTCCCACTCCCAGGACAGGAATAGTCTGGTCGGCGAAAGCGGGGCGCATCTCCAGCGTATAGCCGGACTTCGGCAATGTCACGGTAAAACCTGCCGGGAAACTGATACCCGTCTCTTTATCGTTGTAGAGACCGAGCGGTTTGAAGATGGTGGGAGTTTCGACGATTTGCTTGCCGTCTTTGTCCAGAATGGTCGCCTGCACCTCTACCACCTTTCCGGTGATGGCATCCCGGATACGGTTGAAAATCAGGTCTGATCCGTCTTCGAGTTGAAGTCCGAACCAGTCCCATCCGTAATTGGTGATGTAGCCGGGCGATCCCCACTGACGGTCTATCCAGCCAAGCCCGGTCACCTTTTCGGTTGCGCTGCCGATGGTGAGCGATCCGGTCGCATTCATACGGGTCAGGGAAAGATAGTACATCTGATCGACTTTCTTGAGGAAGCCTGTGCCATCTTCGCTCCCGGCGAGCATCTCCGGGCGTGTCGGTTGGGCGAGGGTCATCTCCAACTGGAAAGGGTTCGCCTTGTCCATGCCACGGGTGACGGAATCCCATGTTCTGGCATCTTCACTGGTTTGAATGAGAGAACTTCCCGCCATAGCAATAGAAAAGTGAGGCGTCTTTTTCACTTCGGCGTCGCTATCCAGAGCGGTATGCGGTTGTGGCAGCTTTCCTTTTTGCACCATGCCCAGCAATTGCATAGGTCGAGGATCATCCGGTTTCGCCATCGCCGCCATCGGCAGGAATGATTTCAGTAACAACAGATTCGATTTGTCCAGAATAGAGGCGGCATACCGCTTCTTCGCGGATAGATCGATCAGCGAATGAATCAGGTAATGCCCCTTTTTCTCCCCGATGCCGGTGCGGAAGTACGAACCGATAACGGCATAATCCTTACCGCTCTCCGTCTTTAGAAAAGCCCAGTAATACCACCATTCGATGCTCGCCGACGCATCATGCGGCCTCGCATCCAGCGGAAACCGGACGGGTTCGGTACGCTTTTCCACCGTTCGTGCGGATAGTGGCAAAGGCAATGTCGGCGGAGAAGCGGGTTGTGGCGTCTGCGCCTGACCGGCAATTGTCAGGGACAGTCCGACGGCAAAGGATAGCATACAGCGATAGAGGAAACGGCTAGTCGTCATGATTCAATCTTTCTCAACAGTGTATACAACAGCGCCCGTCGCGATTGCGTTTCCGTTCTTGAGGATTAATACGACGATGGTAGCTCCGCTTGATGCCGACGGATAATTTCTAACACCGCCTCACCGTATTTCGCTGATTTGGCGGGACCGATGCCAGGAATGTTCAGGAGATCGAATTCATTGGCGGGTTGTCGGGCGGCGAGTGCAGAGAGGACTTTGTCGCCGAAGACGACATACGGGGGATAGTTTTCCGCCTGAGCGACGTCATAACGCCAGGAACGGAGCTTCTCATATAACCGGGTATCCACCTCTCCCGCTTCTTCAGGAGCCGCCGTCGCCCCGCTACGTGACCTTCGCGACGAAGACGAAGCGATGGAAACAGCTTTAGGGGCGGGCGAACTGCGCCAGATGATATCGCAGGCGCCCTCCGTGATACAGTCTTCCCCGGCGTGAGTGAGGTAGAGCCTGCGGTACTCGTCTTCTTCCTCGCGGCGCAGATACTCCGCATCGGTCAGGGCATCGATCAGGCGTTCCACTTCCGCCTTCTTCCACCCGGTAAGAGAGCCGAAAGCGTTAGTGCGGGTTGGTTTGACCGGGGCGTCGGGCGTTCCCCTCAAAATTCGCGTCAGACCGGGTTTACCCACTGCGAAGGGGGAGAACCCTTTTGTCAGGTCATGTACCGCACGAAGCGCGGCGATAGGCGCCAGCGCCGGGTCAATAGTCGATCGTTGGGTATCAGAGGCAGACGATTGTTCACCGACGGGCGATTCTCCGGTGCAAACATCGCAACGTCCGCAGTTACGGTGCGGCCATCGGTCACCGAAGTATCGGGCGATCGCCGCATGGCGACAGTAGTCCTTCCGGGCATAGTCACGCATCGCTTCCACTCGTTCCAGAGCGCCCTGTTCGCGGTGTTTAAGCATCGCTTCCATTCGCGCTTTCGCATCGGCGGGAGCGGGCAAAAGTTCGATCAGCCATGAACGGGGGCCGGGGCGATACGAGACAAATCCCTCATCCTGATAGTGAAGCGCCGCCGCTTCGAGTTCCGGCAGGGCGGCGAATGCATGGGCGGAAAGATACTGAGGCGTAAAGTCGCCGCCATCGCCAATCGCGTTCGCCCACGGCAGCCAGTCCGGGGTGCGGAGCGCATTACTGTCCGGCAGGGGATTGAGGCTCATGCGACGGGGGATGTCCGTATGACGCGCCAGCATTTCCGCTTCCTCCAGCAATGGCAGGACGGAACGGACAATATCTTCCTGCGCTTCCTCGCCGCCAGTCAGTTGCGCCATGTCGATGGGGCCAATCGTGTCGGGCTTCAGGGCGCGTTGAATGGCGTTATAAACCCCGCGCACATCCGGCAGGGTCAACGTTTCCTCGCGAAGGTGACGTGAAGCGTTGGTCGCATCGGCGTTGGAATACAGGACGACGCACTGCGCCGGAAGCCCGTCACGCCCGGCGCGTCCGGCTTCCTGATAGTAATTTTCCAGATTGCGCGATGGATGAAAATGGAGGATGAAGCGGATGTCGCTTTTATCCACTCCCATTCCGAAAGCGACTGTCGCCGCCATGACGCGCACCTTGCCCTGCATGAATCGATCCTGTGCGGCGGCGCGTTCTGTGGGAGGCAGTCCGGCATGGTAAAAGCCCGCCGATACCCCGTGACGCGAAAGCATACGGGCGAGTTGCTCCACCTTGTCCCGTGACCCGGCATAGACCAGACCTGCGCCCGGCGTATTCTTACAAAAATCGAGGGTCGCGGTTAGTTTTTCATCTTCCGACGCGGTTCGATGGCAGGCGAGAAACAGATTGTCCCGAAAGGTCGGGCGGACGATACGGTGCATCTCTCGTCCGATCTGCTTTTCGATATCGTTGGCGATTTCCGGCGTCGCCGTCGCGGTGACCGCAAGAACGGAACGAGGATTGAGCGCCTTGATCGCCTTGCCGACGGCGCGGTAGTCCGGGCGGAAGTCATGCCCCCATTGTGAGATACAGTGCGCTTCATCGATTACCGCCAGAGATACCCCGGCGCGTCGAAGGGCATGAATAAATGGCGGCTGACGCAAACGTTCCGGCGCGGCGTAAACCAGTTTGATCTCCCCTTTGCGTACCCGTTCGATGCGCCGACCGATCTCTCCCGGTTCCAGAGAGGAGTTGATGACAGTGGCGCGTGCAGCAACCGGAGGAGGCAGGTTTTCCGTCTGATCTTTCATCAATGCGATCAGGGGGGAAAGGATCAGGGTCGCGCCCGGCAGAAGCATGGCGGGAAGTTGGTAGGTCAGCGATTTTCCGCCGCCTGTCGGCAACACTGCCAGTGTGTCCTTCCCTGCCAGTGCGGATTCTACTATCTCTCGCTGTCCGGGCCGGAAGTCGTCATGCCCGAAAAGATACTGCAATTCCGCCTGAAGTTCATCCGCCGCCATAGCATTATTGTACAGCAGTCTCCTCCATTTTTTCTCTGCGGGCAATACTCCGGGGCTTGCCATGTTCTGACTGTCTGTGGCTCTGAGTCCGCAGAACTACGGCAAATATACCGGGGCTTGCCTCGGAGAAAATTATTGAGATCGAATATCGAATGTTTCTCAACCGGAGGAAGTTGTGAGATTATCAATCTGGCTACGGATTGCCAGGCAGGTCGCCTTTAGCCTTCAGTGTGTCGGATTTCGCTTCCGTGAAGCGGTAAAAGATCAAGTTGGATTCTGGCAATTCCGGAAATTGCGCGATTACGATCTTTGTTTCGCCGATAATCTCCGCCCGCAATCCGGGATTTTTTCGCAACATATACATGACCCAGCTATCCCCGGCATGAGGGTCCTCAGCGACGACAAATTGTAAACTTTTGATGACTTCGGATGACGGAGTGACGATATGATCTCTTAGGTAAGTGCGCCCCAATGCTTTTAGATTAACATTACTGGTAACACGGCCGCCCAATTCGTGCGCCGCGTTCGCGAATTCATCGTCAGCTATAAACAAATACTGGTACTTGGGTACTGTCTGGTAAAAGTAGCACTCCGGGAACAGCATTGGATACGAAATTATGATAGGGGTAGAAAGCGGAACGCCACTTCGCATCAAGGAATTGTTGATTGCTATTGTGTTTGCCACTGTACTTAATGGTTTATTGCTTAATGGGAATTTTTTTAGCTGATACCATAGTGACAAAGTTCCTATGAGACACACTGCGGAGAAATAGGCGAACAGTGTCCTCTGACGATTCCCGTCTTCGATGTATTGCCAGTTTACGCTAATATAGAGACAGTAGGCAATGACCAAACTCAAACCCTGCCACAATGGCATGAAGTAACGTCCAATGAAACAGGGAGTAAAGAGAATGGAGTAGATGTAGCCGATAATCAGTGGTACGAAGATAAAAAACAACCCGAATAACAATAAAGGCGTATCTGTGGTCACGTTCGGATTGGCAAAATTATCAGTC
Organism: uncultured Armatimonadota bacterium; assembly: GCA_903910385.1. Classification (GTDB taxonomy): domain Bacteria; phylum Armatimonadota; class Armatimonadia; order Armatimonadales; family Armatimonadaceae; genus CAIVZM01. The sequence continues at coordinate 52,277 of CAIVZM010000055.1, forward strand.
CATCGGGTTCGCTTATGTTTGAGTAAACCTGCGACATAAAGTGAGATCAGGGCAATGAAGAAAAAAGCGCTCGATGAAAATGCAATCTTGAAAAAAGGGACGAGAGTAGGCAAATTAATCCATGTTTTCCCGCCGAATGCCGCCTGTTGCACACTGCTAGTATGGCCCCAGATGGCGAAAAAGATCGCCCATGAAAGGACTATAGCAATGGCGTTTTCCCATCCTGTAATTAACTCTCTGGGTTCTCGACGACGCATGAAAACTCGTATGTTTTGTACAACTTGCGCCAGTAGGAGCGACCCGCTATAGAACAGGCCGAATGTGTGTGTGAATGTCGCCGCAGTCGCTGACAGGAACAGAAAAATTGCCCTTAGTACTGGAGACAGTCGTTCAGTGTCGCGACTGAAATAGACGTAGAGCATTAGCGTGCTAAAGAAACAGTACAATCCGTAGAATCTCGCCTCGCGTACTTGAGCCAGAACCGGAGGGACGAAAGTGGTTGCTATGATGGCGGAAGCCGATACCAGTGCGCCATAGCGTGGACGTAGCAGCCGCCAGAGCAGAAAGACTACTCCTGCAAACGACAAAGTTGAGAGCGAACGGAGAGCAAGGAGAGTATCGCCCACTAAATGGACATATCCCCAGAGTACGATGAAATACAGTGGTGGCGCCGTGTTCATCGGCTCGCGACACGATGCAATCATATGGGCAAACGAAGGGTCGGTTGCCGGATAATACGTTAATATCTCATCATACCAAAATGGGCGATTGACCGACGCAAAAAGATATGCCACCAGAACCAATCCGACGGCGAACGGAAACAGATTCACATACGGATTAAGGCGGATTCGATTACTGTCCGTTATTCCTATACCGTGGCGACGTCTATTGTCTGAAACTTCTGTTTGAATCTTCATTAATGTCCCCATACCTGTAGGCGGCTTCCTGTTTGGCGGCATGCCTGGCTTGCGTCTCGCGGTGGTAATCGCGCTTGGAAAGCAGTTTTTCCAGCAGGACGTATAACACAATGAACAGATAGCGGCTGCCCTGCTCCTTGAGTTTTAGTTTGGAGATGCCCGCTTCGCGATTTGTCCAGGAAATCGGCACAATCTTAAAGGAATAGCCACGAACGATCGCCTTGAGCGGTAGTTCGACCGTCAGGTTGAAGTGATGTGAGAGGATAGGTTGAATGCCGTCGATGACTTCCTTACGATATGCCTTGAAGGCGTTCGTCACATCATTATAGTGCAAACCGAACAATATTTTGACGAAGAAGTTCGCTAATCGGTTAATGACCAGTTTGAAGCCGGGATAATCGATAATTTTTGAACCTTCGATAAATCGTGACCCAAAAACGCAGTCCGCACCCGCCTGAATTTCCCGGTAGTAGGTCACAATGTCTCTGGGCGAGTCCGAAAGGTCTGCCATAACGATCGCGACAGCGTCGCCTCGGAAGTCACTTAGGCCGCACCGTACCGCGAAACCGAAGCCATGCGGCGGTTGGTTGTTCCGGTAGCGCATCTGTGGATAGCGGGAGCATAGGTCTTGCAGAATCGTCTCCGTACGGTCAGAACTGTTGTCATTGACGACGAGGATTTCTATATCAGATATTCCCTGCGCCTCAAACTCTTCGATAATGCTGACACAGGTCTTTTCGACGACATCTTCCTCGTTATGAGCGGGTATGACGATAGAAAAGAACGGTTTATTCGTTGTCAGGTCATTTTCCGTCATTTCGACTCCCGGTATTTATGGGAAAAGCACGAATCTCACAGTAGTTCATGCCGGAAGCCTTGCCCAGCGTTCCCTGTTGAAATCATAGATACCTTCAAGGATGTTCCGGATATTTCTGGTGTGCTTCCATTCCGGGTAGTGAGACTGGAATTTGCTGACATCGCTAATCCACCAGATGTGGTCGCCGATGCGGTTCTCGTCAAGATACTCGATATTCATCCGGTTCCCCGTTATGTCTTCGCACAACTGGATGGCTTCCTGCATGGAGCAGTTGCTATACCGTCCCCCGCCCATGTTGTAAACCTCGCCCTGGCGCGGATTCTGGTAAAAGTGATAGAAAGCGTTCACCAGATCGTAACTGTGGATATTGTCTCGCACCTGCTTGCCCTTGTACCCGAATATTCGGTATTGCTTACCGGTCGCGGCGCATTTCATTAAGTAGGCAAGGAAACCATGAAGTTCCGCCCCACTATGGCCCGGTCCGGTCAGGCATCCGCCACGAAAGACGCCGGTCTTCATGCCGAAATATTTGCCGTATTCCTGCACCATGATGTCCGCCGCCGTTTTTGACGCCCCGAAGAGGGAATGCTTGCAGTCGTCGATGGATAGACTTTCGTCAATGCCGCGTTCAAAATAGTGATGGGATTGATCGATTTCCCAGCGTGTGTCCATTTCGACGAGTGGCAAACGATTCGGCGTATCGCCGTAAACCTTGTTGGTAGACGTGAAAATGAACACCGCTTCCGGGCAGAATTGCCGGGTGGCTTCCAGCAGGTTTAGCGTCCCGTTGGCGTTTACCGTGAAGTCGGTGAATGGTTCTCGCGCCGCCCAATCATGCGAGGGTTGCGCCGCCGTATGAACAATCAGCTTGATATCGGTCCGATAGCGGCAGAAAATCGCCTTTATCGCTTCAAAATCGCGAATATCGGCGGATACGTTGTTGAAGTTTGTCAGCGATTCCGATAGTTCTGCCAGATTCCATTTCGTGGACGCCTCTGCGCCGAAGAAATACTTCCGCATATCGTTATCAATGCCGACGATATCGAATCCTTGCGTTGTTAGAAACTTGACAGTCTCAGACCCGATCAGTCCCGCAGAACCAGTTACAATTGCAATCGCCATCTCATTGTCCCTTAACCCTTCAGTAATCCGGTGAAAGTGTGTTCATTTTCGTGTAGCCAGTCAAAGATGTCGGTCAGGATGGTCTCGGGATTTCGTTCCGGTTTCCACTGGAAAGTCGCTTCCGTATCGCCATTATCGGTGACATACCAGATAATATCCGCCGGACGATCAACCGGCGAGGCATCGATATTGACTTTGTTGCCGGTAATTTTTTGACAGAGAGCGGTTGTTTCCTGAAGCGACAGGGAGGAGCAGGTCGAACCGCCGACGTTGAAAACCTGTCCTCGAAATTCTTCGATACGAGCGATTTGTTTTTCGATCAGGTTGACCAGGTCCTGAATATGCAGGAGGTCGCGCACCTGTTTTCCCTTGCCGCCAAAGCCTATGTATTTCAGTTCCTTACCGAAATAGTGTTGCGCGAGCCAGAAGGTAAAGACGCCTTGATCGACCTTACCCAGTTGCCACGGCCCGGCAATGACTCCACATCGGTTAATAATGGCAGGTAAGTTATACGAGTGGCTGTATTCCTGCAGCATAATCTCACTGGCTAATTTCGTCGCTCCATAGAGGGAGCGCGCGCCGTTGAGGGGGAAATCAGTCGTTACTCCGCTGGCGCTGACCCCGGGACTATCATCGGCATAGCCAAACCGCGTCGCCTCTTCCGAAAACGTCAATCGATTCAATCGGTCGTAGGGATAAATTCGTGATGTCGATAGAAAAAGGATCGCCATTCGACGTTGCCGCGCGATTTCAAAGCAATTTAGCGAACCTATCAGGTTGTTGTTGACCATAAAGGACGCATCTGCGCCTTGCGTCCCTACAAGGACAGAAGGTTCCGCGCTACACTCAATGATTAAGTCGAAGCTATCCGAAGTCCGTTGCAAATCTTCCATGCAACGAATATCGCCATGTACAAAACGGCATCCTGCCGCTTGAATGCGGTTCAGTAAGACTTCCGAACCCCGACGCGCAAGGTTATCAAAGCAGGTTATGGAGTGACCTTGCGAGCTAAGGGAGACAGCAAGATTCGACCCGATAAATCCGCAACCGCCAGTTATGAGAATGTTTCGCATTTTTAATATGAATATTGATATTGTATTTTATATATTAAAGACAGTTAAAATACAAGATATGTTGATATGGCAAGATTATACTGTATAAAAGAGTATTTTGTCAATATATTATAAAAATGTCAAAATTAAAATATATATGATTTTATTGTTTTGAAAGTGGGGTAATGGCGTAAATAAATGGAGTTTTGGGGCAAAAAAATATGCATAACAGAGGGTTGCATTTCTCCTGCGCAAAGTCGCTGGTGACTCGAATCGTAACGGAGTTACGGCAAACTTCCCGGACGAAGAAGCGAATCGTACATAGGGGGCAAATTCAAAGAAGGCGACGGACTCCGTTGATTATCCGAGAAGGTGTTTTCAAATTGGTGGGAACGAAAGAGGATGAAGGGAAAATTAAAGGAGAGATCGTCCTTTGGTATATAAACTGGTATATAAACCCAATTATGCCAGTCTCGAATGAGATGTATCGCGGGATGAAGGATGTTGAGGGCAAAAGCGGCTAACTTATCGTCTGGAACCAGTACGCGGCGGATTACATTCAGCGCCAGAACGGAATCAGGGATAGGGCGAGACGCGCTAATGAGAGCGATGAAATCGAACGACTTCTCCGAGAAGGGTAGCGCTCAGGCATCGGCTACTTGCGAACGGGATCAGGCGATTATCGCCCGTGCGCGTTCAATCCAGACGGTGAAGGGAATTGCATTCTCTCGTTCCATCGGGCGTGATTCGATTCCTGACGCTTTCTAACCTGATTGAGGGCCGACGGGGGGATCGCCTTCGGCTTTCAGTGCTTCATATTCCGATTCGGTGAACAGGCGGGAACGGATGAGGAAGCGGATTCCTTCGGGGGCTTCGACGGAAAATCCGCTGCCACGTCCGGGCACGACATCCACGGTCAGGTGGGTATGGCGCCAGTATTCAAATTGCGGGCCGCTCATGTAGAACGGGCAATTCGCCACTTCCCCCAGATAAACATCGCGTGATCCGATACGGAACTCGCCCTGCGGATAGCACATCGGCGAACTGCCATCGCAACAACCGCCGGATTGATGAAACATCAGCGGTCCATGCATTTGCCAGAGTTTCACGATCCATGCTTCCGCTTCCGGCGTGACAGTGACGCGTTCCGTTCGGGTGGTAATTGGCATCATCATTATTATCCGGAGCCGATGCACACTGTGCATCGGCCCCACAATTCATCAGAAGAATCCCATTGGATTCGGGTCATAAGAAACGAGCAGGTTTTTGGTCTGCTGGTAGTGGTCGAGCATCATCTTGTGATTTTCCCGACCGATACCGCTCTGTTTGTAACCACCGAAGGCGGCATGAGCCGGATAGAGGTGGTAGCAGTTGGTCCAGACTCTGCCTGCCTGTATCGCCCGACCCATACGGTAGGCAGTGTTCATATCTCGCGTCCAGACGCCTGCCCCAAGCCCGTAGAGGGTATCGTTGGCGATTCGCAGGGCATCCGCTTCGTCTTTGAATCGGGTGACGCTGACCACGGGACCGAAAATTTCCTCCTGGAAAATCCGCATGGAGTTATCCCCCTCAAAGATGGTCGGCTCTATATAGTATCCGCCTTTGATATCGGCTCCCACTTCCGCTTCTTTCCCGCCGAGTCGGACTTTCGCCCCTTCCTGACGCCCGATATCGAGATACGACAGAATCTTCTCTCGCTGGTCGTTGGATGCCTGCGCTCCGATCATGGTCTCGGTATCCAGAGGATTGCCCTGCTTGATTCGGGAAACGCGTTCCGTGGCGTGGTGCATGAACTCATCGTATATGGACTCTTCGACCAGAGCGCGGGACGGGCACGTGCAGACCTCACCCTGATTGAGCGCAAACATCGAGAAGCCTTCCAGGCACTTGTCCGCAAACGCGTCCTGCTTCGACATGGTATCGGCGAAGAAGATGTTGGGAGATTTTCCGCCCAGTTCCAGAGTGACCGGAATAATATTTTCGGAGGCGTACTGCATGATCAGGCGTCCGGTGGTCGTTTCGCCGGTGAACGCGATTTTTGCAATGCGTGGATTCGATGCCAGCGGCTTGCCTGCCTCGACGCCGAACCCGTTCACGACATTGAGAACGCCCGGAGGCAACAAATCGCCGACCAGTTCCATGAGCAATAAAATCGTCGCTGGAGTCTGCTCCGCTGGCTTAATGACGACGCAGTTGCCCGCCGCCAGCGCCGGAGCGAGTTTCCAGGTCGCCATCAAAATCGGGAAGTTCCACGGAATGATCTGCCCGACAACTCCCAGCGGTTCATGGTAGTGATAGGCGATGGTATTGTTGTCTACTGGAGAAACGGAACCTTCCTGCGCTCGAATACAGCCTGCGAAGTAGCGAAAATGGTCAATCGCCAGCGGAATGTCCGCCGCCAGAGTTTCACGCACCGCTTTGCCATTGTCCCAGGTCTCCGCGACCGCGAGCATTTCGAGATTGGCTTCCATGCGGTCGGCTATCTTGTTCAGAATAATCGCCCGTTCGGCGGGGGAAGTTTTGCCCCAGGCGTCTTTCGCCTTATGGGCGGCGTCCAGAGCAAGTTCGATATCTTTGGCGTTGGAGCGCGGTATCTCGCAGAAGGTTTTCCCGTTTACAGGGCTTGGGTTCTCGAAGTACTGTCCATTGATCGGCGGAACGAACTCACCGCCGATGTAGTTCCCGTAGCGAGATTTGAAGGCGACGACGCTGCCGTCGGTATTGGGGTTTTTGTAAATCACCGTTGTTTCCTTAATCTAAGGGCAATCTTTAGACACAAATAGCGCAAATGGCTATCCTGAAGTCGTCAACGCCGGGTCAGACAAAGAAACAACGAAAGCGGAGTTAGCCAGTACTACAGATTCCCACGACATCGATGGCGGAAACGCGCCGCTTTGCGGTTCCTGTGCGCCCTATCCGGCGGATACGAGGCTCATCCTTCAAATACCCGGAAATCCTGTCCCTCGTTCCCGTTTGTTCGTTAGGAATTGACTTTCACGAAGCTCCGGCATCGTGGAGGCAGCAGGAAGACTACTTGACCGGCTTCTTCGGGGGGTCTTGCGCGGCTGCCCAGGTTTCCCAACCATCCCTGGTGATCGTCATACCGTCACTGTTCAGGGAGGCGATAAGCCGTGAACCGTCCGTGTAGAGGTCGGTGATGGATTTTTCCGCCGTCATTCGGTAGTGGCGCACTGGAAACGTGGAATTACCGATCTCCGCTGTTGTGTCTGTGAGACGTTCGAGCGTAAAGGAATTGTCCTGTAACAAGCCTGCAATCTTCTGGGGCGCTTCCCCTTTTCGTTTCTCGCCCGGACTCATCCCGCCGAATGAGGCGTTATCGTTTTCCCAGAGCGCAGTCACCAGCCAGTATGGGGCAAACCAGGGACGCCCGGTGTCGTAGGTCTGATCTTCCGGGGCCGCTTCGCTCAGAATGTATTGCAATTGATTGCCATAAATATTGGCGATAAAAGGACGACCCCGGGAGGACGATTGAAAATGCGTCGCCTGATAATCGAGTCCAGCTCGGGCGCTGCTGACGACATTTTCATTCAGGTATAAAGTGACATCATACCTATCATTGGTGCGTTCCGCTTTGATGGAAGCTGTCAGGCGGTCGGTGGGGAGGAATATCTGAGCGATAATCCGCTTGCCTTCTTCCCGCTTCGCAGGACCGCGTAGCCGGAACGGCAGACCAAAGAGGGGAGAATCGCAACGTAGAATCTCGCCCAGAGGCCCGATGTAGAGATCGCCTTTCTGGGGCGTTGCGCCCAGATGAGGAACCGACGCCTCAAAGCGCAACTTTCGCGCCTCGAATTTACCGTCCGCCAGTGTGATTGTTTCTTTGCCGTTCGCCGTCAGCTTCAAAGTAGTGATCTCAATCGGCTTCCATCCATAATCGACCAGAAGCGCGAAGTTCTGTTCGCCTCCTTTTTCCCATTGGTATAATCGTCCCAGAAAGATTTGAGCGGTCAGGTTGGTGACCAGGGGAGCGCCGAAGGGGAGCGTTTTCCGCTCTTCTGGAATGGAGACCCGGAATACGCCATCCGGCATTCGTCGCCCCTCGAACGCAATCAGGGATGTATTATCGGCGCCAAAAGAAAGTCGGGCGAGCGTCGGAATGCCGTTGGGGTCTTTCACAATGCTGGCATCCAGAATAAAATCCGATTTCTTCGATTTATCAGTTGCGAGCGGGGAAACCGGGGTGTTGAAGATACGCGCGATCTGCGGTCCGCGCAGTCCGGTCCTTGCCTGAATCTGTAAGTGGACAGTCTGCTTTCCGGGCAAGACGAGGGTATAGGTCGGTTCCGGCGCCTGTGCGCGAATTTGACCGGAGCCTGTCAGGAGCGTTACGAAGATCGCACGCATGCATACATTCCAGATACGGCAGCATTTCATGTCCCTATTATAACTCAAATCCTGTTACGCTCGTTTCTCCCCGGTATATACCGGTATATAATGGACAAATCATCTGTCGATTCTCTCGGTGAGTGGGTGACCTATCTGTCTTCAGAGTCGGCGTGCTGAAATGAAGAAGATTACTATGGTTTTACGCTCGGCAAACTGGCGATCAAATTGACTTATCCGAAACACCCATCGTACAACAGCGCCGTCGCCGTTCAGGAACTCTTGGGTGACAAATTCGGCGAGATATCCACCATCATAATGATATCCCCTTCGATCAATTCATAGCCCTTCTCCGGGAGCAATCCCATCATGGACAGGCTTTCGAACTGTTTAACGTTCCTGCGGATTCGCGGCAACGGTGCGGGCGGCATCGTACGGGTGGGCGGTTTAATCACCTGCGGCATCGGCGTTTCCTTCTCAAAACAATAAGAGGCGGATGGCTTTCTCTCCTACCTTATTATCCTTATATCCGCACGCGTCCCCGATTCAACTGCCCTGACAGATCGCAGCAAACGGTATACTGCTTTACAGGAGAAATGGAATGAGCGAGAACCTGACGACGGAGATGGTGGGCGGAGAACCGTATAGTTACGTCCCGCTCGGTGATTATGTGGTGCGGGCGGTCGGGGTATGTAACGGACGCCCGACGTTCAAGTACACGCGGGTTGAAATCGCAGGCGTGATGGACCGCCTCGCGGACGGCGAGAGCGTGGACGAGATTGCGCGAGGCTTCGACGGCTACATCACCCGCGAGGCGATTGTCGAGGCGGTCAACATCGCCAGTCGCTTTTTCTCCTCTATGTCGCAGCGGGAGTTGCCGATCGCCGTGCCATGATCGTTCTGGATGAGCAGTTGTTAGGCCGGGGCGTGGAGGAGCCAATTGCCGCGTGGTATCCGGGCAAGGTCGTTTTCGTCAAGGAACTGAGGACCGGCACAGTCATCAAGGATGAGGCGATCCCGTCCCTGCTGGCGCAGGAAACCGAGCCCACATTCGTGACCATCAACGAGAGCGATTTCTGGCAGGTTTTCCCCCCGGGTGAGCGTTATTGCATCGTCTGTTTCGCCCTGTCGAGCGGTCAGGTTAAACTTATTCCGGTATTGTTGCAGCGCCTGTTCCGCCACCGACAGTTCGACACGAAGGCGAAACGTGCGGGGCGCGTGGTGCGTATCACCGCGTCGGGCGTCGCACACTTTTACGAGAAACAGAACTCCGCCGTACGACCGATAGACGGTTTCTGAAGATAAAAGGGCCGGTGGGAACTCCCTCCGGCCTTAATTTCAGACGAAGGGAACCGAAAAGCGGCAGGTGGCAGATGGTCTCTTCAAAATCTCTTCTTGATCTGTCTCCCCCGTTTATCGCTTATTATGGTTCAGAGGCAGACAATCCCGGCGGGCGTCATGCCCGCCGGGTTGATAAACGTCCGTGTTTAATGTCAGTCTTTTGCCCAGAACATCGGGCCGGGCTTCTCGGCGATGACGCTACGCTTGAGAACGTCGAGGGCTTTGTACAGACCTTCGCGGGTGGACATCATGCCGTCTTCATGCTCGATGGAAAGGACGTTGTCGTAGCCGAGGACGCGCAGAGTGGAGACGAAATCCTTCCACCAGGATTCATCATGACCGTAACCGACAGAGCGGAATACCCACGAACGCTGGGCGATATCGCCATAGGATTTGGTATCCAGATTGCCGTTGACTCCGGCGTTGATCGGGTCGATTTTGGTGTCCTTGGCATGGACATGGAACAACGCGCCCGCCTCGCCGATGGCGCGGACAGCGGCGATGGGGTCGATGCCCTGCCACCAGAGGTGCGAGGGGTCAAAGTTTGCCCCGATACGGTCGCCCGCCGCTTTGCGCAGACGAAGCAACGTATCCGGGTTATAGACCAGGAAGCCGGGGTGCATTTCGATAGCGAAGACCGTGTTGTGCGCTCGGAGGAAACGGTTCTGTTGACGCCAGTACCGTCCGGCGATCTTCCATTGATAATCCAGAATTTCCCGGTACTCATCCGGCCAGGCGCAGGTGACCCAGTTCGGGTTTTTGGCGCGGGGGCCGTCGCCGGGACAACCAGAAAATCCGTTGACGGTTGCAGTTGGCATAATCCCGTCGCCCGCTAATTTTTCCGCCAGAAGAACGGCGTTCTCGAACGCTTCATGATGCTCGTAGGCGATTTTCTTGTTGGGATGCAGCGGGTTGCCGTGTACGGAAACGGCGGAGATGATCAATCCCCGGTCAGAGACCGCTTTTACCAGTTTCTTGCGTTGGGCATCGTCTTTATGTAATGCTTCGATGCCGCCCATGTCGTCTAAATGGCGCGATCCGGGGTAAGCGCCGCCGCCGAGTTCCACCGATTCAATGCCGGCCTCCTTGATGAAATCAAGCGCCTCTTCGATGGGGCGGTCATGAAAGAGGGCCGTGAAAATCCCGATCTTCATAGTCGGACAATCCTTTTTGGGCTGACAGGAGATCGCATCAGCCATAAATCACAGGTTGTACGGCGTGACGCTGGTTTTATACTGAGGAAACCCTGCCCGCCGCCTTCGCCATTGTAACAGAAAGAAGGATTCCCTGTAAACCGCAAAATACGTCAAAAGAGGGTTGAAAAAGCTCTTTTTTGGCTTATAATAGCCGGAATGCCCACCAAATCCGCGTTTTCGCGCCCTCTGCGAATTTCGCATGTCATTAGCGGTCTGAACGTCGGCGGCGCGGAAACTATGCTGACGCGGTTGGTCGAGTGGACGGATCGGGAAAAGTTCCTTCCTGAAGTCATTTCCCTGACCGATGCCGGGGCGCTTTCGGGACGGATCATGGCATCAGGGATTCCCGTTCATGCTCTGGGGATGCGCCGGGGCGTCCCCGACCCTGCCGGAATCCTGCGATTAGCGCAACGCTTTCGGCAAAACCCACCGGATATCGTGCAGACATGGCTCTACCATGGCGACCTGATCGGTGGACTTGCGGCGCGTCTGGCGGGAATCAAGAATATTTTCTGGTGCATCCAGAACTCGGATTTGTCTGTACAGGGCTCTCGTCGAACGACTATCGCCACGGCGAAACTCTGCGCTCGACTGTCTCGCTCCGTGCCGCAAAAAATCGTCTGCGTTTCCGAGCGGGCGAAAGCGATTCATGTGTCGCTGGGGTATGACGCTTCCCGATTCGTCCTGATTCCGAACGGCGCGGATACCGATCAGTTTCATCCGAACGCGGAAGCGCGAGCGCAATGCCGTACGGAATGGGGCATTCCGGAGACGACTCCGGTTATCGGGATGGCGGCGCGGTATGACCCGCAAAAGGATTATCCAACCTTTCTGGCGGCGGCGGCATTGCTGAAAGCGGATCATCCGGAAGTGCGTTTCGTACTCTGTGGCTCCGGCGTAACTTCAGAGAATTCGGAACTCGTCGGGGCGATTCGAATGGCTGGTCTGACAGGAAGCGTGCTAACACTGGGCGTTCGATCAGATACGCCCCGTGTCTTTTCCGCATTCGATATCGCGACGCTGTGCTCCTGTTTCGGCGAAGCGTTTTCCCTGTATTTGGGCGAAGCGATGGCTTGCGGAACGCCAGTAGTGGCGACGGATGTTGGCGATTCGGCTTATCTTGTCGGCGATACCGGACGGATCGTTTCCCCCGGCAACCCCCCGGCGCTGAGTTCCGCCTGGGCGGAATTGATACAGGGGGAGAAGTTGCGTCACGAACTCGGTAGCGCCGCCCGTCGCCGCGTCCGCGAATTCTTTTCCTTGCAGGAGACGGTTCGTCAGTACGCAGAACTTCATGCCGCTTCAGGAAGCGCGACGACAAAGAATGCATAGCGTATGGCAGGTGGACGTAGAACTGCTTCCCAGTATAATTTCTCTGCGTGCAATGTTAGAGACTGGCGCGTAGCGACCCGAATATATAAGACCTCTTGCCTAAGTCCGCATCTGGCCCCCTCATGCGCAAGCGCATGAGGCCCCCATTAATGGGGGGGCAGGGGGGCAAGTTATACGGTTTGCAAAATGACTTATGAAATTGGTCTGTTGAATATATTTGTCCTCGTGACAGTCAAAGCGGATGAAAGGATATCAGTTATGCGGATAACGGGATCAAGCTGTGGACGAGTGGCAAAGGGGCATCGGTTCTTTTTCCGGTTTTTCTCTCTGGCGACGATGCTGGTATGCCTCTTTATGACGCCTGCGCCGTCCGCGCTGGCGCAGACAAAATCGGACGTTCTGAGTCTTTCGGCTCCTCGGACTCTTGCGGAGTACAAGGCGCAGATGGCGAGCATCCCTGGCGGTTCATTCCTGATGGGCAGCAACGGCGGCGATAACGAAAAGCCTGTCCACAAGGTGACATTGTCGCCGTTTAAGATGGGGCGGACACCGGTTACGGTGTCGATGTGGAAAGAATACTGCAGAGCGACGGGCGAGGTGATGCCTGACCGTCCCGCGTGGGGTTGGATTGACGACCACCCGATGGTTAATGTTTCGTGGGAGGATGCGCAAGCGTACTGCGTGTGGGCGAAGTTGCAATTACCGACGGAAGCGCAATGGGAGTACGCGGCGAAGGGTGGCAGGAATACGAAGTATCCCTGGGGCGATGCCTTCGATGAGAGCAAACTGGTATGTTACAAAAATGCGGTCGGTCGTACGGCTCCCGTGTACCGTCGCGCCCGCGTGTTTGTAAATGCATTTGGTCTTGTGGACATGGTGGGAAATGTGGTTCAGTGGTGTGCGGATTGGTACGCCGACAGCTACTATGAGACCTCGCCGGGGCGTGACCCTCAGGGGCCGTCAAGGGGCGCGGCGCGTGTCTTGCGCGGCGGTTCCTGGGGCCTCAATTATCCAGTCATCTTCCGTTCCGCTAATCGGTTCAGGGGCATACCTCCCTCCCGCAGGTACGGTAACATCGGCTTCCGTTGTTGCGCTTCCCCATGACTCCGTTAGTTTCTTTACTTTTTCTCTTTTATCCTTTGCGAAGGGTAGTTTAGACAGGCGCGGAGTGCCCAGAATAGTTTTATATTGTTCCTCGCCCGGGGGTTGTGTGGCGGATTCAGGTAGCCCCCTAACCCCCGCAAGCGGGGGAATAAGGCATCACAATCCGCAGGGATTTCCAAAGTCCGTCCCTAACCCCCGCAAGCGGGGGAATAAGTGAGGCTGAAACCTGCCGTGGCAGAGATGCGCCCGCTAACCCTCGCAAGCGGGGAATAGCCATTTCTTCCGGCTTGCTCCCCCGCTTGCGGGGGCTGGGGGGCTTGCATTCCTCGAAGTCCGTGTGCCAGATACGATACTCCCCCGCTTGCGGGGGTTGGGGGGCATCTATATGCCAGAGGAATTACCTGCCAAGCCGTGGCGGGGGAAGCGGTCTGATGGCAAGCGTCTGCGAGGCGTGTCCGCCGAGTTACGACAACGCGCATACCAATTGCGTGCGGAAATGACGCCGTCAGAAACGCGATTATGGGAATGCTTGCGTCTGCGACAACTTGACGGCGCTCGATTTCGTCGCCAGCACGCTCTGGAGACATTCATTCTGGATTTTTATTGTCCGGAGCATCGACTGATCGTGGAAGTGGACGGCGGAATACATCGTGACCCCGATGTCGCCGCGCATGATAAAGAACGCCAGCATTATCTGGAGCAACAGGGCTTTCGTATGTTGCGGTTTACGAATGCCGAAGTCTGGGAAGGGTTACCGTCCGTTTTACAACGCATCCGTCAAGCGATAGGAAGAGGAGAGGATGCCCCCTAACCCCCGCAAGCGGGGGAATAGCGCCTCGCGGCGCAGGCGACCAGCTGGCAGTTCACCATAACCCCCGCAAGCGGGGGAATAGCGACCCTGCCGCCAAAGGGACTCGCATCCCAGCGCCCTCGCCCTCGCAAGCGGGGGAGTGAAAGGGGGGCGAGATACGCTCGCAATTTTTTGGGAATAGAGCGGAGACCATTATCATTATAAGGGCGGACTTACCGCCGCCGTCTACCCCGTCGTAAGCGATGCCAACGCGAGAACTGCCTGGCGGCCTCGCTCTGAGAGGGAGTAGCGGTTACGCGTTTCCTGCGTGAGAACATCGGCGTGAATGAGTTCGCGCAGGTGGTGATACAGGGAACCGGTTGTCAACCCTGCCTGCTCGCCCAGTTGCGCGGCGGATTGTTCTCCCCCGGTATGCAGTAAGCGGATCAAGGCGACCTTCTGAGGAGAGGAAAGAGCGTAACCGAGACGAGCCACTTCTGTATCGTTGATTGAGATGTCATCACTTTCGGTGGATATTTTCGCTTTTGTTGTCGAATTGGAATTTGAGGGCGACTTCACTGCCCGAATATCGTCTACATCCGCCCGGATCATGGCTACCTGTTCTGTCAATTGCCGGAGAAGTGTCATTACCTCATCCTTTTTTACAGATTCCCGCGAAGCGTCGTCTTTACGCACTTCATCTTTCCGAGAGGAATCATCCCTCTTTTTCTCTTTTCCCTGACCTGCCATACGATACCGACTCCTGATTTATCGTGAGATATTTGTAATATTGTAGGTTTGTTATCGCATTCTGTCAAGGTAGGGTACAATAACGGGAGCGATCCGGGATACAAATCCATTGTGATACAAAAATCGCTTCCGTGGAGTATACTTCAAGCGATGACAATGACCTCCGCCTTAAATGCGCCTTCCGCAAAAGTGCTGGTCGTAGATGATGAACCAGCCATTGTCGAGGCTGTCACTTATAATCTTCGTCAACACGGCTACACCGCTCTGAGCGCCGGGGATGCCGACACGGCGCTACGACTCTGGCGCGAAAAAAAACCTGACCTGATGCTTCTGGATATTATGCTGCCTTCCGGAAGCGGATTCGATATCTGTCGGATAGTGCGCCAGAATGATCCGAAGTTGCCTATTCTAATGCTTACGGCGCGGATAGCGGAAGCCGACCGCGTTATGGGTCTGGATCTGGGCGCAGACGATTATCTGGTCAAGCCTTTCGGAATGCGCGAATTGATGGCGCGTGTCAAGGCATTGCTACGGCGCGGTTCTATCGGAGAGACGGAGAGGGAATTGATAACCGCTCCCTCCCTGAATCTGACCATCGATTTGAACAAGCGCGAAGTGCGTCGCGGAGAAACCGACCTGACCTTCCCCCGTAAGGAGTTCGATCTTCTTGCCTTGCTGGCGGCGCATCCGGGTAGGGTCTTTGATCGCCAGACGCTTCTGGATCGTGTCTGGGGGCAGGACGCCTATGTGGATGATCGCACGGTGGATGTCCATATTCGCTGGATTCGTGAGAAGATAGAGCCGACTCCGGGAAAGCCACAACACCTGTTGACGGTTCGTGGCGTCGGTTATAAATTTCAAGGTTAGGAATTTTGCTGTGTCGTGGCTGACGATTCGGAAGACAGAAAGAACGATGAGGTTTCTGAAGTTATGATATCTTTCGCACGACGTGAGGAGAGCGAAACTCCACCGCGAAGTGAAGGGGTTGTGGGGCGTATCTCTCGTGAAGATTCCCGTTCACTGACCGAGACGATAACGCAAAATGTCTCGGATGGCATCCTCATGGTGACCGCTTCCGGGCGCATCACTTCCGCCAATCCGCCCGCCTGTCTTATGTTCGCAATCACCTATCCGCCACAGTCCGGAGAAATCGTCGGGCAGACTCTACTGGAAGCGACGCACCTGAAAGTCCTGTCTGACCTGTGCCAGTCGGCGCGTGAGAGCGCAGATGTCTACGAAGCCGAAGTCCGCCGATTGGGCAGAAACGAGGGACTGATTCGGGCGCGCGCTGTTCCGCTATTCTCTGATGCCGGAGATGCGACCGGTGATGTCCTGTTGATCCTGACAGATTTATCGGAACTGGATCGGTTACGCACCGTCCGTACCGAATTCGTCGCCAACGTCTCCCACGAGTTACGGACGCCGCTCGCCTCCATTCGGGCGACCGCGGAAACCCTGTTGACCGGGGCGCTGGAAGACCCGGAATACTCCCACCGTTTCTTGCAGACGATAATGCGTGAGGCGGACCGACTGGTGCGGCTGTCGGAAGACTTACTGGAGTTATCGCGGGCGGAAGCGGGGCAACGGGAAAGAGGTCGCTTCGATCTGTGCGAACTGACGGCGGAGGTCGTAGCGCGTTTGATGGGACTGGCAGAGCGTCGCAACGTTTCTCTGAAATTTTTTCCACCCGAAACCATCTCGTTGATGGTGCGGGCTGACCGAAGTCAGATTGATCAGGTAATCTTCAACCTGATCGATAATGCCGTAAAGTACACTCCCACAAACGGAGATGTGAAGGTTCGTCTCAATCTGAACGATAACGGTCATGCCGTTTTGAGCGTAAAAGATACCGGAATTGGCATTCTGTCACAGGATCTGCCACGTATTTTTGAGCGTTTCTGGCGCGCCGACCGAGCGAGGAAGTTCCAGAGCGGAGAAGATGGAATCCATACTGGGGGAACCGGACTGGGGCTTTCTATCGTAAAGCGAATCATTGAAGCGCATGGAGGCACGGTCGCCGCCGCCAGCGAACTCGGTCAGGGATCGCAATTTACGGTGACTTTACCTCTGGCATCGGACGAAGAGAGCATTGGCAGTGAAAGATTCGTCACTCCCTGAACTTTGCCTTTCCGTTCTGAGCTACTGAGTAGCGTTACGAGACATCGCTTGATGTCATGCGGCGTTGCGAAGTATGCGATACAACAGAACGCTCACGGCGTGCAATCGTTACATCGCCTGTCGATAAAACTTTGGGATGATGTATTCGCCGATTTATTTTTAAGGAACGTCTGTGGAACCAATTACCCCCCTGCAAGACCAGTTAGCGAACATCAGTCCCGTCTGGGTCGTTGTTGTTGTCGCCGCTTTTACCATGATCCGCCTTGCCCTGGCGAAAATTAAGGATGGCTGGGCGCGAACTGTTTCGGAAACCTGTGATACCGTCAATTTCGTTCTGATTCTGGCGTTCCTGATGATTCGTCCCTTTGTCGTGCAGGCGTTCTATATTCCTTCCGAGAGTATGGAAAGCACCCTTTTGGTACAAGATAGAATTGCGGTCAACAAATTCGTATACCGGTTTTTTGAACCGAAACGCGGAGATGTTGTCGTATTCGCCGCCCCGCCCCGCGCAACGGGCGGACGCGATCTGGATTTTATCAAGCGTCTGATCGGAGTACCCGGAGATACTATCAAGGTGACGGCGGCGGATATGTCTGTCGGAGGCAGGAAGTCTGAATTCAATCTGGAAGCCGACAATCTACACCAGTATCTGCGTAATCGTATGGGCCTCAAAGAGACGGACGCCGTTAAAATTTATCCAGATTATGTTCTGGTGAATGGGACACAACAGATTCCCAAAGAGAAGATAGCAGAGGCGCTCGGGCAACCTGGCAAACCGGTACAGTTGACTCCGGGACGGCTATGGCTGAACGGGAAACCGCAGGATGAAACCTACATCCGCGAAGACCCGGATTACGATTACCCCGAAATTAAGATCGAACCCGGACAGTTCTTCATGATGGGGGACAATCGAAACCATTCCGCTGACTCTCATGCCTGGGGCACTCTTGAACGAGGCAGGGTAATCGGCAAGGCGGTCGCCGTTTACTGGCCCTTTAATCGCTTTGGTCTGATTCGTTAGAGCGGCGGTCAAAATCGAAAAAAGAGCGGAAGCGCATTGCGCCTCCGCTCTTTTTGCATTCTAATCCGCTTAAGGGAAAAGCCACCTACAGGAATCGAACCCGTAACTCCATATTACAAGTATGGCATTTTACCATTAAATTAAGGTGGCGAATCGCATTTCCTGAGGAAACCGAACGCCGTATTGTAAGATCGGGAACCGGCTTTGTCAAGAGGAATGAGGAGAAGATAAGCGTATTTCCCCGGCAAATCAGGTATGATATTGGTGGCGCAAGGTGGCGATCACTGCCTGTATCAGCGGAAATAGTGGTCAACGAGAGGGGAGTTTCTTCTTATGTCTACTTATGAGACAGGTCCTGGCGGGTCTAACAGTCCCGTTCCTTCCATTGATTTCGACAATATCACTAAGGCGTGGAACCTGACACGCGAAAAGCAGGGCATCTGGGCAGGGGCGCTACTTGTGATGTTTTTGATCCTTCTTGCCATGAATGTGGGTTCTTATCTGGCGGATTTGACTCTGACAGGCAACGCCACCAGCAATCCGAGAGACCGCACCGCGGAGCAAGTGACCCTCTCTGCCATCCTGCAGGTCATTTCCAGTATTCTGTACGCTGCGGTCAACGCGTTCTTTATGGGCGGTCTATTCAAGATGGCATTCAAGCAACTACGCGGCGAATCTCTTGAAATATCCGACCTCTTTACCGGGCGAGACCTGTTTTTGCCTCTCTGGGGAGCAAGCCTCTTGATAAGCCTCGGAGTATCATCGGGAATGCTATTCTGTTTTCTTCCTGGGTTATTGCTGAGCGGTCTCTGGATGTTTACTATTCCACTGATTGTGGACAAACGAATGGGCGTTTTAGAGGCGATGGGCAAGAGCTTCGAGACCTTGCGTCCGCATATGTGGTCGGCTGTGGGATATCAGATCGTCGTCGGATTGATTTCCGCGCTGGGTGTATTGCTCTGCGGTATCGGAATCATTTTTACTGCGCCTATCACTTATCTGGCGATTGCTATTTTGTACCGCCAGTTCTTCCCGGACTCTGAGGGGTACTCCGGCCCGCGATTACAGATGCCATTACCTCCTACCGCACGATAGAATTTCATCGGCGTGATGGACGATGTATTTGCGGAAATTCCGTTCGCGATTCGCGGAGATAAGGTTGCTTTGAGACGATGGGCGAAGGCGCGTCGAGCGAATCTGGATTCGCCCGCGCTTTCGCGTCGATTGACCGAACGCCTTCAATCGTTACCGGAACTGGCGGGGGCGAGAAAATGCGCTCTCTATCTGTCAATGTCCGATGAAATCGCTGTAGAGGAGCTTGTGAATGCTCATGATTCGCCCCTGAGCGTTCAATGGTATGCGCCTCGTTGCCTGCCGGGGAGGAAACTGGGCTTCTATCGCTATATTCCCGGTAAGACGATTTTGCAAACCAGTGGTTTCGGCGTCCGCGAACCTGTTCCGGAAGACACCGCTGCGCTGTCTACGGAGGCGTTGGACGCCGTTCTTGTACCTGCGTTGCTCCTGACGCCGATTGGTGTACGGTTGGGCTATGGCGGCGGGTATTATGACCGATTTCTGCCGCAATTGCGTCCGGGCTGTGTGACAATCGGTGTGTTACCCTCTGAGCTTGTCGTGGATGAATTGCCGCAAGATTCCTGGGATATTCCCTTGCAGATCGTTGTAACGGAGCATCTGGTGTACCGTCGGGATAGCGCCGCCGCGTTGCGCCCGATACAATAGGCGCGTCAAGATTGTGCATTTCTTCACGGAAAGCGGCGGCAGATGAGCGTTGCGGATTTGAATGAGCGGACGATGAGCGGTAGCGGAGACGAGAATATCGTC
Organism: uncultured Armatimonadota bacterium; assembly: GCA_903910385.1. GTDB lineage: Bacteria > Armatimonadota > Armatimonadia > Armatimonadales > Armatimonadaceae > CAIVZM01. The sequence goes on from CAIVZM010000055.1 coordinate 72,023, forward strand.
ACGGAGGCGCAGGCGCTGAATGCCCTGCGGACAGTCATAGACCCGGACTTTCAGAAAGACCTGGTGTCGCTGAACATGATCCGGGATATCAAAATATGTGAAGGCAATGTTGCTTTCACGGTAGAACTGACCACTCCTGCCTGCCCGATGAAGGAGAAGATTGAGTCGGACTGTCGTGCGGCGGTAGAGAGCATTCCCGGCGTTACGCATGTCAAAATCAATATGACTTCGCGTGTCGTTGCGAAACGTCCCATGGGCGGAAAGGTGATTCCCGGCGTCAAGCATGTTATTGCTGTCGCTTCCGGTAAAGGTGGGGTCGGGAAGTCGACGGTATCCGCGAATCTGGCGATTGCGCTGGCGCAGGCAGGCGCGAAGGTCGGTCTCATGGATGCTGATGTCTATGGTCCTACCATCCCCATGCTGTTTGGTCTCGATGAAGAGCAACTGGAACAAACAGCGGTGCGATTGCCCGATGGTAATGTCGTTCAACGGATTGCGCCGCTGGAACGATTCGGCGTTGCGACGGTCAGTATGGGCTACTTGCTGGAACCGGGGCAACCGGTAGTCTGGCGCGGCCCGATGCTATCGAAGGTCGTCAACCAGTTCCTGAACGATGTGGCATGGGGCGAACTGGATTATCTGCTGGTCGATTTGCCGCCCGGCACCGGCGATGTGACTATGTCTCTCTCCGAGGCGATACCACTTTCCGGCGCGGTCATCGTGACTACGCCTCAGGATGTTGCGGCGAGTATCGCGGTGAAGTCCTTGCGGGCGTTTCAGAAGCTCAATGTGCCTATTCTGGGAATTGTGGAAAATATGTCCTACTTCACTGCGCCAGACACGGGCAAGAGTTACCATATTTTCGGGCACGGCGGTGGGCAGGCGGCGGCGGAAGAATTGCGCGTTCCGTTTCTGGGCGGGATTCCGCTGGAAATCGCAACCCGACAGGGAGGGGATAACGGCGAACCGATCCTGATCTCTTATCCGGATTCTCCGCAAGCGAATATCTTCCGTGATGTCGCTGGTCTGCTCGCACGACAGATATCGATTCAGTCCCGGCAATTTCGCCCTCTAAATGTCGTCTGAGGAAAACTCAAATCGGCCGATTTCAGAGGTGCAGACGCCGGGGCAGATCAGAGTGCGGGAAGAGCGGCGATGGCGCGGTCTATATCTTCCTCGTTGTTGTAGCAATGCGGAGCGAAACGAACATTGCCGCATCGGATGGCGCAAATTACTTTTTTCGCTTCGAGAGCGGACAGAACTTCATCGTTCGTCAGGCGGGGATGCCGAAAGGCGATGATGCCCGACCGTTGCGCCGGATTGTCCGGGGAGACGACATGATATCCTTTGCGGGTCAGTTGTCGTCGCGCATATCTGGCAAGGGTCAGGACTCTGCCTTCAACAGAATCGAAGCCCAGTGATTCCAATAACTCTACCGATTTGAGGAAAGCGGCGGTAGCCAATAAGGAGGGCGTCCCTTCCTCGAACCGCTCCGGCGTCGGCTTCAATTCGTCGAAGTGGAGGCGCTCCCAATCGATGGCATTCTCTACGGAGTTCCATCCGATATTGGTGGGGATCATCTCCCTGAATATTTCCGGGCGAACGTAGAGAAATCCGATTCCACCCGGAGTTAGCAACCATTTATGACACCCGGCGACGGCGATATCGATGGGTAGCGCCGATAAATCCAGACGTAACGCCCCGACCCCCTGAACGCCGTCCACAACAAAAATGATTCCTCGTTCTCGGCAAAACGCCCCCAGTTTCGGCAGGTTGAGACGTTGCCCCGTTCCCCAGTGGACGAAAGGAACCGCCATGACGCGGGTACGCTCATCGCACGCTTCGATCAGGTCATCGGAATCGATGATACCGTCCGCTTGCGCCGGAACCAGTTTGGTGGAGACTCCCCGTTCTCCCTGCGCCATCCAGGGGTAGACATTGGAAGGGTATTCCGTCGCCGGGACAACGATATTATCCCCAATGGAAAACTTCAGCGATTGCGCCGCCAGCGCTAATCCGTGCGAGGTGTTCCGAACGAAGGCAAGATGGGATGGGTCGCACTGTAGCATTCTTCCCAGCGCCGCTCGGAGCATTGCCTGACGTTTGGGATGCAATTTAGCATAGACGGAAACAGTTTCAAGTCCCATCAATTCTTCAAGAACGCCCTGCACCGCTTCTGACACCGCAGTGGAAGCGGGTGAGACTCCTGCATGATTGAGAGGGATGAATCTGCCAACGACCGGAAAGAGCGAGCGGAATTGTTCAAACGTCACAACGGTATCCTACCTTGAAATTTCTTTGCTAAGGCTTCTTTTGCGCTACCGACACCGCAGTCGACACCGCCGATTGCTCTGAGGGTGCAGGATTCGTCGTCACGCAACGGAAGCCAAGATGCGCCAGACTGGTGTCCGGTGAGGTTTTCATCCGCGCCGCTACGCGGTAACTGGCGCAGTACGCCTCGTTACAGAGGAAAGAACCGCCCCTTGTTACCCGTTTTGGGGTTCCCGGTTCGTCGGAGTCATACGAGGTAGTCGGACCAACCGGATTAACCGCGATCTTGCCGATCCGGGCGCGTTGGTGATAAATATCAGCGCGGTACCAGTCTGCGCACCACTGCCATACATTACCTGCCATATCGTATAATCCGTAGCCGTTCGGCAGGTAAGACTTCACCGGAGAAGTCGCTATATACCCATCAGCAGCGGTATTATCATCAGGAAATCTTCCCTGCCAGTAGTTACAGCGTTTGGGTGAAATCGGCGCATCTCCCCAGAAATATTTTTTGCCTTTTAAACCGCCCCGCGCCGCGAATTCCCATTCCGCTTCGGTTGGGAGGCGTTTCCCCGCCCATTTTGCATACGCTTGCGCATCTTCATAAGAGACTTGAGTGACGGGATGGTTTTCCCTTCCCTTCAGATCACTGCCATCTCCCTCCGGGTGACGCCAGTTTGCGCCGGGGACGAACTGCCACCAGGCGACGACATTATCCAGAGACACGGCATGATCCGGCGGGGTAAAGACCATCGACCCGGGAACTAACTCGGAATCTTGTGGCTTCGGGGTGTCTTTGGGTAATCCCAGTTTCAAGACTTCCCAGTCCGGCTTGCGCTCAGCGGTGGTGATATAGCCGGTAGCATCGACGAAGCGGGCGAATTCCACGTTGGTCACGGGAGCGATATCCATGTAAAAGCCGCTCAACCGAACGCGATGCTTCGGTCGTTCATCCGCTCTGCCTTCCGCATCCTCCGCGCCCATAACAAATTCACCACCGGGAATCCAGACCATTCCAGCAGGCGACCGGTGTTCGATTTTTGCAGAATTACTGGCGAGGGATGCGCCGGAAGCGGGGAGGGAAGATCGGGTTCCGGAGAAGCGTGAAGGAATCTTACAGCAGTCGAGAGTTTTCTCCGGTTTGGACGCCGGTGGCGTTATCAGGAGAGAAAGAGCCAGAATCGCAACAGGGATCACAAAGATGATTATACCTCCGAATCGCAAAAGGTTTCCGTGCAATAATTGATCCCTTTGCGTCTCTGTTTCCGCCTATACTTGCGGAGGTGAATGAAATTCAAAGGGGCAATGAAGAGTTCGGCGTGAATCAACCGCAAAATGACGCCGCTGAAGCGAACCATGCGCTGGTAAATCGGGCGTTACGGGGTGAGCGGACGGCATGGGCGCAAATCATCGCTCGACACCGTGAACCTACCTATGCGCTGGCTCGCCGGGCGCTACGAAACGCTGACGATGCACAGGATGTCACGCAGGAAACGTTCGCAGACCTGGAAAGTGTGGAAGCGGCGCGGCGTCAATCCGGAGAAGAAGACCGGAATACTATGATGCGGAGATGGGCTTGCTCCGGTATGCTCTGGAAAGTCTCTGATCTAAGAACGATTACGCCCGGAAAGCGAGATTCTCGCTTTCCGGGCGTCCGTTTTTGGTGGTTACCTTTTCCCTCCGGAGTCACTATCGAGCGTAGCTTTTCACTTGCCTTCTTCCGTCTTGCGCCGCAGGTGAGCAGGGATATCTGGGCTGTCCACTCTGCTACGATCTTCGTTTTGCGCGGCCTGACGGTTGCGCAGTTTATCTCGTTTGTAGGCAAGTTCTTTAAGGGCAAGATCCTCGTTTTGTTCTATCAAGCGTTCCATAGCGACAATAGAATTCTGGAGCCATTCGTTATCTCTTGCCAGAACTTTGACTTCTGCCAGCAGTCTATTCGCCGTTTTACGGTCACCTTTGAATAGCGCTTGCCGAATTTCGTCCAGTAACTGAGCGGACTTCGCTTCCTGATGGCGTGTCTCTACCAGTTCCTCCTTTGGTAGTGCGGAAACCACGGATTTCGGTAGCGCCGGCGCCTCAAGGATGACGGTGGACGTTTCAAAAGGCGTTCTGTCCATCTGTTCGCCTTTCACAATGACCGAAAGGAGCGCGTGAGTGCCGGCAGGCTTTTGTACGATATGCAGGCGAACCGCCAGAAATACTTCGGCATCGTAGGAAAGATCCGAAAGTGGAACCGGATCGTTCGAGGATGCGCCCATAACGGAGACCAGTTCAATGATCACCCCCGGCGCCGGAAACATCTGCGCCGTCAGATTTCGGGCGTACAGGGTCTCAATCAGTGAGAATTCCTCCATGAACTTGTCTTTGATATCCTCTGCCGACTGTCCATAGTAGCTCTGACCGCCGCCCTGACGCGCCATCTGCATCATCAGGTCTTCATTGAAACCTTCGCCGAGCCCGACCGTGGTTGTCGAAATTCCTGCCCCCGCCATTGCATTGCACTGTTGCCCTATCTCGTCTGGTCTCGTCAAACCATGATTCGCCTGGCCGTCAGAGAGCAAGATGACGCGGGAAAGCGAAGATTCCGCCACCGAGGAAGCAAGAGAGTTAGCGCCCTGAAGCCATCCGTTATGAAGCGCAGTACTGCCGCCACTCCGCACGCCCTGTAATGCCGACAGAAAACGTAATTTGTCCGCTACAGGTGTCAGAGGGACGAGGGTATCCACTTGATCATCATAAACGATGACCGCCGCTTTATCGTCTGGCGACAGGTTTTGAACGATATATTCCGCACATCGGATCGCTTCCGCAAGCTTTCGCCCGGTCATGGAACCGGAGCGATCCAGAACGAGGGAAAGATGAAGCGGTCTGCGACGCTGGATGGTCGCCGGAGCGGACGGCGCCTGCACACGGATCAAGACATCCAGAGTCCCGCCTTCTTGTGGGAAGCCTTGTTGCAGGGGCGTCACCAGTACGGTTGGTCGTCCAGTAGACACGAACTCATTTCCTCTACGATTGCTGTTAGTTGACATTTATGAATAGCTTTCCCTTCCTTTAATACAGACCACTATCGAATTCTGAATAGCGATAATGGCAAATAGACTGAACAATGATCTGACTCTGTATCTTTAGCTCTCTCCGATGTTCCTTTTCTCCACCGGATCATTTTCCCTGCTTTGTCGTATCCGTTGAAATCTCGTTTCCACGACCTTCCGCACGATGAGGAGGATAGCTTCAGTTATTTCTTTCTCCGCTACCTGTTCATCACCCGTTTTTATGATCGCTTCACGGAACGCCTTCTGGAATTCCGAGGAGCGAATAGATAACTCGCACCACGAAGCGATACTGAAACGTATTTCTTGCTTACGGGGTGGGAGGTTTTGTAAGTCAGGCTTCGTTCCCAGACGTTCGAACGCCAGGCGGACTTCCTGCTCAAACTCCTCCCGCAATATTCGGCGTTGCGCTCTTTCGCGTACTTGCTCGGGCGACGCTATCATTTCCGTGGTCGCCGGAGTAGCCTTAGTGACAGTATCTCCTTTTTTCGGGCGCTCGTACCGTGCGGAATATTCTCGCACCAGTCGTTGCGCCATCGTCTCTTCCCCGTGCACATTGTCCTCAGAAATTCTCTCCTGAAGAACCTCCGAGGGATATTCCCTGTTCTGTACTTCTGGAAGTGATGACTGTGATTCCTCTTCAGTGATCTCCTGTGGGGATGATTGTCCCTTTTTCTCTCGTAACCAATTCAACAAATCATCGTCCGACGATTTTGTAATAGCATCCGCGATTCGTTCCAAATGCCATTTGTCCCGTAAAAGAACGCGGATTACGAGGCACTCGATAATCTGCCGATATCCGAACTGCGACTCTCTACCCGTTTTGATAGGGCGCGTGAGGATGCGCTCTGTAACATAGTAACGTAACAGTCGCTCACTGGGCATCTCATCGGAAGGCAATCCGTAGAGAGGCGCAACTCTTTTCAACATGCCCGCCAATTCGGATGCTGTACCCTTCCAATCTTCTATTGTTTTTGGATTAAAAAACATTACAGTGAATACTGTCAGCATTATATACTGACAGTAGGATTTGTGCAAATATATTTTTTTATGAGCGACTGACGAGACGTTCAAGATAAATTTTTCGCGCTTGCCAGATAGAATGTCACCTTTGATACTGGCGCCTGCCTTTATCGTTGTTAGGCAGGAGAAGCATTTACGGAATCCGCGCAATGGGAGGAAATGTGCGTCATTTCGACTCTTGCTATGGTCGGTTTCTCCCTGTTCTCAGAGCAATGCGGATATGTCAATGCCTGAAAGCATAGCGTTTTCGATGTCCGGCGGGAAAAAAGTCGAGAGTTTTACTCGCCTCGGAACGCTTCGTCTCCATCAGTGAAGTTCATAGTGGAAGGAACGATTTTGAACAATTCTAATTTACGGCTACTTGCAGTTAGCGTAGCGCTGATGCTCGCTCTTTCTCCGGCTGCGAATGCGCAAACTGTCACCAAAACGATCGATGACTTTTCACAGGATCAATCTATCGTCGTTAATGGAACTCCTTCAGGAGTGAAATCAAATTCCGGAATCGTTGCGCGAACTGGTTCCTCATTGATCCTTGGTGATGAGCGTGATGTTGTAGTGACGCGCACTTCGAATAATGCCGGCGTCGTTTCACTCGATACGAATCAAAGCATCGCCGGCGACCTGGTGATGGGGAACAATCTCGGAACTACCGGTGATGCGCTTTTAACCTATGACGGTATCGATAACGACGCTTCCGCCACGGATTACACCGGGTTAGGGAATCTCGATTTCACTGCATCTGGCGGTGACTCTTTTTACCTGAAGGCATCGGCGAGTTTGAGTGGTACGGTCACCTTTACTGTCTATAAGGATGCCACTAATTATTCCATTGGCTCGCTTCCGTTGACAACGAGCGCTTCTGTCCAACCCTATCTATTATCGTTCTCCTCCTTTACAGTCGGCGGGGGAACCGGAGCGGACTTTACCAAGGTGGGAGCGTTTACGGCTCGGATTGAAAACAGTAGCGCTACCGGACAGATTAGCGTCGATTTTATCAGTGTTGCTAATACTCTGGTTGTCCCCGAACCGGGCGCGTTCGCTTACTGGGGCATGGTATCCGTGACACTCGCCGGGTTGATGGCGTACCGTTCCCGCTTCGTTACCCGGAAGGAATGTCAGCGGGTTGTCGCAAGACGTAGAACTCCTGAATCCCGGTAACGCAAACTTGATGCCGTCGTTCGGTGATCGTTGTGGAAATGTACAGGGGGTGGGGGGCGTGATTTACTCGCGCCGCTCGTTTTGCTGTTATCTTTCGTCAGGGTTAAGGCGCTTCCGGGTTTTCCGGGGTCAGGCAAGTTATAATGAGCGTAATGCCTGACCCCGTGATTCGAGAGCGTAACCCGGATGTTGCGTATGCCGCTCCGCTTGCGCAATTAGAATGTGTCGTTGAGCGCGTCACCTATCATAATGAAGAGAACGGGTACGCCGTTCTGAAAGTGACTCCGCCGGAAGCCAAAGGAGGCAAGGGGGATCGCGGACATGTGAAGGACGATGTCATTACGGTTCTGGGGAATTTCACGAACCCGACCGTCGGCGAATCCCTGCGCTGTCATGGGACATGGATAAAGCACCCGCAGTATGGCTCTCAGTTCAAATGTGAGCGGTACGAGACTCTGCGTCCCGCTACTGCCGCCGCCATTGAAAAGTACCTCGGTTCCGGAATGGTCAAGGGCATCGGGAAGGAAATGGCAAAGCGCATTGTCGCCAAGTTCGGCGATCAGGCGCTCGATATCATTGAGCACTCCCCGCAGAAGTTGACCAAAGTCGCCGGAATCGGTGAGAAGCGGGTAGACCTGATTAAGTCGGTCTGGGAAGATCAACGTGAAATCCGTTCGATCATGCAGTTCCTGATCGGACATGGTGTCACCCCGACCTATGCGGTCAAAATTTTCAAATTTTATAAAGAACGCGCCATTGAGATCGTCGAGCGGAATCCCTTCCAGTTAGCCACCGATATCTGGGGCGTCGGGTTTAAATCCGCCGACAAGATCGCGCAGAATATGGGAATCGCGCCGGACGCGCCGGAGCGTCTGGAAGCGGGTTTGATCTATATTCTCAACGATCAGATGGAAAGCGGAGGACATTGTTTTCTACCCCGTGAGGAATTGATCAAAAAAGCCTGTGAGATTTTGCTACCTCAGGTCGCGCCCGAGGGGGACGAGGTAGCGGACAAAGAACTGGTTCTACGTGCAGGAGGGATAGAAGTATCCCTCGATACTCTCATCGAACGGCAACTGCTGGTTGCAGAGACGATGGAACTGATGGGAGTGCACGATACCGCTATTTACACTCCCACCGTGCACACGACGGAAAAAGCGGTTGCGGAGAATATTAGCAAGATACTCGATTCCAAAAAGCGTGGGTGGTTTAAATCTCCTAATTCCGTTGAGACCGCCGAGATTATCGGGAATCTGCCGGGATATGATGCGCTTTCGGAAGAACAGCAAACTGCCGTGAAGATGGCAATCTGTGAACCCATCCTGATCCTCACCGGCGGGCCAGGCGTCGGCAAGACTTTTACCACGAAGGTGATTGTCGCTGCGTTTGAGAAGATGAGGAAGCGGATACAACTCGCCTCGCCGACCGGAAGAGCGGCGAAACGGGCGGCGGAAGTCACCGGAATGGAAGCCAAGACGATCCATCGACTGCTGGCGTTCGACCCGGAGAAGAAGGGCTTCAAGCACGGGCCGGGAGAGCCTCTGGAACTGGATGTCCTCATAGTCGATGAATCTTCCATGCTTGATCTGTCGTTGAGCCACAATACCCTTCGCGCCATTCCGAATGGGGCGCAGGTATTGTTCGTCGGCGATGTCGATCAGTTGCCGTCGGTCGGGCCGGGGAATGTGCTGAACGATCTGATTCAAAGCGGGCGAGTTCCGGTGGCGCGATTGACACAGGTCTTCCGTCAGGCGGCGGCATCGAAGATCATTACGAACGCGCACGCGATCAACCGGGGCAAAATGCCCGAACTTCCGCCCCCTTCCGAAATCAAGAATGGCGCAGATTGCGTCTTTCTGGAAGTCGATGAGCCGGAAGAGGCTTTGCAAAAGATCAAGGGCGTCGTGGCGAAATCGTTACCTAATCTCGGTTTTAAACCGGAAGAAATCACGCTCCTCGCCCCGATGCAACGCGGCAGTCTGGGCGCACGAAACTTGAACGAGGTATTGCAGGCGGTCCTGAACCCGCCCGCCGCCAATAAAGCGGAGCACGTACGCGGACCGATCACTTTTCGAGAAGGCGATCGGGTCATGCAACGCCGGAATAACTACGACAAGAATGTCTTCAATGGCGATGTCGGAATTATCCGTGAGATCAACAAGGACGATCAGAAACTCTGGGTCGATTATCCCGAACAAACGGTGGAATACGAACTTTCCGAAACAGATGAACTCGCCCACTCCATAGCCATCAGTATCCACAAGTCACAGGGAAGCGAGTATCCTGCGGCGATCATCGTCTTCCATAATCAGCATTACATGATGCTGCAGCGGAACTTGCTCTATACCGGTCTGACGCGAGCGAAGAAACTGGCGGTCTTTATCGGGACTTCCTGGGCGATCAAACGCGCTGTCTCCAACAAGCATGTCCAACCGCGTTATACGCGGCTCTCTTTGCGACTGCAGTCGCTCGTAGAAGATTTGGGGCGGTTAGGCGTCACCAAGCGGCAGGGCGAAGCCGAATCGGGAAACGCTAAATCGATATCAGGTAACGGGGTAGCGCCGACGTTGCCGGGTAGATTGTTTTGACTTTCAGATTGTAATATAAATTTTTTCCTCTGATGCCGTAACGAATCGCTTCCGTGCTCGTTTAAAAGAACAATAAACGTTGGGTGAGGTCGAAGATGTCCGAAGTAATGACAGAAGTTAAGCGAAATCCTGTGGCTCGACGCTATCCAAAGGGATTCGGATGGTTCGCAGTTGGGGCGGTCGCACTGGTGGCGGCATTGACGGTTCCCATGGCGCGGGATGTGATCCATACTCAGATCTATGCGATCACCGGGGTAGTTTTTTCTTTGCCATCTCTCCTGCAGAGTAACGAATCGCGGCTGAAGGAAACGGAAGAAAAGCGGCAAGCGGTAGCGGCGAGGCATCCCGAAGATGTTACATTGCAAGCAAGTTTGACGCCTACCCGGTCTGCGGAGTCCTCTTTAGCTAACGGGACGACAATTCCCGAAAGTCTGGCGGAGGCTAAGCGTCTCTATAATTTAGTCGGTAATTTTCCTGACCCGCCGATTTCGTGCGCCGCTGTGTTGCGTACTTTATCTGGAGCTGGAATCTCTATCGAACGACCGGAAGAAGAGTTACTTTCCTCGAAGAGCAACAATGCCGCCCCGGTCAAAAAAATATCTCCTCTTATCAACACACAGGAGACGCTCGCCCTGTTTGACGAGGCGGCGACTCGTGGGGCGGAACTTGAACCGAATAACGCCTTTTTCCCGACGATGCGCGCTATCGGACTCCTGACAGCGAACCGCGATGAGGAAGCGTCTAAGTCTCTACAACGCGCCGCCAAATGTTCGGAATGGAAAGAACATATCTCCAATATCACGGAGGGGCGATTACGGTTGATCGAAGAAGTCAACGGCGTCAAGACGCCAGTTATTGCCCGCATGGCTGTCGCCTTCGCTGAACCCTATCCACATTACGCATCCCTACGGACACTATCACGAGTAATGACGGCGCTGGCGATGCAAAAGGAAATCGCTGGCGATAAAGAAGGCGGTCTTGCGATCCGTATGAATCTGGCACGGATCGGAGCGAAAATGCGCGTCCAGAGTCATACCGCTATCGGTTCTCTGGTCGGTATCGCCATTACGTCCATTACTTCCTCTCGCCCGAACGGCGCAATGCTCGATGGTGGCAAGAACTCGGAAGAAAAGTCGGCCCGATATTTCACGGAGTATATTTCCTACCTGAAATCTATCGGACATGATAAGGAAGCCGTCTGGTTCACCGCCGAACGTCAGAAGGGTATCGAGGTCAAAGGCGCGGTCAGCGCGGGACTTCAATCAGGGATTTACGATTTCCGCTGGATGGCATGGAATATCACCGGGTGGGTGGCATGCGGTTTAACGCTCTTTTATTTAACGATGGTAATAATCGTTGGCGGTATCAGTTCCGTATTATTGCGTCGTCCGAATTTTCCCGGCGGAATCTGGCTTGTATTCGGCTTCGCATCAGGAGTTACTTTTCTGTTTTTTGCGGTGGGAGTAATCTTTTATTATGGTGCGGTGAACTCACTCCGAGGCATAGTAAATCAATCGCAGGATTCGGATGGAGCCAACTTCTGGCTGTATATCCCGGGGTTTCTTCTAGCCGCCCTTGTGATCGCCAGTCCTTGGATTATCTCGACTATCGTATTTGCAAGGAAGGCGAAGCGTGCAGGCGAACCGATAGGAACAGGCATCCTGCGCGGTTTCCGCTCCGATATGCTGAAATCGGTGGGAATCTTTTTGTTTCTTTATGCTGTCGCCGCAACCTACACGGGGTGGAATGAAACGAAACTCACCGGAGATTTCACTCAAATGCGTCAGCACGAAGGTCGTTATCTTGCGGAAATCATCCACGCGAGCTGGCCGGGCGAAGTGGACTTCACCAGCAAAAGGTAACATCAAGAGGGAACATCAAGGAGGGAAAGGCAATGGATTGCCTTTCCCTCCTTGTTTTTCTCCGGTTGGAATACCCAACCCCGTTGCTTGTATTGGGGGGTGTAAAGATGGATTCCGCTCACTCCGGCGATATATCTCCTTCAGGTGATAATTTCTCTGAGAAAGCGATGTTGCCTTTAATTTCAATACGTATAGTATATTTAACGTGAGTTCGGGATAAGGATTCATATCAACTGGCGACGAAGAGAGTTTTTACCTCTCAATATTGCTGATGGTGAACTCGGTATTCTTCGCCCGACAGGTGATAAATTCGTGGTGCGGTGTCGCTTCGCCCGCAAAGCCACAAAAA
>CAIVZM010000056.1 GCA_903910385.1 uncultured Armatimonadota bacterium
CGCCGGCTTTTTACGGGACGAAATTACCCGGCACAACATCGCCTATCATGTGAATGACGCCCCGATCATTAGCGACGCGGAATACGATGCGCTGATACGGGAACTCTGGGCGATTGAAGAAGCCTTCCCTGAATTGGTATCGCCCGATTCGCCGACGCAACGGGTCGGTGGAGCGCCGGCGACCGCTTTCGGTAGTGTAAAACACCGTCGCCCGATGCTCTCATTAGGCAACGCTTTTTCCGCCGAGGATTTACAGGAGTTCGATAAACGCGCTCGCCGCGCTATGGGTATGAACGCTGAGGACAGTATCGAGTACATCGGAGAACTCAAACTCGATGGCCTCGCTGTTTCACTAACCTACGAAAATGGCGTTCTGATGCAGGGCGCTACTCGTGGCGATGGCGCTACCGGCGAGGATATCACCCAGAATCTTCGCACGATCAAATCCCTCCCGCTCCGCCTGCAGGGGGATAATTACCCGGAATTACTCGAGATTCGCGGCGAAGCTTTCCTGACCCATTCGGAATTCGCTCGGATCAATGCGGAGCGAGAACAGTCTGGTGAACCGACTTTCGCCAACCCTCGTAATGCGGCGGCAGGCAGTCTGCGACAACTCGATTCTTCTATCACCGCTCGACGCGGGCTGAAGATCTATCTTTACGCTCTGGGCGAGTCACGCGGCTATACCCCGGCATCGCAGGAAGCATTATTGCAACAGTATCAGCAGTGGGGGCTTCCGGTAAATCCGCAACGTCAGATTTGCCCGGATATCGAGGCGGTCATTGCGTTCGTGGAAACGTGGCGAGAAAAGAAGAATACGCTGGATTACGACACTGACGGCGTCGTCATCAAGGTTAATTCTTTCGATCTACAGCGTGAACTGGGCCAGGTTGCCCGCGCTCCCCGATGGGCAATCGCCTACAAGTACCCGGCGCTTCAGGTGCAGACCATTATCGAAGATATTGTCGTGCAGGTCGGACGCACCGGCGCGTTGACACCGACCGCGATTCTCAAGCCAGTAGCGGTCGCCGGAGTGGTCGTCGGTCGGGCTACCCTGCACAATCAGGACGAAATCGACCGTAAGGACGTTCGTATCGGCGATACGGTCGTCATTCAGCGGGCGGGGGAAGTCATTCCCGAAGTGGTGCGGGTCGTTCTGGAAAAACGTCCTGAAGATTCCGCACCTTACCGAATCGCGGATACCTGTCCCTCCTGCGGGACGATTATCGTCCGTCCGGAAGGTGAGGCTGTCATGCGGTGCCCGAATGTGAAAGGGTGTCCGGCGCAGTTGCAGACACGTCTGGAACATTTCGTCAGCCGAAATGCGCTGGATATCGGCGGTCTGGGTGAGCGTCACATCGCGCAACTGATCGCTGCCGGGTTGGTCAAAGATTCCGCTGACCTGTTTACTCTTCGTAAGGAGGATTTGTTGCCGTTGGAGCGGATGGGCGATAAGTTAGCGGACAATATTCTGAGCGCTATCGCATCGCGCAAGCGAACGACGCTCGCTCGTCTCCTGTTTGCCTTTGGAATGCGCCATGTTGGGGAAAAAGCGGCAAGCGTTCTCGCGCAACATTTCGGGACTCTGGAGCGGGTCGCCGCCGCTTCCGCCGACGAAATGGAAAAAGTCCACGAAATCGGACGAACCACCGCCGAGTCCGTCGCCGCCTTTTTCGGACTGGAAGAGGCCCGGCTTTTGCTGGAAAAACTCCATGCGTCGGGCGTCGAAGCGCAGGGTGATGACGCCGCGCCTATCTCCGATCACTTCGCCGGTAAAATCTTCGTTTTCACCGGCGGTTTGGTCAATCGTCCCCGTGAAGAAGCGGAAGCGTTGGTCAAACGACTTGGCGGTCGCGCCTCCGGTTCCGTCTCAAAGCAGACATCCTACGTCATCGCGGGCGAGGGAGCCGGAAGCAAACTGGCGAAAGCCCTGCAACTGGGCGTTACCGTCTTGACAGAAGAAGAATTCGAGAAATTATTACCGGCATCCTCGGATACCGCCGCCGAATAGCGACTTCGGAATAAACGCTTCGGCGAGGTAATAACGCGACTCGCTCTGAGAAAAAAGTGAAAACGTTAAAAATCTACTTGAAGAGGATTCCGGCAGCAGGAATTCTGGCAATCATATCGCTCATGGGAATAACTCCTTCTTCCACTCTTGCGCAAACCGGCCCCACAGGCGCCATAAATGACAGCGCATCTTACCGGGATGAGATCGCTCTCTGGCGTCAGAACCGGGAGGAAGGATTAAAGAAAGAGGGTGGGTGGCCCAGCGTCGCCGGACTGCACTGGCTTAAGGAAGGCGATAATGCTATCGGCGGAGGTGCGGGGAACGATTACGTGTTGCCCGCTGGTTCCGCCCCGGATAGGGTCGGGGTGATTATGTTACTCAATCGCCGCGCTTTCCTCAAAGTAGCGCCCGGCGTTACTGTCCATGTCAACGGTAACCCCTTCACAGACTCCGAACTCAAGACTGATGCGCAGGGAAAACCGGATAAGGTGACTCTCAACGATCTGGCGTTTACGGTGATCCAACGAGGCAAGCGCACTGGTATCCGTCTCTGGGACAACAACGCCCCGGCGCGTAAGAATTTCACCGGGTTGAAGTGGTATCCAACCGACAAAGCCTACCGCATCACGGCGAAGTTCGTCCCGTATGCGCCGCCGCGTAAAATGTCAATTCTGAATATTCTGGGGGATATGGAAGAGGGAGTCAGTCCCGGATATGTGACTTTTGTCCTGAAGGGGCAGGAATACCGTCTGGAGACGCAGAGCGAAGGCGATGAACTTTTTATCAACTTCAAGGATGAAACCAGCGGCAAAGAAACCTATCCGCCCGGTCGTTTCCTGTATGCTTCAAAACCGGTAAATGGGCAGGTCGTACTGGATTTCAATCGGGCGTATAACCCGCCCTGCGCCTTTACTGAGTTCGCCACCTGTCCCCTGCCACCGTCTCAAAATCGCTTGAAGGTTCGGATCGAGGCGGGTGAAAAGAAGTACCATACGTCTGAAGATGATTTTGTCCCCACAGGGCAAACTATCCAGTTTGCGGATGAAGTCGCCGCATATCAAAAAGCCGATAGAGAAAATCCGCCGCGCAAAAATCAAATCCTGTTCATCGGTTCGAGCATCGTGCGTCAATGGACGAAAATCCCGGAACGGTTGGCGCCGCTCCCGGCATTCAATCGTGGCGTCGGCGGCTCCCGGACATGGGAAATCTTGCACTATGCCGACGAAATCGCTCTGCCGTATGAGCCTCGGATCATCGTCTACTATTGCGGTTCCAATGATATCAATTCTGGAGAGAAGCCCGAAGCGATTCTGGAGCGTTATCGCCAGTTCTCGGACAAAATCACGGAGCGATTGCCGGACACGACGGTTTATTTCCTCGCTATCTTTCGTGCGCCCCAGAAAAAAGACCGCTGGGAGATCGTCGATGCAACCAATCGTCTGGTGCGTGATTATTCTCTGAAAACGAAGAATCGGGCGTTTCTGGATGCGAACCCGGTCTTTTTCGATAAAAGCGGTCAACCGCTTCACGAGCTTTATCTGGCGGACGGTCTGCACTTCACCGGCGAGGCTTACGACAAACTTACCGCCTTTATAAAGCCGATTTTACAAAAAACGTGGGAAGCGAAGGCGCCCTCACGATAGGCGACCAATTCTATCTCAGGTAACGTAACAGGCATGGCAGTAACCATTTATCGGGCAAGCGCATCGGAGATTTTTCTGGCGGGAGGTCTCGGGGTTTTATTGCAGGATTGCGTCCACGGCGGAGCTTCGCTGGGCTTTCTGTCTCCCCTTTCTCTGGAAACGGCGCAACGATTCTGGGCAGACATTCTGGTATCGCTGGGAGATAAATGCTGGCTCTGGGTTGCAAGGGAGGGGGATACGGTGGTTGGCTCTGTCGTCCTTTCTCTCTGTGCGAAAGAAAACGGTCGTCATCGTGCCGAGGTTCAAAAACTTCTGGTGATGACTTCCCATCGCGGACAGGGAATCGCTTCACGGTTGATGGATGCTCTGGAATCCTGTGCCCGTACCCACAGACTGACGCTTCTATTTCTGGATACGGAAGCAGGGTCTGGCGCGGAATCGCTGTACAAACGTCTCGACTGGACCCAGGTGGGAGAAATTCCCGATTACGCCGCCAATCCTGCGGGCGAACTCCACCCGACAGCGCTGTACTACAAGATTCTGACCTCCGACAAAAGCTCTGCGTAGAGCAATGTTGTCCGTACATTTGTCAGTTCAAACGACCGATATTCACATAGAGCCGCTTCGTTCCCTTGCTTCCGAGGGCGAAACCGGCGGATACCGGACCAAAACGGGATGGCAGGATAGCGGCGATCTGTAGGTCTGTATAGTCGCCATGGCTACCATCGTCGCGCCGTGCGTTGACGGATTCGAGGTAGACCCCCAGATGTAGAGCGCCGCCGAGGAGCGTGGACTGGGGAGTCACCCGGTAGCGAATTCCGCCGCTGGCATAGCGATAACTGGTTCCGCGTAATTCGCCATAGGCGAGCGCCGTCATATTGTAAGGACCGCCCAGCAAAAATTGCTCCGGTTGCGGCGCGGCGCCGGAAAGCGTCCACCCTGACTTAAGCCCGGTCAGGATTGTGATACGCTGGGTCAGCGCCGCCGCGTAGGAAAGCGTCGCCTCCGATTTTGCGTAGCCGGATGTCTGCGGCGCCTGAAAGTATTGCGCCGCACGTAGAGTAATATACGCTCCGCTCCGGGGCGTTACCGGATCATCCTGCGAATCCAGGATCCAGCGTCCGGTCACGCCGAAGACAGTTCCGCCCCCGCTCCGTCCGTATCGGGAAGCGGCGGGAACCGTGTAATCGCGATAGCCCATTTGTATCCCAATCCGTCCTTCCGCCGACTTGCCGAAAGTATGCCCGGCATCCAGTTGCAACATACTTTCACGAACGGAGTAATTAGCGCCGTTGCGTTCGTCCGTGGTCAGGTCACGCTGTTCTCTGTTATAGAAAGCTGAGGGGGCGATGAAGTTAAAAGAAGAGTTCAGCGGGCGGTAGTATTCCGCGCCCAGGTACGTCCGCGACCCCAGAATGACATCGCCACGAACCTCGCCGGACGCTTCCAGTCCCTCTCCGGTCTGGTTGTATCGTAAATGGACGAGCGATTGGGGAGAATTCGTCACGCCGGAACTCAATGCCGCCCCGACCAGAAAAAACGGCGGGCCATACGATTTGGGTTGCGCCCGAATCGCCAGAGTGGGTTGCCCCTCTACCGCGATGCTTCGATCGTACGCGATATTCTCAAACAGTCCTGCACCGTAAATGCGGTTGATCCTGTGTTCCAGCGAAATGACTTCGGAGCTTTTGGGGATGGATGTAGTCAGCGTCTTGCCCAGAAAAGGTTCCAGTTGACGGTTCAGAGAAGCGCGCAGGTTGGCGCGTAGAGGAACTTTTTGGTCTTGTTCGGTAAAGACTAAACTGCGCGGAATGAATGCCCGCAGCCGGCGGCTTTCTTTGGCTTTTTGGTAGGTCGCCCAATCCTTTTCCGATAACTGGTATTTCAGAAGCGTATCGCGATTCTTTTCCGCCGCTGCTTCGCCCTGCGCCGCCAGACCGCGCCACTCCGCAAAATTATCGATTCCGAACTTCGATACATCCGCTGTCAGGGGAATGCCGGTGATTCCCGGTGTGTTTTTCAGGCGTTCTAGGCTACGAACGGCGTTTTCGCCGGTAATGGCGTTGATCAGACGACTTACCACATCCACCGCATTCACCGGACGCTCCAATTTGAAAGGGGATGTCGCGACATTAGGTGGGGCGACAGCGCCTGTCTCATTCCCCGGTTGCGCTTTATCCTGCAGTTGTACCGTGACCACGACGGATGGTTTCCAATTGGTCGTGTTTTCGTTGCCCGGCAACATCACTGCAACCGGGAGGTTATCGAAAATGCCGCCGTCCAGTAGGGTCTGACCATCGCGGTAGATAGTCGTAAAGACGAAAGGAATGGCGATGGACGAGCGCATCGCCAGTGACAGTGACCCGGAGTTGAACGTTACCGGACGAGCGGCGTCGATATCAGAGGCGATGCACCGAAAGGGTATCGGTAAATCATCGAATCGCATGTTGTCCGGGTAAGGTAAGGTCGCCTGACTCAGTAACAGACCGATGTTCTGACCGGGGTTCAGTCCTGTGGTCGCGGCAAAACCCTTACCGAATTCCAGATCATTCTGGAAGGTGCGGTAATCTTCGCGGCGGCGGAAATCGCGCAGGAGTTGGGGGGTCGTGGAGCGGAATAGTTCGTCCCAATCCACTGGCTTCAGCAGTTCTTCGATTTCCGGAACGCTCATGCCGGTGGCATAAAACCCCCCGACCAATGCCCCCATGCTCGTCCCGCTGAGGTAGTCCACGGGAATCCGGTGATTTTCCATCCAGCGCAGAACGCCCAGATGCGCGAATCCGTACGCGGCTCCCCCGCTGAGAACGACGCCGATCTTCGGACGCGTTGTTGCATCGGAGGTTGACATTGAAGACGGTTCCTGAGCCTGAGCGGTGTGAAGGCATTCGCTCCCCGGAATGCCGAAAAATAGCAAGCCCAGAAAAATCAGCGCACGAAGAAAGACGATGCCTTTCCACAGACGCACAGAACCTAACGGATACGCGACAAAGTTCATCTTGAATCTGTGTTAGCCTGTTCTCATGACAACAATTTCCCCTGACCTATTCAACCCGATTTTACTCCGCTACACCCGATAACTCCCGGGTCAACTACCCTGAATGCTTGCGCTCTTACAGCCCTCTTAAGCAATGTCACCGTTACTGCCGTTACTCAGGAGCGCTCTGGAGGAACCGCGACGGAATCGGAACAGATTTTACCTTGCGCTCTTTTTCACTGGGGTTTCGCGGAGGGCGATGAGATGGCTCTGGGTGCGATAGTAGAGCGTCCCGGCGGAAAGGGCAGGGGTCGCCATGCAGACTTCGCCCATCGGGTTCGTGGCGAGAAGCTCGAATTTGGGGCCGGATTTTACCACATAGATATCGCCATCCTCGCTGGTGAAATAGATTTTGCCATCTCCAGCGATGACGGATGCCGTGAAGCCGGAGCGACCGGTTCCGAGGCGTTCCTCATAAACTTTTTTGCCCGTCTTCGCCTCAAAGCAGACCGCAATGCCGTTATCGCGGCAGATATACAGATAATCGCCGTAGACTAGCGGGGTCGGCATATACGATCCGTCGCGTCGCGAACTCCAGGCGACTCCTGCGTTCTCGGTGTCATCGCCTTTCAGAGAGATATCGCCGGCGGAATCCAGCTTGATTGCGTAAATGGGCGACATGCTTCCGTGCGCATTGGTGATATAGGCGAGATTTCCGGCGACGACCGGGGTGGGCGCCGGAATATCCCCGCCGCCACGCAGTTTCCAGAGTTCGAGACCCGTCTCGGCATCGTAGCCACCGATGTGTTTCCACCCGTTGACAATGATCGTGGCGCGTCCGTTGACTTCCGCAATGGTGGGGGTCCCGAACGTGGGTACGTCGTCCCGTTTCGTGCGCCACTGTTCTCTGCCGTCCTTAAGGGAAAATGAGGCAAGAAAAGCATTCTGCTGTACATCTGCCTGAACGATGACGGAACCATCATAAATGACCGGCGAGGACGCATATCCCCATTGCGCGTCCGGAACCTGATAGTAACCGGCATCGAGGACACCAAGATCCTTCTTCCATTGGAGATTTCCCTGCAAATCGTAGCAGTACATACCTTCCGAGCCGAAAAACGCGACGATTCTTCTGCCGTCAGTGGCGACGCTCGGGTTGGCGTTCGTGGAT
The DNA here is from genome assembly GCA_903910385.1 of uncultured Armatimonadota bacterium. Lineage (GTDB taxonomy): Bacteria > Armatimonadota > Armatimonadia > Armatimonadales > Armatimonadaceae > CAIVZM01. The sequence goes on from CAIVZM010000056.1 coordinate 7,800, forward strand.
TTCGGATGACGTTTGATTTTGGGAACGCCGGTAGCGGCAACTTTTTCCCAGAGAATCTTACCCGTGTTTTTGTCGAGGCAGTAGACCTTGAACTGGTGGGAGGTGTCATCCTCGACGGGGGTGATATCGCCGTAGAGACCGACTTTGAGTGGGTCTTTCGCCTTGCCGCTGATAGCGGTAGTGATAAAGATTTTATCGCCCCAGAGAACAGGACTGGAATGGCCCAGACCGGGAATCGGCGTCTTCCAGAGAACGTTCACACTTTTTTCCACATCCCACTTCGTCGGGGTAGGAAAACCATCTGCGACGCCGGAAGCGTATGCGCCGCGAAACTGCGGCCAGTTCCCCTGACTTATGTCCTTTTGCGCCGCCGTCTGTGCAAAAGTGAACCCGGCAAGCATTGTTAACGTCCCTAGCGTCAGGGCGAATTTTAAGACGGAAACACGACAACTTTCCCCCATTTTTTTTCGTAACTCCAGTAGTACAGTGATAGCGCCGTGGAAAATTCCATTGCGTCGGCGCTGTTATATGTCGCAACCGCCTATATTCCGCCTTCAGGCAGGAATTACGGCGAGTGAACGTCAAGATAAGCTTATGAGGTTCTGCATGAATTATACGACACGGCGCCGCGCCGGATTTACGTTAATTGAATTACTTGTCGTTATCGCCATAATAGCGATACTCGCCGCCATCCTTTTTCCAGTTTTCGCACAGGCTCGTGAGAAGGCAAGGCAGACTTCCTGCCTTTCCAACGCCAAGCAATATGCGCTGGCAAATCTGATGTATATTCAGGACTACGATGAGTCGTTTCCGATGTCGTCATATTTGAATGTCTCCTGTGTCGAGACTTTCTATTCGGTCGTTATGCCTTATGTCAAAAACGATCAGGTGACAAAGTGCCCCAGCGAACCGGAGGCGATCAAAATCTCTGACCTTGTTGGCGCTCCCTGTCCATCGACTCCTGCTTACACCAGCTACGTGGTCAATTCCGGACTTTTCGCAAACGGTTTTTATCCGGGAGTCTCCACCGTCAGTCTGGGACGGATCGGTCGTCCTGCGGAGACCATAATGTCTTACGATGGTAATGTCACCTTCGGCGCCGGGCCGGGAGAACAGATCCAACTGGTTCAGGCGCGACATACCGGAACATTTACCGCCAGCTTTACCGATGGCCACGTCAAAGCGGTGCAGGCGAAGGAAACCGGGACAGCCCAGCAATTTACCGTCATGGGACCGGGAAAATCACTGAAGGTCTATACTATTGGCGCGAGCGGCGGCTTTTACGCCGGACAAACGGAATGTAAAGGACTGCCCGAATAACTGAATAATCATCCCGGAGTGGGACGTCCGCATTACCCCTATTCTGTGAACATAGTTGCCGTGTGGAAGGAATATCGATGCAAAGAAACCGGACAGCGACAGTCTTGATCTCGCTTGCAATCATCAGCGGATGGAGCGGTGTGAGTAGAGCGGATGATTACCCGCAGTGGCGTGGTCGAGAACGGGATGGTCACGCACAAGAAAAAGGACTATTGAAAACCTGGCCCGAAGGCGGACCGAAGCTTCTCTGGAAGATCGAGGGAACAGGCGAAGGACATTCCACCCCATCCGTTGCGAAGGGGCGAATCTACGGAATGGGTCTTCGAGACGGTGCGGAAATCGTCTGGGCTCTGGATGAAAAGACAGGGAAAGAAGTCTGGGCGAAAAAAATCGCCGATGAGATCCGTCTCAATGCGCCGCAGGGGGGATTCGGTTCCCGGGCGACGCCGACCGTCGATGGCGACCGAATCTATACGCTCGGTGTTGGCGGGGAACTGCTCTGCCTGAAGACAAAGGACGGAGAAATCGTCTGGCGCAAAAATCTGGTCATGGACTTTGGCGGGAATGTTCCGTCCTGGGGCTATAGCGAATCTCCTCTGGTAGATGGTGACAGAGTCATCGTGACTCCGGGAAGCGGGACTGCCACTATAGTGGCCCTGAACAAAAAGACGGGCGACACCCTCTGGAAATCACAGGTCGCCGACGGTAACGGCGTTTCCTACTCCTCCGCTATCGCCGCGAACTATGCTGGAAAGCGGCAGTATATCCAGTTCCTCACCGGGGCGGTTGTCGGAGTGGACGCCAGCACGGGCGCCACCTTGTGGTCATTCGCTTCTCCTGCGTGCCGACAGGGGATCAACTGTTCCACGCCGTTGTTTCAAAATGGTATGGTCTTTGCCGCATCCGCCTACCAGAACGGGGGGGCATTAGGAAAACTGTCCCAAAAAGAAGGCAAGATTGCGGTTGAAGAGGTCTATTTCTCCAAAGAAATGCAGAACCATCATGGCGGCATGGTGCTGGTGGATGGGTACCTTTACGGCTTTGACAACAGTAACCTTACCTGTCTGGAGTTTGCGACGGGCAAGATAATGTGGACGAACCGTAGCGTTGGAAAGGGTTCTGTCGCTTACGCGGATGGACTACTGTATTGTCGTAGCGAACGCGGACCAGTGGCGATTGTAGAAGCGAATCCGAAAGAATATGTCGAGAAGGGGCGATTGGAACAGCCCAACCGCAGTTCCGCCCCCTCCTGGCCGTATCCCGTCATCGCAAATGGCAAACTTTATTTGCGTGATATGAATGCACTCCTCTGCTACGATGTCACGAATTCAGGAGGAGGGAAATAATGGCGGATTGGCCGCAGTGGCGTGGTCCTAATCGAAATGGCATTTCGGCGGAAACAGGACTCCTGTCCTCATTTCCCGCTGGCGGACCCCGCAAACTATGGTCGGCGAATGTCGGTTCCGGGTTTTCGACGGTCGCTATCAGCAAGGGACGAGCATTTACTCTGGGCAACTATCAGGAACAGGACTTCGTTTCCTGCCTGAACGCCCTGACCGGTAAAATTATCTGGGCATACAAGTATCCGCAGGGAGCGGGGGACTATAGCGGCCCACGCGCCACCCCCACCATCAATGCGGACAAAGTTTACACCTTTAGCCGCGAAGGTCTGGCGTTATGTCTGGATGCCGGGACGGGGAAAGTCCTGTGGCAAAAGAATATTGCGCAGGAAATCCGCTCTTCCGCCCCACGGTGGGGATATGCAGGCTCGCCGCTGATCGTGGGTAATCTTGTTATCTACAATGTCGGGACGGGGGGAGCGGCTCTGGATAAAAATACCGGGCGTACCGTCTGGACTTCTGGCGGCGAGGTGAGCGGGTACGCTTCCCCGGTCGCCTTCACGGCGGGCAGCAAGAGCGGCGTGGCGATCTTTGGTAAGGACAGCCTCAAGGCGGTCGATCCGGGGAGTGGGCGAATCTTGTGGCAGTACCCCTGGCAGACCTCCTATGACGTGAACGCCGCCGCCCCGATCTTCTCCGGCGATTCCGTTTTCATCTCCTCCAATTATGGTAAGGGCGGTAGCGTCCTGCGTATCACCGGAGGGAAGCCGACGCCCGTCTGGGAAAACCGGAGCATGAAAAACCACTTTAACTCCTGCGTTCTGGTCGGCGGGACACTGTACGGAAACGATGAAAATACCCTGAGGGGCATCGATTTCGCTACTGGTGCGGAACGCTGGAGCATGCGAGGAATGGATAAGGGCGGCCTGATCGCTGCGGATGGCAAACTCATTGCATTGACCGGGCGCGGCGAGTTAACTCTGATTCGCGCCGTCCCTTCAGCGTTCACGGAGATCGGACGCGCCAAAATCCTGAGCGGCGACTGCTGGGCGCATCCCGTTCTAGCGAATGGCTTGCTCTATTGCCGTAATCATGAAGGCAACCTTATCTGTCTGGATATGCGCAGAAGTTAACGTATACACTTACAATGGAAACTTCATCGGTAATCGTACCGGTGAAGGAACGTGAATAGCGGCGTCTTGAAGGCATTGAGCGCCTGTAACGATATGAACATGCGAATAATAACACGACGATTTTCCAACGGCGCCGGAGCGCTGGCATTGCTGGCGCTGGCGGCGTCCGCCGCCTCGGCGCAGGTGCGGGGATGGACGGATTGGCGCGGGCCGGAACAGACCGGAGTTTCACGCGAGACCGGACTGCCTGACAAATGGACGCTGAGCAATGGCAAGGAAAAAGGCGTCAACGATCTCTGGTCTTACCCCTTGTCCGGCGGAGGGACTCCGGTCGTCGCCAACGGTAAGGTGTACGCCTTCGGGTACTCCGGTCAGGGAGCGGATTTACAGGAAGCCCTCGTCTGTCTGGATGCCGAAACGGGCAAGAAGCGCTGGGAGCGGCGTTTCAACGATTACCTCAGTGATATCACCTATGACCGTTATGCAATCGGAAGCCCCTGTATCGACCCGGAAACGGGTAATGTGTATGTCCTGACTTCGGCGGGCGTCTTTGCCGCATTTACCGCGGATGGAAAACCGATATGGTCGCATCCGACGATGGAGGCCCTCGGTCGACTGACCTTCACCAACGGTCGTACGGGCGGCCCGGTCATCGAAAAAGACCTGGTCATTATTCGCGGTATCACTTCCAACTGGGGCGGTGAAGGCGCGGCGATGGACCGGCTTTACGCGTTCGATAAGAAAAGCGGTCAGATGGTCTGGTCGTGCAGTCCGGGTATCGCTCCGAAAGACAACTCTTTCGCCCGCCCGGTTTTTGCATACCGTAATGGCAAGCGCGTATTTTACACGGGCGCGGGCGACGGGAGCATGATCTGTGTCAATGCCCGCACGGGAGAACCCGTGTGGCGATATCCGATTTCAGCGGGTGGCATGAACGCCTCCGTGATCCTGTACAAAGATACGGTGATCGCGATCCATGCGGATGAAAGTCTGGATTCCTCAACGGCGGGACGCATGACGTCCGTAAGAGTGAATGCCGAACCGAAACCCGCAGAAACCGGTCCTCCGATACTGGATCGGTCGGCGGAAGCCTGGCGCAATGATGAACTGGCGGCGATTTCCAGTTCTCCTGTCCTCGTGGGAGACAGGATTTACCAGACGGTCAAAACAGGGCAACTCGACTGTATCAATGCCGCAACGGGCGAACCGATCTGGAGATACAAATTAGCCCCGGATCAACTGCATGCCTCTCCCCTTTATGCAGATGGAAAACTGTATGTCCCCATGCAAAATGGTACGTTCTTCATCGTTCGCCCGAATGATAAAGGCGTCGAGGAATTAGCGAAAGTGCAACTTGCGGGACGCTGTATCGGCGCCCCATCCGCATGGAACGGTAAGGTCTATGTCCATTCCACGGAACGCCTGTATTGTTTCGGACGCAAGGGGAATAATCCCGGATTGCCACCGACCGTCGCTGAGGAGCCATACCCCAAGGCAGGGCCGACCGTCGCATTGCAAATTATTCCTTCGGAAGTGGCGCTGCGCCTCGGTGAAAAGGCGAAGTTTATCGTGCGCGGTATCGACTCCAACGGCTTTCCCACAGAAACGTTCGATACCGCAAAAGTCACCTGGGCAAAGTATGTTCCGCCAACCGCCCGCGTCAAGTCCGAAATGCAGGGCTCTTTCGATGCGAAGGGCGAACTCCTCGCGCAGGGGCGATCTGCAGGTGCATGGATGGGAGCGATAAACGGTATGAAAGGGACGATCCGTGGGCGCGTTCTGGCGCCGCTCCCGTATACCGAAGACTTTGAGAGTTTCGCCTTAACAGAGGCAAACCCCACCGCGCCTGATAGCAAATTCGCTTATCCGCCATTGCCCTGGATTGGGGCGCGGTTCAAGTTCGATATCGAAGATTTAGGCGGTAATAAAGTCTTCGCCAAAACGCTGGATAATATCGCTTTTCAACGTGCTACCGTCTTCTTCGGAGCGCCGGATGAGAAGAATTACACCGTAGAGGCTGATGTAATGGCGGATGGTAGTCGTCGTAACCTCGGTACGGTTGGCGTTATCAACCAGCGTTATTACATCGTCCTGACTGGGAACGCGCAGGAACTGGAAGTCAACTCCAATCAGGAGCGTATCAAAGCGGTCACGCCGTTCAAGTGGCAACCCAAAACCTGGTATCGCTTGAAAACGCGCGTCGATGTGGCGAAAGATGGTTCCGGAGTCATTCGTGCCAAGGCATGGAAGAAGGGCGATCCGGAACCTGCCGCCTGGACTATCGAGGTTCCGCATAAGACAGCGCATCAGGAAGGCGCCCCCGGTCTGTTTGGCTTCGCGCCGCAGAGTTTATACAAGGTCTACATCGACAATATCTCGGTGACCCCGAACCAGTAGCGCAACGGGAAAGCCAAACATGAAATTTGCGCCTCTGGAGAGCGCCTTGCGCTCCCGGAGGACATTCAATAATGTAATCGTAGCCGCATCGAAATAGATGAGAACAACCATGAACCGAAAATATATAGCGTTCTGCGCCGTGATTGCGGCGGGCGTTTCTGCCGCGCCGGTAATCAGCCATGCGGCGGATTGGCCGTTCTGGGGGCGTTCGGCTTCCCGGAATATGGTCAGCGAAGAAAAAAATACGCCCGCCACATGGGAGGCTGGAAGATACAAATCGGGTAGCGAAGAAATTGACATGGCGACGACAAAAAACGTCAAATGGATCGCCAAGTTAGGCTCGCAGTCCTACGGGAACCCGACCATCGCCGGGGGCAAAATCTTCATCGGGACGAATAACGAGTCACCCCGTGACCCCCTCTATAAAGGCGACCGCGCTGTACTGCTCTGCCTTGACGAAAAAACGGGAAAGATGCTCTGGCAACTTCCGATCCCCAAATTAGGGACCGGTAAGGTCAGCGATTGGGAGTTTCTGGGGCTTTGCTCCTCACCTGCGGTCGAAGGCGACCGAGTTTATATCGTCACCAACCGCAATGAAGTTATGTGCCTCGATGTCAACGGGCAGGCGAACGGGAACGATGGCGATTTCAAGGACGAAGCGAAGTACCTGACCGATAAAGGACAGAAACCGCAGGTATTAAAGCCCACGGACGCCGATATCATCTGGAAATTCGATATGCGTGAAGAACTCGGCGTCTTCCCACACAATATTACCAACTGCGCCCCGCTGATTATCGGCAATAAGATTGTGGTCACCACATCCAACGGGGTCGACTGGACCCACACCAATATGCCCAATCCGAAAGCTCCGGCGTTGTGTATGCTGGATAAGAATACGGGCAAATACCTCGGGGAGGAAGCGTCCGGCGTTTCCTCGCGCACCCTGCACTCGAACTGGTCTTCCCCGGCGGGCGGAAAAGTCGGTGACAGAGATGTCATTCTATTCGGCGGCGGCGATGGTTTCCTCTATGGTCTCGATACCGCAACCGACGATAAAGACGGCGTCAATGTCCTTAAAGAACTCTGGAAGATCGATGCCAACCCGGCGGATCGTCGCATGAAAGATGGCAAGCCGCTCAAGTACGCTACCTATGCAGGCCCCAGCGAAGTTATTGCGACCCCGGTCTATTACAACAATCGCGTTTATGTGCCTATCGGACAGGACCCGGAGCATGGCGAAGGATTGGGTAACTTCATCTGCATCGACGTCGCCACGGGCAAGAAGGTGTGGAATAACGACACGCTCCATCGATCCCTTTCCACTCCGGCGATTGCCGACGGTCTGATCTATGTCTCGGACTTCAGCGGCTTTATCCATTGTCTGGATGCGGAGACGGGAAAAACCGTCTGGAAATTCGATACCCGAAGCCATATCTGGGGATCGCCGCTACTGGCGGATGGCAAAGTCTATGTCGGAACCGAAGATGGTGACCTGATTATGATAGCGGCAGGACGCACCATGAAAGAACTCGGTCGCGTCGATATGCGTTCGCCTGTGTATGCATCCCCCGTCATCACCAACGGGACCCTGTATATCGCTACCCCGACGCATCTCTATGCCATCGGCGGTTCCGCCGTCGCCTCCGCATCTCCTGCCGCATCGCCTGCTAAAAAAGCGCAGAAGCAGGAATCTGTAGCCCAGATCGAGGCGCGGATGGCGGAGAACGCCCGGAAATTGCGTCAAGCGCATGATGTGCTGGTCTCGTGTAAGGCGCACGGGATATCAGAATACCGCCCTATCGCACAGCGGTAAAGCGACGCTTACTGTGCTGAGGACTCTCCCCCTCGATCAATCGAGGGGAAGAGCCACGGCGGAACCAAAGAAATTTGAAGGACTATCGCGTGAAATATCTGATCGCCCTGTGGGTCGTTCTTGTCATCGCCTTACACCAGGACTTCTGGAACTGGACTAATAAAGCTCTCGTGTTCGGTTTCCTGCCTATCGGGCTCGCCTACCATGCGTGTTACTCGCTGGTAGCGTCCCTGACGATGTGGATGCTGGTAAGTTACCTGTGGCCTTCGGAGTTAGAGGATGGTGAAGGCTCCCACGAAGGGAAAAGCGGCGGAACCCTGTCTGTGAAGCCAGTTCCGGTCACATCCGCGCCGGGGGAGGGTAACCGACTATGATTCCCGCAACAATCGTCTTTATCTATCTGGCAATTGTCCTTTATATCGGTATTTTCGCTTTCCGGCGCGGAAGCAAGACGGGAGAGGATTTCTTCCTTGCCTCTCGCTCCCTGGGACCGGCGGTCTTTCTGCTGTCGCTATTTGGCACCAACATGACAGCGGTCGCTATTCTGGGAAGTTCGGGGTTTGCGTACCAACGCGGTATCGGCGTGTATGGTCTGATGGCGTCGTCATCTGGTGTGATTATTCCGCTCACGCTCTTTTTCATCGGCACGCGATTATGGGCGCTCGGTAAGAAGCACGGCCATATCACGCAGGTGCAGTATCTTCGTGATCGCTGGGAGATGCAGGGTATCGGGACGTTCATTTTCGCCCTGACCGCTGTGATGCTCATACCGTACATCATTATCGGGGTCATGGGCGGCGGCACCACTCTGGAGACCATCAGCGGCGGACAGGTTCCCTATGCAGTGGGCGGCGGAATTGTAGCAGTCGTAGTCGCCTCCTATGTCTTTTTCGGAGGGATGCGTGGAACCGCATGGGTGAACGCCTTCCAGACCATTCTCTTCCTGTGTTTCGGCGCGATTGCGTTTACCCTGATTGCGCGAAGCCTTGGCGGACTCGATGTGACGATGCAACAGTTAGCGTCCAGTCCCAAAACGGCGCCGCTGTTGAGTCGCGAACGGATTCCCACCCCGGAATTCTTCTCCTATATGTTCATTCCGTTATCGTCTATCATGTTCCCCCATATCGCGATCATGTGTCTGACGGCGGAAAAAATCGGGCATTTCAAAAAGACCATTATCTTTTACCCGATCTGTATTATGCTCATCTGGTTGCCATCGGTTTATCTGGGAGTCGTCGCCGCTTCGCAATATCCCAATCTGACGCCGGGACAGGCGAATGATGTCATTATTCGCCTGCTGACGGACAAGACCAGTGTCGTAGTCGCCGGTATTCTGGGCGCGGGCATTATGGCGTGCGTTATGGCGTCCGACAGTCAGATTCTGGCGCTCTCCACCATGTTTACGGAAGACTTGTTCGCTTACTATGGCGGTCGGAAAAAGTTCGGTCCGGGAGCGGAAGTCTGGGCGGGTCGCGCTTTTATCGTCCTAATCGGCGTCGTTTCTTATCTGATTGCGCTGGAACTCAAGGACAAGGCGAACATCTTTGACCTTGCCGTGCGATTCGCCTTCTCTGGATTCGCGGCGCTGTCTCCCATTATGCTCGCCGCGTTGTTCTGGAAGCGAAGCACGAAATGGGGAGCGTTAGCGGCGGCGGGTTGGGTGCTGTTTTCCGTTCTGGGAAACTGGTACCTCACCGCAATCAGCGATTCTATCGCGCCCAAACCGCCTGCGGCGGCGAAACCCGCCGTTGTGGGAGAACCCGCTAACCCTGCCGCTCCTCCGGCAGTGGGTCGTCCGCCTAAACCCGCGCCTCCCGTGCAGATTTACCCGGCGCTCGGCAATATGTTCTTGCGCGGCCCGACCAACGTCACCGTGTACGGCTTCCTGCCCGTCATGCCGATGGTATTGATTTCCGGTCTGCTCATGTGGCTGGTTTCGCTGGCGACCCCGCCGCCTTCACAGGCGACCATTGATAAATACTTCCCTCCTCGAAATAAGAGGTGAAATATGGCGTTGCGATCTTCCGCCTGTGTTCTTATTCTGGTGGCGGCATCAATCGGCGCCACCGCTCAAGCTGACCGGGTGGATGATGTCGCTTGCCTTGAACTCATGCGTCAGAACATACCTGACCAATCGCGTCAGCTATCGGGAGTAAGCTGTAATAATTTTTGCGTCCCTCGCCGGGGAAGATAAGATTGCCTGTTTCGGCGTGCGACCTGAATAAGCATCGGTGAATCAGAAATTAGTTAGGACTGTAATGAAAAACGAAGTGACAGAGGAAGCGGTATCGCAAGCCACAACCGCTTTGGACGCCCATGTACGTGAGATTATTGCGTGGCATTTTTCGCCCGAGACAGGTTCACCGTTCTGGCTGGATTGGGCGAAGACCGCTGATTTCGATCCGTTGACCGAAGTGAAATCCTTTGCGGATATTCGGAAATTTCCGCACTTTCAGGATGAATGGCTACGCGACGAGCAAAACGAGCGCTGGATTCCGAAGGCTTATACCGGAAGGCCGTTTATTGTCTTCGAGACCGGCGGCACGACCGGAATGCCCAAGCAACGTATCGGGTGGGAAGACCATCTGCGGGACTATGAGGAGTTTTCTGAGTATCTGGATGCGGAATTCCCCGGCTCCTTTCCCAGAGGCGCGAACTGGCTGATGCTGGGGCCGACCGGGCCGCGCCGTTTGCGTCTTTCCATCGAACATCTGGCGCATGTCCGGGGCGGTTCCTGTTACCATGTCGACCTCGATCCCCGCTGGGTGAAACGCCTGATCGCGGAAAAGGATTTCGAGACCGCCAAACGCTACAAGAAGCATGTGGTCGAACAGGGCGCGACCATCCTCAAGAACCGCAAAGTAGGATGTATCTTCACCACTCCCCTGTTGCTGGAAGCGCTGGATGAATTTGTTACCGTGCCAGATGCTGGGGTCAAAGGAGTCTTCTGCGGCGGGACACAAATGACCCCGCAGACCGTCCGTTTCCTGAGCGAGGAAGTCCTCGATAACCGGGCGGCGTTCGTACCGACCTACGGCAATACGCTGATGGGACTTGCCTGTTCACGCCCGCTGACCCCGGAGGACAAGTACAGCATCACCTACCATGCCCCCCAGCCCCGCGCCGCCCTGCGCGTCGTCAACCCGAACGATACGACTGAGACGGTAGGCTACGGCGAATGGGGACGCGTCGAACTGACGACATTGACAAAAGAATTCTTTATGCCGCGCTTTCTGGAACGTGACGAGGCAATCCGCCGAGAACCGTTCGGACGCTTCGCATGGGACGGCGTCGGCGAAGTGCGACCTTTTGGCGCACTGGAAACTAAAGCGATTGAAGGCGTTTATTGAACGCCCTCAGACTAGACAGGCTTCCCGTTCTACATAGATAGAACTTAGAGAGTCAGGAAAATGGCTATTCAGATACCTATACTTCGGCGTGGAACGCCGTATGACAGCATCGATAAAAATCCGGTCAAGAGCGTTCGGACAGGTGAATTGGTCGCAGAGGTCAGTCAGGCGAACGCGGCGATGATCCGCCGTGATATGCGGAAGACGTCGCGAGCGGAGTTGCGAGCGGTTCCCACCTCCCGACTTCTGGAAATTTCCGCTGAAGCGGGAAAATTGTTTATGAATGAGACGTTGCCACTCGCCAACGGGCAAACGCAAACGCCGCAGGAATATATCGATATACTTTCGGAAACCTCCGGACTGCCCCATTCGCTGGTCAGGCGGAATATGGGCAAGATTTATCAGGTCTTCGCTGAGATGCCGACCATTCTCAAAGGGTTGACACGCGGCATGGATCTGTCCGTGATCGATAACGGGAGCGGCGAACAGGCGGGCGTCCCGGTCAGTTTCTTTGCGGTGACGGACGCTCTGGGTGTCGTGTTGCCGTCCAATTCCCCCGGCGTGAACTCACTATGGATGCCTGCTATCGCCTTGCAGGTTCCGGTCGTGCTGAAACCGGGCAAAGATGAACCCTGGTCGCCGTGGCGTATCGTGCAGGCGTTCATTGCGGCGGGTTGCCCCCCGGAAGCGTTCTCGTTCTACCCCACCGACCACGAAGGCAGCGCCGCCATTATGGATGTGTGCAGTCGCGCCCTGATTTTCGGCGACCAGTCCACGGTCGAGCGCTATGCCTCGAACCCGGCGGTGCAGGCGCACGGCCCTGGGTGGAGCAAAGTCATTATCGGCGAGGATTGCATCGAGGAATGGCCTGAGTATGTCGATATTATCGCCGCATCTATTGCCGAGAATGGGGGGCGTTCCTGTATCAACGCGTCCGCTGTGGTCGTTCCACGATACGCCGATCAAATCGCGGATGCGGTAGCGAAGAAGTTAGCGGAAATAACGCCCCGCGCCGCCACCGATCCGGACGCGATCCTCTCCGGGTTCGCCAACCCGGCAATGGCGGAACGTATGAACTCCGCTGTTTCAGAAGGTCTGAAAACCCCCGGCGCGGAGGAAGTCACCGCGAAATACCGCCCCGCCGGAATCAGCGACCGTCTGACCCATAGGGATGGCTCCACCTATCTGCTCCCGACCCTTGTCCACTGCGCGAATTTTGACCATCCGCTGGCGAATCGGGAATTTATGTTCCCCTACGCTTCCATCGTCGAAGTTCCGCAGGCGGAAATGGCAGGGAAAATGGGCTATTCGCTGGTGGTTACCGCCATTACCCGCGACGAAAAATTCCTGCGTGATTTGATGGCTTCGTCCCATGTGGAGCGCCTGAACATCGGACCGCTTCCCACCACCCGTGTGCAATGGGACCAGCCCCATGAGGGTAACCTTTTCGAATTCCTGTATCGACGACGATCCATTCAATGGGCGAAATAAATCGCCCGGACAGATTTCAGGTTAAAGGACAATACTATTGAGTAACGAATTACCCCGAACGTCACCGGAGGCGCAGGGAATACATTCTGAGGGCATCGTATCGTTTCTGGATAGCATCACGGAAAATCCGGGCGAATTGCATTCGCTCATTGTCGCCCGGCATGGAAACATCGTCGCGGAGGGGTACTGGAAACCCTACTCAGCGGACCGTCAACACCTGTTGTACTCGTTGAGCAAAAGCTTTACGTCCACGGCGGCGGGCTTCGCGGTTCAGGAAGGTTTCCTTTCACTGGATGATGCGGTCATCTCTTTCTTTCCGGACGATCTTCCGGCGGAAATATCGCCCAACCTCGCGGCGATGAAGGTGCGCCATCTGTTGATGATGGGAACGGGACATGAGAATGAGCCATCGTTCTGGCAATGTCCGGATGATAACTGGGCGAAGCATTTTCTGGCGACCCCCGTTCAGCGTGAACCCGGAACGCACTTCCTGTACAATACTGCCGCCACCTACATGGTCTCTGCTATTGTAAAGAAGGCGACCGGTCTTGACATGGTCGAATTCCTGAAGCCTCGCCTCTTTGTTCCGCTGGATATAAGGGAACCCGTCACCGAGCGTTGCCCTCGTGGCATTCCGTTCGGTGGTTCCGGTCTGTACCTGACCACCAACGATATCGCCAAATTCGGGCAGTTATATCTGCAAAAAGGCATCTGGAACGGTGAACGCCTCCTCTCAGAGGAGTGGGTGGACACCGCAACTTCCAAACAAATTTCCAACGGCGATGGCGGCGAAAATGAGTGGGGTCAGGGTTATGGCTTCCAGTTCTGGCGTTGTCGGCACAATGCCTACCGGGGCGACGGGGCGTTCGGGCAATATTGCCTCGTCATGCCTGACCAGGATGCCGTAATCTCCATTACAAGCGGCGTTCCCGATATGGGACGGATTCTCAACCTCATCTGGGAGCATATACTGCCCGCAATGCAATCCGCCCCTCTGGCCACTTCTCCGGAAGCCGAGGGGAAGTTGCGCCAACGTCTGGAAAGCCGGGCAATCATCGCGCCGGAAGGAGCGACTTCTTCCCCGATAGCGGAACAGGCAACCGGAAAGACGTTCCATTTCCCGGAGAACGACCAAAAAATCCATAGCGCCCGAATCGACTTTGCGAACGATTCCGCCACGTTGCTTATCCATGACCAGCAAGGGGAGCATTCTCTCGAAATCGGTATTGGAAACTGGCGCGAAAGCGAAACCACTTTCTTGATGGATCGCCTCTGGGGCAATCGTTCCCCGTTCCAGACGGCGACAATCGCCGGAAAGGGGGCATGGACGGACGAGCATACTTTCACAGCGAAATTATGCCTCCTTTCCACGCCCTCCTGCCCGACTTTCATTTTCGCCTTTACGGACGGCAAAATTTCCCTTGCTGTTAAGGGCAATATTGGTTTCGGTCCGGCAGAGCATGCAGAGATTGTAGGAAGCGAAGGCGGTTAAGATGTCCCGATTGCGCCGGACGGAAATATCGGCTGCCCGGCGCGATTCCGGGTTCCGTGACTGGGAACGTTAGAGAAATGATGACACTTTCCCCTTTCGATTTTGAACTGCGTACCCGTATCGTTTCGGGCGAAGGCGTGTCGGCACAGGTGGGGGAACTGGCGCGAGAACTCGGCGGACAACGAGCATTACTGGTAACCGATGCCGGGATTGTGATGGCGGGACATGCAGAGAAAGCGCAGGCGGCGCTGGAGAGATCGGATGTCGCCTGTGCGGTTTTCGATACCGTTCAGGAAAATCCTACTACCGATGATATCGATGCCTGTGTTGCGGCGGCGCGACTGATTGACGCTGATATTTTGATCGCTCTGGGCGGCGGAAGCGCAATAGATACCGCCAAGGGAGCGAATTTCCTTCTGACTAACGGCAGGCGGATGGCGGATTACCGGGGTGATGGGAAAGCGACACAGGAAATGCTACCTCTGATCGCGATTCCCACGACTGCCGGGACGGGGAGTGAGGTGCAACGGTTCGCATTGATTTCCGATGCGGAAACCCATCAAAAGATGGCATGCGGCGACGTAAAAGCGACGCCGAGAATCGCTCTGCTCGACCCTGAATTAACGGTTTCCTGCCCCCGTTCCGTGACGGCGAACGCCGGAATAGATGCGCTCGCTCATGCCGTCGAGACGGCGGTCACACGCACGGCAAACCCGGTTTCGCAGATGTATTCCCGGGAGGCGT
Organism: uncultured Armatimonadota bacterium; assembly: GCA_903910385.1. Classification (GTDB taxonomy): domain Bacteria; phylum Armatimonadota; class Armatimonadia; order Armatimonadales; family Armatimonadaceae; genus CAIVZM01. The sequence continues at coordinate 22,880 of CAIVZM010000056.1, forward strand.
ATCGATTGATTGCGCCTCATCTACCGCAAGTCCTCCGCGATCCCGACGATCTCAAGGTGCGGGGAGCTATGCTTCTGGGCGCGACTTTTGCGGGACTAGCGATTGAAAATTCTATGCTCGGTGCCGCGCATGCGGCGGCAAATCCGTTGACAGCCCGGTTCGGCGTCGTTCACGGTCAAGCAGTGGCTGTTATGCTGGTGCATATCGTTCGCTTCAATGCCGAAATCCCGGCAGTAAAATCGGCGTATGAGGAGTTGGCTGGTTCGGTATCGAACCTTCTTGCCGTTATCGAAAAAAATATTGACGATGCCGAACTTCCGGTAAGTCTTTCCGTTTTCGGTATCGTTGAAGCTGATATTCCCGCCCTTGCTGTAAGCGCGGCGGAACAATGGACAGCGGCCCACAACCCGCGACCCGTATCCGTAACGGATTTTGAAGCGCTGTACCGAAAGGCGTTGATGCGATAAGCGTGCGTATACGATAGGCGGCATCGTCATGGCGCAGGCGAGTGCAGAAGCTTTCGCCACAGGAACAACAGGAGCGACTGGAAAATGAAGGCGAGAACGATTTTCGGTGTCCTCTATGCAATATCTGCGTTGCTAATGAGTGGAGCGGCATCAGCGCAGGATTGGCCGCACTGGCGAGGACCCAATCATAACGGTGCGACCATAGCGAAGGGACTGCCGGAGAAATTTTCCCCGACCCAGAGCGTCAAGTGGACGGTAGATTTACCGGGACCTTCAGCAGCGACGCCCGCCATTGTGGGCGACAATATCTATGTATCGAGCGTCGACGAAAAAGCCAACGCACTGCTCGCCCTCTGTTTCGATCGTAAGACCGGAAAACTGAAATGGCGTCAATCTGTAGGAAGCGGGTATCGTCCGGCGAATCAGGGCGAGGTTATTCGAATGGACGACCGTAGCAACTATGCCTCGCCGTCTCCTATCGCCGATACGAAGCGTGTTTTCTTCTTTTACGGTAATGGCGACCTTGCCGCCTTTACGCCCGGCGGCGCGAAACTCTGGGCGCGTAATATTCAGAAAGAATATGGCGACTTTGCGTTCGGCTGGACTTTCTCCAGTAGCCCGTTACTGTACAACGGGACGCTTTATCTGCAAATACTGCAGCGTGATGAACCTGTCAGCGGGCGCGGGAAGAACAATGCCCCTTCCTTCCTGCTTGCCTTGCGCCCTGATACTGGTGCGGAACTCTGGCGTCAGGAACGAAAAAGCGATGCTCATATGGAGTCACGCGAGGCGTTCAGTAGTCCTATCCCCTACACGCATAAAGGTCGTAAGGAAATCATCATTGCAGGCGGTGATGTCATTACTGGGCATGACCCGTCCAATGGCAAAGAACTCTGGCGATGGGGAACATGGAATGAAGGCCATCGTGAGACTTACTGGCGTCTGGTTCCGTCACCGGTTGCCGGAGCTGGCGTCGCTCTGGTCGCCGCGCCGAAGCGGCAACCCGTATATGCCGCCAAACTGGGCGGGAACGGCGATCTGGGCGGAGCGGGACTAGCATGGAATAGCGATATTCGTGGCCCGATATCCTGCGATGTGCCAACCCCCTTGTTTATGGACGGCCGTTTCTATGTGGTCAGCGATGTCCGAAAAGCCGTGTCTTGTGTCGAACCGGAAACGGGAAAAATCCTGTGGACGACGCCGATACCAGGTCGCTCAGCTTGCTGGTCGTCTCCTACAGGCGCCGATGGCAAAATCTATTCCATGAATCTGGACGGGACTGTCTTCGTTTTTGACGCCGCGACCGGGCGGTTACTTGCCGAGAACCCGATGGCGCCTGATGGCGCAGACCTTCGTTCCAGTATCGCGGTTGCCTATAACAATCTGTTTATCCGGACGAATGACAAACTCTATTGTCTGGGAAAGTAGTTCATGATGTGGTGTGATTTCAGGACGGATAAGAGCGGTAGGAAAACCGCTTATGCAGCTCTTTATGCCGGAGCGTTCCTTGCCCTGTCGGATGCGCTGGGGACGAACGCCGCCTATGCACAGGATTTCCCCCAGTGGCGCGGAGCGAAGCGGGATGGCGTCGTGACCGGGTTTGTCGCCCCATCAGCATGGCCGGAAAAGCTGGAGCAGGGATGGCGGATCACGGTTGGGGAGGGGCATTCCTCGCCGATTGTCGCCGGGGACTCCGTCTATATCTTTGCACGCGAAGGCGACAATGAGATCATGCGCCGCCTGCGTCTTTCGGACGGTAAGGAAATCTGGCGAGACTCCTACCTCGCTCCCTATGTGATGAACCCGGCAGCCTCCGGACATGGTAAGGGGCCGAAAGCGACTCCTGTCTTATCCGCCGGTCACGTTTTCACCTTTGGCATCAGCGGAATTCTGACCGGGTACGATGCTTCGAGCGGAAAAATCCTCTGGCGTAAAACCTTCGCCCCACCTTATAAAACGAGCGCCCCCGACTTCGGTACGACTTCTTCTCCTCTGGTAGAAAAGAACCTCGTCATCGCCCATGTCGGCGGGACAGAAGATGGGGCGTTGACCGCCTTTGATGTGAAGACCGGCGCGGAACGCTGGAAGTGGTCGGGCGATTCCCCTGCCTACGCTTCCCCTATTGCAGTAACGCTGGATGGCGTCCGGCAAATTATCACGCAGACCAAAGCGAATTGCGTTTCTCTGGATGCCGCTACTGGAAAACTGTTGTGGAAAATGCCGTTTACCACGCCTTATGACCAGAATTCGATTACCCCTGTGGTATCGGGTCCACTGGTGATCTTTGGCGGTCTGCAAAAGCCGACATTCGCCATCAAGCCAACACGGGACGGCGCAAATTGGAAAATTGAAAATGTCTGGGAAGCGCGAGACGTTCCGCTTTATATGAGTTCCCCGGTTCTGAACGGTCTGCTCTATGGCATGTCTGCGAAGCGATCCGGTCAGATGTTTTCTCTCGATCCAGCGACGGGGAAAGTTCTCTGGACGGACGAGGGGCGCGTGGGGGACAATGCCTCACTATGGAGCGCCGGTTCGAACATTCTAGCGCTAACGACAAATTCCGATTTGTTCGTTTATCAGAAAGCGGGCAATACTCTCAAGCCTGTGGCGAAGTACGCCGTCGCAGAAACGCCCGTCTGGGCAAGCCCGGCAATCGTTCGCAATGGATTTCTGGTCAAGGATGAGAAAAACCTTACCCTGTGGCAGATTCCCGTTCGGAGTGTGTCACGGTGAGGATAGCGCAGGAAAGCCCTGCGGATGCGCTCTTGCGAACATTACGGCAGGCGCCGGGGAAACTGAATCTGCCTTTGAAGCTGCTGTGGCGATTCAAGACCGGGGCGCCGATTTCCTCCGCTCCGATCGTGCAAAATGACCGGGTGTGTATCGGCTCTGAGGACGGGAAAATCTACGCGGTCAGCGCCGACAGCGGCAAGCCGATCTGGTCGTTCAAAACTGGTGGAGAAATTCAGGCTCCGGTGAAAGCCGTTCGTGAGAATGTTTACATCGGCTCGTCCGATGGGACGATGTATGCCCTGAACTCCGTTACCGGAAAACCGCTCTGGAAATTCATGACCGAAGACAAAATCCTCGGAGGAGCGAACGCCGCGCCGACCTCCGATGGTAAATCGATGTATCTCATTTTCGGCGGATACGATAACTTCTGCTATTGCCTGAACGCGGTGGCCGGGAAGTTGCTCTGGAAATATTCCACCGAGAACTATATCAACGGGACTCCGGCGATCTCCGGAGAACGGGTCGTCTTCGGTGGGTGCGATGGACTTCTTCATGTAGTCAATCTGGTGACCGGTAAAGGCATTCGCAAAATCGAGGCGGGGGAGTATGTCGCCGGTTCCGTCACGATCGAGGGAGACCGCGCTTATCTTGGGCACTATGGAAATGCCGTCATTTGCGCTGACTTGAACACGGGGAAAATCATCTGGACATACCGAGATCGCGGATTTCCCTATTTTTCCACACCTGCAATCGCCGGAAATCGCGTGGTGATTGGCGGCCGTGACAAACAAATTCACTGTATCGATAAAACTTCCGGCGTCAATCTCTGGCGCGTTCGCACCAAGGGGAAGGCGGATTCATCCCCCGTCATTGTCGATGGCAAGGTCGTTATCGGCTCCGAGGATGGGCGTCTCTACATTCTCAATCTCGCAGACGGTAAAGAATTATGGACGTATGAAGTCGGTCGTCCGGTCATGAGTTCGCCCTATGTGGTAGGCGGCATCATTTATATTGGCGCGGATGATGGTCACCTTTACGCGTTCGGCAAGCGGTAGGGTGGCGATGGTGAAGGGTTACCCGGTAAATCCGTCGTTTTGCGGATGAAACCTTGCGCTGTTTACGGTACAAGTTCTGTGAAACTTACCGGAAGGCAGGCAGATGTTCAATAACCTACCGATCATTTTACTGTGCGCCGCGATGATTGTCGTTGTCGCTCTCGGAGCGTTCGATTCAGGGAAACACTACCTGGCGAATCTGCGACAGCCTATGACTGAAGCATCGGCGCGGATCGTTTCCCGGCGCATTCAGGAAGATGCTGGCGGAGGATGGACTCCCGCTCAGGCGCATTTTGTGACTTTCGCGACGGAAAATGGCGAGTGGCGCGAGTTCGCCGTTCCGGAAGCCGAATTCGCTCATCTTGCGGATGGCGCTTCCGGCACTTTGAAATTCAGGGGTGAGTGGTATCAGGGCTTCCACGCCTGATGACGCTCCTAAATGACGCTTCCAAGCGTTGCTCGCCCTCTCTTCACAGTGGAAATCAGGAAATCCGCTACGCTTTGGGTTCGGTCATTTCGGCAAGCGGTCGACGGCTCCGTGTCCAGGCGGGCATAAACGGTATCAAAATTCCGCCCAGTATCGTGAATATCAGGCCGAAAATGAGGGAGGCGTTCCAGCCATAAGTGACGGAATGCCCGTGCTTGGGACCGAAAAAATCATAGATGAAGTTGCCGAAGATGCCGGAAAAGACTCCCGCCAGCGTAATTGTCGCCATGACTAGCCCGTAAATCGCGCCTTCCAATCCCTTCGGGGCAGCCCGTGCCGCCAGTGTATTCAGGCATAGAGTATAGATAATACCAACCATAGCCCATAGAAACATAAAATAAGGAGCGGTTGATTCACTGCGTATAGCCAGCTGGCACGGATAAATCAAGCAGTCCATCAGCCAGGCGCCCAGAACCAGCGAAACCACCGGCAAGCGACGGGAAACCAGCGCAAACAGCCCCATCCCCGCCAGTGCTCCCGCCGATGTCCATCGCCCAAGGTCGCCGATGAATTGTTTGGAAAAATGAAGCCCGTCGGTGAAATAGTAGAGCGCATTGGGGCCGGGAGTCACAATCAGATAAAAAATAAAACCGACCAGTGCCCATAGTCCGGGCGACTTGAGCGATTCTTGCAGGGTCGATCGGTTATTTTCCTCACGCTCCCGTTGCGCCTGTAATCGCTGGCGATGCTCTTCGTCAGTCTCTGTCGCGCTTTTCGAAGGGCTTACCCGTTTATCGGGAAGCAAGAACGCCAGGGGCAGAGTCAACAACGAGAGTGCCGCCGCCGTTCCGTAAGTGCGTTGGTACGACCAGTTCTGTGCAACGAAGCCGCCAAGATGGCTGGTATAGGCGAGGCTCAGAGCATAAGGAATGAAGATGATAAGGGATTGCAAACGTCCAAACATCCCTGTCGCATTGCCGATTTCTACCATCGATGCGTTGATAATGACTCCGGCGAAAACCGTGAACAATCCTGTCAATACAAGCAAGACAGAAACCATGACCAGACTGTAGCCCGGCATAAATGCCATGCCAAGGTGCGCCAGCGTATGAACCAGAATACCCATCAGGTAGTAAGAGCGACGATGATAACCGAGGAAGGGGCGCAAATCCGCCCAAGCTCCCATGAAGGGTTGTAAATAAGCGGGGATATTGAGTACGAGCGCCAGTGTCGCCAGGCCGCTGGCGCTCAGACCCAGTTCTTCCTTGAAAAGAAACTGTGTCTTTTCTCCGGTAATCGCGCCGTTGATCGTTCCTAGAATCGCGCTCATGCCCAGAAGGAGAGTGATACGAATCAGGGGAGTGAGCGTCCAACCAGTTTTCCGGTTCGGGGGAATGCCCCCCTCTGTGATCTCGTCCATTGTCTATCAATTCCACCTTCGAATTAACGCTGTACAGGAATCGATACCGTTGAGCGAATGCCTGTATACCGCATTTACTTCAAAACGTGGCGAACAGGCATAATAGTTCCGCGCCCGTCAATAACCGAGGTCTTTACTGACAAGATTGGTCGGAGAATCATTCCGCTGAAGGCGTTCTATCTGGGTTGCGACAAGGCGGGCGAAACGCGGCCAGTATTCCGGGGTATTACCTCCGACATGGGGAGTGATAATACAATTGGGCAGTTCCCAGAACGGCGAATCGGGCGGTAGTGGCTCTTCCGGAAAGACATCGAGACCCGCGCCGGCAAGCCATCCGTTCTTCAACGCCCTATAGACCCAAGCAGGATCGATCAGATCGCCGCGCCCGATATTGAACAGATAAGTTCCTTTACGCAGAATCTCTATCTCATCCTCGCCGAATATCATACGGGTGGAGTTCGTCAGGGGCAGGGCTAGTACGATAAAGTCCGATGACAAAATCAAATCGTGATACTGGATATGCGAAAGCAAAACATCGATTCCTTCGGTCGGTTTGGAGGGATCGCGGCGCGTCCCCACCGTCTTCATGCCAAGACCCTGGCAACGCTTTCCGATAGCCTGCCCGATAACACCAGTTCCTACAATGCCGACTGTCTTGCCTTCTAATTCGAATTGGGCGTCCAGAATCGCCTTTCGCGCTTCCCAATCCCGGTTCTGCTGGGCAACGAATGACTGGGGCAGTCCTCGTGCGAAGGCGAGCATCAGGGAGAGGACATGTTCGGCGGCGGAAGCGGAGTGAATGCCCGCTCCGGTAGAGACGGCGATGCCATTGGCGAACAACTCCGGATATAGTTTCCCGTCGACTCCGGCGCTCCAGAACTGAACCCATTTCAATTGTTGCGCCGCCGCCCGCATATTCGGCGGAAAAGACCCGCATAGGACGCCGTCCGCCGTTCCCAGCATCTCGGTAAGGTTCGGTGCGTCGGGAGAAATGCGCGTCAGGTTTACCGAATTACCAAAGGGTGCAAGAGATTCCTGTAATGCCTCTTCAAGCGCATTGTCGTTAGAGATGCAGACCAGATTAAGGAGCGTAGCCATAGCGATAGTGTACCCTTTTTCTCATTCCCTCATCGATTCGGGATGTAATGATTCTCCGGGCGGAGATGCGCAGGGAGATTAAAGGGCGCGAATCGCCGCTTTGGCATCTGCGACAGTGTCAGGAGCCACCAGAATGCCCGTAGCTCCAGCGCCCAGCGCAAAGCGAAGACCTTCCAGATTCTCCGCCAGTGCGACATACAGCGGGGGTAGCCCAAAGAAAGCGCCAAGTTCCGTATCAGCTAGGCTGTCGATAGAGTTCAGGAGGACGGCGTCGAATGCAGGGAGGTCAGGCTCGGTCAGGTCGGAGACATTGGCGACCAGCGACGGTAGGGCAAGCGTTTCACCGGTTTCCGCATTCTCACGCGCCGTATCGAGGCGGCCTTCCAGATAGGCCCGGAAATCACCGGCGGATTGCGGCAGAGATTCGGGAGCAAATGCCAGACGCAACCGACAGTGTGCGGCAAGCCGGAAGTAGGTGGGCAGATCGGTCTCGCTGAAGTCGGCATACAGGACAACATCGCCGCCGCCCAGCGGGGCGAGCGCAGTAAGGAAATCCTGCTCTGCGGCGGCATCCCACCACGGGGCTAACAGGTCACCGAACGGCTCAATGGCTACGCCATCAACTCCTCCGGCAATCGCTTCCATCAACTCGCTACGATAGCTGATGGACGCCCATACCCTGACTTCATGCCCGGTCTGCGTGGTTGCCGCTGTGTGCTGGGAACCGATCAAAAAGCGTGGTCGTTCCTGTTCCGCCTGCAACGCGACAAGGAATTGCGGAGTGGGGTTCGGCCAGACAATTCCCTTTTCCGGGTCTGCTGCGATCAGGGCTCCTTCAAACGCAGTCGTCAAAATCCCCGGAACGCCGGTAATCATCGGGAGATTTAGTCCAGGCGGGATTTCTTCGTCCTTCTCTCCGATAATGGCGGTCAATTCCAAACCCGGCGGTAGCGGTAAGGAAAGCGCATGAACGGCGCTGGAAGCGACAAGAGCGATACCGAGCGACTCTGCGCCTCGTCTGGTCAGGCGGAAAGCTTCTGTTAACAGGGAAGACGACAGAGTCAATCTGCCCTCGTTATCCGAGACGATGGCGACCCGGGCGTAGAATATCGCGCCGCCATTTCCGCTTCCGCGCAGTTCTTCCATAGTTCCGTTTTCCTGAACGTCTTCGCTGAGGCGTTTTTCTGAACGTCTTCGTTGAGGCGTTTTTCTAAGCTACTTTTTAAGGCGCCGGGGCGGGCGGGAGATTGCTGGGGCTGGGAGCGGAATCGTCCAGTTCATCCACGTTGGAAACCCCGCTGCCATTGATCGCTTTGAAGGGAATCTCCGCTCCCTCACGGTAGTTCAAGATCACTTTCGTCGCTTTTCCCTTATCGCCGTCCGTGGTCGTCCATTGAACGTTCTGATCCAGAGTGATGACTTCATTTTTGGTATCGATCAATATTTTGTCGGCGGTTACGGTGCGATTTTTCTGGCGGACGGTCAGGTTACCGGTCAGGATTCCCTTACCGGAGCGCCAGTTATAATCTCCCTTTTCACAGGTGATAGTCGCCGGTGAATCAAACTGCCGTCGTGCCGACCCCTGTGGCGCGTTCGCATCTTGTGGGCGCGGGCGGATAATCATGACCAGACTTCCTCGCGCCTGCGCATCACGTGTGTTGAAGTAGACTGTCCCGGTGTTAGCGGTCAAATCGGCGTCATCCGTTTTGAGGTTGAATTTTCCGGGAGATGAGGCGATTTTGGTGGCGCGATTATACAACGCCTTCTCGGTGGTCAGATAGGCATCCGGGGAGCGAAACCAGACGGCGTACTGCATCATAATAATTTCGCCCTGCGAGGTTATATGGTTTTCCGCATACCCATTTCCGTACTGCACTTTCCCCTTCACAGCGGACGGTGGCGCGGAAGAGGCGGGAGTCGTCGCAGACGATGTCACCACCGACGCGGAAAGAGGGGGCAATGATACTTTTAAAGGCGTTTGAGACGCTTTTGGAGTGGGACGTGGCGCCGGGGGGGATGGCGGTTGCGCCGCCAGCGTAGTGCACAGAGAAATGCCGCATACCCCGGCGATAGTCGCCGCACGAACGATTCTTCTCATGGCGTCAAACCCTGCAAAGACGGCAAAGCTGACATCAAGCTATCGTTGGTATCGTCCAGTGTCGTCTCCCCGGTCATATTTTTTATCGAATAGTTCCACGTTTTGAGATCGATCTGCAATTGTTCCCCCTGAACAAAACTATCGCCGTAAGCTAACCGCACCCGGTCGGGGCAGGATACGGTTTTCGCTCCCACGTTCCATACCACCTGATTCGTCTCGAAACGCACTTCCGGTACGGCGGACTGGGGATCACCCTTCAGTAGCGCTTTCAGATTGCCAGCGACCGTCAGGACTTTAGGCGGATCGACATAAGACGCCGTCGCCGCTGTCAGAGTCGCTCGCGTCACCCCCTCCCGGATAAGAACGGCATTGACATTACCAGAAAAATCCAGCCGGTCGCGCAGGCGAGACGAATCCAACCGATCCGCCTTCAGTACCCATGCCGGTTGATTATCCTTTCGTCCGCGGATGGTCAGGCGTTCCAATCGCAGGTTGACATTGGGCGGGAGCATCTGACCGATGGCAGGAATTCCGGCAATGGTGCGGTAGCTCTGCGCATAGCGGAGCGCTATCGCCGTCCCCGCAACCAGCAGGACTGCGGCGCACCAGAGAAGAATTCGTTGAGCCTGTTCAGACATAATATGTCAGCGTTTCGTTATTCCTTACGGAAATAGAAACATAATGTTCGCCGGAGACGAAAAAGAAACCGCTGGCGAAAAGAAACAGCGACGCCCCCCGCCGCCAATGCGGTCGGGGGGCGTTCTGGGCTGTACTCGGAATTTCCGATACTGTTGATTCAAGACTCAGGGGAAAATCGGCGGCGGCGGCGCGCTACTGCTCGTAAACACGCTCACATTGCCGACATTATAATTCTGTGCGGCTTCCAGAGCCGGAATAGGCGCGCCCTGTGACCGAATGCGATACGCTTGAGATCCGACCGTGCCGTAATCGTAGAGCGAAAGCGAACCGGAACCGGTGACTTTCAATGTTTGCGTCCCGATTCGGGAGGCGACGCGAATATTGAAAGCGCCATCCGCGCCGGTGGTGACCGGTGTGACGCTACCGTATTGCACGACTGCGCCCGGCAACGGTAACCCGTTAGCGGAATCGACGACTGTTCCCCGAACAAAGGCGTCATCCGCTCCGCCCGACGGATTACCGCCATTGTTACCCGGTGAAGAGGACGATGAACCGCCCCCGCACCCGGCGGCGACAAGAAGGAACAGGGAAGCGATAAGCGCGGCTATAAATCCCAGGAAGCGACCGTTACGAGCGCCGCCGCCCGCCGCGCTCTTCCGGGCCTGTCCGCCGAAAGTCATAAACAAGTCAAATCCTCCTCGAAATACCGATGCCCCCACGCCAACTCGCCGCTTTTTCCGTTACTGTTTAGCGTCGGGACGGGGAACGAGGTCGCTCGATTATACCGAAAACCATCTGCGCGACGCAACCGCCGCTGACGTTGCTAAGTTTAGACCAATGACTCGGTATTTCCTTCATTCAGAATGCGCCCTATGAAGGATAGTTCCCGGGCGGCGTCGAAACGGGAAAGGCTTTATGACTATGAATGCACAAAATTATCGATGGGCGGCGGCTTTTGTTGTCGGGGCTTTCCTATGGAATGCCATCGCGAACGTGGGAAACGCCATCCCGCCGCCGCCGTCGGATGTGCAAAAGACACTGAATGAAATCGGCGATCTCGAACTGATTCAATCGCTCAGCGCTCTCAAACTGACAGCGACACAGATTCAACGACTCAACAAACCGCTGAAGGAAATCCTCGCGGGCGGCGACGGACAGCGCAAAATGGATTATGAGGCGGTTCGATCTATCGCTGCAGATGTCGCTAAAGCGCGGGAAGCGGCGCTGAATGGCGAACCCGTTCCGGCGGAAGTGACGGCGAAAGTGCAGAAAACGTCCGATGCGTCGAGCGCTCGTTACGAAGCGGTAAAGAAAAGCGCGGTGACCACCGTTACCGCCGCCGCGAGCGCTATCCTGACGGACACGCAAAAAGATGAAATCGTTACACAGGTAACCAAGGCGCTCGGGCGTAAACCGATCCCGCGTGAGTTCGCCCGTAAACCCAATCTCGCGCCGCCGGATCAGGTGCGCGAACTGGCTCTCGCAATTTACGCCGAGCGACTCCTGATAATGGAACGCATCCCTGAAATCCTGAGCAAACTCAAACCCGCCCCGGAAACGGAAAAGAGCGGGACGAACAAGCCCGCAGACGCTCCCGAAAAAGCGACAAATGCAGGAATGCCGTGACCGCCGTAAACGCTGAGGAAAACGATCATCGTCCCCCGCATGCCAGATGGAACTTCCGAATGCTGGTGGGGGATGTCTCCTTTTTCTTTATCGGCATCTCCTTTCTGGATACCTCGACGGCGCTTCCTGCGGCAGTGAGCGACCTAGGCGGTAGCGCAACCTATCTGGGTATCTTGCTTGCCGTGCGTCAGGCAGGGTACTTTCTCCCACAACTTTTCGTTGGGCATTATTTACGAGGCGCAAAACGCCTGTTGCCGTTTCTAGTGCAGGTCGCCTTCTGGGGACGTATCGGGTACTTTCCCGCCGCCGCCGCTTTTTATTTTTATGGCAAGACGAACCCCGCTCTGGCGCTGGCGGTGTTAATGATCGTTTACGCTATTTCCTGGATTGGCGATGGCATGGGCGGCGTTCCCTGGATGACCATCGTCGGCAGAGCGATTCCTGCCCGGGAGCGGGGAAAGATGTTCGCCTGGACGCAGGTCATCTCCGCCCTGAGCCGATTTGGCGTCGCTGCTGTCGTAGGAACTTTACTGGCGCAAAAATGGGTGGCTTTTCCTGGTAATATCGCCTTATTGACGCTTCTGTGCGCAATTGGTCTGATGATTTCCTGGGGGTTTCTTGCTTCTATACGGGAACCGCCCGCACCCACATCCGAAGACGGCGAGGAAATAACGCACGAGGATGATTCCATCAGTATCGGCGAGTATATGCGCCGACTCCCTCTCAAATTCCGGGAACGCCCCGACTTTGCGTTACTGGCTGCCACCCAGGTTCTGGCGACGGCGTCCGGAGCCTGTATGCCGTTTCTGGTCACCTACGCCAGTAATGCGCGATTGCCTGATAATCTGCCTGCGACGCTGAATTTTCTCAGAGATGGCGGCCTGCCGGGAATATTTCTGGCGACACAGACTCTGGGCTTGTTGCTTTTCGCCGCTGTCTGGGGAAATATCAGTGACCGACTGGGGCCGCGCACCGCACTACGCGGCGTTATGTGCCTCGGTTTGATGTGTCCTCTGCTGGCGCTGGCGGGCGGTCTTACCGGCGTCGGTTTGCCGCTGTTTCTGCTTGCCTATTTTTGCTATGGCGCAGCGCAGGATGGCTGGATCATGGTCACTAACTATCTGCTGGAGGCGGTGCCCAAACGCGAACAGTCCGTCTATATCGGCCTGATGAACGCCGCCTCCGCGCCTTCGCTACTGTTTCCGTTCGCTGCGGGATTGATTGTTCGCTGGGTCAACGCGGAAATGATGTTCATTTCCGCCGCCGTTCTGCTTGCCGCAGGGTTTATCGCCGCATCGCGTCTGCCGGAAACGCGCCGAAAATCCTGATATACGATAAAATCATTATTAAGATGATTTCCGACTCCTCCCTGAATTTTCTGAAAACCCTGCTCGCTACTCCGTCACCCTCCGGCTTTGAACGTGAGATTCGCGGCAAAATCGCCGACTACGTCGCTCCCTTCGCCGATACCGTGACAACGGATGCGCTGGGGAATCTGATCGCCTGCATCAACCCTTCCGGTTCTCCCCGGATTATGTTGCAGGGGCATATGGACGAACTCGGAGTTATTATTGTCCATATATCGGATGATGGCTGTTGCTACTTCAAGCCTATCGGGGGATGGGATACTGCCGTTTTGATCGGACAGCGGGTGAGCGTTCACACAAGAGGTGGCATCATTTCGGGCGTTATCGGTCGTAAGCCCATCCACCTGATGACGGCGGACGAAAAGGGAAAGGGCGGCGATATTTACGATCTCTGGATCGATATTGGCGCCACCGGCGGAAAAGATGAAGTCAAGGCGGCGGGCGTCCGTGTCGGTGACCCAGCCACCATTGAGTATGGTATGACTCCCCTTCTCGGAGACCGCATCGCTGCACGCGCCCTGGATAACCGCATCGGCGCCTGGATTGTTATGGAGGCGCTCCGTCGTGTGAAGGAACGTCATCCATCGGCGGCGGTTTACGCTGTCGCGACGGTGCAGGAAGAAATCGGACTACGTGGGGCGGGCGTTTCCGCTTACGGCATCGCTCCGGATCTGGGAATCGCGGTGGACGTGACCTTCGCTTCGGATATGCCGGGTACGGACAAGCGTCGTGTCGGCGATATCAAGATCGGCGGCGGCCCAACCATCAGCCGGGGCGCGTTTTGCAATCGCCCGCTGGCAGATCGTCTCGAATCGATTGCCGAAGAACACGGTCTGCTCTTTCAGTATGAAGCAAGCCCCGGAAGTACAGGGACGGATGCCGATGCGATTCAGAATAGCCGCGCCGGAATTGCGACCGGTGTCGTAGGAATCCCGCTTCGCTATATGCATACCCCCTGTGAAATCATTTCGCTAACGGACGCCGATAATGCGGCGGAACTTCTGGCGTTGACCTGCGCTTCCCTTTCTATAAACGACGACTGGACGCCGTGAAATCTGTTTTGTCGCCCGGAATCGCTCTGGCGTTCATTTCCGGTGCGTTAGCGGCATCAAGTTTCGCTCCGCTCCGGTGGTGGTGGCTGGCATGGCTCGCTCTTGCACCATTATATGTCGCTCTGAATGTCGCAATGAATGGGCAAGTTCGTATCTTGCGAAGCGCAGGTATCGGTTTTTCCTTTGGTCTTGGCTTGTTTCTGGTTGGGATGTACTGGATGACGGAAGTTGGCTTCTTTGCATGGCCGACCCTTTCTCTCATTCAGGCAGTCCCTTTCGCCCTGTTCGGTGCGGCGTTCGGTTTTCTGAACAAATCCAGCGAAGATCGTGCCGTTACCGGTGGGCTGGCATTCCTTTTGCGTCCTGTTCTGTTCGCTTCACTTTACGTCCTGCTGGAATGGGGGCGAACGCAGGGTAAATACGCCTTCCCCTGGTTCCCATTAGCGGCGACTCAGGTCAGTGTCCCGGCTCTCCTGCAAATTATCTCTGTCACCGGGCAGTGGGGATTGACGTTCGCTATCGCTCTGTGCGGCGCTCTGGTCGGGGAGGCGCACTTACGCCGCTTCCTTGCCTGGTCGGCGGCGCTGCAACCGATGGCGATAGCGGTCGCTCTTTTCGCCCTGGTCGGTATTTTTGGTGAGGTGCGCTTATGGTGGGTTCGGGATTGGCTGAGAGATGAAAGTGATCAACCAGTTCTCCGGGTTGGTATCACCCAGTACGGTCAGGGAACCGGTGATGATATCTTCGATGTGTATCAGCAATTGTCTCGTCGTCTGGTAACTGCCCCGGATTCCGAGCGATCGCCTGTCCTGATTCTATGGCCGGAAGGAGTCGCGCCACCGGATATCAGGAACAACTTTTATCCCCGTGAGACGTTGACGCAGTTCGCCCGTTCGTCAAGAGTATCCCTACTGATAGGCAGTGACGCTCTAGACAACAGGGGGCGATACACCAGCGCTGTACTGATCGATGATCGTGGACAGATCGCCGGAAGATATGACAAGATACAACTCGTGCCCATGGGCGAGTTTTTTCTATTCCGTCCTCTGCTTAAAATGGTGACGGACAGATATATTCCGGAAGAAGACAAAGTTGCGGGCGATAAACCCGGAGTCCTGAATGTTCCCCGGTCACCGCTTCCCTCCGCCAGAGCGGGAACGATTATCTGCTATGAAAGCGCATTCCCCAACCGGGTACGCACTACGGTCGCCGCCGGGGCGCAATGTATCACGCTCATTACTGACGATGAAACTTTTGGCACAACGGCAGGGCCGTATCAGCACGCCGATTTTGCAGTCTTGCGGGCGGTGGAAACCTATCGTTATCTGATCCGCGCCGCACATACCGGCACATCGCGCATTATAGACCCGACAGGGAACATCATGAAATCACTGCCCCTGATGGAACGTGGCGTTCTGACCGGAGATATTATTCTGCGCGACGACATAACCTTTTATGTCCGATGGGGTGACTGGCTGGTATTCCTCTGCGGCGGCATGGTCGCCGCCGCAGTAATCTATCGCTTTTCCGGTAGGAAAACCGGGTGGGCTACCCGCAATCCCGATCTTCCTGCCTGACGATACTGTGGATGTGATCCGCAAATCTATAACAGGCCGTACTCCGTCAGGGCGGATTTCACGACCGTTTGCTCCAGTTCGCTCAGATCGACCAGAGGCAGGCGAACGCCGCCGCAGTTCTGACCTATAAGCGCAAGGGCATGCTTTACCGGGGCGGGAGAGGGCGCGGAGAAGATAGCGCGGGTCAATGGCAGGGTCTTCAGAAAAATCTGCGTTGCTTCCGAGGCGTTCCCCGAAAACCATGCCCGGTTCAATGCCGCAAAATCCGGGGAGACGACGTGAGAAATAACGGAGATGACCCCGCATCCTCCCAGAGCCAGCGTCGAGAGGTAACTGCCATCATCGCCGGAATAGATCAAGAAATCGTCGCCAGTCAGACGGGCGATCTCGCCTATTTGCGCCATGTTACCTGACGCTTCTTTCGTCCCGATAATATTAGTGCAATCCGATGCGAGGCGAGCGGTGGTTGAGGCCTCGATGTTGGTGATGGTGCGACCCGGTACATTGTATAAAATGACCGGAAGCGGCGCGACCGCTTCCGCAATCGCGCGGAAATGCTGGTACAACCCTTCCTGCGAGGGTTTATTGTAGTAAGGCGCAACGGAGAGAATGCCTCCTGCGCCCGCTTCCGCCGAACGGACGGCAAGTTCCACCACTTCCGCCGTATTGTTGCCGCCTGCTCCCGCAACCACTTTATCCCGTCCAATAGCGTGAACTATTGTGGAGACGAGTTGCACTTTTTCGTCCGCGGAAGTCGTCGGCGATTCGCCGGTTGTGCCGTTGATAACAAGAGCGTCATTTCCCTGCGAAAGCAACCACTGCGCCAATTCCGCCGCACGATCATATCGGATCGCGCCGGAAGCATCGAAGGGGGTTACCATCGCCGTCATAAGAGAACCAAAGTGGGCGTTTGCGCCCCGTAAAGTCGCCATATCT
Organism: uncultured Armatimonadota bacterium; assembly: GCA_903910385.1. Taxonomy (GTDB): domain Bacteria; phylum Armatimonadota; class Armatimonadia; order Armatimonadales; family Armatimonadaceae; genus CAIVZM01. The sequence continues at coordinate 39,375 of CAIVZM010000056.1, forward strand.
ATTCCTATCTTGCGCCCTTTACGGCGTTTCTATCGATGAGTAGTTGGGCAATCTGAAAACCATTGAGGGCGGCTCCCTTGAGAATTTGGTCGCCGCTGAGAAACATATCCAGCGCATTCGGGTGGCTGATATCCTCGCGAATACGTCCGACGAAAACCTCGTCCCTGCCGGAAGCGTCCAGCGGCATCGGGAAGATATTGCGCTCCCGATCATCAATTACAATGACGCCAGGAAAGGCAGCAAGGGCTTCGGTCGCTTCCGCGACAGTCGGTCGCTGATCCGCAAATTCCAGGTTGACGCTTTCCGAATGGGCGCGGGCGATAGGAACGCGGATGCAGGTTGCGGTGACGGCGAGATTCGGTTCGTGAAGAATCTTTCGCGTCTCCTTGACCATTTTGCGTTCTTCCTCATTGTAACCGGAATCATCAATCGCCGTGTTGTGCGAAAATAGATTGTTGGCGATCTGATGGGGAAAGACTTCTCGGACGATGGATTCGCCCGCTAGATGCGCCCGGTTCTGTTTTTCCAATTCGACAATGCCAGAAGCTCCCGCGCCGCTGACCGCCTGATAGGTAGAGACTACCACGCGCCGCACCGGCCATCGGCGATGCAGGGGGGCAAGAGCCATCAAAAGGATGATCGTCGAGCAGTTAGGATTGGCAATAATTCCATGATGAGTGACCGCATCATCCGGGTTGACTTCCGGGACGATCAGCGGAACTTCGGGGTCCATGCGAAACGCGGAGGAATTGTCGATCACGACTGCGCCTGCCTCCGCCGCAATGGGGCCGAATTGCCGGGAACGCGATCCGCCCGCCGAAAAAAACGCGATATCGACGCCTTTAAAGGAATCTTCTTTCAGTTCTTCGACTGTTAGATCCTGATTCTTGAACCGGATCTTCTTGCCGACAGAGCGCTCAGACGCCAGCAGTTTTAGCGAAGCCAGTGGAAAATCTCGCGTTTCCAGAAGTTGTAAAAACTCCGCCCCAACCGCACCCGTCGCCCCTGCGATGGCGACATGATAACCGACCATTTCTTGCTGTTTGCCTCTCTGAGAGCGGATTTCCGGCGGATGTGGGCGTTCGATTGGTTCAAACCGCCCGAACCGGAACGCATCTCTACTAATCCAGTATATTCTTAACCGTGGTTCCCAGAGCGCTCAGAGGCAACGGCCCTGCTCCCAGAGGAGGAAGCGTCGTGATCGTTCCCTGTAACGCTTCAGGATTGGTTACCAGAATGACGGAAAGCCGCTCGCCGGGGTTTTGCCGCAATAATCGCGTTATCCATTCCCCTGCCTGCGTGTCCGGAGCCGATTGAGAATCTATTACGATCAAATCCGGGAAGACGCCGCCCAGAGCTTTGTCCGCTTCCGCCGGCGCATCCGCTACGGTAACGATTGTATCCCGGAAATCGCTGGTCGCCTCACGAACGGCGCGCGCCAGATTGGCGTCCCCGACGACGACGACAGCAATATTCCCTCGTTCGCCTTTGAGGGCGGCATGAACGGTTTCCTTCAGATCGGGGTAATCATCCCTCCGTGGCAGTACCGCAATCATATCCACAAGATCCGCCTGCCCCGATCCGATGCGCGGCATGATGAACGCCAGCGGAATAGACGCGATTTCCGGGCGGGCGCGTAGTGATTGTAAAAGCGCCATGGCATCTAATTCTGGCGTCAGAGGGTTCAGCAGAATGATGTCAGGGTGTAAACTGCGCGCGCGGCGCAGAGCGTCCGCCGCGTTGGTGGCGTTCGTCGCTACCACTCCTTTACGGCGCAATTCGTGGCTCAGGCGATGTAATGCCCCGGTATTCCCATCGATAATCAATGCCAGATACTGACCTTCCGCTTCAGTGGCGCTGACGACTCCATCAGTAGAGCAGGGCAGAGTGAACCAGAAGCGACTCCCCACTCCTGGCTCCGATTCCACCCAGATGCTGCCGCCCAATCTATCCAGAATCGCTTTGGTAATGGCAAGACCAAGCCCGGTGCCGCCGGTCTCGCGAGTCGTAGAGTTGTCCGCCCGGAAAAAGCGCTGGAAGAGTTGTCGCTGTTCGTTCACAGAAAGACCTATTCCCGTATCCTCGATACAGGTAGTGACAAAATCATGTGCGAACTCAATGTGAACGGTGACTTTACCCCCGTTCGGTGTGTATTTGATGCCGTTGGAAATCAGGTTCACCAGAACCTGAGTAATTCTATCGGCGTCACCGGAGACGGCAGGATGTGGTGACTGGGTTCCGCCCGTGACGAACAGCGTCAGGGAAATTTCCTTTTTCGCCGCTTCCTGTTGCATCATCTTGACAGCCTGTTCCGCCAGAGAGACATAATCTACGGAGACCGTCTGTATATCCATTTTTCCCGACTCGATGCGAGCGATATCCAGTATGTCGTTGATCAGGGCGTGCAGTCGGCGAGCGCTGTCCTGCACCATTGTCAGGAATTCCGTTTGAACTTCATTCAGTTCGCCGGTCTGTCCGCTGACCATCAGGTCGACATAGCCCTTGATCGCCGTCAACGGGGTGCGTAGTTCGTGGGAGACCATCGATACGAATTCCGTCTTCATACGATCCGCCTGCGTCTCGCGGGTGACATCCCGGAAAACGAAAATCCGCCCCATCAACTCGCTATCGCCGCCGTCGCTGGAATCACGGCGCACCGGGGCGGTGTACATGCGTAAAACCCGTGGCGTCGGCTCCAGCATTTCCAGTGATTCATCGGCGGCGGCGGTCGGATCGGCAATCAATCGTTCCAGTCGTTCCCGGACTGCGGTGCGATCAGTAAACCGTGAAACCAGCAGAGGCGCCGCCTGCGGGAAGGATTGGTCCAGCAGTAAGTCGCCATCGACGCCGAATAAATCGGTAAATTTTTGATTGACGACCGAAAACGCTCCGGTACGATCCAGCAGGATGATGCCGTCATTGGTGGCGTTCAATACGGCTGCGATGCGCTGATTCAACGAGCCAAGCGTGTCGTTTTGAGCGCGGAGCATCGTCTCCCGTTGCCCGATAGTACGCGCCATGCGGACGAACGCCCGCTGCAAATCGCCGATTTCGTCATTGGGCGTTTCCTGTGCGCTGGATTGTTGCACCAGGAGGACGCCACGCCCCTGTTCCAGTTCCCGGGTCGCTTCGGTCAATTCTTCCAGAGGGCGCGTGATCGCCAGAGCCAGAGAACGCCCCACCAGAAGGGTAAGGAGTAATGCTCCCGCAGGAATCACGATCGAGGTCACGGTTCGCATCACTTCGGCGCCGCGACTTCGTTCCAGTGACCGCTGTTGCGCTTTCTCCGCAAGGTCTGTCAGGACATTCAGGTTCTTCTTCACACTGACGAAACGGGTGCGGGTGGAAGCGCTGGCAGCCATCGCCTGCGGCGATCCCGGTTTACGTTCCAATCGACGGGCTGAGGAGTAGGTTATTGAATACCACTGACGAAAGACGGCATCGAATTCCTTGAGGACATCCTTCATCCGTGGCGTGCCGGATACTTCCAGCGATTCCGTCAATTGTTGTGTCAACAAGGTGACCTTGATTCGTTCCTCACGGAATTGTGATAGCGCATCCTCATCGGAACTCAGAAAATACTCCCGCGCCGCCGCTTCCGCGTTGTTGGCGTCCTGCGCCATTTCCCGCACCCGTGTGGTCAACGCCATAGCTGTCCGGTATTCGGAAACGTAACTGCCAAAATACGACCACAGCAACAGCGGAATGAGAAACCCGGCAAGCAGTAATACGGTCAGCGGTAACACGTAAAACAGCATTAATTTTTGCGCCAATCGTCGACGCGGCAGTTCTTTCTGAGTCGGTGCGTTTGGAACTTCCATCGGAAGCGATTCAACTGAGGCGGTTTCCAACTGGGAGTCGCTTTCGGCGGGTTCAGTGGAGCGCGTCGGCGGTGACACGGCAGGGGCGGGGGACATAACTTAGAGAATATTCTCCAGACCGATCACTAACCCCTGTAACGCGGAGGCGCGACGGATAGCAAGGAGCGTTCCCGGCATGAAAGAGAGACGGTCGATTGAATCGTGTCGCAGGGAAAGCCGTTGCCCTTGCCCACCAAAAATTACTTCCTGAGAAGCGACAAATCCGGGCAAGCGAATGGAGTGTATCGGAATATCTCCTGCCGCTCGTCCGCCTCTTGCTCCTGCACAGCTTTCGAAAGCATCAGCGGGAGGCGCAATCGGCGTTCCCTCTCGCGCAACTGCGATCATTTCCGCTGTACGCGCCGCTGTGCCGGAAGGAGCGTCTTTTTTACGCTCGTGATGCATCTCGATGATTTCGACATCGGGCAAATAGCGAGCGGCAGTCGCAGCAAACTGCATTAACAGCACCGCCCCGAGTGCGAAGTTTGGCGCGATGAGACAACCCGTCTCCTGCGCGGCGCACAGCGTCCGTATCTCCTCCAGATCGTCGTCGGTAATTCCGGTGGTTCCGACAATCGGCGTCACCCGCTGCTGTAATGCCGCCCGGATATTGGTCATCACGGATTCCGGTGTGGTGAGTTCGACTAGGACATCCGGCTTCGCGCTTTTCAGCGTCTCGGTAATATTATCGTCGCGTGTCAGGGTGGCGACCAGAACCATATCCTCTGCGCCAGAGACGGCTTTGACTGCCTCGGTTCCCATGCGTCCCCTCGCCCCGGCAATCGCCACCCGAATCGGCGTCACGCTCACTCGCCGCCCTCTTCCTCACCCTCAGGCTTGGTGACGCCATTGAAGGGACCGACGGCGGCGATAGCGTATTCCGCTGGATTTTCGGGGAAAATGGATCCCGCCACGCGGTGGACATCCGCTAACGTCACTTTGTCGATCAATGCTGTGACTTCAGACATCGGAATAACGCGGTCATAATAGACTTCCGATTTTCCAATCCGGTTCATGCGTGAAGACATCGATTCCTGCGCCATGATCAATGCGCCCCGGAATTGATTCTTCGCCCGATTAAGTTCGGCTTCCGTCACGCCATCACGGCGTACTTTATCGAATTCTCCCTGCGCCAGTTCAAGACACTGTTCGTAGGTATCCGGGGAAGTGCCCCCGTAGGCGACAAAGTACCCGCCTTCGCGGTGCGTTGCGGAGTACGAACCGACGGAATAAGCAAGCCCGCGCTTCTCGCGGATTTCCTGAAACAGGCGGGAGCCCATCGAACCGCCCAGAATGGCATCCATCAACGCCAGAGCGTAGCGATCCTCATCGAACTGTCCGTAGCCTTTGGTGCCGATACAGAAATTGACCTGTTCGGTCGGTCGGGCGTACTCGAACCTTTTGGCGGTTACGGGCGGTCGGGCGTCGCCAGGAGTAGGAGAACCGCCTTTGAGGTCGCCCAGAGCGTTACTTACCAGATCGACCACCTGAGCATGTTCCATATTGCCCGCGACAGAAACGATGACGCTTCCGGGGCCATAGTACTTGCTCATGTAAGAGCGCAATTCTTCGGGCGTCAAGCCATCAACCACTTCCGCCAGCCCGATAACGGACTTACCGAGCGGATGATCGGGGAAGATCGTCTCCGCGAACAGATCGTGCACCAGATCATCCGGGTCATCTTCGCGGCGCTTGATCTCTTCCAGAACGACCTTGCGTTCCCGTGTCGTCTCTTCCGGATCGAACAGGGAATGGGCGTACATATCGGTGAGGATATCGACTGCCAGCGGCAAGTGCTCGGAGAGCGCTCGCGCATAGTAGCAGGTGTATTCCTTGTCCGTGAAGGCGTTCAGGTAACCCCCAACCGCATCCATATCATCGGCGATCTGCTTGGCGGACGGACGCTTTTCCGTGCCCTTGAACAGCATGTGTTCCAGAAAGTGGGAGATGCCGCGATGGGAATCATCTTCGTAGCGTGATCCGGTAGCGACCCAGATACCGACCGACACCGACTGCACATATCCGACATGTTCGGTAACCACCCGCACACCGTTGGGCAGGATCGTTTTCTTAATATCTTCAATCATAAAAAAAGAAGCCCTCACGCTGTCATTATTAATGACAACGCAAGAGCATCTTACCGTATCCTTAGCCCTCGCGCCGTGAGAAGAACAACTCGTCCTCCGATGCAAAGGAGCTAAAAGCTATTGAGAACGAACTGATTTTCTCGTTAGACCACTTCGATTACCGCAACAATAGCGGCGCCTGCATAGCCCGGATCGCTGTTGTCTTTATCCGTAAAAGTAAGTTCGACAAGAACATCCTGACCCTTCCACCAGATACTTGCCGGAATAGTTAATGGTTCCAGAGATATAGGGGATAGGGTTATATCCAGTGAATAAATATAACCCGCGCTCGATTGTCCGATGAAGATAGGAGTCACATCCTCACCTTCCTGCGTTAATAGGCTCTCCCATCCACCCGGGTTGAACCGACGGACGCTATAATGTAGGAGATCGTCCCCGTCCAGTTCTTCTGGCAGTACAAACACGCACTCTGCGTGATAAGAAACTACGCTCGTTTCAGGTTTTGCTCCTTCAGGCAGTTTAATTCCTGGAAAGAGCAAGTCGGCGCTGGATTTTGGCGTTACTGGAATAGGATCAAACTTGGAGGTCGCCGCGAAATCAGAATCCGCTAACCCTGCAAAGCGATTGCGCTGGCGTTTCGGTTGGTCGGTCACCTGATTGTCGGGCGTTGCTGAAGATGCATCATCCATTTCTTTACTCCATTAGTTTCTGTGCTTGACTAAGCGCTCGTTTATGTAACCATTAAGGTTTTTTATGAAAGTTGTAATTCTGTCCTAATAAGGAGGAAATACGACTGCAGATCCAATCTTGAATTTTCCGTCACTGGCTCTGAAAGTCAGAATGATAACGACAGGACATCCTGAAGCAAAAGTAGCGGGCAGATTGTTAATTTGCCAGGCTCTTGTTGGTCCTCCAACAAAGGTCGCCGTTCCTGTAGAAATCAGCGCCCCGTTCAGGGAAGTTCCATCAAAGTTCAGAGGCAAGGCAACATAAGTGATGACCGCTCCGGTTGCAGGCGCGATACTAAAAGTTCCTTTAGCCGTCCATGGCGCAGGGACTGCCGCTATGTCGATATTGTCTGGTTGCTCCCCCGGTTCAAGTTGTGGGTCAGCGACGGATAAACCTGGAGTTACCTGAAGATTGGAAGGGATAGGGTCAAACTTTGACACGATATCTCTGATAAACGGATCGCCTGCGACACCGGGCTTTTCGTAATCAGATGTGGTATCTGGTGACAAATCACTCATAATAGTTTCCTTTTTCTCATTCCCGTCATTAACGGGATTCGTTGTCAAATGCTATAGTGCACTCTATTGACGCGAAACGTCCGCTTTTTACTACAAGGCTACCAGTTGACCGGCGCAGAATCCGACGAAGAATCTCTGCTCCTCGGGGTCTCCGGGATGCCAATTGGGATTGCGAATCCATACTGTCACGCGGACGGAGACGGCCTCCGTTGCGTATATGGTCAGGGTAAAGTTATTGCCGCTCGCCGGACTGATATTTCGGATAAACGTAATGCGACGACTGCCATTATGGTCGCCGGCATTATCGACATCCTGAAGATCGATAGCATGAACGCCGACTCGAATCGCGCCACGTGGAACATCACGCCCCTGAGTATCGATCAGGAAGGACGCCTGTCGTGTACGGTCGCCGAAGGGGCGATTTATGACTGTTCCTGGCCCTACGGGTGGACTACCCGGAATGGGACGGATCGGAATGGGATCAAACTTACTGATTGCCAATCGAATTCTCCTGTTAACAGACAGAGAATGCGCGGGAAACTCCGTAACTGTAGTCGTGAAGTCCGCTTCAGCAAACACTCTCCTGTAATAAATTCAAATCCGTTTAGAAAAGCGAGGCGATCTTTATTAATCGCGAGGATGGGTGAAGTCTCCGCATTGAGACATTGCTCTGATTTATCAGGCGAAGCACAACAGGTGTTGAGGGAAACGCAGGTGATTTCTTTTCCATTTGAGACCTTCCTTTATTCATAAACGAGGCTGACAATTATCTTCTGATGGTTAAGAACAAATGTTATAAAGGAGAGCGAACCAGATAGTCAGGCGTTAACCAGCCGCTCGTTCCATAACTTGCTCTATCTTCATCAGGCTACCCAGCTTTTCCTTTTGCTTGAACACTTCTTTTCCGATTTTTTCACAGATTATTTGTATGATTTTGTTCAATTCGTTGCTATCTTCCTGATTCCTTGGTGACTCTGTATGTAAACGCATGGCGGAAGCGGCGCCGTACAGGACGGCGGCATCGTCCCAGCGTTCTTCGCCGGCGACAATTATCGTCAGGAACTCTACCGCTTCTGTGATACCGTCCCGGTACTCAATCTGATGGCGAATCCGTAGCGATTCCATGACCGCTTCCCGGGCTTTTACCAATTCGCCCATGCCTCTCCAACCGCTGGCCATATTGTAGAGAGCCTGTGCACCTGCGAGGGAGTTGCCCATTCGCTGATGGATTGCCAGCGATTCCTGAGAGAATTCGATAAGTTTCTGAAATTCATTCCGTCGCTCTGCCAGCACGCCCAGATTATTGAGAACGCTGGCGGTTTGCGCCTCGTTTCCAATCCGGCGATATCCGGACAGGCTATCCATGAGGTACTGCTCGGAGGCATCCAGATCCTGTTTATAACCAGCGATGCTGCCTAAATTACTTTGCAGCTTGGCAATAGCAGCCTCGTCATTCAGACTTCGATACAGAGCGATCGCTTCTGAAAAACGGTGTTGCGCTTCCTCAAGACGACCTGCCTGCCAGTAGAGGATTCCGGCGGCGTTCCGAGCCTCGGCCCGAAGCGAGGCAAGAGTGATAGGGGACTGGTCGTCAACCGAAAGAAAGTGTTCGACCCATTGAATGCCTTCCCGCAGATAACCCCGCGTTCGCCAGTACCAGAATAGAGAGGAGATCAGGGTCAACCCACAGGTGATATTTGTGCAGGAGGCGAAACAGGATCGTAGATTTTCCATTTCCCTGTCCGCCATCTGCATCGCAATGCGCATGGCATCGCCGTGACGTTTGCCGGTCAGGTCTTGTTTCAGGGATGTCGCCCACTGGATGAAGTAATCGCGGTGCTTTGTGCGAAGTTCCTCGTACTCGCTGCGCTCTTTCAGGATTTCCAAAGCGAATTCCCGTATGGTTTGTAGGAGATGGTAGCGTTTGCCGTTAGGCTCGTCCTCTGTCTCAATCAACGATTTTCTCAGCAGACGTGTCAGAGAGGACAGGGCATCATCTACGGGGGCGCCTTCACATACTTCCTCCACTGCTTCCAGAGTAAATCCGTTATTGAAGATCGAGAGGCGGCGTAGCAGAACCCGTTCCGCTTCGGTCAACAAGTCCAGACTGTACGCGATAGTCGCTCGCAGAGTACGGTGGCGGTCGGGCAGACTGCGGTCATCGCCGGAGGATGTCGGGAAACGGTATCGTCCTTTGTGATGCATGCGCTCTTCCATCTGTTCCGGGGTCAGCGCATCCGCCCACGAGGCCATCAGTCTGACCGCAAGGGGCATTCCATCGAGCGTACGACAGATACGGGTGACCGCAAAGACATTTTCGCTGTTAATGGAGAACGAGGGCGACTTCAAGCGGGCGTACAGTACGAACAGGCGCACCGAATCATAAGCCATCAGCGCTTTTGGATTGGTCAATTCCTGAGGAGGGACAGGAAGGGGGCGCACGGGGTAGAGCGCTTCCCCGCTAATACTCAGCGATTCCCGACTGGTCGCCAGAATACTGAGATCTTTGCAGGACTGAAGCAGACCAGAGGCGAACTCCGCCGCCGCCGCCACCAAATGCTCGCAATTATCCAGAATCAGCAGGACACGATGATGCAATAGATACTCTGTGATTTGTTGCGCCAACGGCGCATCGCCTTCCTGCTCAATATTCAATGTGGAAGCGACAACCCGTCCGATGGATTCGGCTTCATTACTGTGCGACAGATCAATGAACCAGACGCCATCGGGAAATTTGCGTAAAAAACGGTCTGCAACATGCAATGCAAGCCGTGTCTTGCCGCAACCGCCCGCTCCCGTCAATGTCACCAGAGGATAGGAAAGGACACGCTGGCGAATTTCCTCCGTCTCCATTTCTCTGCCTACCAAATGCGCTAACTGGTGGGGCAGATTATTAGGGACGATATCGGTCGGGCGTAAAGGAGGGAAATTGGCGGGAAGGTCGGGGTGCGCTATCTGAAAGAGGCGGTCAGCAAGATCAATGTCTCGCAATTTATGCTCGCCAATATCCTGCAGGACAGCTCCCTCAGGAAGCCGGGAACGCACCAAATCCGCCGTGTCGTTGGTAATAATGATCTGACCGCCATGAATGGTTTCAACCAGACGGGACGCCTTCGTCGGAGTCAGACCGATATAGAGACCGTTTCTTTCCTCCGTCGCGCCGGCATGGATTGCCATCCGCACCCGGAGCGGAATCGCGTTAGCCTCATCAACAAAAACAGTCTGTAATACGCGTTGCGCCTCAAATGCCGCCTGGACGGCTGCGGAGGGATCTGTGAAGGCGACTTTGACTCCATCGCCGACCGATTGGAAGAGATCGCCACCAAAGGTTTCCGTTGCCTTCTGGAGAATATCGTCGTGACGCGCATGGGCGCGACGCATGCCCTGGGGATAGTGTTGAGCATGACCTGTGCTGTTTTCGATGTCCGTAAAGAGGAACGCGATGATGCGATCATTGCTGGCATCGGTGTCTGTGCCTCTGATCGCGCCTCTTTCTGGCTCTATGTCAGTTTCAATATCCGCATCCATAATTAATGATCGTCCTTATTATGACATACCAGCAACTTTTTCTACAATACCAGTTTACTATAATATCGCTTGGGACATAACGATTGACAAACGACCATACGAAAACTACACGGCAAACTGTTGCATATTATTGCAATTTCGCATACAACAGGTCATGACGGATGCTACGTATCAATGGTTGCGATTGGCGGTCTATGTGGTCGGCATACCGATTATTATCGTCCTGCTTCTCCAATCGGCGCGAAAAGTTCGCGCCATTCGGGAATTGGACGCCCGTCTCAAGGCGGAAGAGGAAGCCCGACGAGCGCAGGGAATCGTGGAAGACCCGCAGATGGCCTTCGCACGCTTATTTGCCGAAGAGGAAAAGAAAAAGCCTGTTTCAAGGCGTGGCGAGAACTCGCGAGGGTGACGGTGTTGGCAGGGGCATCTTCGAAGGTCTGACCGGCGCATTTTTTACCATTGTCTCCAGCCAGAGTAAAGTTTCATTCATCATCGTTGTCGGGTCCGGGATATGTCCGCCGGTTAGTTCGAGACGCTTCTTGACGCCTTTTACCGCCGTGTAAAGCGCACGGGCGCAATCCGCCGGGACAATGGTGTCCTGTGCGCCATGGATAAGGAATAAAGCCTGCGGTGACGATTCCGCTAACGCCGCCGCCGGATCTACATCTTGCAATTCACGCTCAATCACTGAGGCGTTGTCGCCTGTCCGGTACGCTTTCGCCCAGGGATGTTGCGATGTCGTCAGTAACTTTCCCCAGTCGCCGCCTGCTGACCAGAGAACCACGCCCCGTAAACGTGGCTCATCCGCAGAAAGAACGCCGCCGATAATACCACCCAACGAGATGCCCAGAAAGCCGGAACGGTTCGCCTCTATTTCCGGACGCTGCGCCAGAAAGTCCAGACCTCGACGTAAATCAGCAATCGTTTGACCTATCGCCAGACGCAATTCGGATCGATCAAGGCGATCCAGCGGTTTGCCATGAATACCAGGGCGTTCGCCATGACCAGCGATATCGAGCGCCAGACTGGCATAGCCGCGCCGCGCCAGAGCGACGCCCAGAATGCTCATGTCTTCCTTGCGTCCGCCTAACCCGTGCAATAGAAGAATCGCCGGGGCTTTGCCTTGCCGCTTGACGGGTATTGTCAGCAATGCAGGAACGGTTGCGCCCTCGCCGCCTTTATAGGTAACTCGGTAAGTGTAAGCCTGTGCGGGAGGATCCGCCGGGTTGAATTCGGGAGTCACGCGGGCGTCGAGCGGTGCGGAAGAATCGTAGCGAATGCCTCCTCGTGTCGTTCGATTATCTGGCGTCGCTCTGGTGACGCCGTCTCCATGAACGCATCCAACGGCGAAAAAAGCGAGCAAACTAAAAAACGCCAAACGACGGAAACAGGAACCGAGGCTTAGAACACGGAAGTACACAGGTATAGTATATCGGAATCAGAAGACGAAATCGCGCACGATGCACCCCCGGTTGGCGCCGGAGGGATTGCCTGAGCGCAACGAAATGCCGCGCGATGTGTCTGTAATATGGGTCGGTAACGACTTTCCTTCGAAAACAAAGAAATGGATATACCATTGAGGAAGCGACAGTTAAGGAGCGGAATCAAGATGACAATGTCGGGGAGCGGCGGTACAGGTAATGCCCTATCGACCCTCAAAATAGTTCGAGCTTTTACAAGGGGGGTGGCTGCTGTCGTCGTAGCGCTTTTGCTGACGGTGATGGCGTTCGCAGGTCCTTACGAAGACGCCGAAGCGCGGTATCGCGCCGGAGACTATCGTGGCGCTCTCGCTCTGCTACAGCAGGCGCAACAGCTAACTCCCGACGATCCCCGCGTTTACGCGGCGCAGGGAAAGACCTATCGGCGTCTCAACGACAATGCCGCCGCCGTTCAGGCGTATAGCGAAGTCCTGCGCCTTGATCCCCGCTTGAACTCTATCAAAGATAAACAGGGGTTCCTAAAAGCTTATCAGCAACTCGGCGGTAAGATTCCCGCGCAAACAGGATCTTCCGGGACGGCGGGATCGCAGAGGGGTGGGGACGCCTCACTGCTGGTCAACGCTTTAGCGGGGGAGGATGTCTATGTGGTTCCTACCCTGATGGGAAGCGTAGACAAGAACGCGATTGCGGCGGAGATCGAGGCGGCTCGTCCCACATCCATCAAAGTATTGGTCGTTCAGGGCCTTGGCCCCTATCCGTCCCGCGAGGCGATGGCGGATGATTTACGCCGTCGATTGGATATGCCTTCCAATGGCATTGTGATCATAGCGACCCCACGCGGGGTCAGCGCCTCTAGCGCCAGCCTGTCACGCAGTCAGTTTGAAGAAGCCTTTCAGAAAGCCGGAATTGACCAGGCGAAAGCTCGTGGCGGACTTACCGCCGCAATTGTCGCCGCCATCGACTCGGTCACGGGCAAGCAGGTATCCGAACGACGACGCGCCAACGGTAACGCGGTGGGTCTTATCGGGGCGGGCTTGCTGGGCGTCGGTGGATTCCTGGGCTACCGGGCGTACCGAAAGCGCAAAGCGATTGCCGATGCGAAAGAATCGGTCGAACCGATCCGTCGTCGTGTGCTGGAGCATCTTTCCTACGCGGACGGTTACCTCGACCTGTTACCCAAAGGTGAGGATGGCGAAGAAGCGAAACGCCTGCGAGCTTCCGCCTTTGAGAAGTTCGATACCGCCAATGGCGTCCTGAAAAACGCCACAAACCCGGAAGATATTCGCAAGGCGGCGCCCCTGCTGGAACGCGCCGAGGCGGAAATGCTCGATTGCCGCAAGGCGATTGACCGGGCGACAGGCGGTACGGGCGTGGTTATGGGACTTTCCGAAATGCCTGACCTTTCCACAACCACAACGCGAGGGCAACATTACCTGCGCACGGAGGAACTCCGGACGGAGAGCGAACGCCGTGCGATGCAGGAGGAGATAGAGAGCATCCCGCCGGATCAGCGGGGAGTCTCCTTCTTCTCCGGGCAGCCCTTGCCCGCTTCCGAACTGGTTCCTGTGACTCTGGTCATTCAGGGACAAAAACGGACGGTCATGGCATCCCGCGAAGAAGCCGCCGCAATCGCACGGGGCGAAACTCCCCAGATTCGCGCTTTCCGTGATGAGTCCGGAAACTATGTGCCGTGGTATGAGCGGCGCGATTACGACCCGTATCGCGATTATTATGGCAACCGGGGGATGTTCTCCGGTACGGACTTTATCAGCCTGTACCTGCTGAGTCAGATGATGGGACCCGGACTCTACGGAGGCTACGGCCCCTGGGGCTACGGCGGCTACGGATGGGGAATGCCCACTCCTCCCCCGACGTGGGGCGGTTGGGGCTACGGTGGCTATGGTTACGGCGGTTATGGCGGAAGCTACGGTGGCGGTTACGACAATGGCTCCTCTGGCTATGCGCCCGAACCGCAATACGACGCCACCCCAGAAAATGCCGGAGGGTTCGATTTCTTCGGCACGACGCAGAGCGAGCAGGGCGGATTCGACGGCGGGAGCGACGATAACTCCGGCGGTTGGTTCGGAGGCGGGGGAGACTCCGGTGGCTTCGACCTCGGTGGAGGCGGCGATGTCGGCGGCGGCGACTTCGGCGGCGGCGGCGACTGGTAATCTCCCGTGCCACTGATGATAAATTGGTAAGACCGGGGCGGACAGATTGTCTGCCCCGGTTTCTTTTCAAGCGTTTTGACTATTCGGAAGCAGTTCGTAACTCTTCAATATAAATGTGCTTATTACTGTGCCAGTAAGATAAATGACATGCAAACCGACCTGTAATTGTCAAATCTCGTTCCGATCAAGTACCAAATCTCGATCCGACCTTTTTACGATGCGGCCCGCTCCTCCTGTAACTACCTCGCGCAATGCCGGGAATGGGGACGTCGGTTGAGAGTCGCATTGTCTCTGATTTACGCCGCTGGCAGGTCAATTGGCGCTCCTGACTGTCCGCCGTCACATCTAATTTTTTACTGTCTTCGCGGGTTTCTGGCGTTATTTTTTTACTGGCTGATTCGCGCCGCTTCGGAAAAGGCGGGCTTCAGCGCCGGGTACAGGGATTTGTACAGGGCGTGATAGGGCGCATAGGCAGCCGTTTGCGCTAAATTCGGTCGGGTTTCATCGGCGGTTCGCAGGGTGGCGGCGCAGGCTTCCGGTACGCTGGCATAAGCGCCGGTTCCTACCGCCGCAAGCAACGCCGCGCCGAAAGCGGAACCTTCCTCGACATTCATTTGAAAAAGGGATTTGCCCAGCACATCGGCGATTATCTGACGCCAGAGCGCAGACTTCGCGCCGCCTCCGATAGCGCGGATTTCGACCGCCGGGGCTTTCGCTTCGTCCAGCAGACCGAACAGGTCTTTGAAGGCGTAGGCGACGCCTTCCAGAACGGCGCGGGCGAACCAGTCCTGTGTTCCACGACGGGTCGCGCCAAAGAAGACGCCACGGGCATCGGGATCAAAATAAGGATTGCGCTCACCGGACAGATAGGGCAGGAACATCAAGCCTTCACAGCCTGCCGGGGCGGACGCGGCGCCCGCCGTGATTTCGTCGTAACTGCGCTCCGGGGCGAAGGTATCTTTGTACCATTCAAAACTTCCCGCCGCGGAGATAACGCATCCCATGACGTGCCACTTGCCCGGAACGGCGTGACAGAAGGTCTGTATGGCTTCCGGCGCGAAACTAGCCTCATCCAGATGTGCGAAAACGACCCCGGAAGTCCCTATAGACAGGGAAACTTCCCCTGCCTGTACAACCCCGCAACCTACGGCGCCCGCCGCTTGATCGCTCCCGCCACCAACTACCGGAGTTCCCACCGCAAGACCTGTCAGCGCAGCCGCTTCCGCTGTGACCGTTCCTAAGACTTCGGGTGATTCGTAAACTTTTGGGAGCCATTCGCTCGGAATCGAAAGCGCGGACAGCATTTCCGGCGACCAGTTTCGTCGACGGACATCCAGAAGCGAAGTTCCTGAAGCATCCGAGACTTCTGTCGCATACTCGCCGGTCAGTTTATAGCGGATGTAATCTTTCGGAAGAAGGATCTGTGCAATCTTCTCGTAGATGTGCGGTTCATTCTTTCGTACCCAGAGAATTTTCGGAGCGGTAAAGGAGGTGAAAATAGGTTGCCCGATGGTGGCGTAAAGTTTCTCTTTGCCGCCAATCGCTTCCGTGATTTCGGCGCACTCCGCTCCCGTACGTGAGTCGCACCAGAGCAATGCCGGGCGCAGGACATGACCTTGAGAATCCAGAAAGACCGAGCCATGCATCTGTCCGGTCAACCCGATACCGCCGATATCCGCTCCTTGAATACCCGCTTTTTTCAGCACAGAGGGAATGACCGCCTGCGCCGCCCGCCACCAGTCCGAATCGGGATGTTGCTCCGCCCATTGTGGTCGGGGAGTCGAGAGCGAGTATTCCACCGTATCGACAGCGACAACTTTACCAGTTTCGTCAATGATGACTGCTTTTGTGCCGCTGGTGCCGGTATCTACACCTAAAAAATAGGGCATGGTTCTATCTCCTGAATATTGTAAGACAAACTTCACCGTTTGATTCCGCTATTCCTACTCTACGTTTTTTGATTGCCTGGAGTCCTCCACTCTCTGATGTCCCCAGCTGAATTGTTGGGCGTGCGTATGACGTATAATGCGGATACATGAAAAAAGTCGTCTCTCTATCACTTGGGTCTTCCCGCCGTGACAAGACGGTAACGGAAGAAATACTGGGTGAAACATTCTCGATTTCCCGCGTCGGCGTGGATGGCGACGAGAAGAAATTCGTTGAGAAACTGGCGACGCTCGATGGGACGGTGGACGCTATTGGATTCGGTGGCATGGATCGGTATGTTTATGCCGATAATGGGCGAAGGTATGAGTTCGCCGCATCACGCCGCCTTCTTGCCGGGGCGAAGAAAACGCCCGTCGTTGATGGTAGCGGATTGAAGAACACGCTGGAGCGAGAAGCGGTGCAGTGGTTGGCGGATAATGGGATCGTCGACTTCAAACGCTCTAAAACGCTGATGGTCTGTGGCGTTGACCGATTCGGAATGAGCGACGCACTGGCGGCGCAGGGCGGAACCGTCTACTTCGGGGATTTGCTGTTCGCTCTGGAATTGCCCTTCGTTCTGCATTCCCGAGAATCGCATCGTCGGGTCGCTCGTCTCCTGTTGCCGTTAATCGTACAGATGCCGCTATCCATGCTCTACCCGACCGGGGAAAAGCAAAATGCCATCACCCCCAAACCCGCTTACACGAAGTGGTACGAGTGGGCGGATGTTATCGCAGGCGACTTTCTGTATATCCGTCGTTATCTCCCGACCGCCGAAAGTAAGGCGTTGCAGGGAAAAATTATTCTCACCAACACCACGACGTCGGACGATGCGCAGGAACTCCGAAGCCGGGGAGCGCGTCTGCTCATTACAACAACCCCGAACTTTGACGGCCGCTCCTTCGGGACTAACGTTATGGAGGCGCTCTGTGTCGCCGCCAATAATGGCAGGGAAATGACGCCGGAAGCGTACGCGGAAACGTTGAAAAAGCTCGGATGGAAACCGACCGTAAAGGAACTGTGACGTTATGAACGGTGGGACTCTAATTACCGGACTGCAAAAGGGCGCGATGTCTGTGACTGTCTGCAAGGGGTTCAAATGAAGAAGTTTGCGTTTATCATTCACCCGATCAATGTTCGCCGGGATGTCGCACGTAAATATCCGGTAGCGAAGTACCTGCCGGAATCCCTGGTTGCGCTGGCGATGCCCTATATCCCGGTAAAAGTCGCGTCTCATATCACCGGTATCCGTTCGGAAGGTACGGGCGCAGAGATCGAGGGGTGGTTTATCGGTTGCCCGCTCACCCCGACTCAGCTGCTATCGATGCCGACCGAGGATGTTTATAAGCGACTGGTTCGATGCGGCAAAATCGCAGAAGATCTGGGGGCTGGCATTATTGGGCTTGGCGCTTTGACTTCAGTTGTGGGCGACGGTGGTATCACGATTGCGGAACGTCTCAATATTGCGGTCACTACTGGTAACTCCTATACCGTTGCGACGGCGGTGGAAGGGGCGAAGCGCGGCGCTGCCTTAATGGGAACGCAAATGCATGAGGCGAATGTCGCTATCGTCGGCGCGGCGGGCAGTATCGGGCATACTTGCGCTGTAATGCTGGCGCGAGATGCGAAAAGCATTACCTTGGTCGGCCGCAATGTGGAGCGCCTCGCTCCGGTCGCTGCCGAAGTCGCTGCGCGGAACCCGAACGTGACCGTTACCGGCGATGTCCGAGAGGGACTGAAAAACGCCGATGTCGTGTTGACAGTCACTTCAGCGGTGGATGCGGTAATTCTGCCGGAACACCTGAAATCGGGCGCAGTCGTCTGCGATGTCGCCCGCCCCCGTGATGTTTCGGTGCGCGTTGCAAAAGAGCGTAAGGACGTACTGGTAATCGAAGGCGGCGTCGTTGCGGTTCCGGGAGATGTTGATTTTCGTTTCGATTTCGGATTTCCAGCAAAAACGGCATATGCCTGTATGTCTGAGACGATGATGCTGGCGTTGGAAGCCGCCGAGACCGGGGTCTATGAATCCTTTACCTTGGGAAAAACGGTCAGCGCTATGCAGGCGGAAACCACTCAGCAATGGGCGCACAAGCATGGCTTCCGTCTGGCAGGTTTCCGCTCATTTGAGACGGACGTCAAGGATGAGACTATCGCCGCCGTTCGCAAAGCCGCTGGTAGGGCTCCCAAATAAACAAAAACGCCCCTGCCGGGAATGCCGGTACGGGCGTTTAACATCTCCCCGAAGGGATATTTTATGAGAGGCTCCCGGACAAGGATTCGAACCTCGGTTTTCAGGGCCAGAACCTGACGTGCTGCCGCTGCACCATCCGGGAACAGAGAACCAGACAGCTTTATATCACGCTACAGGAATTCGGGCAAGGAAAAGCGCCATTCGCGGTGGCGTCAGAAATGACAGAAACCATGGAGATTTTTGATTTTTTCTGTGGTTTAAAAGTGTGACCGAACCCCTCGCCTCTTTCCTGAAATTATCACGCATGATATAATCCGTCCGAAGCGCCTTCGTAGCTCAGTGGATTAGAGCATCGGTCTTCGGAACCGAGTGTCAGGGGTTCGAGTCCCTTCGAAGGCATCCTGCCCAAGAGATGCGGCATATTTTGACAGCGGCGGGAGGAGCGATGGAACCATTGCTCCTCCCGCCGTTTTTGTCGTTTATACTACAGGCTGAAGCGAAGATATTCGCTGTCCTTGAGCCCACCGCTGAAGGTTCCATCCGACTTTTTATCGCGCTTGCGCCATCGTGCATGACCATCGGTGGCAGCGAAGTTGAATCCGCCCGTATGACGGGGATTGCCGTCATCGAAAAAGTTTTTGGCGGCATCCCGGCTTCCCGTCAGCCAGGCGATCTCATGGCGCTCCGGGTGCAAAGTTTCATCCGGTTCCGTTGCGGTCGGCCAGCCGTCCAGAAGCATGACGACTTCCGCCGGTCTTTCGATAGAGGCAAAAGGCGCGAAAGAGGCTCCCGCATGCTCTCCGTTGACATCCTTCACATCGTTGAACGCGTAATTGTACGTGAATTCCAGAATCACGCCATTGGGGAAACCGGCTCGCGGATCGGTCTTGGGATCGCTACGCTGAATCTTGAGGCTCTCGGAGGGGCACTGCTGTATACCATCATTCTTCAGATAGGAGGCAATGGCATCCGCCCACTGGTATTCGGGACTGTTCGGCGTATCGTCCCCGTACTCGGTTCCGGGCAGAGTCTCGTCATAATCCTGTGCGTACATCAGTGTCGCCAGGCTGATTTGCTTGACATTGGATAGGCAGGAAGCGGAACGCGCTTTCTCTCTCGCCTGAGCGAAGACCGGAAAAAGAATCGCAGCAAGAATGGCGATAATTGCGATAACAACCAGTAATTCAATAAGCGTGAAAGCGCGACGTATACACAGAGACATTACTTACTCCATCATACTTAACATTATCATTATTGACGATAATTTAAATCGGCGATATAAATGATCGGTAATAGGTTAACATGGCAAAGAGGCAATGTCAAGTAGCGCTGATGAAATTCGTTTCGTATTAGTCCTGTCGTCCTGCAATCACTGAATCTGTGAGAACTCTCAATTTTACAAGGAACCATTAGTCGTGTTATAGCGATGAACAGGAAGGCGATGTTGCGTCGGTTTTCCTGCGATGCGCCTGGAGGAATGCAATGAATATCAGTTTTTTCAGAATCGGCAGTCTACTCACGGGGGCAGTGGCTTTGCTGTCAGGGATGAATCATCCTGGGGCATCTTATGCAGCTCCCCCCGCGCCGGGTACGTATCATGAAGTCGCCCGCTACCCTCTGGGGGGCGATGGCTTCTGGGATTATCTCACCTGTGATTCCGCAGGCAAGCGTGTATTTATCACTCGTGGAAGCCATGTACAGGTCATCAACTCTGAGAATGGCTCCCTGCTGGGTGATATTCAGGGAGTCAAGGGATGCCATGGTGTGGCTCTCGCGCCGGAGTTCAAGACGGGCTATATCAGTAGTGGCGGTGATGATTCTGTTGTCACATTCGATATGAAAACGCTGAAAGTCACCGGGACTATCCCCGTTGGTAAACGGCCTGACGCAATTCTATACGAACCGTTTACAAAGCGCATCTTTACATTCAATGCGGGAACACAGGATACCACCGCTATCGACGCCGCTACCGGAAAAGTGATTGGCAGCATTCCGCTGGGAGGTAAGCCAGAATTCGCTCAATCGGATGGCAAGGGGAAAGTTTTTGTCAATATTGAAGATAAAAGTGAGATAATCGCCTTTGATCCGAAGACCCTGACCGTTCTCTCGCATATGCCGCTCGCTCCGGGCGAGGAACCGACAGGTCTTGCGCTGGACGGTAAGAACCATCGTCTCTTCGCTTCCTGCGGCAATAAATTAGCGGCTGTCGTAGATGTCAACAATGGCAAATTGATCGCGACGCCCACTATAGGGGAAGGGTCGGACGCCGCCGCCTTCGATCCGGGAACCGGTTACGCCTTTACCTCGAACGGACAGGCAGGAACGCTGAGCGTTATCACGCCCAATGTGCATAATACGTTCGATGTGACTACAATCAAGACGCTCAAAGGCGCACGGACGATGACGCTTGATCCCGCTACCCACAAAATCTATCTGGCGACGGCGAATTTCATGCCCCCCGCCGCCGGAGAACGACGCCCGGGCATGGTTCCCGGCAGTTTCGTGATTGTCGTCTATGCTCCCTAAGTCATACGGATAATTTTGGATAAGGAACAGCGGCGGGAAGCATCTCTATCCCGCCGCTGTTCCTTATTTCCCGATGTGGAGAGAGTTCATCATGATAGTCCTTCGGTAAAAGCGATGGCGGGTGAATATCTCTTACCAGCCATCCCAGTAAAGGTTGGGGTCATAGCCTTTAAAATCACGACAGAGATAGAGGCGCCAGGTCTTGACTGCGCCGATAAAGCCGGGGCGTCGGACAGTGATATCCGCCAATCGCTCGACGGAAGCGAAGCTTTTCCGGGCGATTTCTACAGACTCCGGTTTATCCGCATCCAGACAGAGTACGGCGTTCTGACCGATGAGCGTCTCTGGTTGGGTCCAGAACATATACTGGTCGCGCCGCGTGGCGAAATAGAGTTCGTGCGTTTCTGGTTGATCCGGCAGATAAAACGCCAGCAAGGAGGGAACACGATAGTTGATTCCCGCCAGAAACACCGGTTTTCCTTCAACTTCCAGCTTCTCCCGCGCCGTCTGCACCTGTCGCATCACTTCGGACCATCCGTATGTTTCATTCGCTTTTTGCCCTAATTCCGCGTTGACGCGCACCCCGAGCGAGGTCACCGCTGTGGGAAAAAGCAAAACGAGGCACATCACCGCCGACAGACCTGTTGCGACCCAGACAAAAATGCGCAGACCGCGCCGCTCCCAACCGGAAGCGAACATTCCGGCGGTCGCCATCAGCCCGACCATGTGCAGGGGCGCGGGCCAGTTCGCCTCCATACGCGATTTGAGCGCGATATAGAGGCAGATGCCAAAGATGGGCGTGGTGAATGCGGTCAGGAAACGGTTGGTATCGTTCTTGGTAACACTCCGCGTCGCCCAAAAAATCGCCGTCAGTTCCGCCAGCCAGAGCAAAGGCCCCACGACAATCGCCTGACCACCCAGAAAATCCCCCAGAAAGCGCAATGTTTTCCCGCCGCTACCGCGCCCCGTTAGCGCCTGAGCATGCAGAATCGTTGTCCATCCGTTCTGGAGACTCCAGAAGATGACTGGTGAATAGACAAGCATAGCAAGCAGAAATGCCAGATAGGGGTGTGGCGTCGTAAGGTGGCGACGAAAATTCGGGGAGATCAGCAGGAAGAGCAGGACGCAGGGAGCGAACAGCCACATCGTCAACTTGCATAAAGCGCCAAGTCCGACGCAAAGCCCCACTATATACCAGCCCGACTCTCGATTATTCTGAACAGTCACCGTCACGGCATAGAGGCCTGCTGTCCAGAAGAAAATCTGCGGATTGTCGTAAGTAGCGATAATCCCGCCGACCAGTAGCAAAGGTGCAACGGTCAGGAGAATCACAGTCAAAAATGCGGCGCGATCACCCAGCCAGCGCCGAGCGGTCAGGAATGCCAGCCAACCGGTTCCAGCGGCGAGGCATGCCCCGACAAAACGGATGCCGAGCGGCGTATTGCCGAAAAGCGTCGTTCCCAAGCGTATCAGATAGGCGTGACCCGGTCCCTGATCGAAGTAGGAGAGGGCGAGTCGGCGGCTCCATTGCCAGTAGTACGCTTCATCGGGGGCTAACTCCGAAAACGCGGCGTAGATCAACCGAAACCCGAGCATCCCGATAATCAAGGCGACTGCGATTCGTTCTATCGGGATGCGGTTAGGGGTTTCCTTCATTTGGTCATTGACACAGAGAAACGTCAGAACTAAATCTCAAACAATCGACCATCGACGCCTTCGTTGATCTTGATATTGTCGATTGACTGCGCAACTCCCATCTTACCCTCGCGATTGTATATCTCGATACGGGTCGGAATCCAGATGCCGGGCTTGATCTGCTTGACGTTGATATTGTGTATTTCCTTCTGGAACACGTTATCGCCGTTATAGGAAATCCGTTTTTCGATGATGGACGTTTTGGGATTGACCCAGACGATCTCATGGGAACCGTTGGTGGAATCACGTTGAACCAGCTTGAAAACTCTCAGATTCCCTTCAGCCTTCTGATATTTGGCTTCCCAGTCTGTCAGGAGCCAGTCACGAGAGAAAATGCCCAGATCGAGCAGGCTTTGCTTTTGACCGGGTTGTCCTCGGGTATCGAGCGTTTTGGAGATGCCGATAACATTGAACGACTTTTTGTCGCCATTGTAAATCATTTTTCCCGAAAAGCCGGAAATCTTTCCCTCGAAACGTGCCTTGTTCGGAAACTGGTAATACATTTCCATACGGCGTCCGCTGTAGGTCGTCGCGAACGATCCGCCGATTTTTTTCAGTTCCGCCCGGTCGGTCTCCTGAATGTTGAGCTGGGCGGACATATCCTTGATCTTGTCCGTCCATATTTCTTCCGCTGTGGGTTCTGTCGCTTGCGCCATACCGGTCAGCATCAAGGTGACAACGGCGCAGGCGACGCTCCAACGGAAGCCTGTCATATTTTGCAGAGAGGTTATCAGTCTCATTCTTCGTTCATTTCCTGGTAGTCGGAGTATTAAAGTTCCGACTGCCTATAGCGAAAGCGCGTTGCCGCCGTTTCTGGCGCTAAAGCGACGCCGCGCTGTAAGTCCGTGTTCAACCGCTGTAAATCCTGTGCGGTATCGATGTCGTACCAGGGTGGCAATGTCGCGATTTGGATTGCCGCCGTCTGAGCCGCCTTCATTGTTTCTGCGAAGGTGTCCGGATGACTCCAGGGAATGTTTTCAAACAATTCCCTGCGTACCGTTCTGAGTCCGACCAGATAGTATCCGCCATCATCGGTCGGACCTATCGTCGCTTCGGCGCCCGCTTCCAATCTTCCGAAAGCTTCCTGTACAAAGCAAAGAGGAAGATGCGGCAAATCGCTTCCCACAAGACAGACGGCCTCGAACCCTGATTTCAGGCCCTGCTCCAGAATATTTACCATGCGCTCCCCGAGTGAGTTCCCCGACTGTGGGAAAATGGGCAAGCCCTGCGCCTCGTGGGGAAGAGCGCTGGCGTCACCATCGAGCGCAATCCATACGGTCGCTTGCAATGCGGGATTTGTGGCGGTGCGAAGAAGATCGGTCAGAAAGGCGAAGGCTAATTTCTCGCCGCTATCGGGTGAGAAGTCGGTCGTTAACCGTGTCTTCGCCCTGCCTGCCACCGGAGCCTTTGTTGTAATAATCAGCAATCGCCGCGTCTGATCTGCACTTTTCCTCATGTTAGTTGACTATAGTATCGGATTTGTTAGTCCATTCGACTGCACGGCGGGGCTATCGGTTCGATTAATTTTTGACTAATTCATCGCTTCCAGGACATCGTCCACCGACACCGTGAAAAAACTGCTGGCGTAGTCGCTCATGGCGTAAGGCACGATCAGTTCACGACCATGGATAACGCCGCCGCAGGAATAGACCACATTTGGGACATACCCTTCACGTTCTTGCGCATTAGGGGAGAGGATTGGTTCCCGCGTGCGTCCCAGTACCTTACCCGGGTCATTTTTATCCAGCAAAAAGGCGCCGATAGAATATTTGCGCATCGCGCCGACGCCATGACTGAGCACAAGCCATCCTTCATCGATTTCTATCGGAGATCCGCAATTGCCTAGCTGAACGAACTCCCAGGGGTAAGTCGGTTTCAGCAAGATTTGCTTCGTGTACCAGAAGTGCAGGGAATCGGAATACATCAGATAGATATTTTCATTGTCCTGTCGGGAAATCATGGCGAAAAGCCCATTTATTTTTCTGGGAAAGAGCGCCATTCCCTTATTCCGGACTTCCGGACCGTTCAGGGTGGAGACACGGAAATGGGTAAAGTCTTCCGTTTCCAGAATTTGCGGTAAGGCGACCCGTCCATCATAAGCGGTGTAGGTGGCATAGTAGCGAACGGAACCATCGTCATCGGTGAATCGAACGAATCTTGCGTCCTCAATTCCGTTTTGCTCGGTCGGCGAATAAGGGAAGATAATACGCTCTGTCAGATTGGTGTTTGCCGGATACTCGATCTCATAATTGGCAAGAGCGAGCATCATAACGCCCTTAACCGACAAATCAAACTCGGCAGGTTTATTACGATTGGCGCGACGAAGCGTCTCGACCGCCTGTTGAAGTTCGGTGAGCGTGAATGTATCCGGCAGAAGAATAAGAAGCTCAGGCGGGGCGTTGGAAAATTGCCCGTCGCTCGTCTGTACGAGTTCCTGTAACTTCCGCACGAACAGCTTCTTTTCGTAGGTGGTATGCGGAACCGGGTCTGGCGCCGTGACGAACGGCGAATCTTCGTCCAGCGTAATCTGATTTTTATTGTCTACAATACCGGTATGAAAACTCAGTGAGGAGAGATGCCCTTCGCCTACTGCCCGGAGACTGACAACAAAGCGACGAGACCCTTCCGGCAAATCATTCTGATCGGGGTGCCATACCATAGAAGGATTGAATAGCGCCGCCGACTCCAGGGCATATTCCATGGTGAAATACGAACCCAGAACAATGCGCCGGGTCATGCTGATTTCTGCATCGGTGAAGATATAAGGCTTGATATCTTCAAAGCGCTTCAGAAAATAGCGGGAAAGTTGATAATGTCGTCCTTCGAATTCCGCAAGAATCGATTTTGCCTGCTCGTCCGCTTCTTCTTCCGTAAGTGAGAGGACGCGAGCGATGATTTTAAGATAACGGCCCTCCCCAACAAACTGAAACGGGCGAAACAGGACACGGGCGTTATTGGGTTTGATGAGGATTCCGGTACGATTGATTTCGAGCATGGAGATAAAAGGGGGCGTGGTGGTGAAATACTGTCAAAAGGCCGCGCTTAGTATCATTCTATCTTGAATACGGCTAATCAGCGTTGAATATCGCGTCGATTCGCGGCAGCGCGTTTTCACCTCAGATGAGCGCTTGCAAGGGGGAATACAAAGGCGTGTTTCGACTCTGGAAAGCGGTCTTGCCGGCAGGAATCCTTTCTCACAACCGCTCTCCAGAGTTGTAGATCACGATAAATTACGAGTAACAAGCGGCACTTACAGAAGTGGGAAGATGGCAGGTTTCTGTAAGACGCTGACATGTGCGATACCGGGATAGAACGGGTTGTTCTGATAATGACAAACGATATTGGATCGTTCCACTTCTTCGTTGTCTTTGGAACCCTTATGGGGAATATGTGAGAAGAAAAGGACACAATCACCCGCTTTCGGGTAGACGATCTCATGCTCTTGAGCATCGTACCATTCGTTGAACGCCTGCTCGGAAACAGACCACCCGCCCGGTCGGGTAATTTCCGGCGGCGGCGGAATGCGATGCCCTCCCTTGACATAGGTCAACCGTGCGATTCCCGGCCCGTTGTCCTGAAAGTAGAAGGTCGTGTTGACACCTGTGCCACGGGAAGCGTAACGCGCCTTGTCATTCTGTTGCCAGTAACCGTAGAAGTCCAGATGCCATTCCTGATCGTAGGGGCCGGGGTTGATATGACCGCGCAGAGAGCGTAACTGGCATTGCGGACCATACAGCGCCTCCAGATACGGGCGGACGCTGGGATGCCCGATCATCGGGGCGAAAACCTCGGGCATGCGGTCGAGCAGACTGTCGAACCACATATTCCCCACATGATTCAATCCTTCTTCCCATCCGTTCGCTCGCGCCGTGTTGAGCGCAATTCGGCAGCGTTCCGTTTCCTCCGGCGTCAGCGCCTCAGGAATCAGAATCCATCCCTTCTCTTCAAAAACCGCGAGATTCTTCGCAACCGCTTCATCCATGACGCTTTGCCTTTTCCTGCTTACAGGGACATTTCCCCTTTATTCTCGGCAGAAGGCGACCATTCCTTCGTCAGGAGTCCATACAGAGTGGAATCGCTGATTTCGCCATTCACGATCCAGCGTTCCCGAAGGTAACCTTCTTTTTGAAAGCCCAGTCGTTCGAGAATCCGTGCTGAAGCGGTATTGCGCGGATCAATATCCGCCTCCATTCGGTGCAAATTCATCACATGGAAAGCGTAGTCGAACACAGCGGTCAACGCCTCCCGCATGTATCCCTGTTTCTGATATGCGGAACCCAGTGCATAGCCGATTTCCGCCCGTCGGTTACCGGAATCGATATGGTGAATCGTGCATGTTCCCATAAAACGATTGTCGCTGGTTCGTTCTATGCCCCAGGCGCAGGCGTTCCCATCATGGACGCTTTGCTGGATGCGTTGCAAGAGCGCTTCCGCCTCACTGCGTTCCCGCAGGGGCGGCGAACTCCAGTAGCGCATGACCTCCGGATCGGAATAAATCTCGAAGAGAGCATCCGTGTCGGCTGATGTCATCTCCCGAAGTGTCAGGCGGTCTGTGGAAATCACGGGAAGACGGTGGAAGTGATCCATCATGGTAAAAGTCGTCTCCCCGTTCCTTGCCGGGTCGTGATGCGCTTACGCTCTTTTACGGAAGCGCAGATAGGTAATCGGGGGATCATCACTGCTGG
Organism: uncultured Armatimonadota bacterium; assembly: GCA_903910385.1. GTDB lineage: Bacteria > Armatimonadota > Armatimonadia > Armatimonadales > Armatimonadaceae > CAIVZM01. Next base: position 66,730 of record CAIVZM010000056.1, read on the forward strand.
TAATTTCCAGAATTTCGTTTTCTGTGACTTCATCACTTAATACCCCAGCGCCGGGTTTATGGTAAATCTGTCTGGGGGCGGTAATTTCGATGGTGTTATCGCCGATCTCCGTGACCGTCAGCAGGCGGATCGTTCCCGCTTCGCTTCCTTTATCCTCGAATTCAATGCCGGTAAAGGGAAGCCAATGCGTCTCCGGGCGGACGCCAGATTGCGGGCTAACCGCATCCACTTCCACCTCCGCAAGCTCATGACGCTTACTGAAATCCTCCAAAAAGCTCTTCCAATTGTTGCGTGAAATCTCGTGGGTAGCCATATTACTCTTCCTTTTCCCTCGACGAATGCATTACGGATACTGTCGACGAGAATTACTTTTGAGAGTACCCGAATTGCGTGTATAAAGGTCGCCTTTTTTTACATGGCACCCTGTTCTGTATCTTCAGAATTTTTCGTAAGTTTCTTTTTGATTTTCATCAAATCTTCATATTCGGATTGTACCGTACAGACAGTTGAGCGGATGAACCGTAAATACTGCTTACGATGAGGTAACGATCTATGAAGGCTTCATGTGAATCGAAACAGACCGGGAAGGAACCTCCTTCCCGTGTCAAACCCGAAAGCGTCGGGCGAGGCGGCGGGAAGGCGGCGTTGCGTATGGCGGCGACCATCGCGCCACTGGGAATGATGCTCTTTCTGGGAGCCTGTGGAGGCGGAGGCGGAGGACGGGGCGGCGGCGCAGCCGCAACGTTGAGCGCCACCGGTACGATAGAGACAGTTCTCGGGTCTTTCTTGTCCGGAGTCAGTCAAACCGAACAGGCGAACTTTGTGAAAGGTCGGGAGGCGTTCAACCAGACAGAAACGCCTGAGGACGGTGTAGGCCCGGTCTTCAATGGAACGAGTTGTAGCGAATGCCATAAACAGGGAGCGATCGGCGGAGCGGGCGACAATCTGACCGTTTCCCGGGTCACCCGGTTCGGGGCGGGAGCTGGCGCAAACTATTCGGATTTGACCGTTTTTGGCGGACCGACCCTGCAAAGTCGTTCTCTTCGGGAATTCGACCCGAATTCCCCCGTTCCGCCGGAAACCGTCCCGCCGGAAGCGACGCATGTATCGCACCGAATCGCAACGCCGCTGTTCGGCGCGGGATTAATGGAAGCGATTCCGGAAAGCGAACTGCTTAAAAATGTCCGAACTCATGATCCGGATGGGATCAAGGGAAAGCCTAACTGGATAACCAACCCGGAGACAAACCGTCGTGAGATCGGGCGATTCGGCTGGAAATCACAGATTTCCAGCCTGACATTCTTCGCAGGGGATGCTTACCTTAATGAAATGGGGATTACGACGCCGAACTTCGTCCATGATCTGCCGCCGCAAGGGAACCCGGCGCTTCTGGGCGCAGACACAGTCGCAGACCCGGAGGACGATGGCGAAGATGTGATCAACTTCGCAAATTTCATGCGCTTACTGGCCCCGCCTTCTCGCGCTAACCTGATGGCGGCGGATGCGGAACCTGCGAAGCGAGGACAACGGATTTTCACCGAGATCCGTTGCGCGACCTGCCATGTTCCCGCAATGAAAACGGGCGCCAACGCTTCCGCCGCCCTTGCCAACCGGGAAGTGAATTGCTATTCCGACCTGCTACTGCATGATATGGGAGGGCAATTAGCGGACGGTATCGAGCAGGGTTCTGCCACCGGGAACGAATTCCGCACGGCGCCGCTATGGGGACTGCGCTACCGGAAGTTCTATCTGCACGATGGCAGAGCGCAAACGATAGAGGATGCTATCTCCGCTCACAGCGGTGAGGCGGAACAGCCGATGGAGCGCTTCTTCCGTCTGAAACAGAACGACAAGAGCGACCTGCTGGCGTTCTTGAAGTCTCTGTAAAGGAGTTACCCTTCCTCCGGGCGCGTAGAACGCGCCCGGAGGAAGGAGAATTCTCAGGAAATGACTACTTCGATGCCGCTGATTTTTGCGGCGATGCCTCTTTAGTTTTGATAACGATGCCGCTTCAGTCTTGATAATCTGATACAAAAACAACGCGACTTCTGAATGCAATCGGGCGAGCGAATAAGTTCTCACGCCAGGTAGCGTAGAATGCCGTGCGGGGGGATGGCGGAGGGGTTGGATTCGCGGACGTTTTTGAGGAAGTAGAAGACGCTGACCATGCCGACGAGGCTCATGAGGGCGAACATCGGGCTAATGCCGAGATGATCGGAAAGATAACCGCAGACAAAAGGACCAACTGCCGAGCACAACCCGCCCACGACGGCAAGACGCGCCTGCGCCGCGCCCCGTTCATGATCACGGGCAAGGTCGTTGACGACCACGACCGCGATTGTGCCGACAATGCCGAAGTTGATACCGTGCAACATCTGGACGCACAAAACCCACAAAGGGCCGGTCGCCGGGATATACAGTAACAACCGGATCGGCATCAGAATCAGCGAGGCGGCAAGCGCTGGGCGGCGACCGAATTTGTCCGTCCACCTGCCGACCTGCCGCATGACAAGTACTTCACAAAGAACCCCGGCAGCGAACATCCCGGTGATCATCAGCGGAGACGCGCCCAGTTGTCGCATATAATACGGCAAATACGCCGATGCGCCGTACAGCGAGAATTGATACAGTCCCAGCGCAATCAGAAAATGGTTGAAGATACGCTGACGCGCCGCATGGTCGGCGTCTTCCTGCAACGGTTCATCGTCGACGTTCAGCGGTGCGGAAACGATAGGCGGAAGGGAGCGGCGCCCTTCGGGGGCCAGTAGAACCACCCCTGCCAGTGCAAAAAACACCAGTGGGCCATACACAAACAAAGGGTCCAGAATAGCGCGGGGAACCACCGGGTCTTTCGGCAATACCTGATGGACAAGCAACCCGGCTCCTACCGCCACAACGATATACCCGACCGATCCCCAGACCCGGTATCCCACGTAGGCCGCACCGCCGCCCGACGACCGTGCAATCTGCCCGACCAACGCCCCGGAAGCCGCATTCAGGTACTGAAATCCATTGACGCCCAGCGCTGTCAGAGCCAGAAAGCCCCAGAAACCATCGGCATACCGATACGCGGAGTAGGCGCATCCGGCGCAGATCGCCGCCAGGAACATTACTGGCCGCCGCGAAGGCAGATAGTCGGAAAGCCTTCCCAGTAACGGTTGAAACAGCATTACGGTTGCGGTTCCCAACGCGATTACTGCGCCGAACTGGGTTTTGTTCAATCCTGCCGATTGCATATACAGCGACACGAACGGTTGCAAAAAACCAAATGTCCCGGTCAGCAAAAAGAGCGCGAATGCCAGAGCGAATCGACGCCATAACGGCGGCGGCTCGTCGGCGATATCAGACACGACGGGATTCGGAGCGGAGGACATGAGTCCTCAACCTTTCCACGCCCTGATGCCAATATCCTTTTCACAGACTTCGTGATCTGCAACTGATAATGGGCGACTGCAAATAATTATTGACAACTCCCATCGTTACCGCTACAATCCGCTAACAGCCGATGCGCCTGAAACGGATTACGCTACACGGATTTAAGACTTTCGCGGACAAGACGGAGATCGAGTTCGCGCCCGGCGTCACCGCTATTGTCGGGCCGAATGGCTCGGGGAAGTCCAACCTTCTGGACGCTCTGACCTGGTGTCTGGGCGAGCAAAAGGCATCGTCTGTCCGGGCGACACGGGCGCAAGACGTGATTTTCGCCGGGTCTTCGCGCCGAAAGCCGATGGGGATGGCGGAAGTTTCGCTGACTGTCGACAATGAAGATGGTTTCCTCCCCCTCAATTTCTCCGAAGTGACTATTACGCGCCGCGTCTATCGTAGCGGCGAAGGCGAATACTTCATCAATAAGGCGCATTGCCGCCTGAAAGACATCACCGATCTCTTCCTCGATACGGGCGTGGGGCGTGGGGCGTATGCCATCGTCAACCAGAACGAGATCGACGCTATCCTCTCGGCGCGTGCGGAAGACCGCCGCGAACTTTTCGAGGAAGCCGCAGGAATCAAGAAATACCGTGTTCGAAAGCGGGAAGCGCAGCGCAAGTTAGACCAGACCGAGCAGAACCTTGTCCGCATTCGGGATATCGCTCTCGAAATCGAAGGAAACCTTGCTCCGATGGAAGAGCAGGCGTTGACGGCAAGTCGCTTCCGTGAACTCTCGGAACGTCTGCGCGAAATCGAAGTCGGATTGCTGGCGGCGGATTACAAGCGTCTGCAGGACGAGTTGACCGAACTGGGACGAATGGCGGTCGACGCGGACGCCGAGGCGGATTCCCAGCGCAATGAGGCTACCACTCTGGAAGCGTCTGCCAGCGAACTGATGGCGCGGATTTCAGATGCTGAAAGCGAAATGGATCGGGCGCGTTTGCTCCAGCAGACGGCGCTTTCCGAGGGGGAACGTGTCGAGGGACGCATTGCTCTGGGACGGGAACGACGGGCGGCGGCAATAAGGACGGTCGAGACCGTTGAACTCGATGTCGCCGGATTAGCCGAGGAAAAAGCTCGACAGGAAGCTGAGGCGAAAGCCTTCGCTGAAGCGGCGAATGAAACGGAATTACGCCTTTCCACCCTCTCCCGCGAACTACAAAGCGCGGAGGCGACCGCAAAAGAAGCGGAACGGACGCTGATTGATCTTTCCCGCGCCGTCGCCGGGCAGGAAGCCGATTACCTCGAATTAGCAAGGCGATTGGCGGCGCAGAAAGCGGAACTGGATTCGTTGCGGGTTCGCCTCGCCGAGCGAGCGGATTCGTTGCGTCGGGCGGAAGAAGCGACGATGGTACGTCAGGCGGAATCCGAAGCGGCGAAATCGGATGCTATGCGGCTTGCTCAGGAAGCCGAATCGGCGCAAGCTTCCTTTCTTGAGGCGCAACGAATTCTCACCCAGGAACAACAGCCTGCCTACCAGAAAGCGGTGGAGCGCGCGAATTCTCTCAGTGAGCGTCGCGTTGTGCAGGAGCGCCGACTGACCGAACAGGCGGCGCGGCTACGAGCGTTGGAGGAAACAGAAGCGGCGCGTGAGGGTTACTTCGCCGGTGTCCGGTCGGTAGCGCAGGCGATGCAAAAGGGGCAATTGCGCGGGCGATATCAGCCCTTCGCCGATGCTATCCGTGTTCCCGCAGAATTGGATACCGCAATCGAGGCGGCGCTGGGCGGCAGTCTGCAGGACATTATCACCGATACGGAAATCGAAGCGAAAACAGCGGTTGCGCATCTGCGAGAAACGCGTGGCGGGCGGGCGACCTTCCTCCCGCTGGATGTCTTGCGTGATGTGGATGTGCCGGACGCTCTGCGAAAATCGGCGCGTCAGTATTCCGGCGTCATGGGTTCCGCCGCCGATCTGGTGTCCTTCGATGCCGATGTCCGAATCGCCGTTCATCTGCATCTCGCTCGTGTCCTGCTCGTGGATGATCTGGATACTGCCACCCGTGTTTCCCGCCAACTGCCGAACCGTGAGTGGTCGCGGATCGTGACGCTCACCGGGGAAGTCGTCGTGCCGACAGGAGCGATCACCGGCGGCGCCAACGCTCGCTCCGGACCGAACCTGTTGGGTCGTCGCCGTGAAGTCTCTGATCTGACCGAATCCGTGAAATCGGCGCGTATCGCCCTTGAGGAAACCATTTCAGCCGAGGCGAATGCAAAAGCGGAAGCGGAAACGGCGCGTCAACAAGTCCGTGATGCGGAAATCACAGTGCAACAGGCGCGTGATGCCGCTTCGGATGCTGCCCGACGTCATGCCTCCGGTGAGTCGGACGCCATGCGTCTATCGCGTGAGGCGGAAAATCTGACCGTTCAGACAGCGCAACTTGCCGCCGCTATGGAAGCCGATGCAACCCGTGAAGCGATGCTGGACGCCGCTCTGTCCGTCGGAGGGCAACAAGATGATAGCGCACTGGCGACCCGTGAGGAACTGAACCGCCGACAGGCGGCATTGATGGTCGCTCGTGATAACGCTCGTGATATCGCGCGTCCCTTGACACTGGAACAGGCAAGTTTACGTGAGCGTCTGCGAGGTCTGCAACGTGACGGCGAACGCGCCCGTGAAGCCGCTCTCCGTGCGGTTATGTCCGCGGACGAACGCGCCAAACGCGCCGAAGAAGCCCGTACCATCATCGCTTTCGAGGATGCGCAGATTCCCGAACGCGAAGCGGAGCGGGAACGCGCCAAGAAATCTCTGGCGGACGCGACTGCGCTACTGGACAAGTGGCGCGAGCGTCGTCAGGCATTGTTGAATGAAAACTTCCAGCTGACTGAGCGGATTCGGGCGGCGCGTCATGCGGTGGAACGAGCGACCATCGAGGCGCAGTCCGCCCGACTTCGCGTCGCCCGCGTTGAGGCGCAACGTGATGCGATTGGTCAGCGGCTTCTGGATGAATACGAGCTCCACCCCGATTCTGCTGTCGCACTGACGGGCGGGGTTCCGGTGGATCGGGATACCGCACAGGAAATTGGTCGTCTGCGTCGGGAAATCCGTAGTCTGGGGACGGTCAATGTCGGGGCGATTGAGGAATTCGAGCGCCTCTCCGAACGTTGGAAATTTCTCTCCGAGCAACGCGCCGATCTGGAAGAAGCGAAGACCCGTCTGAACGTCGCTATTGCAGAAATCGATGCCTCTACCAAAGGTGTTTTTGAAGAGACGTTCGTTCAGGTGGAAGCGGCATTCGCTCGTCTTTTCGGTCGCTTGTTCGGTGGCGGAACGGCGCAACTGGAATTGACGAACCCGGACGATATTCTGGAAACCGGGGTGGAGATCATTGCCCAACCACCCGGTAAAAAGCGTCAGAACCTGGCTCTCCTCTCCGGCGGGGAACGCGCTTTGACTGCCTGCGCCCTACTTTTCGCTTTTCTGGAAGTGCGTCCGGCCCCCTTCTGCGTTCTGGATGAAGTGGATGCCCCGCTGGACGGGGCAAACGTCGAAAAGTTCGCCGATCTCCTGCGCTACAACGGTCAGGAATCGCAGTTCATCGTCATCACACACAATGTCACCACGATGGAGGCCGCTCCCCTGTGGTATGGCGTCACCATGCAGGAACCCGGCGTCTCACGCGGGCTTTCCATGCGTGTTCCTGAGTCCACCGCTTCCGTACCTGATCAAACAGATCAGGGGGTCACGGAGGCGTCGTAACCGTTGGCAGAAAGTTCTTTCTGGACGCTTTCCGCTTTGTCCCGTGACTTAAACGCACCGACCTGCACCTTAAATGTTCCTCCTGCGCCAATGACGGTTGCAGAATAACCGCGTCCGCTAAGCTCGGAAGCCATATTTTTGGCGGTGTCTCGACTGGGATAAGACCCAACGTGTACCCGAAATAGACTATCCGCCGCCGCGGGCAGGGGCGTTGGCGGCTCCGGTTTGACAGTTGCCGGTTCCGCTTTGGGCGTCGGTGGCGTATTTGTCGGGGTTTTCGTGTCTGTAGGTTTGGTATCTGTAGGTTTGGTGTCTGTAGGTTTGGTGTCTGGAGATTTAGTCTCCCCATTCTTGACGCTGTCGTTTGATGTGTTCTTCGAAGGATCAGTGGGCGTCTCGCCGGTTGTCGTAGGCTTCGCGCTTTCCGTAGCGTTTACCGTAGCGCTTTCCGGTGCGGGTGTAGGGGAGGGCGTGGCGGTAGCTTGAGCTTTGGCTTCTTCTTCCGCTTTTTTGTTGGCGGCTTCCTGCGCCTTCTTTTTTGCTTCTTCTTCGGTTCGTTTCTGAGTCTCCGCCTCCGCTTTTTGTCTTGCTTCTTCGGCGTCTTTACTGCGTTTCGCTTCTATTTCATCGGTGCGTTCCTGAATCAGGATTGAAGGCGCGGAAGGACGGGGAGCAGGCGGCGCTTCTGTAATAATGCCGACACCGCTGGTAGGAGTATTATTACTGGCGACACTGGAACCGCCGGGCCGGGCCGAGGGGCCGAGAACAAAGTAGCCGAGGCAGAAACACGCAACGACGACCCCGACAAGGGCGGCAGTCCACTTCCAGATAGGCGTTTCCGAATCCATTCGTTTTTCCTGACTTCTGCGAGAATAAATTTCCGCTCAGTATATTTTATAGTCAATCATAGAGCCTTGCCCGTGTAAAGAACGCCGCGCCATCCTCACCGCGCCAAGGACGGGAGAAGAATTCGGCGGTACGACGGACGCGCCGGGCATGCGTCGGGCGATAAGGCGTCGGAAAGTCGGCAGGATCAAATCCCCCGCTTCCCATAGTCCACCTATAGTCGCAATGGTCGTTGCCTCTTCCGGCGCAAGACCGAGCCTTCGATGAACGCACCAGACCAGGGATGAAAGCCAACCAGCGGAACCAATAAACAAATTCGCCGCTTCTTCATCGCCGGATCGCGCCATTTCCAGAACGAGCGGCGCGAGAAAACCGCGTCCCTCCGCTTCCGCCCTCTGACGCGCCGCGCCACCCAATAAATCTGGGTCGCTGGTATCGAGCGAGGCGCAGACTGCTTCCTGAAGCGGTGTTAGGACTTCTATGCCGTCCAGCGCACGGAGGGTACGGCGGAGGATTTCGGTCGTCAGATGAGAACCGCTTCCTTCATCGCCGTATTCCCATCCTCGCCCGCCCACGCGGCAGAATGCGCCTTCGCTGTTTTCGCCGTAAGCGACGGAACCTGTCCCGGAGATGACCATAATTCCACAACCATCCGGAATCGCGCCGTGAAACGCCGCGACATAATCAGGAACTATGGATATTGCCGCTTCAAGAAACATATCGCTCAGCGCTGTTTCCCAGCGTTTTCGGACGCCTTCACGCGTAATTTTGGCGATTCCTGCAACGACCGCGCCCACGACTTCGGAACCGCTTCCGGTATCCATTTTTCGCCATAAACGTGCGACCGCTTCCGGGCCGCCGTCCGCATCGGCGGCGGCGCTCGCTTCCGCTACGACTTTACCGGTCTCCGTTTTCGCGAGGACGATGCGAACCGAAGTTCCGCCTGCATCTATTCCGATTACCATAGAACGTATTACCAGCGTTTACCCAGCGGCCTTCTCCGGGTAAACCGTCTCATTTCTGTTTGACCAGACTCGCCGAATTTAAATTCAGTTTTCGTTCCGGAATGACTTCGACATTCGGAAAACGTTTTTTCAGAGCGGGCAGAAACTGTCGTGCATCGCCGACGATGACAATGCTGGCATCTGTGGCGCTCAGATACTTTCTGGCAAATTGCTGAATTTGCGCCGGAGTGACGGATTCTAACTGCTTGAGGTAAGAGTTAAGAAGGGAAAGCGGCAGGTCGTAGGAGGCAAGCGACGCCACAAACGATGTCAAGCCTGCTCCTGTTTCCAGACCCCTTGCGAAGTCGCCACTGAGGGATGCTTTCCGGGGGATCAATTCCGAACCCGGTACGGGATCGGTCGCCATACGGTTCAATTCTGTTTTCAGCAGGGAAGCCACTTCCGGCGCGGCATCGTTCCGTGTTTGTGCGGAGGCGATAAAAATTCCACCGTCCCGACGAGTATCCAGATTACTGCTGGCGCCATAGGATAAGCCCCGCTTGATACGGATTTCCTGATTTAAACGTGACGAGAACCCGTCGCCTAGAACGCTATTAGTCACCCTTCCCACAGGATAGGCGGGATCAGAGCGCCGGATGGCGGGCCGAGCGATTGTCACTGCCGCCTGACCGGCATCCGCCTTATCTATCACCACCACCCGTCCCCCTTTTTGTGCGATAGCGGGAGCAGGCGCAAGCGGGGCGGAGCGTCCGGCAGGCTTCCAGTCCCCGAAATAGCGTGCGGCGAGCGCAAAGGCGGCGGCAGGAGTAATATCCCCGCCAAAAACGAGGATGGTCTGACGCGGCTGATAATGGCTTTCATAAAAAGCGTGAATGGTAGTCGTGTTCAGGTTTTTCAGCGTTTCCGGTGTGCCTCTGAGCGAATGACCGTAGGCGCTTTCGCCATAGACAATGCGGGCGGCGGTGCGATTGGCAATCGTTCCCGGATTGCGAAGGTCGACTGAAAGGTTGTCGATATTTTCGGATCGTAAACGATTGATCTCATCGGTGGCGAATGCCGGCGCCCGTACGACTTCGGCAAATACCGGTAGCGTCCCCTCGATCCGTGACGCCAGCGAGGAGAGGCGGACGCTGGCGGTATCCCAGCTTGCCCCGGAAGAAAGCGAACCGCCCAGAGCTTCGACCGTTTCGGCGATTTGCGGGGCCGAACGCTTTTTGGTTCCTCTGGTGAGTAGCGATCCGGTAAAGTCTGCAAGGCCCGCTTCCCGGTTGGATTCAAGGACGCTACCGGCGCGGACGCTCGCCGTAATACTGACCATCCCGGTTCCGGGACGTGGCACAACGATCACGCGAATCCCGTTCGCCAGCTTTTTTTCTTCGGGCAGGGGAAAGGCGACCGGGCGCGGGGCGGCGGGAAACGGCGCGGTTTCCTGAGGCGTAAAGACCGTCGCTTTTGCGGGGGATGCCTTAGCCGCTTTACCTGTTCCGCTTTCCTGATCTTTGCCGTTGATGTAGCGGATCACCAGACGGTTCTTCGTGGTGAGATATTTCTGTGCGACACGCTGAATATCAGCGGCGGTGACCGCCTGCAAACGTGCGATGTCACTATTGACCCGATCCGGGTCGCCGAGGCGAACTGCGGCTTCTCCCAGAGCGAACGCCTGACCTTCCGCCGTTTCGCGCTCTTCCAGAGCGTCCGCGAGAAGGATATTCTGCGCTTTGGCGAGTTCGGCGGCGGAGACGGGAGTCGTCTTGAGTTTTTCCAATTCGGCGAGGGCCGCCTTGTCCGCCGCCTCCGGCGATTTGTCTCCTGCCGTGATAATCGTCATGTCGAGGAGGCTGGCGTCCTCACGGAAATCCAGATAGGCGCTCGCCTGGGCAGCGACTCGCTGACGATAGACCAGAGATTGATTGATCCGGGATGAATCTCCCCTTGAGAGAATAACTTCTGCAACGCGTAACGCAACGCTATCTGGGTCACGTCGGGGCGGCAACAGAAAGTTAATCGCGATGGCGGGCAAGGGGACATTCGGTGCAGTCGCAAGAACTCGCTTTTCTGCGGTTCGCACCGGTTCTTCCACCGTAATTCGGGGGATTTCCGTGATTGGCTTCGCAATACGACCAAAATATTTGTCTACCCAGGCATCCAGTTGCGCGGGATCGAAGTCGCCGGAGACGATCAACGTCGCGTTGTCCGGGCGGTAGAAAGTGGAATGGAAATCCCTTACATCGCTAATAGTGGCGGCGTCCAGGTCGGCGATCGAACCGATAACGCCCCGACGGTATGGATGCACGGTGAAAGAATTTCTCTCTTTCGCCAGACTCAGTCTGCCATAGGGATCGGCGAGGACGCCCTGCCGGAATTCTTCCTGAACCACTGCTCGCTCGGAGATGAAGTTGGACTCCGTCACATTCAGGTTCGCCATTCGGTCGCTCTCCGCCCAGAGCAACGTTTGCAGATAATTGGAGGGGACGGTTTCATGGTAGACGGTGTGGTCTTCCTCTGTGAAGGCGTTGTTGGCTCCGCCAACATCTTCGGTCAGACGGTCAAGGTTTTCGTTTTTCTGGTTTTTGGTCGACTTGAACATCATGTGTTCGAACAGATGCGCAAAGCCTGATCTTCCTTCGGGGTCATTTTTGCCGCCGACGTGGTACCAGACCTGGATCGCGACGGTTGGGCTTTTATGGCTTTCTATCGAGAAAAATTGAAGACCGTTCGCCAGAGTGCGCTGTCGATATTTGATCGGCGCAACACGCACTATCGCCGTGGGTGCAGTCCCGGACAGCTTGGGTTGTGCGAATGCCGAGGGAGCGCTACTGACAATCAGGAAGATGCTGAGAAGCGCCGTCAGAGAAAGAATAATGCCTGAGTTTCCTCGGAAAGCCGGGCGGGAATGAGAATAAACGGGGGTTTTCACATCCTGTTTATATCATTTTCGGAGTGATAAACGCATCTACCTCCGGTATTGCGGCGTCTTACGCCGCGTGATAACATTCTTCTTGCTGTCGGGGCGTGGCTCAGCTTGGTAGAGCGCTGCGTTCGGGTCGCAGAGGTCGCAGGTTCGAATCCTGTCGCCCCGATATGGAACGAAGTCGGCGCGTTGCC
>CAIVZM010000057.1 GCA_903910385.1 uncultured Armatimonadota bacterium
GTAAAAAGCCGGCGCGTTCCGAGGCGGCGTGGATATCGTTCAAGGGGATGCTCTCCGTCATAGGGCTATCTTACCAAATCAGATTATTTTACCAGAGCGAGGCTGGCTGCCAGATAAGGAGACTGATTCCTCTGATAAAAAAACGGAAAGCGAAGCGACATCAAAACGGCTTGACGGTCACTATCGCAGACGATAAAATTCGGTCACAATTGAATTTCCCGGTGTTGAATGGGAAGAGTAGGCGGAAACGTTTGCAACAGGGAGTTGCGGTCATCGACTGAGAGCCACAACACGCAAAACAACCGTCGAATGTCGCCCCGGAGTCGGACGGGCCCGCCCGTTACAGCGGAAAGAAGTGTAGGCGTCCGTCGTGCGACGGATGCCTGAACCGGGGTGGTACCGCGCACGGCATTTCATAGTGAGGCCCTGCGTCCCTGGCGATCTGTTATCGCTCTGGGGCGCGGGGCCTTTGCGTTTCCCGCGCCGGAAGGAAAACGATGGAACTGCCGACACGATATGAGCCGCAAACGACGGAAGCGGAAATTTACGCAAAATGGCTGGAAGCCGGTTGCTTTCGCGGCGTCCCGGATGAACGCGAGAAACGTTTCTGTATCACGATTCCGCCGCCCAATATCACGGGAGCGTTGCACCTCGGTCACGCCCTGAACAATACCATCATGGATACGCTGGGGCGTTGGAAACGGATGCAGGGTTACAACACACTGATCCTGCCGGGAACCGACCATGGCGGGATCTCCACACAGTCTGTGGTGGAAAAGCAAATCGCGAAGGAAAAACTGACGCGCTACGACCTCGGACGCGAAAAGTTCACCGAACGGGTGAATCAATGGGCGGACGAATACGGCGGGACGATCCTTTCTCAACTCAAGCGCCTCGGTTGCGCCTATGACTGGGACAGAACCCGCTACACCCTCGACCCGAACTACCATGACGCCATTCTGACCGTGTTCGAAAAGCTGTACGCCGAAGGTTATATCTATCTCGGCTACCGCATCGTCAACTGGTGCACCTTTCACCGCACAGCGATCTCCGATATCGAAGTGGAGCATGAGGAAGAGCACTCATTCCTCTACCATATCCGCTATGACTTTTCCGATGGTTCGGGTTCGGTGACGGTCGCGACCACGCGCCCGGAAACGATGCTGGGCGATACAGCGGTGGCGGTGAACCCGAACGATCCGCGCTACGCCGAACAGATCGGGAAGACATTCGTTCTGCCGCTCGTTGGACGGGAAATACCGCTCATCGGTGATGATTTCGCGCAGATGGAATTCGGCACCGGCGCCGTGAAGGTGACGCCTGCCCATGACCCGAACGACTACGAGGCTGGAGTGCGGAACCACCTTCCGAGCATCACGGTTATCGGTCCGGATGGCGCCATGAACGAAAACGCCGGAGTCTATGCCGGGCTTGACCGTTTCGAGGCGCGCAAGCAAATCCTCGCGGATCTGGAAGAACAGGGCTATCTGGTCAAAACGGAGCCGCACACCAAGCAGGTTGGGCGTTGTGATCGCTGCAAGATCGTGGTGGAGCCGCTTCTCTCGCGTCAATGGTTCTGCAAAATGACCGGGACACCGATGGTGGAAAAGGCAATCGCCGCCGTGACCTCCGACGATGTGCGCTTCACGCCGCCGCGCTACAAGGAAATCTACCTGCGCTGGATGGAAAACCTGCGTGACTGGCCCATTTCCCGCCAACTCTGGTGGGGACACCGGATGCCGCTCTGGCGCAATTTAGCAGGTGACGCCGACGATCAAACGTCATATGTGGTGGCGCGAACCCGTGAGGACGCCGAAGCGAAAGCGGGAACGACCGAAATCGAACAGATCGAAGATGTGCTCGATACATGGTTCTCCTCCGCGCTCTGGCCATTCGCCACCCTGGGTTGGCCGCAGTCCGATACCGACCTGAAGTACTACTACCCGACACAGGGACTGTTCACCGCGCAAGAAATCCTCTATCTGTGGGTCGCCCGCATGATTATGACGGGCGAGGAATTTCTGGGTCAGAAACCCTTCGATGATGTCTATATCCATGCGACCATCCTTGATGAAAAAGGACGACGCATGAGCAAATCTCTCGGTAATGGCGTAGACCCGGTCGATCTGATCAACCTCTACAGCGCCGACGCCCTGCGCTTCATGCTCGCCCGCGAGGCGGGTCAACGTCAGGATATCCGCATCAAACCGATCCGCGAAGGCAAACAGGAGCAGGGTGAGCAGGCAAGAAATTTCTGCAATAAACTCTGGAACGCCTCCCGTTTCGCCCTGATGAATCTCACGGCAACGGAAGCGAGCGCAACGCTTGCGGCGCCCCAAACGCTTATTGACCGATGGATTCTCTCGCGGCTCTCGCAAACGGCGCAGACGGTAAATGAAGCGCTGGAGACTTACAATCTGGACGATGCGGCGCGTGCGATCTATGAGTTCTTCTGGGATGATTTCTGCGATTGGTATATCGAAGCCGCAAAGCCCCGATTTCAGGGCGAAGGGGCGGATGCCGATGCCGCTCGTCGGACGCTCTGGTTCACGCTGGAACGCACCCTGCGCCTGATGCACCCGATTCTGCCGTTCATTACGGAGGCGATCTGGCAGGCGCTTCCCGGCGCGAAAGCGGCGGCGGGAGTGGAGTTCCTGATGTTCGCAGACTACCCGCAGAGCGGTGTCGCGCCTCGTGATACAGTCGCCGAAGCCGAATGGGCGGCAGTTCAGGAAGTGACACGGGCGCTCCGCAACCTTCAGGCGGAAAACAACCTGAAAAAAGGCGGCCCTGCATTCTTCGCGCCCTCGGATGATGCCTCACGAGCCATTATTGCAGCAAATACGCCGATTATCGAGTTCCTCACACGCTTCACCCCGCTGGCTATGGGAACAGGTGCAGGGGAGACGGTCGCCATGCCGACACGGTACGGGGATGTGTCCTTGCCTCGTCCGGAGGCGTCTGCGGAAGATCTGGCGGCGGAAAAGGTGCGTATCGAAAAGGAAGTGGCGAAGATCGATAAAGACCTTGCCGGTCTAACTGTACGTCTTGAAAATCCGGCGTTCGTCGATTCCGCGCCGGAAGCGGTAGTAGCCAAAGCCCGCCAGCAGGCGGCGGAGTTACAGGATAAAAAATCGAAACTGACCGAGCGCCTCGGAGCGCTGTAACGGTCGGATCGTCGCCGGGGGAAGCGCATTCCGCTTCCCCATAATTCTGTAGAAACACCTGGAAAGAAAAGCGATGCAAAGCGAAGGAAGAGTCATTGCGGCATACGCACTATCCGAAGTGATTCCGGCATTGCAGGCGATAGAGCAAGCGGCGCAGAACGGACTGTGGGCGAAAGGTTTTGTCGCCTATGAGGCGGCTCCGGCATTCGATCCGGCGCTGACGGTTCGTCAACCCTCCGATGACCTTCCCCTCCTCTGGTTCACTCTATCGGAAACGAATCCGGCGGAGGAAAAGCCGGGTAGGGAAGAACGTGTTTCTTTTCTTCCCGAGTTTACGAGCGATACTTCACCCTCAGAGTGGGAGCGCTCTATCGCTGCTGTGCATGACGCTATCGGGCGAGGCGAAACCTATCAGGTAAACCTGACCCGACGCTTACGTGCGACATGGCCGCCTGATTGCGATGTCCATGCGGTGTATCACCGTCTCCTTACAGCGCAATCGGAAACGCCCTATGGCGCATTTCTGGATACGGGGCGTTTTCAAATCCTTTCCATCTCTCCCGAACTTTTCTTTGATTTGCGGGGGAATGTCCTGACTACACGCCCGATGAAAGGAACTGCCAGACGAGGACGCTGGCTCGAAGAAGACAATGCAATCGCCGCTGCGCTCACGGCTTCCGAAAAGGAACGTGCCGAAAATGTGATGATTGTCGATTTACTGCGCAACGATCTGGGTCGTATCGCCGTCCCCGGCACGGTGAAGGTCTCAGAGATGTTTTCCGTCGAGCGGTATCCTACCGTCTTGCAGATGACTTCCACGATCACGGCGACCCGTCGTGACGGCGTCGGGCTGGCGGAAATTTTTACCGCCCTGTTTCCTTGCGGTTCAGTGACGGGAGCCCCTAAAGTGCAGACGATGCGGCATATCGCCGCTCTGGAAAAATCCTCGCGTGGCGTTTATTGCGGCGCTGTCGGCATCGTTTATCCGGGCGGAGACGCTACCTTCAATGTCGCTATACGGACGCTCGTTCGGGACAGCGAAACCGGGATGGCGGAATATGGCGTCGGCGGCGGAATCGTCTGGGATTCGACAGCGGAACGCGAATGGCAGGAGATGGAAACGAAATCGGCGATCCTGACAGCGCCCCCCCATCCAGAGTTCGATTTACTGGAAACGTTGCGTCTGGAAAACGGACAGTACCGCTTCTATGAAGGCCACCTCTCCCGAGTTGCCGCTACGTCCGCCTATTTTCAGCGCCCCTGCGACATTACTGCCTTCAAAATGGCGCTGGATCGCCTTGCCTTATCGCATTCGGAAGGGTTATGGCGCGTTCGCTTTTGTGTCGATGCCGCCGGACGCCCCAGAACCGAGATCGCACCGTTACAGGGCGCTTTTCAGGAGGAATTTTCGCTCACCGACTCATCGGCGGAAGCGCCCACCGCTTTGCGTTCGGTAACCCTTGCGGAACTTCAAATTTCTTGCAAGGACATTTTCCTCTACCATAAGACGACCCACCGCGCCGCCTATGACAGCGCCCGACATCGCGCCGATCTAGAAAAACGCCATTTGCTCGATGTTCTCTTATGGAACGAGGAGGGAGAAATCACCGAGTTTACTATCGGCAATGTCGTCGCCGAGATAGAAGGCGTTCTCTGGACTCCCCCCCGAACCTGCGGCCTTCTTAACGGCGTCTATCGTGAGGAATTACTGAGGCGAGGAGTGATTCGCGAGCGCATTTTGACAATTGCGGATGTGCGAAACGCTTCGCGGCTTTTTTTCATCAACAGCGTTCGCGGCGTGATTCCAGTCGCGCTATAATCTTTACCGCTATGGCTGATAAATTTCCGGTCACACCCGCGATTCGGGCTCTCCGCGACGCACATATTCCGTTCGCAGAACATCTCTATGATTACGAAGAGCATGGCGGGACGACGGTTGCCGCACGTGAGTTGGGAGTGGACGAACATTCGGTCATCAAAACGCTGGTGATGGAAACCGATACCGGAAAACCGCTGATTATCCTGATGCATGGCGACCGGGAAGTTGCAGTAGGAATGCTGGCGAAAGCGATTGGCGCAAAGAGCGTCTCCCCCTGCGATCCGGCGACAGCGCAAAAGCGAACCGGATATCTGGTTGGGGGAACCAGTCCCTTCGGAACGAAAAACCCGCTTCCTATCTATGCCGAAGCTACTATCTTCGATTTGCCGGAAATCTATATCAACGGCGGAAAGCGCGGGTTTTTGCTCTCCCTGTCACCGTCCGCCCTGACGGAAGTTCTGAAGGCGCAACCGGTCACGGCAGCCGTGCCCCGTTAAGCGTCCTTATTATAATTGTATTCCCACCATATAATCCCGGTAGAACGGAATGGTCGCCTGTAATCCTTCGCGGAAAGGGCGCGGCGTAAAATCAGGGAAAAGCGACTGGAACCGGGACGTATCGGCAAACTGCGAACCAGGTTCAAAAACGCCCGTCGGGCCGGGTAATATTTCCGGTTCCGGGCCTTCGATTCCGAAATCATCACGTAGGGATTCTCGCATTGCGGCGATCACTTCTCCGGCGGCGGCGCGATACCCGGCAGGCAGGTTAAAGCCTATGCGAGCGAGTTTGCCATCGTCACGCCTAAGGGGAGCATTGCCCCGGTTCGCCGCATCGTCAGCCAGAAGCCGTAATGCCTGCACGCAATCCTCAACAAAGAGGTATTCGCGTAACGCCTCCCCGGCAGACCCGG
Source organism: uncultured Armatimonadota bacterium (assembly GCA_903910385.1). Classification (GTDB taxonomy): domain Bacteria; phylum Armatimonadota; class Armatimonadia; order Armatimonadales; family Armatimonadaceae; genus CAIVZM01. The sequence goes on from CAIVZM010000057.1 coordinate 5,897, forward strand.
ATGTCAGACGGGGTCTTTCTCCGGTGAGTAGCCGTCGGATGGTTCCCGGCACAATCCGTGACCAGAGCAGATCGCCCGGCCCGTAGATATTCACCAGTCGCGCTACACGAATCGCCGGAGAATCGTATAGTCCGGCATAAACGCGGGCAATTTGATCCTGTTGCGCCTTTGAAAGCTCGTACAGACCGCCATTGCCAAATCCGGTCACATCCTGATCAGAGTAGGGAGACGGCGTCGTTGCGCCATACTGTTTATCGGAAGAAGCGATGACGGCGACACCGACCTCTTCACGCCGACAGGCTTCCAGCAAATTCCACGTCCCACCGACGTTGGTTTCCAGCACGGCACGCGCCCCTTCGGTCTGCGCTGCCGCCAGCGTAGAACAGGCTGCCAGATGGTAGACCGTCGAGGGTCGCACTTCCTGCATCACCCGACAGACCGCATCGAAATTGCGAATATCCAGAGGAATAAACCGAATATCCGGGGAGGATGCCTGCGGCGGATTCCGCCCGACTCCCACTACCGTCGCGCCCGACTGCGCCAGTGTCATTGCTAGATTGCCCGCGATAAACCCGGAGATACCGGTAACGAGAATTGTTTCCGCCATACGTTTCATAGTAACCGGAAGTCGGGAGAGGAATCAAGGTTCTGGAACGAAAGAGAAGACCAAAAAGCGACGACCGCCGGAAAGCGTTTTATACTTTCCGGCGGTCGTCGTTTCCGAGAGCGGGAGAAGGGAATCGAACCCTCGTTATCTGCTTGGAAGGCAGGAGCTTTACCATTAAGCTACTCCCGCAAAACTTCTATAGTTTATGCGTCCCAGCAATCGGGGCGACAGGATTCGAACCTGCGACCTCAACGTCCCAAACGTCGCGCGCTACCAACTGCGCTACGCCCCGATGGAGGACTTTACAACTCGCCGCCGTACGTTCCGGCAACGCGGCCCGCCCGGAGCGAAACTATTATACCACACGCATTTTATCGTTCGCCGCACCTTTTCCGCTAAAAAAGTAACAGAGAAAAGGAGATTCGAGCAAGAGCGCCGCCCTTTGATTTGTATGATTCAATAGTTGCGTATGAACGAAAATAGAGCGACAGTGACGGTTATCGGGGCGGGAATGGCGGGAAGCGAAGCGGCATGGCAGGCAGCGAACCGGGGGGCGAAGGTGCGCCTGCTGGAAATGCGTCCGGTTAAAAACACGCCTGTTCATCAGACAGACCGCGCCGCAGAAATTGTCTGCTCAAACTCGTTCAAAAGTAATCTGCTGACCAATGCCAGCGGACTTCTCAAGGAAGAGATGCGCCGCCTGAACTCGCTCATCGTACAGTGCGCCGAAGATACGCGAGTTCCTGCCGGGGAAGCGCTGGCAGTGGATCGGGAAGCGTTTTCCGACCTCGTCACTGAGCGCCTGGCAAGTCACCCCAATATCGAATTCGTGCGGGAAGAAGCGGCGGATATTCCCAACGAAGGAATCGTTGTTATCGCTTCCGGTCCGTTGACCTCAGACACGCTTGCCGCCCGCATCGGTGAGCTTACCGGGCGGTATGATCTTTATTTCTATGATGCAGTCGCGCCCATTGTGGATGCCGCCACCATCGATTATGACAAGGTATTCCGCGCTTCCCGTTACGGCAAATCGTCCTCAGAGGGTGAGGAAAGCGATGAGGCATACCTCAACTGCCCTTTCGACCATAAACAAGATTTTCTGGCGTTCGTCGAAGCTATTTCCGCCGCTGAAAAAGCGCCGGTTCACGACTTCGAGGATATCAAGTACTTTGAAGCCTGTCTTCCGGTGGAAGAACTGGCGTCCCGTGGCGCGAAAACGCTGGCATTTGGTCCGATGAAGCCGGTCGGTTTGCTCGACCCCCGCGTTGGTCGCCGTCCCTATGCCGTCGTCCAATTACGACAGGAAAATAAGGCAGCCACTCTTTATAATCTGGTCGGTTTTCAGACACGGCTCAAGTGGGGCGAGCAAAAACGGATCTTCCGCATGATTCCCGGTCTGGAAAATGCGGAGTTCGTGCGCTACGGAGTGATGCACCGCAATACATATATCCATTCGCCTACCCTGTTAGACCAAACGCTGCAACTGCGAAAAGACCCGCGTATCCTGTTCGCCGGTCAGATCGTCGGGGTGGAAGGCTATCTGGAATCCGCCGCGATGGGCGGACTTGCGGGAATCAATGCCGCCCGCCTCGCTCATGGCGAATCAGCCTTGACATTTCCAGATGTTACCGCACATGGAGCATTGACAAACTATGTCGCCGCGTATGAAGGAAAAACGTTCGCTCCGATGAACGCCTGCTGGGGGATTTTCCCGCCGTTAGAGGGCGACCGCATCCGCGATAAGCGCGAACGCGGGTCAGCGATGGCAACTCGCGCCCTGACAGTTTATGACACCTTCACTCAGGAAAATTCGCTCACGCAGAACAAGTAAGCGGGATTTCCATCGTTGCGGGTGAAACGATTGACAAGACAAAAACGCCAGAGTGAATTCTATTCACTCTGGCGTTTTTCATTTTATGGAATTTTATGGAGCTGAGGAGGATCGAACTCCTGACCTCTACAATGCGAATGTAGCGCTCTCCCAGCTGAGCCACAGCCCCGTTTAGTGTTGACCTGCCCAAAGGCAGGACAGCGAAACAGATTGTAGCATAACTTCCGCTCGGGCGCAACCCGCTTTAGTCGGCGCAATTCCTAAATTGAGAGGAAAACGGCCTCATAGCCTCCGCGAAATCACCTGATTTTCTTGACAGTTAGCATGGGGCGCCGTACAATCCTCCTGCCGCTTCCGCCGAGGTGGTGAAATTGGCAGACACGCATGTCTCAGAAGCATGTGCCGCAAGGCGTAGGGGTTCAAGTCCCCTCCTCGGCATCCCACCAACCATAATCCGTACCGAACTGAGTCCGACGCACTTGCATCGGACTCAGTTTTTTTGTAATTTTTCCGTATGAATGGCAGGTATTCCGGTTTTATCTGTCGAAAGATGCGTCCAACGACATTATGAGTTAGGTCAAGAGGTCATGGCATTTGGTAAATACAGCTTCGTTCGTTTTTTGCTTATAATCGTTTCTTTCCTTTGTATCGCTCCCCCTGCTACCGCACAGTTCGCCTCCCTCAATAGTGATCCTCTGTTCCGTATCACCTTGCCGCCGGGAAACCCTTATCGGCCGTCAGGAACCGTCACCTACACAATTGGCGAAGGATCTCCACGCGCTTTACTGCGTTACAAGGAGGTGACGATCAAGGTTATGCAGGGAGAACGCGAAATACTTTCGGTTCCGACAGATCGCCTACCGATACGCTTCAAATGGGACACGACCTACGTTCCAGACGGCAGATATCAGATCCGTGTGGTCGTGACCGAGAAGAACGGCGTCGAGAAAATCGCAGATTACTGCCGCGCCGATGTCAGTAACGGACCACGCCTGCCCGAACAACCCACTTTACGGACCGCTCTCCCGTTACCGCATCCGAAGTGGAACGCCGCCACGATCCCGTCTAAACTGGCAGGGGGCGAAACGACGCTCTCGATTACCGACTGGCCATCCAGTGTGCCGGACACCATGACCCCGATTGTCTATGTGTTCAAAGATGGCATCATGGTTAACACGCTGGCGGTTGGCCCCAATCCCAGCGGCGGTGACCGGGAATTCGTTATCAATACATCGGACTGGAAGAGCGGGACATACCGCTTTGTCCTGATGGCTGCGGACCTGGAAACCCGGCGCGAAGAAACCTGCGATGAATTTGTGGCGACGCTCGGCGGGTCAGGAACCAAACCGGCGACCGGGTTGGCTCCCCTTCCCAAACGGGATCAGTGGATTCCACGCAATGTCCCTTCCAATCTCCCACCCTATCCAACCTACGAACCGGGAGCGAGCAGCGGCGAAATCGAAGCGGTGAAAAAGAAACGTTTCGAATGGGTGCTGGCGGTAGCGCGAAGCGTCGGCGACCCGCACCCGGAAATTTGCGCGGCGCAGTTCGCGCAGGAGTCCGGATGGGGCGAGCATATGTCCGGCGTCAATAATATGTTCGGAATCAAGGCTTCGCCGGGCGAGGATGCTACCGCAAAAGCCACGACCGAGTGGGACGGCAACGGACAATATGCCACAACCGATTATTTCAAGAATTACACATCGGTGTACCAATGCATCGTGGATCGTTGCCAGCGATTCCTGAAAAGACCTCACTACGCGAAGTACTGGACGGCGCGCGGTTCTTCCGCAGCGATCCAGGCGCTTTACGACGGCGGATATTGCACCGATCCGGACTATGTGTCGGCTATTATGAACATCGTGGATCGTCAGCAACGGCGCGTGGCGACACGCTAAAGGGTAATGTCGAGGAAAAAAGAGGACTATCTCGGTTACCGTCCCGGTTTTCCTTTCCAAACCCTCAACGCAGGGCTATAATGCGGGTAATTCGGACAGCAGTGAGCGGACAGCGACAAGGATTTATCCCCGACGCTGTCCGCTCACTGCTGTCTGCTGTATGACTTCGGGAGTGTGCAATGGCGGAACTTAAGGCGTGGCAGAGGACAGTAACGTGCGGGGCGCTTCGGGCGGAGAACGCAGGCGAAGAGGTAACGGTGGCGGGATGGGCGGAGACGATCCGCGACCATGGCGGCGTGACCTTCATCGATTTGCGTGACCGAACCGGCGTCGTACAGATCGTGGTGGATTTGTCGCGTAATGAAACGTCCGAGGCGGCGCACGCCGAGGCGCAGAAGATTCGCGCCGAGTACTGTATCTCGGTGCGCGGGCGGGTGGTTCAGCGTATCGCAGGCGCGGAGAATCCCCATCTTCCCACCGGAAGTATTGAAGTGGAAGCGCGGGAAATCATTGTCCATAACGCCGCGCGTCCCCTGCCTTTCCAGCTCAACGAAGACACGGTCACCAACAATGAGGAAATGCGGATCAAGTACCGCTATCTCGACCTCCGGCGTCCGGCGATGTACCGTAAGATGTGGTTGCGGCACGAAGTCGTGCGGCGCGTCCGTTCGTATTTCTACAAGAACGATTTTCTGGAAATCGAAACCCCGATGTTAACCAAGTCCTCGCCGGAAGGCGCTCGGGACTATCTGGTTCCCTACCGCCTGGAACCGGGGCTTTTTTACGCCCTGCCGCAAGCCCCACAACAGTACAAGCAGTTACTCATGGTGTCGGGTATCGAACGCTACTTCCAGATTGCCAAGTGCTTCCGCGATGAGTCCCAACGCGCCGACCGTCAGCCGGAATTTACCCAGATCGACCTCGAAATGTCGTTCGTCACACAGGACGATATCCTGAACATGGTCGAAGGACTGATGATCGAAGTCGTGGACGGATTGGCGGAGGAAACGGGCAAGACGATCCTGCACAAGCCATTCCCGCGTATTCCCTACGATGAAGCGATGGCGCGTTACGGTTCCGACAAACCCGATATCCGCTTCGGTCTGGAGTTGACCGACTGCGGCGCGATTCTGGAAAACACGCAGTTCGCTGTCTTTCAGAATGTCTTGAAGTCTGGCGGTCTGGTCAAAGCCATCCGGTATCCCGGCGGAGCGAGTCTGCCGCGTTCCGGCATGGATGAACTGGTGAACCTCTCCCGCGAGTTCGGGGCGAAGGGCTTCGCGTACTTTCTGGTGGACGATGGCGGCGCGGTAACCCGTGGCCCGGTGGCGAAGTTCCTCTCCGACGAAGAAAAAGCGGCGATTGTCACGGCGTCCGAAGCGCAACCCGGCGACCTGGTCGGTTTTATCGCCGACACGAAGGAAATGACCAACAAAGTCCTCGACCGACTGCGCCGCCTTATCGGCGACAGGCTGGGGCTGATCGACAAATCCAAACTCGCCTATTGCTGGATCACCGATTTCCCGGTCTTTGCGAAGGATGAGGAGACCGGCGGGTGGACGTTCGAGCATAACCCATTCGCCCTGCCGCAGGAAGGTCATCTGGAGTGGATCGACTCCGACCCGGCGCGAATGCGGGCGTACTGCTACGACATGGTCTGTAATGGCTATGAAGCGGCGTCCGGCGCGGTGCGAATCCACAAGCCCGAAGTGCAGGTTGCGATCTTCAAGAAGATGGGCCTCACCGACGAGCAGATCGAAGCGCGGTTCGGTCACATGCTCGACGCCTTCGCCTTCGGCGCTCCCCCGCACGCCGGAATGGCCCCCGGCCTCGACCGTATGGTGATGCTCCTCACCGACGATGAGAACATCCGCGAAGTCATCGCATTCCCCAAAATGGGCGGTGGTTATGACCCCCTGATGGACGCTCCTGCCACCGTCGAACAGAAGCAGTTAGACGAGTTGGGTCTCCGCATCATTGAAAAGGAGCCGGAGAAAAAGCAGGTGATTTGATGGAGATTTTCCCAGCAATCTTACTTGCAGAATGGTTGGGCAAGGTTCCGTCGATGAGCGAAATCGTCGAACTGGAAAACGCCCGCCTTGCTGGGGAGTTTCGGCTTGCTCACGGCCCCAAACAGCAGGAAATCATTTCGCTGACGATTGACGGTAAGCGGGCGTTAGCATTATTGGCGAATGGAGAGACACTCCCGCTAACGCCATCGCGCCTCTGTGACGAATTATGGAGGGTAGATGAGTCATGGGAACCCCAAACCCTCGGCCCGAAGGATTCCCAGATGGTTGGGACAGCGGGCGTCTATTATGTTATGTCGCAACTGGCATTCCGTGGCTTCCATGCCGCCGCAACGCATGGTAATGCGCCCCATGTTGATATCCTTGTCGCAACGGCGGACGGCGGCAAGGCAATTTCCATTCAGGTTAAGCCGACAAAGTGGGCAGAGCGGCGACGGGGTCGCGGCGCAGGCAAAGTTCCTCAAGAGCTGCAATTTCCTTTTGGCAGCAAGGCGGCTCGGGCTAACCAGAGCGACCTCTTTTTCGCGTTCGTGGATTTGGGAGGATTTGGTGGGGATGGTAAGCCCGATGTCTACATTATGCCATCCTCGTTCGTCCATGACTATGTTCGTTTAAGGGGGTATGCGGCAGATGTTATCTGGCTTTCTATCAGGATCGCAGACGCTGCCCCTTACAAAGGGGCTTGGTCACTGTTAGAATATGCGTTGACGAGATAAAACATGAGAACGATAACCATAACCCTACCTGACGCAATCGCTGAAGAATTGGAAGCGGACGCGAAAACTTCCGGGCGGAGCCTTGCGGATTTCGCCGGGGAGAAGTTCGCCATCGCTTACAACGCCGTCCCGACGTTGCTACCGGGTGACGGCGCTCCGAATACGAAGTGGGTGGATGGCAAACCCGTTTATGTCCGCCCGGATACTCCCCCGGCGTGGCTGACGCAAATTGAGCCAGAGAATCCGCCGACGGATGGTACAAACGGTCTGCACCGTATCGTGGGGCAATGGCCCGGCGACGAAACCGATGAAGAAATAGAGGCGGCATTGGAACGGCTATCGTGAGAAAGCCCGCGCCACAACCGCCACTCTATCAGCCGGATACCAACGATTTCGACCATTTAAACGATCTTTTTCTCACACGCATCTGGATTGACCCGAAACAATGACTGAGGAATCATTTCTGTGGCTATAGGATTCTTCGAGCGGGAGATGACCGAGGCGGAGTTCGCTCGGATGAATGCTGGATTCGATGAGCACACGATAGAACATCACAATCCGATTCAGACCTCGGAGCGGCATGGCTTTGTGGTCACGGACGGCGATTTGTTCGTCGGATGCTCCAGCGGACTTGCCTATAAGAACGGCGCAGACTACAACGGATGGTTCTATCTGAGCGATCTGTTTGTCGAAAAGGCGTACCGGGGGCAGGGGATCGGCGCGACGCTTCTGGCAAAACTGGAAGAAAAGGTCGCATCGCTCGGCGTGCAACACATCTGGACGGAAACGGCAGGCTACGAAGCGCCGGGATTCTATCTTCGACAGGGTTATTCCGTCCTTTACGAACAGGAAAACTGGTACGCGACGGGGCATCACCGGGTTATCCTGAGAAAGACGCTTGAGGCGAAATAGTGGACGATGTCGCCCGGTTCAATATCGACCGATGGCAAACTCTTGTGGAGGCGAACGCTCCCTTTACCCGTCCCTTACTGAATCTGGATGCAGAGACGGCGCGGGAACGGTTTGACCTGGAAGGGTTATTCGCCGATCTGACGGGGAAGGATGTCCTGTGCCTTGCCGGAGCGGGCGGTCAGCAGTCGGCGGCTTTCGCTATTCTGGGAGCGCAGGTGACCGTGTTCGACCTCTCGGAAGCGCAATTGAATCGCGACCGGGAAGCGGCGGCGCACTATCAAATTCCGATTCAGACAGTACAGGGAGATATGCGCGATTTGTCCGGGTTCGCCCCGGCATCGTTCGATCTGGTCTATCAACCCTATTCCCTCGGCTTTGTACCGGATGCCCGTGTCGTCTTTGCCGAAGTGGCGCGAACATTGCGCCCCGGCGGAATGTATTTCTTTGCGATGCACAACCCGTTTTATTGCGGGTTGTCCGAAGCGCACTGGAGCGGCGACGGCTATTCCCTGAAATTGCCGTATACCGATGGCGCAAGAGTGAGCATACCCGACCCGGAATGGGTCTATTCCCAGAGCGAAGCCGCAAGCGTTCCCGCAAATCACGGGCAGCGAGAATCACGGGAATACCGACAAACTCTGGGCAAGGTGATGAATAGTCTGATCGGGATGGGATTTTCTCTGGCGCATTTTTCGGACACGCGGGATTTCACCGGCGATTCCGAGGCGGAACCGGGTACATGGGATCATTTCATTTCCATCGCTCCGCCCTGGCTGGCGTTCTGGTGGCGTTACGAACCCGTGTAAATACAATCCCGGTAAAGGAAAACGCCCTCGAATTCGAGTATAATCACAACGGTCAATACCATACTTTTCTGAAGGTGATTTATGCAATCAGGCAGTTCCCTATCATCGGGCGTGCGCAGAAATATGATCACGCTATGCCGCATTACGGTAGCGGTGACATTTGTCCTGCTTGCCCTTGCCTTTCTAAATGAGAGAGGGAAACTCCGACGAACGACGCTGACATCAACGGCGCGACCTTCGTATGATTTGCAGATTGCCACCCTCCCGGGTTTTCCCTTCAGTAGCGTCACTGCGTTGAACAATCAGGGAACGGCGGTCGGTATAGCCTGGACCGAGGAAATGGACGAGATTCATTCGTTCATCTGGCGGGACGGTAAAGCGGTCGAATTGAAGCGCCCGAGCGGCATACGCCATTGTATTGCCGTCGATATCAATGACCGGGGCGATGTTGTCGGGGCGGGAATGAAGGACAGTGGTCCTGTCGTCGGAATTATCTGGGGCGCGGATCGAAAAACAACGATTATTGCGCTTAAAAATCAGATGGTCTTTCCGCAGAGCATCAATAACGCCGGAACGGTTTCAGGCCTTTATCAGACCACAGAAAGCGACAGCGCCCTCAAGGGGTTTCTCTGGACTGCAGGTAAACTGCGTGAGATCGGCGCGTTTCAGCCCCTTTCTCTCAATGATGCGGACGATATGGCAGGCGTTCGATTTACCGGCGCGGGCGAGAAATCACGCATCGAACCGGTCCTTTATCAAAAAGATAAAAGGTTGACAATCCTTCCCCGACCTCGCGGATTCGATCATGGCCTGGCATACGATATCAACAGTCGCAGCGATTGTGTCGGCGGCGTTTTCGGGCAAGAAACGACTATTCAAGCGGTACTCTGGGAAAGCGGCAAAGCGCGGTTTCTCTCCTCCCGTCCCTCACTCGCCTACGGCGTAAACGATGCCGGACAGGCGGTCGGTCTCGCCGTGCGCGATTTTTATTACGAAGCAGCCCTTTGGGATGGTAAGCAGGAAATTTTTCTCAATGACACTGTTTCTCGCCGCGCCGGATGGAATCTTTTTGCCGCAATTCGTGTGAACCAACGCGGACAAATCGTCGGTTTGGCGACTAAAGGCGATTTATCGCAGGGTTTTCTCCTGACTCCACGAAAATAGGCAGAAAACAAGCCATATCAAAGCGCGAAAAATAGGGAAGTTTCGGGTATAACGGCGTATCACTCCGCGAGTTCAGCGCGTACAGGAGCCTTCGTTGCCCAATTTACGATTCCGTGCCTTCCTGATAGTCGTACTTTCCTGTCTTCTTTCCACCGGCGCCCGTGCGCAAAACGCCCCTGATATCTACGCCATTACGAACGCGCGTATTATGATAGGCGGCGGAAAAACCATTGAGAAGGGGACGATTGTCCTCCGTGATGGACTTGTCGCCGCTGTGGGTGAGAAAGTCGCGCCGCCCGCCGATGCGCGTATTCTCGATGGCGCCGGAGTCACGGTGTATCCGGGAATGGTGGATGGATACACAAAGATCGGGATGCCCGCTGGGAGCGAATACCCGAAAGAGGCGCGAGGCGATTCGTACAACGTCCTGAAAGTGCGATCGGATGTAGCGGCGACGACGCTGTACAAGCCCGACAACGCCGCAACCGAAGCGCGGCGAAAACTGGGTTTTGGCGCAATGTTGGTCTCTCCGGGCGTTGGACTATTTACCGGAACCTCCGCCGTTTTCTCTACGGGCGAAGGTGATGCCTCGGGAATGACGCTACGCCCCGCTGTGGCATCACACATTGACTGGACAGCGGAAGACCCGACGGGCGACTACCCGGAATCGCTGATGGGCGAAATCGCCGCTATCCGGCAGGCGCTGTATGACGCTCAGATCGCCGATGCGCGACTCACGGCGTACGAGCGTGATCCGAAGGGAAAATCACGTCCCGTCGTCTCCCGGCAGGTTCTCGCTTTGCGCCCGGTGGTTCAGGGAAAACTGCCCCTGGCGTTCCATGCCGATTCCGCCGCCGATATGCGTCGCGTTCTGGCATTGTGCCGAGAATTCAAAATTGCGCCGATCATCGAAGGTGGGCGTGAAGGCTACCGGATCGCGGACGAGCTCAAAGCGGCGAAGGCGACCGTACTTCTGTCCGTGGCGTTGCCGGAACCGCCGAAGGTAAAGAAGGGCGACGAAGACCCCACGACGCTTCAAGGCTTCCGCTACCGCGCTTCCCTGCCGCGAACCGCCGCAATTCTGGCGAAGGCGGGTGTGAACTTCGCCTTTACCACTATCGGATTGAGCGCCGTCAATGACTACCCGAAGAATATCCGCAAGTTTATCGCGGCGGGTCTCCCGGAAGAGGCGGCGGTGACTGCGGCGACAATAGCTCCCGCAAAAATCCTGGGCATTGATCGCCAGTTGGGAACGCTGGAAATTGGCAAGATCGCCAATCTGGTCGCCGTTTCCGATGGGACACTCTTCGCGCCAAAGTCGAAGGTGAAATATGTTTTCGTAGACGGCAAGCAAGTCCAAATCGACATCCCGAAGGTGACGACGCCCACAGGAAGCGCAGCAGTGAAACTGGCGGATATTCCGTTGCCTCCCGGCGTCACAAAGGAGATGGCCCTCGAAACGCTCAAGAAGCAACCGGAAGTCGCCCGCCCCTTCCTCCCAGCAGGCGTGACCATAGAACAGGCGATCGCCGCCCTGGAGGGAAAAACGCCGGAAGAGAAACCGGCGGAAACCAAAAAAGAAGAGGATGCGCCCAAAGCCCCACCGGTCGTTGGCGAGGGCTTGATTCCGCCCCTGCCTCCGGCGGTAGCGTCCTCCTTCATACTGCGTGGCGCGACCGTGTGGACTGCCGGGCCGCAGGGAACTCTGCCCAATGCCGATATCTTTGTCCGTGACGGCAAAATTGTCGCTATCGGCGCCGGGTTGAAAGTTCCTGCCGGAACAGCCGAAATCAACGCGAAGGGGAAACATATCTCCCCCGGAATGATCGACTGCCACTCCCACACCGCTATCGATGGCGGCGTGAACGAGGGTAGTAACATCATCACGGCGGAATGCCGCATTCAAGATGTCATCGATGCGGATGATGTAAATATCTATCGTCAACTGGCAGGCGGCACGACGGCGGCGAACATTTTACATGGCTCCGCGAATGCGATTGGCGGTCAAAACGCCGTTCTGAAATGGCGCTGGGGGAAATCGCCGGAGGAGCTGTTTTTGAAGGGAGCCCCGGCGGGAATCAAGTTCGCGCTGGGCGAAAACCCCAAGCAGAGCAATTTCTCGTTCCCCGGACAGGTTCCCCGTTACCCGGCGACACGTATGGGCGTCGAAAAAGTGATTCGGGAAGGGTTCCTCAAAGCGAAGGACTACCAGCGCCAGTGGGCGGAGCATCGCGCCGGAAAGCGGGACGCCCCTGCCCGTGATCTGCAATCCGAAGCCCTGGTCGAGATCATGGAAGGCAAGCGCTACGTCCATTCCCACTGCTATCGTCAGGACGAAATCCTGATGCTGATGCGTCTGGCGGAGGACTTCGGCTTCCGTATCCGCACATTCCAGCACGTTCTGGAAGGCTACAAAGTCGCGGACGAAATGGCGAAGCATGGCGTGGGCGGTTCGACATTCTCTGACTGGTGGGGCTTCAAAATCGAAGCCTATGACGCTATTCCCTACAACGGCGCGTTGATGACCGAACGTGGCGTCAATGTGTCCTTCAATTCCGACTCCTCCGAACTGGCGCGACGACTGAACCTCGAAGCGGCGAAGGCGATCAAGTACGGCGGCATCGCGCCCGAAGAAGCGATCAAGTTCGACACGATCAACCCGGCGAAGCAACTGGGCATCGATAAAATGACCGGTTCGCTGGAAGTCGGGAAAGACGCCGATATCGTCGTGTGGAGCGGTTCGCCGCTTTCTTCCCTCTCGATCTGCGAAAAAACCTTCGTCGACGGAACCCTGTACTTCGACCGCGCCGCCGACCTTGCCGCCCGCCCGGCGCTGGAAGAGGAAAAGAAGCGTCTTGCCGCCGCAGAAAAGCCAGAGGAGAAAAAGCCCGAAGACAAAAAGCCTTCCCCAACCACGCTTAAACCAGCGGGAAGCGGTCTTACCCTCGTGGGGCAAACATCCCTGAAGCCGGAAACGCCGTCTGCGAACGTAACGCCATCGTTCCCGCGAGCGTCGGTTCCTCTGGCAGCGCTACGCACCGGCGATAAGGCGATCCGTGCTATTGTCGGTGGGACGGTGCATACTGTCAGCGGGGCGATTATTCCCAATGGCGTCATTGTCATGGCAAACGGGAAGATTGCTGCGGTCGGCGCGGCGGATACTGTGAAGATTCCAGAAACCGCGGAGAAAATCAATGCCGCCGGGCTTCATGTTTATCCCGGCATGTTCGATGCCGATACCACACTGGGCATCAGTGAGATCGATTCGATCCGCGCCACCAACGACATCCGGGAAATCGGGGAGTTCAACCCGGAATTGAAGTCCGTCATTGCGGTCAATCCGGATTCGGAACGGATTGGCGTGGCGCGGCAGGGCGGCATTTTGAACGTTGTCACCGCCCCGGCAGGCGGCGTTCTCAGCGGCATGGGCGGCGTTATCTGCCTCGATGGCTGGACATGGGAAGACATGGCGCTTTCGCCGACTTCCGGTCTTTACCTGAACTTTCCAACCATGGGTCAGCGGCGTTTCCGCGAGACGGCGCATCGCTGTGAGGAAACCTCCGGTTCGCCCGACGACGAACTCGATACCGATCCTAACTTCCGCTCCGGTGCGTTCGTCCCGGCTGGTTCGCGTGATTCGCAGGCTCTGCGCTTTGGGCTGCTTCCCAATACGGCGTTCGGAGCGCAACAGGGCGCCCGCCGTCGCGCCGTCGTGAGCGCCGGCGATGAAGATGAAGAAAAAGCGGCTCTTAAACCGCTCAATAATTTCTTCGACACAGCAAAACGCTACCGCGATTCTCGCAAGGCGGAAGGCAAGGACGGCGTCCCCACACATGACCGCGATCCGAAACTGGAAGCGATGTTGTCCGTACTGGACGGAACCGTCCCGGTGTTCGTTCGCGCTGACCGTGAGAAAGATATTCGCTCGGCGGTCAACTGGGCGAAAGGTGAGGGAATCCGTATCGTGATCGTCGGCGGACAGGAAGCGGATAAAGTCGCAGACTTCCTCGCGCAGGAAAAAATTCCGGTAATTCTGGGGCCTGTCTTGAACCTCCCCCGCTCGGATGACGCGGCTTATGACGACGCCTACGCTATCCCGGCGAAGTTGGCGAAAGCGGGCGTCCCGTTCTGCCTCTCGACAGGGGACGCCACCAATGTCCGCCGTCTGCCAAACCATGCCGCTATGGCGTCAGCGTTCGGTCTGTCCCCCGAAGAAGCGTTGAAGGCGATCACGCTTTACCCCGCCCAGATTACAGGGGTAGGCGACCGTCTCGGTAGCATCGATGCCGGGAAACAGGCCGACATCCTTCTGACGAACGGCGATATATTGGAAGTGTCGACGGAAATCAAAGGGGCATATGTTGCCGGAGTCCCGGTCAGTCTGACTAACAAGCAGACGCGCCTGAATGATAAATACAAAGCCAGACCGAAAAAGTAGCCTCGCAGAAGAGTATTTCGTGCAAGGGAATCGGTCACGCGGCATCCGGTGAGACGGCAAGGAAAGTAAGCGAATTCATGAGACGCGAATTACGGTTAGCGACACGTGGTTCGGCGCTGGCGCTCTGGCAGGCTCACCGGGTCGCGGATTTATTGCAGGCGGCGGGCGTCAGCGTTGAACTGTCGATTATAAAAACGACGGGGGATGCCCGACAGGATATTCCCCTGCAGGCTATGGCGGGCCGGGGGGTCTTCGTCAAGGAGATCGAAAACGCCCTCTTGCAGGGAGAAGCGGATATCGCCGTTCACTCCGCCAAGGACTTGCCGTCCGGCGATACCGAAGGACTGACTCTGGCGGCGTTCGGTGAGCGCGCCGACCCTCGTGACGCCCTCGTTTCCCGAAGCGGAGCAGGATTGGGTGAATTACCCGAAGGATCGGTTATCGCAACCTCGGCGCCGCGTCGGGTGGCGCAGTTGAAGCGGTTTCGACCGGATTTGCAGTTCACCGATATTCGGGGAAATGTCGATACACGCTTGCGCAAATTAACCGAAGGCGCAGCAGACGCCCTGGCGCTCGCCTGTGCGGGACTGGACCGGTTGGAACGCTCGGACGTTATCACGGAACGACTACCGATAAAGATTTCTTTGCCACAGGTCGGGCAGGGATGTATCGCCGTACAGTGTCGCGCCTCGGATTCAGAAACTATCTCCCTTCTTCAGGTTGCCGTAGATCATCCGCCCACACGAGACGCTGTACGAACGGAACGCGCTTTTCTTAACCGGATTGGCGCCGGATGCACGGCGCCTATCGCCGCTCACGCCCGCATCACCGCCGAGGGGACATTCCGCCTGACCGCTTTTGCGGCGTCTGCGGATGGCTCTCTGGCGGATTATTTCTTCGCAGACGGTGAACCGGGAACGGAATTAGCGGATGTTGTGTTCCGGATGTTACCGGACGGGATAAAATACCGATGAGCATACAGAGCGTCATGGAAAACAATCGTCGCATTTTCGACTTCGTCGTTTTAGGTTCAGGCATTGCGGGAATCACATTCGCGCTACAGGTCGCGGACATGGGCAGTGTCGCACTGGTTACCAAGAAAGACCGAACTGAAAGTAATACAAACTGGGCGCAGGGTGGCATCGCTGGCGTTCAATCCCCGGATGATTCCTACGAACTACACATCAAAGACACACTGATCGCGGGAGCGGGGCTCTGTCATGAGGATGCCGTTGATGTCCTTGTCCGGGAAGGGCCCGCCCGTATCCATGAGTTGATCGACTTTGGCGTCAATTTCACCAAGGAATCGGACGGCGACATCGCTCTGACGATGGAAGGCGGGCACTCACGCCATCGCATCGCATTTCACAAAGATTTGACCGGGCAAGAGATCGAACGCGCTCTCGTGGCGCAGGTCGCGGCGCATCCTGCTATTACCGTCTTCGAGCACCATAGCGGCATCGATCTTGCCAAATCGATGGATGAGACCGAAGTGTGCGGCGTCTATGTTCTGGATACAGTCAGCGAGGCGATCGAAACGTTTGTTGCGCGTATCGCCGTCTTTCTGGCGACCGGCGGTTGCGGCCATGTTTATTCCCATACCACAAACCCTTCCATCGCTACCGGGGACGGCGTGGGAATCGCGTTCCGGGCCGGGGCGAAGGTGGCGAATATGGAATTTATTCAGTTCCATCCGACCACGCTTTACTATCCGGGCGCACGTTCTTTCCTGATTTCTGAGGCGGTACGCGGCGAGGGTGGCATTCTGCGCGATAAAAGCGGCCGCGCCTTCATGAAAGAATACGATGAACGGGGGACGCTCGCACCCCGTGATATCGTCGCCCGTGCGATTGACGCCGAAATGACGCGTGAAAACGCCCCCTGCATGTATCTGGACATCACGCATAAACCGGCGGCGGAAATCAAAGAGCGGTTTCCTACGATTTACGCAAAATGTCTATCCTACGGCATTGACATGACCAAGGAGCCGATCCCAGTCGTCCCGGCGGCGCATTATATGTGCGGCGGAGTCGTCACAGATTTGAACGGAAAAACAAACCTCAAGGGGTTGTTCGCTTCCGGTGAGGTATCCTGTACCGGCGTCCACGGAGCGAATCGACTTGCCTCTAACTCGCTTCTGGAAGGACTGGTCTTTTCGCATCGCGCCGCGCAATGGTTGCGACAGCATGGCGACCAGATCGCCAACGACGGAGAGGATGTCCCCCCATTCCGACCGTATCGGGGCCGCGTTCAGGAAGCGGAAACGGACGCCCTGAAGCGTCGTATCCAGAACGCCATGACCAAGTATGTCGGCATTGTCCGAAGCAATGAACGGCTCGCCAAAGCGGATGCCGCTCTTTCGGTGATCGCGGATGAAGTGGACGCTCTGTATGCGACCTGCCGCCCGACCGAAGACCTGCTGGAACTCCGTAACCTCTATCTGGTGGCGCAGTTGATCATCCGCTCCGCCCTGGCGCGTCAGGAATCGCGCGGCCTGCACTACACCACCGACTACCCGCACACCGTCGAGGAAGAGCGGCATGACACCATTATGGTCAAGCGCAAACGCACCGACTTCGTGTTGATCAGTTAAGCTGGTGAGCGAAACAAATCCGGGGCGGATCAGAAATAGCGGATCAGAAATATACGCCCCGGATTCATCCTCGGAAGTCTCAGGAAGCCTTATTCGGGCAAGACTTCGATGGTTGTCCAGAATTCGCGCACTTCGCCGGGAGCGATATGCTGGAGACGACCCGCTTCCCGCTCGGCGGCGCGACCATAGACCCGGCAATTGGCAGGTTCGATACCACAGACATACTCACCCTGCCCCATCATTTTCCACTGCGTCAGATGCGGGAAAACTTCTTTATCGTAAGTGATTTTGACGCCGAAATTTAAAGCGCGGTTGTGCATGGTAATTGTGGCGATACCGTCCTCGTCCGCTCTGGGATGGTGGAAGAAACATTGCTCCTCATAACCAGAGATGGGCGCATCCAGATGCAGGGCATGATCCAGACCGCTTTCCGCAACTGGGTCACGTGGTTCGGAGGGGGCTTCGGCATCGAAACTGATTTCCGTATGCTCGGAAACCAGCGGCCAACCGAAGTTCACATGGTATAGCAACATCAAAGGGACGGTCTTGAAACCGAGGTTCTCGACCCGGTCTTCGATAGTCAGAGCGTTCCCGCCCAGTTCGGTGATGATATGCCGTGTCAGGCGCAGATTCTCTCCGAAGACAATCGCCTCACGCATCGTTCCGGCGACGACGATTTCCGCCTCATCGCCTTCCCATTCCGTCCCTATGTATGTCTCTTCCGCCGGGCTATGGGATAGTCTTCCGTGAATACCGAGCGATTCGCCATTATCTTCATTGGCGGCGCCGGCATTGATCATGCCGCAACCGGTGAGCAGACCGCCATGAAAGGTACGTAGCCATCCGCGCCCTTCCGAATCGAAGGCATGGGGGTGTCCTGCGCCCGTTGCGGAGACCCAGGCAAAAGGCATTCCGTTCCAGGACGCCTGCGCGATATCCATGCCACGCGAGAGGAGAACGGTATAGTCCAGACCGCCGCCAGACCGCACTCGCGCCGCCTTGACATCATTCCGTACCCCGTCATTGTAGGTAAAACTTTCCGCTCCCGCGATTTGCTGTAAGTCGCCCACGCGTTCCAGCAGTTCCCGCTTCGTCCATTCGCGCCCGAATAATTGCGCCATCGCTTTCTGTCCTCCAAAAATTCCTTTTATGCTGGAATGAGTGTAGCGCAGACGGCGAAGAAAAGGAAACTGCAGAGGGAACCGATGCCAGGAAAAATAAAAAAGGAGCAGGAAATTTTCCTGCTCCCTTCGCGCTTTTGTTGAGCATCTCTTACCAGAGACGTTCCTTATTGCAGATATTCTCGCAACTTGCGGGAACGCGCCACCGAACGTAACTTTCGCAACGCCTGCGCTTCAATCTGGCGAACACGTTCGCGGCTGATATTGAGTTCCTCGCCGATCTGCTGGAGAACGGTGGAGGAATCGCCATCAAAAGCGAAACGTCGGCGGATAATCAATCTTTCACGCTCGTCCAAAGTTTCGAGAATACGGTGAATTTCTCCGCGCATCTCATTACCGATAAGTTCTTCCTGCGGGTCAGGCGAGGTCTTATCATAAAGCAGGTTGCCCAGGCTGGTGTTTTCCTCATCCCCGACGGGCATATCCAGAGAGACAGGCTCCTGAGTGGTGCTGAGTAGCTGAGAGATTTTACGGGCGGGAATGCCCGTTTTCTGCGACAACTGCTCCACATTAGGCTCTTCGCCGCTTTCGCGCCGTACCTCCGCTCGCGCCCGCTCGATTTTACGGAGCGATTCGGAGACATGGGCGGGCAGTCGAATGGACTTGGATTTATTGTCAACGGCTCGACCGATAGACTGACGAATCCATTGACTCGCGTAGGTAGAGAAACGGTAGCCCCGCGTACAATCATACCGTTCCGT
This sequence comes from uncultured Armatimonadota bacterium, assembly GCA_903910385.1. GTDB lineage: Bacteria > Armatimonadota > Armatimonadia > Armatimonadales > Armatimonadaceae > CAIVZM01. The sequence continues at coordinate 24,774 of CAIVZM010000057.1, forward strand.
GGCGGTAATCAGTCCGATGACCCCTTCCTGTATCAGATCATCTAAGGGAATACCGGATGATCGATACGCCTTGGCGATGGAAATAACGAGTCGGATATTACATTCGACCAGACGATCCTTGGCGGCGGCGCTTTCCGCCCCACCTCGGGCGATTTTCCGCGCGAGATAAATTTCCTGCTCCGGAGTGAGCAAGGTATTGCGCGTCAAACGGCTGATATAAGAATGGCTCTCGTCAGCGACAGCGGGCGGGGTTGTGGAATTTCCTCCCGACCATTCGGCGACGCCCCCTTCCGGTTCCGTCCGGGTAACGACTTCTGCCATCGACACTCCTTCTATGTCGTGTGTGACCTTCCCTGCACTTGACAGGTAATAGTCTTTTCCCTGACCAACGCTGGCGGGAGCCTATAGGGCAACGAAACAAGACCGGGGCGATAAGCCGCCTTGAATCCCGACACCTTTTTTCGAACCGCAGCAATTAAGGAAAAGATACCTATAAGTACAATACAAACTGCGAATGCGCCAACGAAAAAGAGGTTTTGGAAGACCGAATTCTTTTTTTCCTGTGAAGAGCCGGAAACAGTAAAGGAAGGATGAACTCACCCGGTCAAAATCGGTTTCACCATTATTATTCTTAATTCCTTCCTGATTAACACATTTTTTTTCGGAATCAGGATTCAGGAAGCGAAGTCCGCTGTCCGAAACGCGTTTTCGCACCCGACTCCCGGTCTGAATGATGCATAATAAAGGTATGGCATACTGGCTGATGAAAAGTGAACCGAGCGTCTTCTCTATAGACGATTTAAAGCGCGAGGGGCAGACCTGCTGGGACGGCGTCCGCAATTACCAGGCGCGAAACTTCATGCGTGACCAGATGAAACTCAGCGACCGGGTGTTGTTCTACCATTCGAATGCAACGCCGACCGGGGTGGCAGGCATCGCGGAAATCGTTCGCGAAGCGTATCCCGACCATACGGCGTTCGACCCAGCAGACCCGCATTACGATCCCAAAAGCGATCCTAACGCCCCAACCTGGGTAATGGTGGATATTGGCTATGTGGCCACCTTCCCCCGCTTTGTGACTCTGGACGAAATCAAGGCGGAACCCGGTCTTGCTGGAATAGTAGTAGCGCAGAAGGGTTCCCGGCTCTCTGTGCAGCCAGTTTCCGAAGAACATTTCAAATTCCTGTGCATGTTAGGAAAACATACATTATGATAATCTGACGAAGCTTTTCAGGGCAATTGGTGTACGATAACGCGTCTAACCTACAACGCAAAGAAAACGAGAACCCTCAGGAAGTGCGAACGGGCGATCAGGACGTTCAAATCAGGACGCCGTAGCGCCTATTGTTTTCGAGCGGTTTCCGGCTATAATATTCCATTCTCCGCTTTGGGAACAGGATATTAACCACTTCATGCGTCCTCTGGTTACTTTCGCTTGCGTTATATTGTACCTTCTCGGCGTTTCACTTCCAGTAATAGCTGCCCCGCCACAGATCGAATACACCGTCACTATGACCCGTCCTTGGACACATCTGCTGGAAGTCGAAATGCGCGTCACTGGACTGAATCCGGCGGAACGCACTATTGATCTTTCCCTTCCGTTATGGACGCCGGGATCGTATCTGGTACGCGAATATGCGCGGAATGTGCAGGACTTTTCGGCGCTCAATGAGACCGGAAAAATCATCTCGTGGGCGAAAACGCGCAAGAATATCTGGCGAATCGAAAAAGATGGGACGTCGGCGCTGACCGTCCGCTATCAGGTGTATGCCAATGTTTTCGCCGTTCAGCAGGCGGAAGTGACCGATACCCACGCTTTCTGGAACAATGCGACGGCGCTCATGCATATCGCCAATCGCCGGGATGTTCCCTCAACGGTCGTGGTGAAACCGCCCCAGGGTTGGAAGGTCGCCACGGGGTTGACCCTGGTTCCCGGAAAGCAAAATGTCTTCTCTGCGCCGGATTTAGACACGCTGTATGACTGCCCCATAGAGGTCAGCGATTTTGTCGAGGTGAAATTTCAGGCGATGGGGAAGCCGCATCGTATCGTGATTGATGGAACCGGAAATTACGATCCAGAACGATTGAAGAAAGATCTTGGCAAACTCGTCGAAACGCAAGCGGCGATGCTGGGCGGTCTGCCCTACGACAACTATACGTTTATTCTGCATTTGCGCGGCGGGGGCGGTCTGGAACATAAGAACAGTACGGCTCTCGGTTACTCCGCCAACGGGTTCAAGCCGGATAACGTCTATCGTAATTTTCTGGGCCTTGCCTCTCACGAGTTCTTTCACCTCTGGAATGTCAAACGGATCAAGCCGGACGCCCTCGGCCCCTTTGATTATGACAATGAAAACTATACCCGTCTCCTCTGGGTAGCGGAGGGCATCACTTCCTACTACACCAACCGTCACCTTCTTCGCGCCGGGTTCCTTTCCGCCGAGGATTATCTCAGAAGCGTCGCCAGCGATGTTGCAGGAGTGGAGCGGACGCCGGGTCGTCTGAAAATGAGCCTGGAAGAAGCCAGTTTCGATGCATGGATCAAGTACTATCGCCCGGATGAAAATGCGCTCAATTCCTCTATTTCCTATTATGGCAAGGGTTCGGTCGTCGGGATGTTGCTGGATTTGACTATTCGCCAAAAAACCAACGGGGCGAAGTCGCTGGATGATGTGATGCGAACTCTGTGGACGGACTATGCCCTCAAAAATAAGAACTATACTCCACAGGACTTTCAAAAGATTTGTGAAGCGACGGCAGGAGGAAGTCTGGATGCCTTCTTCGCCCGGTCGGTGCGTGGGCGCGAGGAGTTGGATTATGATGCCGCTTTTGCAGCGGTCGGTCTGCGCTTACAGCGTGTCGCAGAGGGAGCCGACGGCAAACCGCTTCCGTCAGAAGCGTATCTCGGTGCGGGGCTTGCCGCCGATCCGCTGGGCGCAAAAGTGACCGCTCTCCCCTCAGATTCTCCTGCCTACGAACAAGCCTTGATGGTCGGCGACGTGATTATTGCGGTGGATGATCAGCGCTTGACGACGCCAGACATTCTCAACGACCGCATACGAGAAAAAAAGGCGGGTGACGCCATCACGCTAACCCTGTTCCGCTTCGATGTTTTAAAAACCATGACCTTGCGTCTCGGTTCTCGCCCACGTCCGGACTATCGCCTTGTCCCCCTTCGCAATGCCTCCCCATCCGCAAAGGATTTATACAAAGGTTGGACTAACGAAAAGTTCCCGGATGGAAACAGCGGCCCCGTCGGACGTTGATTGCAAAACCGGGGCGCTGTTTTCATATTCTATTCGTCGGTTTTTTCCGCGCCCTCGGGACGCAGCAGCGGGAAGAAAATAATTTCGCGGATATTTTCCGCGCCGGTGAATATCATCGCCATGCGGTCGATGCCCCCACCGAAACCGCCGGTCGGGGGCATACCGTATTCCAGAGCGCGAAGAAAGTCTTCGTCCATGGGTTGGGCTTCTTCATCACCCTGTTCTTTCAATCGGGTTTGCGCCTCGAAACGCTCTCGCTGATCAATGGGGTCATTGATTTCTGAGAAGGCGTTCCCCAGTTCCGCGCCGCACATATAAACCTCGAAGCGGCGGGTCAGGCTGGGGTTATCCGGTCGCTTACGAGCAAGCGGGGAAGTGTCCAGCGGAAAGTCCGTTATAAAGGTCGGTTGGATCAGTTTTGGTTGCGTAAACCGCTCATGCAGTTTCTCAATAATCCCACCGATCTGGGTTTCTTTGGACGAGTCGATACCTACGCTTTCCAGCGCCGCGCGTGCGCTTTCCAGCGTCCCGAAGGCGTCCGGCGGGATTCCCGCATTCTCTTGTATTCCCTGTAGCATGGGCAGACGCGCCCAGGGCTTGCTGAAATCGATTTGCGTCCCATCGGGTCGGGTCAGGATATCGCCGCTGGTCAGCATGCGGCAGACATGGCGATACATTCGCTCCGTCAGATCCATCATGCCTTCCAGATTGGTGTATGCCTGATATAACTCCAGCAAAGTGAATTCCGGGTTATGTCGTGTCGAAACGCCTTCATTACGGAAAACGCGCCCGATCTCATAGACCTTTTCCAGACCGCCGACAATCAATCGCTTGAGCGGCAGTTCCAGAGAGATACGCAGATGCAGATCCATCTTCAGGTCGTTATGGTGCGTATTGAAGGGTCGCGCCGTCGCGCCGCCGGCATCCACCTGCAAGACCGGGGTTTCCACTTCCAGAAAACCTTCGTCGTCCAGAAACTGACGAATAGCGCGCGTGATCTTGATGCGGGAAATCAGTAGATCACGGGATTCACGATTGACGAACAGATCGACATAACGAAGTCGTTGCCGGAGTTCCGGGTCGCTCATACGATCCGCGACTTTCTGCTCGCCAGTTACCTTGTCGCGGTATTCCTTGCCCAGCATTGCGCCGACATCGCGTAACGCCTTGGCGAGAAAGGTGACCGTGCGGGCATGGATCGACTTGTCACCCTTTTGCGTTTCAAAGACAAAACCTTCCACACCGACAAAATCGCCCAGATCGAGGTTCGCCTTGATCAGTGCGTAATCTGCCGTGGGATCATCCTTACCTTCGGGGCCGAGGTAGATTTGCCCGCGCCCGGAGTCGTCCAGAATATCCAGAAAATTCCCGCGCATGGAAACGACGCGCCCGGCGACTTTGACCGTTTTCAGATTCAGTTCGTCGAACTTTTCGCGGATATCCGCCGCCAGATGCGTCCGCTCGAATGTTTCCGGTCCGAAGGGGTCTTTACCTGCCGCCCTCAGGGCTTCCAGTTTAGCCAATCGCTCCGGGGTCGCGCCGGACGCCTCAATCAAACTCGTCTGTTCTGTCGATGTTTCTGCCAAACCGCACACGCTCATTTCTCAGGAAAATCTTTCCGTCAGTATATCAGGCGGAAAGTGCGGAGCGTAAAAAAAAGAGAGTGTGGAGCGTAAGGCATATCAATGCATTTACGCCCCATGCTCTCTTTTGAATGCTTCCCAGCAGGGTCGCCTATCGAGTTTTGAAGGTGACGCGTGTGATGTCGTCCCATAGGTAATAAACCACTTCAGCGGAAGGATTTTTACCCTTGTCCCGCGCGGTTTCGTCAATAATGTAGTGTTCGTCCGTACGGACTTCGTTGGAGTTGTAGTCCGGGATAGCGACAACATAAGAGCCGATATACAGGCTCAAGATGCCGCCTTTCGGAACCACAATTTCGTTTTCGACGAGCCAGTTATTATGTATGAGTAGATTTTTCCAGTATTCTGAGCGCATGACGCCTCACTTCCTTATTAGCGGAGTTTTGTTTTTCCGATATTAGCCATGATACCAAAGAAACTCATAAAATCGGATTAGGGACAACGTTGGCGAAGTGGATATCACTTCAACCTCTCATCAGCCATAGTAGAACGAGGAGCGGAATATCCGCCGCAAGCGCATGGACAACAATCGGCCAACCCAGACGGTGCGTATTCTCATAGATCCACGTCAAAAAGACCCCTGCCAGAAAAACGATGCAGACACTCAACAGAGCAGGCAGGGGAGGCAGAAGAACGCGGGCAGGCAGATAATGCCACGAAGCGAAGAATAGATTTGTCAAAATCAGGGCGCGCGGCGAGGCGCCGAACCGGCGCCGTAGCAACGGATACAGCGAACCACGCCAGAAAAACTCCTCGGCGGTGGGGTTGACCAGCGCAAAATACGGAAAAAGGTAGGTATAGGAGGTCGGTGGCAAACCATACTCGATCAATGCCGAGCGCAATAAGGCGGGATCGAAAAAAATCGAACCGATACGCGGGTAGAGGAGCAAAGCCGCAGCATTAACCAGAAAGCCGGTCAGCAAAACAAACAGCGCCAGATACTTTCCGCTCAAGGGGAAACGCTGTCGCACCGAAATTGGTGCGGCGGAACGCAACGCGAACCCTCCGGCGAGGCACAATGCGTGGTACAGCGCAAAAGCGGCGACCGCAGAGTGAAATCCGTACAGACCCAGCGAGACCAGTAGCCAGGGCGAAAGTCCCAATCCCAGCGCCAATGTCAATCGCTGATTTGAGGGAGTGGCGGATGACATCGTGGTCATTGAATCAAAGGATGTCTCTTCCTCCGGGCGTTGCATACCTGATTGTACGCCCTTCCCTCGCCCCATTGCGAAGGACTTTTGACTCAAAAAACCACGATTATCCTTTAGATCGATCCGACGCTCCGCCTAAAAGACGGCCTGTTCGGTTTCCTTATCGAAGATGTGGGCGTTGGTCGGATCGATGATGACATCAATCGGCGCCCCTTCTTTGGCAGTCGTGTCCGCTTCGATTTCGGCGACGAAGGTCTGACGTCCGGCGTTCAGGAACAACGTGGAGACCGCACCCATCGGTTCGATAACGTCTACCGTCATACGCACCGGCGTCTCACCGGCGAGGGCGGACGGGGCAAGGGCTTTGTCGTGAATGTCCTGAGGCCGAATCCCCAGAACCACCTGACGACCGACATAATCGTTCAGCTTCGCCGCCCGTTCTTCCGGAAGACTCAACTTGAATTCGCCTGTGTCAATAGTCGGTCTTGCGCCATTTCGGACTACCTGCGCCTCCATGACAAAGTTCATTGATGGCGTCCCAAGGAATCCGGCAACAAACATGTTGGCGGGCGAATGATAAAGCTTAAGCGGCGTGTCGCACTGCTGTAAGACGCCGTCCTTCATGACGGCAATGCGTTGCCCCATCGTCATGGCTTCCACCTGATCATGGGTGACATAGATAGTGGTCGCCTTCAGATCACGGTGCAGTTTGATGAGTTCCGCGCGGGTCTGGACACGAAGCTTAGCATCCAGGTTGGATAGCGGTTCGTCCATGAGGAAGACCTGCGGGTCACGTACGATAGCGCGTCCCAGAGCGACGCGTTGCCGCTGTCCGCCGGAAAGCGCTTTGGGCTTTCGATCCAGCAGATGCGTGATATCGAGACGCTTCGCTGCCGTTTGAATACGTCCATCGATCTCGCTTTTGATCTCTGCGGTTTTCCCCGGATTCGACAACTGCTGAAGAAAACCGGGAAGCATGCGCAAACGCAGACCGAAAGCCATATTGTCATAGACGCTCATATGCGGATAAAGAGCGTAGTTCTGGAAGACCATCGCGATATTACGGTCGCGGGGAGCGATATCGTTGACGACCCTGTCGCCAATCAGAATTTCACCGCCCGTGATTTCTTCCAGCCCTGCCAGCATCCGCAAGGCGGTGGATTTACCGCACCCAGACGGACCGACGAGTACCAGAAACTCTCCATCCCGGATTTCGAGGTTCAGGTTCTTGACGGCATGGACCTCTTTTTTGGTCTGCTGGTCGGTATAGACTTTATCTAAATTGCGAAACGTGACGCTTGCCATCGGCGGCGGGTCGCTCTCTTTCGTATAAAAACGGGGTATTTCTAAACATGATTATACGGTCGGTAAGGAAAAAGTGTCAAGCGAACGGTGGGACTCGCCCGAAAAGCGCCGTCGGAGCATCTTCTTTCCGGGTAAGGCGCTTCTCAAAAGGCGAAGGTTCCTGTAAAATCGTCCCATGCGCACATCTTTCGCCGCTTTTTCGCTTCATCGTTTCTCATGGCTGATTTGTTTTCTGCCGCTTGCCGCCGGTTATCTGACCGGATGTAGTCCTGCTCCAGAAAGCGCCACGCCTTCGCCTTCCGTCGCGGATTCAACGACGCCCGCTTCCACGCCTGTGGCAGGGAAAAAGATCAAGGCGGGATTGGTCACCGATGTCGGCGGAGTCAATGATAAATCGTTCAATGCTTCCGCCTGGGACGGAATGCAGAAGGCGCAAAAAGAGGTTGGCGCAGAGATTAAATATACGGAATCTCGTGTCAATGCCGATTATGTGTCGAATCTGACCCAATACGCGCAAAACGGTTATGATGTGGTCTTCGCCGTTGGCTTTCTCATGCAGGATGCCGTCAAAGATGTGGCTCCGAAGTATCCGAACGTAAAATTCGCCATCATTGATGGCGATGCGCCCAATTTGCCCAACTGCCTGAGTATCAAGTTCCGCGAAGAAGAGGGTTCTTACCTCGCTGGCGCTCTGGCGGGACTGGTGACCAAAACGAACGTGATCGGTTTCGTCGGCGGGATGCAGATGCCCCTGATTGAAAAGTTTGAAGCGGGATACGAAGCGGGCGCGAAAGCCACCAATCCGAAAGTATCGGTAAAGGTAGGCTATGCCGGGAAGTTCGACGATCCCCAGAAAGGTCAGGAACTCGCTTTATCGCAAATGGGCGCGAAGGCGGACATTATTTATCACGCGGCGGGGAAGACAGGAATCGGGGTTATCAAGGCGGTACAGAACAAAGGAGCCGGATTCTACGCCATTGGCGTGGATAAGGATCAGGATGGCGAAGCTCCCGGTCGCGTCCTTACCTCTATGGTCAAGCGCGTCGATGTCGCTGTCGCCAATGCCATCAAATCCGCCGCCGAGGGGAAATTTCAAACAGGAACCATCGTCCTTGGGCTGAAAGAGGACGGCATCGGGCTTTCCCCGATGCAGTACACCAGGAAAGATATTCCGCCTGCCGCTTTGAAAACGATTGAGGAACTCAAGGCGAAAATTATCGCCGGATCGTTGAAGCCCCCGACATCGAAGTAGACGTTTTACGGCATTCGGGACGCAGGATTCGTGGCCGCCCGATTCCAGGGCATCCATTGCAGGATGGATATCATCGGGCAGATGCCCAGAGTCGCTGTTATAAAGAGCATAAAACCAATAAAAGCCGCGCCATAGTGAAACTGCGGAGCGACCAGAAAACCCAGAAGGCTGAAGATACTGACCAGTAGCCCTGCCACCAGCCGCACCTGACGCTCCAGCGACATTATGTCTCTGTGCCCGGTCGTGGATATCGTTGACAGACCTGCCGCTTTCCATGCGACAGTCCCGCCTGCGACATCCGCAATTTCCGTCACGCCCAACGCCCGTAGTCGCTCTGCACCCATCAGACTCCGGGAACCATGCTGACAGATAACCAGAACAACTTTATCGTTTGGAATTTCCCCGGCGCGTCGTTCGAGATCCGGCAGAGGAATGCATTCCGCTCCCACCGCCCGGCAGGCGGCAAACTCTCCCAAACTACGAACATCGATCAAAACCGCTTTACCGTCCCGGAGAAGATCCTGCGCTTCCTGCGGCGATACCCGTGACTTCATGTACTTATTGCTCACTCTAACGGAATATATTGTTCCTTTTTATCGAAAATAGGCAAGAAAACCTCCGTGGCTTGTCCACGGGGCAGGGCTATTCAGTTATTTTGTTATTGTGGGTAAACTATAGGCATGGCTATAGAAACGGTTCCTCCCTTAATGGATTTCTTGAAGCAAGTACCCGATTTTCGCAGTCGGCATGGCAGAC
>CAIVZM010000058.1 GCA_903910385.1 uncultured Armatimonadota bacterium
ATCAGCATCCGCGCCGCACCTCGGAAAATTTCGGGGTTGGTCTGGATCGGTTCGCCTGCCATGTGATGCGGGCGGCATTACTGGGACTGGCGCAAGACCCGACACTGTGGGACCGGTTTTCGGACGGGGAGTCCCTGCTATTCAAAAAAATGGATTTCGCGGACCCTGCCGCCTCTCCAGTGTTTCATGAACTGCGCCGTATCGCCGATAGCAAGCAAGATGGCTCCCTTGCGGATGCGCTCGCCCGTCTGGAGGATGCTCTTGTTTCCGATCCGATGGGCGCAATGAGCCCCGATGTTGCGGTAATTCAGAGTTCGTCCCTCGACGCTTTGCAAAATCCCGAGTACGAACCGATCCGGTCAGGAACGCTATCGAAGGGGACGCCTGCCGTGAATACCAAAGGAGCGTCTGTCACGGGAACCGAAGTAAACGAACGACGATTCGGCAAGTGGTGGACAGCGCCGGAGGTTGTTGTGCGACAACCTGTCGTCGCCAGTTCCGTCGCCAATATTCCCGCGGAGTACCGCTTCCTCTTACGCGCCCTTTCCCCGGAGACCTTACGAAAAGAGCAGGAGCATATTGGGCAACATCGGGTATTCGCAGCGCTTTTGCTGACGATCATTTTCGCTATGGTCACTGTGGCGGTATGGACGCAACATTTTTACTTCTTCGCCTTTTTTGGCTGGCTTTTTGGCGCAGGACCCTTCGGGTATGGGACATGGCCCCGGAAAATTATTTCTGACGAACTGGATGCAGAAATTAAGAAGATCGAAGGTCTGATCGCGTCACGAAAGAGTCAGATCGAAGAAAAGATGCGCGCCGGGGCGGGAAATCTCAAGTTGCAGGAATTCACTGAGGAGTGGTTGCGACAGACATCTATCAACCGCCTCTTTGCCTCCGGGGTAGTACAGATTCCCGTAGTGCGCAAATTGCATGAACTGGGGATCGAGAATGCATATGACTTGCAAAGGGGAGCCTTGAGCGCCGTCCCATCGCATCAGGCGATAGCCCTGATCAACTGGACGCGGACGGTGGAAGAAGAAGCGGCGGCGGAATATCGTAAATCCATCGGGAAATCATCCTCCAGCCCGGTCGCTATTGAAAGCCTTCGCCATGAAGTCGCGGAGTTCGAGCGTTACCTGTTGCAACTACAACGCCAACGCCAACAATTCCCTCCTGTCAACGCCGAAACCTATCTGAGCCATCTGTTAGGAACTGAGACGCGGGGGATGGGGGCGAATCCGTGAATTATCGAATATCCTTGAATTGATCCCTGTATTGATCCCTGTATTCCTTCGCCATAATGAGATGTGAATGGCTTGAAGGATGACATCCCTGTAGAGACGCATTGCGCCCGAATATAAAACTATGCCGTATTCCGCCGAAATCAACCGAGCCAAACCGACAGCCTTTCTTTTTTTGATCGACCAGAGCGGTTCGATGGACGATGCCTGGGGGCTTGACCTCGGTAAGCGTAAGTGCGATGCGGTCGCCGACGCGATCAATCGCCTGTTATCCACCCTTGTCTTGCGCTGCGCCAAAGGTGAGGATGTCCGTGATTACTTCCAAGTCGGAGTCGTCTCCTATGGCGGCGCGGTGCGCGTTGGCTTCGGGGGAACTCTGGCAAACCGACAGTTTATCCCGATATCGGAAATCGCGGACAATCCCCTGCGCGTGGAACAACGCACACGAAAAGAGGATGATGGCGCCGGAGGTCTGATGGAGCGCACGGTGCGCTTCCCGGTCTGGTTCGAACCGAACGCTAAAGGAAATACCCCGATGATCGCCGCCATGGAAGAAGCGACTCGCGCCGTTCGCGCCTGGACGGAACTGTATCCGCTCTCTTATCCGCCGGTCATTATCAATATCAGCGATGGCGAACCTACGGACGGAAACCCGGCGATGGTCGCCGAAAAATTGAAAGAGCTCACCACAAACGATGGTAATGCGCTCCTGTTCAATGTCCACATCTCAGGTTCTTCCCGGCGTCCGATTGAATTTCCGGACGCGCAAATGGGGTTGCCGGATGAATTTGCGCAACGGTTATTCGAAATGAGCAGCGTGTTGCCGCCACGATTGGTGGAGGAAGCACGTCGTGAAGGATTCTCGGTCACTCCCGCTTCACGCGGTTTCGCCTTTAACGCGGATCTGCGCTCGCTCATTCAATTCCTTGATATCGGAACGCGTACAGCGGACTTGCGATAAGGAAGGGAGGCTACCAGATGGGTATCGTGACCCTGAAAGCGCTTTACGCTCCCAAAGAAGGCAATAGCGATGCCCAGTACGAAGACGCTTTTGCAGTCTCGTCGGTTGACTCTCCTGTCTTCACGGTCGCTCTCGCCGATGGCGCATCCTCCGCAGGATTCGCTCGCGATTGGGCGGAACGCCTGACCAAGACATTTGTTGCCGCCAATGGCTTCCCGGACACCGATGACGAAGCCGCCGCCATTATCGCTCATCTCGGAAGGGAATGGCGCGAAACCGCCGCGGAAAAAGCGGTCTCCTGGCATGCGCAGGAAAAGCTGGAGAATGGTTCCGCCGCCACCCTGCTAGTGGTCACTTTCGATACGGTCGCCCGGACATGGAAGGCGCGGGCGATGGGCGATATCTGTATATTTCTGATCCGAAAAGAAAAATTACGGTACGCGTTTCCCCTGACTCGCGCCGCGCAATTCAATGACCGCCCGACATTGCTGTCGACGGAAATTGGCTCACGCGTCCTGATGCCGGTCGCCATTCGCTACGAGGAGAAGTATGAACCGGGAGATCGCTTCCTCCTGATGACCGACGCTTTTTCCCAGTGGTTTCTGAAAGAATTCGAATCTCGCCGCCGTCCATGGAACGATTTTCCGACGACGCAACTGGCTCTTGCCAGCTGGCTCAAACCTCGCCGTGACAAAGGTCTTATGAAAAATGATGATGTCACGCTACTGGACTTGATACTTTGAGTACATAGTGAAAGCTGGAATCTCGTATCGCTCTGACGAACGCTTTCGATGACAAGTATTCCGAAAGAGCCTGTAAGGACGAGCGCGTTCGTATCGTAAATCCACTCTGTTACATCGGTTGCATCGGTGGCAGAAATAGATGCTATCGGGCTATCTTCTTCTCAATAACTCTTCCTGAACGTGACAGCCGCTGCGTTTCCGATCCTCCCTGCCGAATTCTTCGATTATTTCCACCAATTATTTCGTGGTTTTGCGACATTGTTTCGTCAAAAAGAACAGAGAGCGTCACAAAGCGATGCGCTGAGCCGGGCGAAACGATGGATATTTCCTATGACGATTCAGGACGAAAGCGACGAAAGACTACTGGCAAGGGCCAGAGCGGGCGATGCGTTCGCATTTGCGGATCTATGCGAACGGAATCGTCGTCGCGTCTGGCGCGTCGTGTCCACCGTCACCCGAAGCGGTTCGGAAGCCGAAGATTTAGCGCAGGAAGCCATTGTGCGCGCCTGGACTGCCTTTCGTAACTATCGGGGTGAAGCGGCGTTTGAAACCTGGCTTTGTCGCATCGCGTTGAATGCCGCCCACGATTACCAGCGCTCCGCCTGGAAACGCCGTGTGTGGCTCTTTGGCGGACGCCCCTCCAGCGATAGTGAATCTGACATTGCCCCGCAGGAAGGGCAGATTGCGCCGGGACCGCATCAGGACGCCGAACGGCGCGAGGCGCAGCGGCGAATTCGTGCGGCGGTCGCGCAGTTAAACGAAGCGGAACGAACGCCTATCTGGATGATTTACTTTGAGGAATTTTCGCTGGCGGAAGTGGCTCGGCTGGAAAACCTGCCGGAAAGCACCGTGCGCAGTCGTGTAAAAGCTGGACTGAAGCGTCTGGGGCGAGCGCTGGATGATCTGAAGCCCGATGATCTGAATTCGGAAGAGGTGGATGTCATGAACACGACCCGAAAATACGATTCCGGAGATAGAAACGGTGGCGAAACCAGTCTGGTTGCGCCGGGTTGGCGAGAATGCCATGTGAGGAAGGAATGCAAAATATGAACGGGCGAGAGAACCAGAATAATCACGAACTTTTTGGAGAGACGCCCGACGAACGTCACGCCGAAACGTTATTGCGGCATGCCGCCCTCTGGAAGACGGAAAACCCTGAACCTCAGGGACTGGCATACCGGGCGCTGGATAAAAAAGGCGTTTTGTCCCGTGCGTCGCGTACTTTGCCGATTCGTCACTGGTGGAGTCTGGGGACGGTAGGTGCGGGGGCTGCGTTGAGTATCCTCATTTACGCCCATCCGTTTTCCCTGCCTTCGCCATTAACTCAGGGAAACGAGGAATTGATGACGCCCTCTTCCCGAATTTCCGCAAGAACGAACCGGGTTCAGGAGAACGGCGCTACGAAATCAACAATTCCTCCAGCAACGATTCGCAAGAGCGGGAACGACATCGCTGGAAGCGCACCACAAAAAGAATCTGCAACTCGTCCTGCTCCCTCGTTAGCGAATCAGACGGCGGCAGTAAAGGAAGCGAACTCGCCAAAGCGTTCCGTCACTGCCAATCACCGGAGCGTCGGTCGGTGTATACCGGATACGATCTATCGTCCCCGGCAACAGACCTATCTGGCGTCCGAACGTCACCACGCACCATCCCCTAATCCGTCTAAAAGTGAGCTGGCATCGAACGGGATAAAAACGGAACCGGTTAACGCGATCCCCGATACCTCCACAAACGACACCTCCACAAAACTGGCGGAAGCGAACCCGATGGACGCGAAATCGGAAGGTTTGAACGCCGAATCCCACGCTCTGGTTCCGGTAGTGCTCACCCATGAAAGCGAAGACGGAACGGAAATTATTGCGACTCCGGCGCTGGTAGAGGTCGCCTATAACCGGTAACCAAATGTCGGGCTTCTCCATGTTATTTTAAAACGATACGAAAAAGAAAAAGCAAGAAATGATGAACAAAACCTTTCAAACACTCACGCTCAGTGTGACGCTTTTACTGGCGCCGCTGGCTGTTCAGGCTCAAGAGACTGTCCCGCCTGCGCCTCCTGCCGCTACGACATCACCCGCAGCGCCACCGACGCCACCGACTCCGCCGACTCCGCCGGAGGTACGGACGGTTTATATTGGTGAGAGCTCCCGAATTGCAACCACCGCACAGGCGACGGTCTTGAAGGAAAAAATTACTCTGGATGCCAACAATTTAAGCTTGAGGGAAGCCATTAAATCGGTGGCGGATCAGGCGAAAATCCCTGTTGAGTTTGCTGAGGACTTTCCGGCGGACGCCCGGGTCACCATGACCCTCAAAGGCGTTCCCGCCGCGGATGCGCTCCGCCTGTTGACACGGGAAGGCGGCGTCCAATGGCGGTACGAGCAGACCATTAAGGACGGAAAGAAAAGCGAAGTCATCAAGGTCGGTAAGAAACTGGCTGTGAGTTCTCGTGGAACGGCTATTTCTGTCGTCGGCGCTCCTTCGGCGGATGCTCTCATCCGCATTCCCGGTTCTGAGGACTCCGCGGCGCAGGCATCCAGCGAAGCGATGATTGCCAGTAAAGAAGTGCAAAAAGCGATTCGTAGCGCCCTTGAGGCGAGCCGAGATGCCATGCGGACGTATAACATACCGCAAGCGTTTACCACATATCGGAGCGCGAATCTGCCGGACAAGCGGGTGAAGCTTGACTCCCGGAACGCCAAAATCCGCGATGTCCTGAAGGATGTGCTGAAACAGGCGAATCTTGCCTACGCTCTGGATAATGATGTGCCCGAAGACGTTCGCCGTTCCTTCACGTTCGAGAATGTGCCTGTCGCGACCGCTCTTGACCTGATTACCCGGAGCGTCGAAATCGGATGGCGGGCGCAACAGCAAAAAGATGGTAAGACGCTGATCCTGATCGGGAAAAAGTATGCGACCCCGTTCGGCTCCTTCCGGCTAATGAATGGGCTGTCATCCCCCCTTGGGCAATTGGATTCCCTTACAGGGGATGTTAATCCCGTAGCGACCGCGTTCGAAGCGATCGAAGAGGCGACCAAAAATATCGACAGTGAGCTTGCCGATCCTTCCATGGTGGTCGATCTGTTAGCCCCCACCATGAGTGGCGAACCGGAATACGAAGATATGTAGGTTGTGTTGGAAGGGCGGGCTATCTCAAGTTGACCCGCCCTTCTTACTCTTAATTACCCGCTGTTAGCATCCTTCTCATCACATTCTTCACCCTGATAAGTATTCCAACTCCTCAAGACAAATCTCGACAATGATGTTGCGGATTTCTGTGCCCACCTCTACTATTCTTGCTGAAATGGCGGTACAATGCCGTTCGGTATGTATATCCGAACCCACCGTGTCCTTCTCGTCCCTCGCCTGCTCCTCTTTCTTCTCTTTATTGGCGCCGTGATCCCGTCCTTGGCACGCCAGAACGAAGGGTGGCGGCCCCGTGTCGCCTGGGGGGGCGATGAAACGCGCACCGATGTCAACGTGAACGGTATGACGGTAATGGTCTTTCGTCCGAAACCATCCTCGGTCACCGTAATGGAGGAGGATGTCTTCCGCCCCTTATTCCAACCCATTTCGACGATAGAACGCGCCATTCTGGTTACCGACAGATTGAACCAGAGCCTCACACGGGGAGTTCGTTCCGATAGCGTTCGCGTAGATGCCCAAACGCAACCGGATGTTCCTCGCGTGAAGGTCAATGGCATCATGATTACCAGCGTCAGCGCCGATGCCATACCCTCCACAGTAAAGGGAAAAGCGCGGAAGCGGTCTTTAGAGGTGGCGCGAGCGAAGGCGGAATCACAGGCGGAAGCCTGGGCATCGAACCTGCGCCGCGCCCTGGCGATACCGGGGTTGACGTTGCAAGGGGATACAACGCGATTGATCCCGATGGGGGAAATGCGGACTATCGCTCTGGGCGGGGCTGCTAAAGGGGCAATTAACCTCGTCACGGGAATGAGCGGCGCGGCAGGAATCGTCAATGCAACGGTCGATGAAACCCGGGGGATGATTCGACTGACCGCAATCCGTCCGGGGCGCGACGTTATCACTGTCGAACGTGAAGGCGCGACAGTGCGCATAAACGCCGTCGTCAAATCCTATGCCGCATCGCTTCAAACGCCGCGCCCTGTGGAAGTGACCGGAGCGGTGGTTCCAGCAAGCCGGATCGCGCCGCTGGCGCAGGCGGCGGCGCGGAATGCCATCACCCTGACACTCGGAGCGAGAGTGGTCTTTCCCGAAGACGGGTTTCAGGTGAACGCTCTGGGTGCCGGACAGATACAGAATGTCTCCGTTCCCGTGCGTATCAGCGGGGCAGACCTTCTGACAGTAGACCGAAAGATACAGGTTCCTGTCATCAATCGCCCCGTTGCATCCTCCGGGGTTGCGACCCTACTCTACTCCAATGACCCGGAGCGGGTAAAGCGTTCGCAGAGGCTCTTCTTCGCTCGCTTGCCTGAACCGCAGGAAGGCGCCGCGCGCCTGCTGTACCATCATCAGAACGGGAGCAGTAAGGCATTACGCTTCACAGTCGAACTACAGAACGAATCGGACGCCCCTGCCCGGGTTTTGTTCACCGGCGGAGATGCCGGTCCCGCTCTCGATACGATCTGGGTAGGCTACCGCGCCGGAGCGGATTTTGTCGATGCGCAGGAAAACCGGGTCGGAGTGACGCTGGAATTGCCGCCGCATTCTCGAATGGCGATCCGCGACGTTCGCTTTCCGGATGAGTTGACGATTTCTGGACTCATGCAGTTTCGGACGCTGTCCGGTCCCTCGCCTTTGATCAAGATCACAGCGCCTGAAGCTGGAACGCCGCCCGAAACGACTTTTCTCGCTTCACCCCTGACGCCGCAACGCATCGCGGCATCTCCGACGCCACCCGCTTCCTTATCGCCGCACATCTATTCCAATCCGTTAGAGAAGGTCAAGGCGGAATATGCAGTCGGGGGACGCTGGACTTTTGTCGCGTTTGGGAAGAAGCCTCGCCCTTCCGCAATCTCGCCGGAAAAGGCGACCCTGTACGGCGATTACGGCGTCAGTTATGAAATTGCGGTGCGAATGACCAATCCCACATCTCAGGCGGCGACCGCCCGCGTGGTGTTTGAGCCATCCGCTGGATATGCCCGGGGCGTCTTTCTCGTCGGTAATCGACGGGTGGAAGTGCCCCTGACCAATATGCCCGCCGAGACTCCGCTGGGTTCCTTTCATCTCGCCCCCGGCGAAACGCGCGATGTCCAGATCCGGACGATACCGCTTTCCGGCGGTAATTACCCAGCGACCTTGATCGTGCGTCCGTGATCGCGTATTTTTGATGGGTTCTGACAAAAAAGACCTTCTTGGCTGTCATCACGACGGTCAGGAAGGTCTTGTTCTATCATCTCTTGCGGTAAATGCGATCAGGCGAATCCCGCGACCGCATGCGGGACATAAGGCTCTTCCAGAGCGGCGATTTCTTCTGCGTCCAGCTTGACCGTAAGCGCTGCGAAAGCGTCCTCCAGATGATGCGGCTTCGAGGCTCCGATTATGGGCGCGGTAACAACCGGTTTATGGAGCATCCATGCCAATGCTACCTGCGCTTGCGGAATCCCGCGTTGGGCGGCGATTTCCGCGACTCGTTCCACGATCTTGCGGTCGGCGTCTACCGCGCTACGGTACAGGGTCTTGCCGAACTCGTCGGTCTGGGAGCGCTCGGTGGCATCGTCCCATTTGCGGGTCAGTCGTCCCCGCGCCAGTGGACTCCACGGAATGACGCCGATACCCTGATCCGCGCACAGTCCCATCATTTCCCGTTCCTCTTCCCGGTACAGAAGGTTGTAATGGTTTTGCATGCTGACAAAACGTGTCCATCCGTGCTTGTCCGCAAGATAGAGGGCTTTGGAGAACTGCCAGGCATACATCGAGGAGGCGCCGATATAACGGGCTTTACCTGCCTTGACGATATCGTGCAGAGCTTCCAGAGTTTCCTCGATAGGCGTGGAACTGTCCCAGCGATGGGTCTGATACAGATCGACATAATCCATATTCAGACGCTTCAAGCTGGCATCGATTTCCGCAAAGAGGGCTTTGCGTGACAGTCCTGCGCCGTTCGGGTCGGGACGCATTCTGCCATGCGCTTTGGTAGCGATGACGACTTCCTCACGCTTCGCCATATCGCGGATGGCCCGCCCCAGAATTTCCTCGCTTGTACCGTCCGAGTAGACATTCGCGGTGTCGAAGAAATTGATACCGCCTTCCAGAGCCCGCTGATAAAAGGGGCGACTCTCTTCTTCAGACAAAGACCACGGATGTGAACCGCGGTCGGGCACGCCGTAGGTCATACAACCGAGACAGATATGTGATACTTTGAGCCCCGTCTTACCAAGATTGATATATTCCAACGCAATTTCCCCCGTAAATCGAAAGATTCAGACAACCGATGGCCGCCTTTGAAAGCGAAAGTCTAACCCAAACCCGATTGTCTTTTACCGTCTGGCTTATAACCATATATCGTTCTGGGACGGTTCGGTTCCTTCTGGAGACTGATCACCGGGAGAAAAGTCATTCTAAGTGACCCCCTGTAATTTGATATTAAATATTATTTTTTTGTAAAAATAATCATTTACGCGCTTTATTATCTATAGAGCGATATAGTATTCAAATAATTATAAAAAAGAGGAATAACAATTATGAGGCATCTTTCCGTCCAGGCGACGCTTCGAGGGAAACAATCCCATGGTGAGCTAGCGCGCAGTCGTCAAGAAGGCAATGTTCCTGTGTCGGTTTCCGGCAAAGGTATGGAACCGGTATCGTTGTTCATAACGGCGAAAGATATCAATCGCATTTTGCAGGCAACTAATGGTCGAAATACACTGGTGGATATTTCTTTCGAAGGTGGACGACATGTTGCGCGACTCCTGCAGGTGGAACATAACTCCCTGCTGAATCGCATCATGTCCGTCTCGCTACAGAAAATCGCCGTGGGTGATTCCCAGAAAGCGACAGTCGGCGTAGAAATCATTGGAGAACCGGAATCGGTGCGTAACGGTCTGGGAATGCTGGCGACTCTCCTGCACGAATTGGAAGTCCGCGCGCTCCCGGAAAAAATGGTCGCAAATATCACCATCGATACGGCGAATATGCAGGTAGGCGACAGCATACGAGCGGGAGATATCGTGCTGCCGGAAGGCTTTGAAATGTTGACCAATGCCGAAGCGCTGATCGTCTCCGTGCAAATGTCTATGAGCGCGGCGGGAGCGCATAAAGCGGCAATGGCCGCCAGCGACAAAGAACTCGTCGCCTGATGCCCAGTACTGTATACCCGGTACCGTCCGGCGTCAGGCTTGATGAGCGTCGAACGCTGTCCGCGTAACGCGCAACTTTTCCCCGGCAGGATTTTCTACAGACCAGAGAAGAATTGTTATAATCTCTGGTCAACGAAAATGGAACGGCGGAGGTAAGTATGTCAAGTAACACGGTAAAAAAGACGGCGAGCGACGTAATGACGCAGAATGTGAAGACCATTCCGGCGGAAGCGACGGTGCGGGACGCCGCGATTCTCCTTTCGACAAACAAAATCAGTGGCGCTCCTGTGGTCAACGCAGAAGGGAAGATGATCGGAGTCATCAGCGAGTCGGACTTGCTTTCTAAAACGCGTATGCGTCACGCCCTTCCGCCGGTCGCCGCTTTTGGTCTTATTTCTCTCCCGACTGATGAACTGCTCAAAATCTATCAGAACGGCGCGACATTGCTAATCGCAGATATGATGACGCCGGATGTCCTCACCGTTGAGGAAGATACGCCACTACCGCTGGTTGCGGAGCTTCTGGTGAGCGAGCAGATCAACCGTGTGCCCGTCCTGCGCGATGGCGCACTGGTGGGAATCATCACCCGGGAAGATGTCCTGCGCGGTATGTTCGATCTGTAGAATGCCGACTCTGGTCTGGATGCATATGGCATAGGAATCACGGGCATACTATAGTTAAAGAGAACCTATGCCAAAAACCGTCCCGCCTCCCTCTCTTCTGTTCGCTGTATTCCTTGACCTTGCCGGCTTTTCCATGATTTTGCCAGACATTCAAACGCGTCTGGAATCATTCGGAGCGCAGGGTGTTATCATCGGTCTGACACTATCTTCGTATTTTCTGGTGCAGTTGGTCGTGTCGCCGTGGTGGGGGAGAGCCTCTGACAGGATCGGGCGTAAATACGTCCTGACGATCTGCGGTCTGTTGTCCGCCGGGTCATTGTTCCTGTACGGAGCGGCGACTGATATATGGTGGATTGTAGCAAGCCGGATTCTGGCAGGGTTTGCGGCGGCGAATGTGGCGGTAGCGCAGGCGTATATAGCGGATCTGACGCTGGATGACGCCCGAACGGCGGGACTCGGAAAACTCAGCGCGGCGATAACGACTGGATTGTTACTGGGGCCGGCTTTAGGCGGGTATCTGGCGTCTGTCGGGGGAAACCGCTTGCTGGGATCCGTGGCGGGAGGAGCGGCTCTGCTGGGGGCGGTCTGGATATGGCTGACTCTGCTTACTGCTCCACCACGCAAAGAAGCGGCATCTCTGGATAAAGCGCCTCCGGAAGAATCCGCTGGGCACGTGCAAGAAAAAGCTTCTTCACCGAAAAAGGGTTCTGGATTACTGTCCCTGTTGAAGGAAGCGCCGACATTGCGCTTTCTGTTCGGATTATCGCTGACCGGAATGCTTGCGCTGGCGATTCTTGAAGGAACCTTCGGTAGACTGATCGCCCACCGTCTGGGCTATGGGCCGCGAGAATTCGGTTTGATCTTCGCCTTCGAATCGCTGGTTTCGACCATCGTCCAGTATTTTCTGCTGGCTCGACTCACCGGACGTTTCTCCTCGCGTTCTCTCCTCCTGATTTCCTATCTGGCGCAGGGAGCGGGACTGGCCCTGACTCCCTTTGCGCCTCATTTGATAGCGTTATTTGGTTGCAGTTTGATGTATTCCCTGGGGGTATCTGTCTCAAGTCCGATTTTAAGCTCACTCAGCAGCCGCGCGGCTCCTGAATCGCGTCAGGGAGAGTTGTTCGGCTGGCTACAGGGCGCCCGGTCTGTCGGATTTCTGGCAGGGCCGATTCTGGGCGGTATCCTGTTTGACTGGCATCCTGAAGCCCCTTATCTCTTGGCGGGCGTCATCCTGCTCACCGCCGCCCTGATAGCCTTTCTGGCAAAAGCGGGGGCAGGTATCGGGAACGCAGAAAGTCCTCCGTAGAGAGCTATAGAGAATATGCCGGAAGCGTTTTCCGAACCTCTCCGTGCTTCCGGGCTTATTCCTGCGGATTACGGGTTAGCGCTCTTGGCGGGCGCGGGCGTCTCTTGCCGCTTTTTCCCGGCAATGCCGACCAATGCGACTCGAACTTCCACATCATCCCCGATCAGTTCCGCCTCAACCCCTTTGGCTATATTGTAGTCGGAGCGCCGGATCTTGAAATTACAGCGTACATTGAGCAGGTCGCCATCGATATCGGGGACACGTAGCCGGGCCGTTCCGGGGTAATACCGGACGTACAGATCGAAGATTTGCGTCTTTGTTATTCCCTTGCATGTCAAATCCGCTTCCACCTTCCCCTCATAAACTCCCTCCTTAACAACGCGACCGCTGACAATCCGCTTCAGTTCGCAGGTTATCGTCGGATACTTCTTTTCTTGCAGCGCGAAGAAGCGGACGGTGCCTGTATACCCTTCGTTGGAGAAGCGAACGCTCGAAATATCCACCACGATCTTGCCGGTCGTTTTCTCCGGAGCTTTCGGATCGAAAGTCGCTTTTCCGGTAATCCCGGAAGCATAGCCGACGACCGGTTCGAAGGGAGCGTCTATAGATAACGAAATCGCGTTCGTCCCTTTGGGATCTTCGAAATCGAAGACTTTCGCGCCCGTCGGCGGATCGGAAGCCTTTACCGAAACGGGTAACGTGAACAAAAACAAACAGCATAGCAACGAGGTGTGAATCATAATAAAGTGTCCCGTCCTTTTTCAACAACGTTCTGACAAAATAAATCCGCCCTAGACATTACATCGGGCGTAAGATGGCTATCCGGGAATAGCGATTGATGGAGAGCGACAGATTGCGTATGATCTTACGCTATTTATCTCTACAAAAATTCCCCCGGTTCCTATTCGTCTTTTTTCAAAATCTTGATGCGGATGACAGGATACTCTCTGACAGAGAAAGCGCTATACTACAGCGGAACGTTGCTTCCCTGTACAGGGGACTGTGCGCATTCATTTCTGTGCAACGCTTCGCTAACTGCAGGCATCAAGGAGCTTTTTTTTAGACATGAAAGTCGGCATACTGACTGGCGGGGGAGACTGCCCCGGTCTCAATCCCGCTATTCGCGGCGTCGTTTATCGCGGACTCGACTTCGGCTTCGAGTTTACCGGAATTATTGAGGGATGGCGCGGTTTAGTTAAGGGTATCTATGAACCTCTGACCCTCAAGGATGTAGAGGAAATCCACTACCAGGGCGGCACGATGTTAGGTTCGTCGCGCACCAACCCGTTCAAGAAGCCGGAAGATTTGGAAGCTGTTCTCAATAATATCAAAACCGCCGGGTTCGATGCAATCGTCGCCTGTGGTGGTGAGGACACTCTGGGAGTCGCCGCCAAACTGTATTCCCTGCACGGCGTCCCGACGGTCGGCGTGCCGAAGACGATGGACAACGATCTCAACCTGACTGACTTTACATTCGGTTTCGATACGGCGGCGGCAGTCGGGATGGAAGCGTTAGATCGTCTGCGTGACACGGCGCGTTCGCACCGTCGCGTCATCGTTCTGGAAGTCATGGGACGCCATGCCGGATGGGTCGCTCTGTATGTCGGCGTCGGCGGTGGCGCGGACTGGATCACCCTGCCGGAAGAAAAACTCGATATCGATGCCATGTGCGAGCATCTCCAGTCTGTTCGCGCCCGAGGGAAAAAATACGCGCTTATCGTCGCTTCCGAAGGAACGGAAATCCCGATGGAAGGCGGCGAAGCGACGGTCGATGCCTTCGGTCACGTCAATCTGGGCAATCGAAACGTCGGCGAGTTTCTGGCATCCGAAATCGAAAAGCGAACGGGTTGGGAAACGCGCTCGGCAGTAGTTGGTCATGTGCATCGTGGCGGTTCTCCGACATTGTTTGACCGGGTGCTCGGTCAGCGTGTGGGAATCAAGGCGGCGGAGATGGTGCGAGATCGGGACTTTGGCAAAATGGCGGCGTTGCAGGGCGTCGAAGTCGTCGCTGTCGATATCGTCAAGGCAACTTCTACCCTCAAGACGGTTCCAGAGAGCATGATTGAAATGGCGAAAGCCCTGCGCAAATAAAAATAAGCGTTCACCGTTGATTCGTCATTTGGGGTGATGCTTGCGTCGCCCCAAATGCCTTCATTTCGAATAATTCCGCATTTTCCCGATTGTGAGCAACGCACAAAAGCGAGTGTAAAATGTCGATAATGTATGGCGCTTCCTCCTTCACTCTCCGCAAAACTTCGCCCTGATCGCTACTATTTTGGTTCTATATCGCTTCTATACGAAGAATAACTAATGATACAATGCGGGAACGCAGGGAACATCGGAACGTTTCTGCATCATCGTTTTAACAGGATTCGACATCAGGGGAGGCAGCAGGAAAGCCCATGGAGTTAGAGCGGTTTCGGGAGCAGGTGCGCAGGGCGTTTGGCAAAGATTTGCACCGGGCGTCCCCTGCAACCGTTCGTGAATTCCTTGACCGCCTGCAGTCCGAAGCCCCTTTGATCATGACCACGGAGGACGATCGTCGCTTCCCTGTCGATGAGGAAGCCCGTTCCTATGAAGAAGTCATGCGTACCTTCTTCGCGCAAGTTCTCGATCTGCCGCCTGATAAAGCCGTCCCCTTGCTCTGGGCGGTCGCTTTCGATCTTTCCTACGCCATGATCGAATCCCACGATGCTGACCGTATCGGCCACCTCTTCCGGGGGATGGACGACCCTGTATTGTGATCCTGCTTCCCACCCGCTTTCTGTTTTTCGATTATTTCTCTCGCTGCCTGCGATCCAGTATGGCATTCTATGGCATTCGCACGGATAGCGTTTTTTGTGTGTCTGGTAAGAGGCGCCAACGAGGTGAACCTCCTCTTCTGGCGGGCGCATAGGATGCCGACACAACCATATGGCTTTCTCAGGCTGATGTTTTTGAAACGCTTTCTATCGGCGCAACAGGATGTCCTAAAAAAGAAATAGGTATGGATTCCGTAACCTCCGGATGGATTTATCTTGCCTTCGTCTTCGTGATCCATGCGATTCGATTGCCGTATCAATGGTGCAGTCGGTTGAATCGTGTGGTTGCGCATCGGGTGACGACAATAGAATCAGCGCTGCTGGCAGGTATCGGGGCAGGGATGATCGTGATCCCGGCGCTGAGCGTTCTGACGCCGCTTCTTCGATTCGCCGATTATGTAGCGCCCCGGTATTTTTCCGCGTTGGGCATTTTAATGATTGCGCCGACCCTCTGGCTTTTCTGGCTATCCCACCGAGCGCTGGGGCGGCACTGGTCGATAACTCTGGAAGTGCATGCGGAGCAACAATTGGTGACGCAGGGTATCTATGCTCGTATTCGCCACCCGATGTACGCCGCCGCATGGCTCTGGGCGCTGGCGCAAGTGTTACTGATTCCCAATATCATCAGCGGCCTCAGCGGTCTTGTCACTTTTGGCGCGCTTTATTTCTGGCGTGTCCGTGAGGAAGAAGCGATGCTGGTATCGCAATTCGGCGATGAATATACCGCCTATGCCGCAAGAACGCCTCGCCTGCTTCCTCGACGTTGAAACGATTAGGATTGCCTTGACGGAACGAACATCACCTGCTATTCTCGGAATACTGGCAGTGGAAACGACGTTCCGCCTGCCTTATTGCTAAGTGGTCTCGACATACCAAATTTTTCGGGGTTTCGCTCGATCTTTTCCATGGTATAATTAACATAATTAAATACGTCGCATCATGGCGGCAGAACCCGACGTCGTGCCTTCTACAGGATGTAGAGGCGCAATAGGACACCACTCACTGGCAAACGTTTTCAGCTAGTGGGAGGGTGTTCTATTTTTGTTTTTGCGTCGGGTTGTAGCGGGTGTTGTCCCGGCGCAAGAGAAAGGTATGTGAAACCGGATGCTTTTGCCTTCTGACATTCGCTCAGCGGTCGTTGAGGTGCTCTCGGCGACCGAGAACAGTCTTTGCTCTTACCAGATTTTGGACAGACTCCCAGCGTGTCTGCGAAATCAGATTATCGCGGAGCGCGGCTTCCCCGGCGCGGGTTCGGGCCATTCATACTCAGCGGCAAGTCTGATTACAGATGCCGTCGAACTGGTTCTTCCCTCGCTGGAACCCCCGTATAGGATTTACATTGATACGGGCAGGACAACCTACCATATTGCCGGACGGGCGCTCCTCGCCGGAAATCAGGCAATCGCCTTTTATCGTCTCCGGCCCCCGGCTGCTCCCGTCCCGGCTCCAACGATACCAACGGTTCACGGCGCGACGCCGGACAATCCTATCATCGCTCCACGACCTCACTACGCACCGGGTAAGCAAACGTTTTACAGCCCTCCCGTAATTGAGCGAAGACCGTGGTACGAAACGAAGCGGTGGATGATTTTGGCGTTAATCTTTTT
Organism: uncultured Armatimonadota bacterium; assembly: GCA_903910385.1. Lineage (GTDB taxonomy): Bacteria > Armatimonadota > Armatimonadia > Armatimonadales > Armatimonadaceae > CAIVZM01. The sequence continues at coordinate 16,563 of CAIVZM010000058.1, forward strand.
CTGGCCTGTTTTCCTCAACGGGATTTGGAAGAATTCGCGCCTGTCCAAAAACGCGAAATGGACGGTGATAAGCATTTTTGCCTTACCAACGCTTTTAGGGGTGTTCAGCGCCGCCTTTTCGTCACACGACGGGCAATCCTCCGGCGAAAAGAACTCATTAAGCGGCCATGTTGTTGTCTCCGCCTCGTCTCCGCCCGTTTTTGCGAAGCCGACGCCCGTCCCAAAACGCGATGTCGCCGCCAAGAAGCAAGAGGCGGTTACCGTGAAGCGGCGTGAGGAGCAAAGTCGGAATGAGGCACAAGCGGAGGAAAAAAGCGCCCGCTGGCAGGAACGGTTACAGGCAGAAAAAACATATGTAGAGGAAATTACCGAACTTCAGGGGGGATTAGGCGAAGGATTCGGGAAACTGAACAACTTTCTTCACCAATACCCGGCGAAGTTTGGCGATAGGCAATGGCATGAGGAAATTATGGTCGCCAGCGTCGGTATTCTGCTAATTTGTAAGAGCATTCAGGAGGTTCACGATGTCCCAGAAAACGAGCGCAGACATTACGCCCTGCTGAAAGAAATGTCTCAGTTGACGAGTGAAAACCTTCCAAAACTGGTGGACGGCATAAATCAGCAGGATAGCGAAAAACTCAACTCCGCTCTGCCCGGTCTTAAAAAGGCGGGGGAACTCATGGTCGCGGCAAATGAAGAATTGGCAAACGTCAAGAGCCGCTTCCTTGCGGATGCGAAAATGGAAGGACAATCGCAATAAATACAGTCTGTTCAAGTCGGGGCGAAAGCCCCGGCTTTTTCAGGCAACGGCGAACTCACCAAATTCTCGGATCGTGGGGGAGTAAATGGCGAGAACGATTTGCTGTTTAGAGATGCCTATCTCTAAAATTTGGACGGCGAGGTCGTCTTCCGTGTTGTCGGTGAGAATCCATATTTTTCCGCCCCGAATTTCGAAATGGGCCATAAGGTTCGAGCGGTAGCGTTCGCCGCTAAAATCGACCATGTTCAAAGCGTAGCGATCACGCTTCTAGGCGCGGACGCCTTCAATCCGCCAATCGCTCGGAATGCGCGGCAGTTTCTCCCACTCCTCTACAGACGGTGGCGATGGCCTGACGGAATTTCTCTACGGTATGCATTAAAATCTCTTCCCGTTCAAAAGAAACGCTGAAGGCGCGGCGAATACGTTGCGTCAGAATCAACTGAACAATTTCTTCCTGAAAAATTGTCTGCTCCGCTTCTTCCGTGATAGCGAGGTAAAGTTCCCACTCCGGTGAAACGCCAGAGAATATCGGGAAACTCGTTTCAATTGATGTCGCCACCTGAAATTACGCGATTGGCGATGGTTACAGCTTGGAAGTCCCGTACTCCTTACGGGCGCAGAACCCGGACGCGTAGGCTTTTACCCTTCGTATTAGCTACACGTGGTCTACGCCTTTCACTGTGGATAGTCTTTAGGCGTTCTTTCAGGGCGTCGCCCAGCGGTTTTCGTGATTGCCTTTGTACATCGCTTCCATGACGGCGCAGGCGTAGGCGGCATCGCGGACAGGGCAGAGGGCGGGAGTTGGTTTTCCCTGTATCGCCTCTATCAAGGCGTCCAACCCCCACGGAGACGGGTCGGGCAATGTGGTCCAGGGAGTTTTCCCGTCAGCGCCTTCTACATGAGCGGACTGGAAGTAAAGCTGCCCGCGAAAAATGGTCGCATGACCTTCCGTGCCGGAAATGATCAGCTTCACGGGATCGTCTATATCGTCCCATGCGGCGGTCATTGTGGCGATGACGCCGTTTTCAAATTCCAGTAATCCTTCGCCCGTTTCGTCGCAATCGGGATAACGCGCGGTCCCGGCGGAGATTCTCGCCGTCGCCAGCTTCACCGGACCCAGCATCCAGAGCAGAGCGTCCAGAACGTGCGTTCCGAGGTCGCCGAACGCGCCGACGCCCGAATAGCCTGGATCCGCCATCCAGCGCCACTCCGTATCGAACCAACCGCCCAACGCGCCGCTGTGACAATTGCTCATGCGCGCCCGTGTGATCTTGCCAAATGCGCCCGCCTGGATTTGCTCGCGCAAAAAGACGATTTTTGGTTCGGCGCGGTGGTAATACCCGGTCGAAAAGAGAACGCCCGCTTTCTCAATCGCCTCCGCAATACGCCGGGCGTCGTCGGCGCCGATGCCAATGGGCTTCTCTACAAAAAGATGCTTTCCCGCCGCCGCAAAAATCGGGACGTGCGAATCGTGTAAATTCGTTTCCCCAAGCAATGCGACCGCAGCTACAGAGGCATCCCCGGCAATCGTCGTCGGATCACTTGCAACACGGCAACCGGGGAAGTGGGACGCCGCCGCTTCCGCCTTCGCCGGGTCTGCATCCCATAGCGCTGTTACCTGTACATCAGGCCGACGCGCCATCGCATCACGAAGGCCGGGAAAGTGAATATGACTGCAACCGACGAACGCCAGCGTCACGGGAGTCTCATTTGCTGAAATCGAATCGCTCATGCATTATTGATTCGGCGTATCGCGGCTCATTCCTGCCTATCGGATGGAATGGGCAAGACCTGATTCTAAAATGAGGACGCCGATGTTGCTAAAGAGATATTTCTAAAGACCAGCTTTAGCATTCCTTCTCAATGGGACGACATGATAAAACAAAACAAAACCCACGCAGAGGACAAACAAGCGCGATGGCCGCATCAAATATGGAGCAGATTGTGTCGCTGTGCAAGCGGCGCGGATTCATTTTTCCCGGCAGTGAAATTTATGGGGGGCTTCAAGGGACGTTCGATTACGGCCCGTTGGGAGTCGAACTCAAAAACAACCTGAAACGCCTGTGGTGGAGGCACAATGTCTACGAACGGGATGATATGGAGGGGATCGAAACCGCTCTATTGACGAACCGTTACGTCCTTCGCTATTCCGGTCATGAGAAAGGTTTCTCTGATCCCCTGATCGATAACCGAACGACCAAGAAACGGTATCGCTTCGATCATCTGCTCAAAGCGCAAACGCCGGAAGTATTGACCCTACTGGCGGAGGCGTTCAACCTCCCGGCGGATACGGACGGCGAATCGCTGGCGGATGCTCTGCTTCAAGAGCCAGAAAAAGCGGAAACCGCTCTCAAAGCCGCAAAGGTAATCGACTCCGCCGACGGTAAACCCGGCGACTGGACGCAACCGCGATCCTTCAACCTGATGTTCAAGACGCAGGTAGGGCCGGTAGCCGATGAAGAATCCTTTGCTTACTTGCGACCTGAGACCGCGCAGGGAATGTTTGTGAACTTCAAAAACGTTCTCGACTCGACCAACCGGAAATTGCCGTTCGGTATCGCTCAGATGGGGAAGTCGTTCCGTAACGAAATCACGCCGCGTAACTTTATCTTCCGCGTTCGTGAACTGGAACAGATGGAGATCGAGTACTTCGTCTTCCCCGGCGATGATGAAGCGGTGCATGAGAGTTGGATTCAGGACCATATGGATTGGTGGGTCAATGAAGTCGGCCTTTCTCGCGAGAACCTGAAACTGTTCGAACACATCAAATTGTCCCACTATTCCAAGCGGACAGTCGATATTCTCTACAATTTCCCGACACTGGGCTTCGACGAATTGGAAGGCATCGCAAACCGCACGGACTGGGATTTAGGCTCACACTCGCGGGCGCAGGACACTCTGCCGCTTTCCGCAAACACCGCAGAAAAGGCGATGAAGAATGAGCATAGCGTCGAGAAGTTGACCTACTTCGACGATAAGACCAAGAAGCATATCGTCCCCTTTGTCATCGAACCGGCGGCAGGGGTGGATCGGGGCGTTCTTGCCGCTCTGTGCGAAGCCTACGACGAAGAAACTCTGGAGAATGGCGAAGTGCGCGTGGTGCTGCGTCTGAAGCCTGCCCTCGCGCCGATCAAAGTCGCCGTTCTACCGCTCAAGAAGAATGAGCCAGATATTGTCGCCACCGCGAAGCGGATTAAAAATACGTTGATGGCGGAAGGCAATATGCGCTCTGTCTACGATGATTCGGCGGGTATCGGGAAGCTCTACCGCCGTCAGGATGAGGTTGGGACGCCGTTCTGTATCACCGTCGACTTCGATACTCTGGGGCGAAGCAATACCGGCGACAACACGAACGAAGGAACGGTCACGGTCCGTGACCGCGACACCATGCAACAGGAGCGGGTCAAGATCGATGACCTGCTCCCTTATCTTCAGGCTCGCCTGAAATAACCCCGGTGAAATAACAACGGATTGCGGAAGGGATAGTCTTGCCATCCTTTCCGCAATCACGGGGTTTACGCTACCAGCGGGCGTTGGGACCGAAGTCTGCCTTGTAGTACTCGCTGACATGGGTTCCGGGCGGGAAAAGAGCGTCTATTGCCTGCCTATCTTCATCAGAGACGGTGATGTTCAAAGCGCGTAGATAATCCTCGTATTGCGCCATTGTGCGCGGTCCCACGATAGGCGAGGTGACCCCCGGCTGACCCAGAAGCCACGCTACCGCAAAATGCGCCGGATTGACCCCTCGCGCTTCGCAAAAGTCCAGATACTTTCCTACCTGATCGATAGCGCCTTCGTGATCGCGGTTCAGCGGCGCGGCGCGTTTGGCGTACCGTGCATCGTCTGGTCGTGGTTGCCCCGGTCTATATTTGCCGGAGAGAAGACCGCCCGCCAGCGGCGCCCAGGGCATGGTGGCGATGCCATACGTTTGACACATCGGCAGTAACTCACGCTCGATTCGGCGATCCAGCAGGTTGTAAGGTGGCTGTTCCGAGATGAAGCGATTCAACCCCAGTTCCTTGCTTGCCCATAACGCTTCCACAATTTGCCATGCGCCGTACGTGCTGGTTCCGATATAACGCACTTTTCCCTGACAGATCAAATCGTCCAGCGCCCGCAGAGTTTCGTCTATCGGGACGGCAGGGTGGGGACGATGCAATTGATAGAGGTCGATGTGGTCGGTATTCAGGCGCCGGAGCGAATCTTCACAGCCCTTGATGATATGGTAACGGTGACTGCCGAAGGCGTTCGGGTCATCGTCCGCCATGCGGTTATAGACTTTGGTCGCCAGAAAGACTCTGTCACGCCTGCCGCCCGCCAGCGCCTTTCCGGTGACTTCTTCCGAAATCCCCCGGCTGTAAACATCTGCGGTATCGATAAAGTTGATTCCGTCGTCCATCGCCCGGTGGACTATCTCGATGGAGTCCGCCTCGGTTGTGTCATCGCCAAAGAGCATACATCCCAGACAAAGGACGCTCACCTGAACGCCTGTCCTGCCAAAACTTCGGTATTCCATGTGGGTTTCTTCGGCGACTGGCTTTCGTATTCCTTTTCCTTCTCATTAAAAACTTAATGTCTCTATGCTTTTACATGGTGTCGTTTCCTCTCATCATGAGAGGGAAAAAACTACGGACGGGAGAAGGATTTTTTTAGAGAAAGCGCGAAACGGAAGGAAAGCGAATTAATCGCAATGATCCCCTCATAATAGGAGGAAAGGGTAATCAATGGCATACAGTGTACAAAGCAAGAAGTCGGGCTCAACCTACTATCTGCATGCAAAGACAACGCCGACAAAAGGAGGCGAACGAACGCTTTACTTTTTTAGCAAGGAAGTGAAAGAAGGAGCGCTGGACGAATTACCGGCGGGTTACGATGTTACGGAAAGCTCGGCGACCGGTCTGCCCCTTTTGAAGAAAAAGGC
>CAIVZM010000059.1 GCA_903910385.1 uncultured Armatimonadota bacterium
GCGTTGCCCAGCAACGCGCCGACTTTTTATTTTTTTATGTACTCCGGATCGATCAATAATCTCCAATTTGAAGACCTCGACCTCTCGGCGACATTGAACAGCGGACAGATGTTTCGCTGGAATCGAGATGAGGATGGGGCATGGCGCGGCATGGTCGGGGGGCGTCGTCTGCGACTGTCGCAGAGCGCTAATGGCGAAACGCTCTATTATGAGTCTGATGGCGCGGACGCAAACGAAGCGACGGGGGCGGTACGTTCCTTCCTGCGATTGGACGACGCCGATCTTCCCGCAATGGCGGCGGAATGGAGCGCGAAAGACCTTTCCTTTGCGGAGGCATGGGCATCGCGTCCCGGCATACGGATTCTGCGCCAGGACCCGGAAGAGTGCTTTTTCGCGTTTCTTTGCGCCTCCGTCGCTCCTATCGCGCGGATTCGCGGGATGTTGACCGCAGTCGCAACGGAATTTGGCGTCACCGGCGAATCCGGCTATACCCGGTTTCCGGAAGCGGGACAACTCGCGACGGCGAGCGAGGTTCGTCTACGTGAACTGGGACTCGGATTTCGCGCCCGCCGCATTGTCGAAGCGGCATCGTGTCTGGCGATATTGCCTCAGGGAGAAATCGCCGCGCTCCGGCAGGCGTCCCTTAAGGAGGCGAAGGAGCGTCTGACGCAATTTTTTGGCGTCGGTGAGAAAATCGCCGATTGTATCTGTCTCTTTTCTCTGGACAAGGATGGCGCCATTCCGGTGGACACTCATATCTGGCGTATCGCTCGCGCTCGTTATGCTCCCGAACTCGCCGGTAAATCGCTGACTCCGCAAAACTATGCGAAAGTGACCGCCGCCTTTCACCGTTTTTTCGGAGATAAAGCAGGTTGGGCGCAACAGATCCTGTTTTACCGTCAAGCGGTGAACCGGGACGATAAGGCACGGAAAACGATCAAATAGGTCTGTAAGTTCAAGAAGAGCGTCCCGCCTTACGGCAGGCGTCGGAACAGTAGAGGACAGACTCCCAGTCACGTTCCCATTTTTTGCGCCAGACAAACGGACGATGGCAGGCGAGGCAAATTTTGGAGGGGAGATTATGAGGATTGCGGAAGCCGCTCGGAGAATCCGGGCGGCTTCCGCCTTTTCTTTGTCGCTTTTCCATAACCGCTTTTAAGACTGATCCATGAAATATTTCAAAGGGTCTTTTCGCCCGGACGGGCGAACTCACGGCGTAAATCCGCGACTTTCATCAGTATACGCTCCACCATTTCTCCGGTCACACTATGTGAAGGAGCGACGTGAAGCAGAACATGGAGCAGGGCGTCCGCCTCCTCCTGCGTCATGCACAGGGAGAGACGCACTGCCGTGGCTCCCGGTGTAATTCCCCTATTTTCTTCCAAATAAGGATGATTGCATGAAATAGTTTCAGGCATCTGGCAGCGGCCTCCAAGTTTTCAGACGGCATTAAACGCTTTCATGTTCGCCTAAATCGATGAATACCGTTAAAAAAATCAACTATTTTTGCTTGAAGATTATGCCGGACGCCTCAGGGCAGGGAAAGCGAAAGGCGGCGTCCAATGATCGCTTGTCCCGTTGCCGGAGACTCACTGCGTAACGGACAAATAAGAGACCCTTTCGCTCATCGCTGGATGATACTCACAAGGAAGTAAATGCCCAACGCTTTTCCGCTAATTCACCCGGATGCCGTTCGCAACGGTAAATCTCATCCGACAACGTTACTTGTCTGGCATGACATCATCGCCAGCGAAAAGGAACGACTCGTTTGGTTCGATACCACGGTAGCGCAGTTTGAGGCTCAATTGGAGCAACTGGACAAAGCGGGAATTCGCCCGATTTCTCTGACTGCTTTACACGCGTACCTGACGAATGGAATACCGGTTCCTCCGGCGCATGCCGCTATCCTTTGCTTTGACGACAACACTGCCGGGATTTATCGACATGCCGCTCCTCTTCTGAAGCAACGCCGATGGCCGTTCATCGTGTCCGCGCATACCGCTTATGTCGGAGTCCCAACCAGCAAATCGCATAATTCTTACGAAGAACTCAGGGAGATGGAGAGAATGGAAGCGACGGTCGTCAGTCAAACGCATACCCATCCGCCCGACTTACGCACGCTGACAATCGCCAATCTGCGACGCGAGATGTCTGATTCCAAACGCCGCCTGGAATCGGAACTGGGACATCCGGTGAACTTCCTGACATACCCTTCCGGCAAGTGGGACGCACGGGTCGCTGCCGCCGCACAGACTGCCGGCTATGTGATGGCTCTCACGGAAGATTTCGGCCCCGCCGAATCCTCCCCGCATCTGCTGGGCGTAAAGCGCTATTCGACGCACCGCCGGTTTGAAGAAGGGCTCGCTTCCATCAGACGTAAAGGGTAATCCAAACAAAGACTGACACCCAAGACGGGTTCGATGGGGGAAACTCAGGCGTCGGTCAGCAGTTCATAGAGAAGTCCATATCGTAGACCACGCGCCGAAGCCAGTACCGTTTCCGCGCCGAGCCTTTTGAGCGCTTCCGCCTGAATGATGGCGCCCGCGATAATCACATCGGCGCGATCCGGCTCTAACCCGGCGACACAGCGGCGTGATGCCAGCGGTAAGGATGCCAGAGAGAGAATCCGCCTCTCAATTTCTCGCAGGGACAGCGGAACCGCATGGACGGAATCGGGAGTCATCATAAAGGAAGGGTCGGCATCCGACTTTTCCATCGCTACCAGATTCGCAATCGTGCCTCCGCTACCGACGACCATGGTCGCTCCAATCGGTCTGGGAACCGCGACCAGAATTTCACTCGCGTGGTGGGCGGCGTTTCGGAGTTCATCTTCGGTGGGTGGGTCGGCGGGCAAAGCGCGTTCCGTCAACCGGACAGCGCCGAGTTGTAAGGAATCCCGGAAAACCACTTCGCCGCCGCTTCCGAGTACAAACTCGGTCGAACCACCACCGATATCCATGACCGCGATATTTTTGACGCCCTGAGTCAATTGGGATATCTGGGGGTCTTGACGCGCCGCCTGATAGATCAGGGACGCTTCCCGGTCGCCAGTAATGACTTCCACGACGCCATTCAATATGCGCTCCGCTTCCTGCACGAAACGGGGACCATTCGCCGCGTCACGCAATGCGGATGTTCCGACCGCTGCAATCTTTGTAGCTCCCAGCGCCTTCGTATTGTCAGCAAAGCTGCGTAACGCTTCCAGTGTACGTTCGACGGCGTCCGGGTCGAGTCGCCCGGTTTTATCGACGCCTTTGCCAAGCCGGGTCGTTACCACCTTGTCCTTGAGCGTCTGAACCGCGCCTGTGCCATCGCGCCGCCCTATAACCAATTTCACTGAATTCGTTCCAATGTCTACTGCCGCCGCAATCATTGCGACTTCCGCCGTCCCCATCATCATTTCTCCCGTGAAATTATACCGTAATGCCTATCTGGATGACCTGAGTCCTGAATGGAGTGTGTAAGCGCTATACTAAGAATTATGGATAAGTCGTTCGTAAACGCGCTCAAGCGCATAGTCGGGGAAGATGGTGTGCGAGAGACGGACGCGCAGAAGCGGGTCTACGCCGGAGATGCCTACCCACTGGCAAAGGCGACTCCGGGCGTGATCGTCCTTCCGTCCACGACGCAGGATGTTGCGGCGATTATGCGTCTCTGTCAAGAACGTCAAATTCCGGTCGTCCCACGCGGCGCCGGGACAGGACTGGCGGGCGGTTCGCTGGCGCACGAGAATGAAGTTTTGCTCTCCCTGACGCGTATGAACCGAATCTTATCGGTGGATATTCCGAACCGGAGGTTGCGAGCGCAGACGGGTTGCGTCAATACCTACCTTACCAAAGCGGTCGCTGCCGAAGGATTACTCTACGCGCCAGACCCTTCCTCGCAATCGGTATCGACACTGGGCGGAAATATCGCCTGTAATTCCGGGGGACCGCATACCTTGAAATATGGCGTTACCATCAACCATATTCTGGCGGCGCAGGTCGTATTGCCGGATGGGGAGATTATCGAACTCTCTGCGGAGGACGCCGGATATGACCTTCTCAGTCTGATCGTCGGTTCGGAAGGGACGCTCGGGATCGTGACGGAAGCGACGGTGCGGCTTGTTCCTGCCCCGGCAGCGATCCGTACCCTGCTGGCGGTTTGTAATACCGTGGATGACGCCTCCAATCTGGTATCGGCTGTGATCGCGGCGGGAATTCTTCCGGCTGCGTTGGAATTGATTGACCGGACGATTCTGGATGCCGTCGAAGCGGCGTACCATCTGGGGCTTCCTTCTCAAGCGGGCGCAGTTTTACTCATGGAAGTGGATGGCCCGGAGGCAGGGATTGATCGTCAGGCGGAACGAATCAAGGAACTATGCCTGAACGGCGGCGCAATCCGTGTGGACTTCGCAAAAGACAAAGAGGAACGACTCAAACTGTGGACGGCGCGTAAAAAAGGCGTTGGAACACTGGGACGACTCGCGCCTTCAAGTGCAACGCAGGACGGGGTCGCCCCGCGTACAAAAATCCCCGGCGTCCTGCGTGAAATCGCTCTGGTGGCGACGAAATATAACCTGAGAATCGCCAATGTCTTCCATGCGGGAGATGGCAATCTGCATCCGGTCGTCCTTTTTGATGAGCGTGACCCGGATGAGGTGCAACGGGTTCTGGATGCAGGCGGCGACATTTTACGCGCCTGCGTCGCGGCGGGCGGATCGCTTTCCGGCGAGCACGGCATCGGCGTCGAAAAGCAGGAGTTTCTTTCGATGGTCTTTTCCCCGGACTCTCTGGATACGATGGAAAAGGTGCGTTCCGTTTTCAATCCTGAGGGGCTTCTGAACCCGAATAAAATGCTTCCGATGGGCGGTACTTGCTGCCCCCATCTGCCCCGCCCCGATGATGCGACTCTTCGCGCATTGACGCATACAAAGGCGGTTGCCGTTTAAAGCGGTTCCGGAAGTTTACCTTCGCCAATTTGCCAGATCGATCGCGTTTGAAGGAGCGAGGATATTTCGTGCCTGAGCCTGCGTCCGGAGAAAATACCCCGATTACCATGGTCTTGCTGCAATTCAGAGCGGTGGATCTGCCGGAACCTTTCTTCCCGGAGGGCATGACGGTGCGTTCGTTACGGTGGGCGGATGCTTCCGCATGGCTTGCGTTGGTTCGCGCCGCCGAAACGCTGGCAAAAATCCCCGATGACCAGTTTGAAAGAGCGTATGGCGATGATGCGATAATCATTGCAGACCGGGTGTTTTTTGCATTAGACGATGAGGGAAATCCTGTGGGGACTGTCGCCGCCTGGTATGGTACGGAAGATTGGGAGGGGTGGGGCCGTATCCACTGGCTCTATGTTCTACCGGAGTGGCAAAATCGAAAACTGGGTCGCGCTCTTCTGTCTTTCGCTCTGCATCGCCTTGCGGCGTTGGGGCATGAAAAGGTCTATCTGAAAACGTCCACCGGTCGCCCCAAAGCTATTAAACTGTATGAACGTTTCGGCTTCGATTCAGAAACGCCGGACGCATACCCTTGTGACACCGTTTCGCAAAATAGTATCTGCAGGTGCGGGATTCTGAGCGTAAACGGGCGAAATAACGAGATGCGACAGTAAAACGAGATGCGACAGTAAAAAGACGATCAAAACGAAAGCGATACGGAACGGATAGTGCAATGCCTGAAACTCCAGACGGGCGAAAACGCCGCGTCATTGTAGTATGAGGCATAAATTACGTCAAGAAAGCGTGTGCTGTATCGTCTCGCGCAAAGCGGGGAAACAGGATAAAATGCGACGACTCCTTATGCTGAGCAAGCTTTTATGGTCTGCCTGTAGTATGTCTGCCTGTAGTATCCTGGCAATCTCGTCCGTTTCCGCCGTCTGCGCTCAAACTCCGGAAACGACCTTGGTCGCGCCCCCGAAAGCGCCGCCATCGACGGTAAGCGTACCGACAACGCAAGCCTTTATGGATCTTTTCGGCAAGCCCATTGAACCGTTGCTGTTTCAGAAGCGCAAAGCGACCCTGTTCTTTTTTGTCGTGCGCGATTGTCCCATTTCGAACTATTACGCTCCGGAAATGCGCCGTCTCGCCGCCGAATACGCTCCCAAGGGAGTCGCTTCCTTTATCGTTTATGTGGAACCGGATATCGCGACCTCGAATTTGCGTTCGCACTACCGTGAGTTCGCTTTTTCCTGCCCCGCATTGCACGATAAAGACCATTTTCTTGTCCAACGCTTCAAAGTGAAACGCACGCCTGAAACGGTCGTTCTGGGGCAGGATGGATCGACGCTGTATCAGGGGCGTATCGATGATCGCTATCTGGATTTCGGTAAGAGTAAACACCAACCCGGACGAGTCGATCTGCGTCTGGCGCTGGATTCGGTCTTGTCCGGTCTTCCTGTGCGTATTCCGTTGACTCCGGTCATCGGTTGCCCTATCCCCGAGATGACAAAATAATGCGTTTTCTCCCGGCGCTACTTGGAGCCTTCTTACTGCTGATCGGCATCGTGCGACGCGCAGAGGCGCAGCCGTCTTATAAAACGGACATTGCGCCGCTTTTGCAAAAGCGGTGTGTTGCCTGCCATACCGCAAGCAGCGAGGGACGTGCCGCGCCATTTGCGCTTACTTCCTATGCCGATGCGGCGAGGCGGGGGCGACAACTGGTTCAAGTGACGCAAACCGGGTATATGCCCCCGTGGAAAACCACGACACCGGGTTTTCTACATCAGCGGGGTTTAACGGAACCCGAAAAAGATGTAATCAAACGCTGGGTCGATTCCGGCGCTCCTGAAGGGGCAAGCGTCGTCTCGCCGTCGCAGAAAACGTCGATTCCGGTTCCTGCGTGGCCGTTCGGAAAGCCCGATCTTATCCTGACGATGCCTGACACGTATCCGCTCGCCGCAAATACCAACGAAGTTTCCCGCTGTTTTGTTCTTCCAACCGGACTGACACAGGATAAATGGGTGCGTGCAGTTGCCTTTCGACCCTCAAATCCGCGAATTGTCCGCTTTGCATCACTGTATCTGGATACGAATGGGCAGGGGCGCCAGCAACAGGCGCTTTCCGGCTCTGTAGGTTTTTACGCCTTTGCCAGCGGCATTCGCCCGCTTCCGCAGGGAACGCTGGCGGACTGGTCTGTCGGGGCGGACAATATGCCCTTTCTGTCTGGGGTTGCGGTCAAACTGCCTCGGAATTCCGACCTTATCCTGCAAGTTCGCTTCCAACCGACCGGTAAACCGGAAACGGAGCGAATGCAAATCGGACTATACTTCAGCCCTCCGCAAAAGGAGATGGTAACGTTGCGCCTCGGGGTTGCGGAGCTATATCTGCCTCGTCAGGCGACCGCTACACAGACGGATGAATACACGTTGCCCGTCGATTCGCTTTTAATGGAAGTGACGCCGAACTTCCATCCGGTCGCACAAAAAATATCGGTAAAAGCGGAATCGCCGGAAGGAAAAATTCAGGAAATATTAGAAATACCGGACTGGGATGCCGCATGGAAGCAGGCTTATCGTCCCGAAACGCCGGTGCGACTGCTACGGGGAACCCGCCTGACGCTTCGTGTCTCCTACGATAACACCGAGGCGAATCCGCGTAATCCCTGGAAACCTTCGCACAGGGTGGTGCCGAGTTTGGAATTTATGGAGGAAATGGGCTCCGTCTGGCTTCGGCTACTACCCGTCCGACCGGAAGATGCTGCGACGCTTCGCGCTTCTCTACCTGTAAAGCCACGTTCCTCCTTCGATATCGATGAGTTAGAGCCGGAGGGGAAACCGCGTCCACGTCCCCAACCCGGCCCTCCTGTAAAGACGCAACCTGCGCCTCCGTAAGCGGATATCGCAGGTTGCCATCGTAGATCGCGCTTTTGCTCTGCAAGTTTATGCATAGAAAGACGGTAGGAAATGAGTTTCTCTCGAAAATGGAAGCGATTCCGTGAGAGTGGGGCGTTCGCTTCACTCCTCGGCGCCCTCATTTGTGGAACGATAATCTCAGGTGCGGTGGCGCAGACGCCGGTGACCAAAGCAGGGACTTCTCCCTCTCCGATCAATGATACAACGGGCGGTCCGAATGTCCTGACGCATCACAATGATATTTCGCGGACGGGCGCGAACCTGTCCGAAACCATACTCAAACTCAGTAATGTCAAGCCTGCGACCGGTACGGCTTCCGGTTTCGGCAAGCTGTTCACCCGCAAAGTGGATGGGCAGATGTACGCCCAACCGCTATACGTTTCTCAACTGCTGATCAATGGCAAGCGGCGCAATGTCGTTTTTCTGGCGACCATGCATTCCACCGTTTACGCCTACGATGCGGATGATCCCAATGCCACCGAACCGCTGTGGGTGACCAGCTTTCTGGATGAATCGAAGGGTTTTTTGCCCTGTCCTATCGGTGAGGTCGGCGGTTGGGATACCAATATCTATCCGGAAGTCGGCGTTGTCTCAACTCCGGTGATCGATCTTTCGACGCTCACGCTATACTGCACATCTAAAGTGAAGGATGTCATCAACAAGGACGCTCTTGGTGGGCCGACCTACCCAACGTTCCTTCATGCCCTGAATATCATCACGGGTAAAGCGCGTACGGCGCCCGTCCGAATCGAAGGGGGGGTTCCCGGTTCGGGAGACGCCGACGGCGACCCGGAAACAGGGGATATCAAGGGGGATGGATGGATGACATTCAACCCCAAACGCCATCAGAACCGACCCGGTTTGTTGCTCAGTCGGGGCATTCTCTATATCGCGTTCGGCGCCCACTCGGATATTACGCCCTATCACGGTTGGGTATTCGCTTACGACGCCAAGACGATGAAGAAATTAGATGTCTGGTGCTCCACCCCAAATGGTAAAACAGACCCGTCTGGTTATCCGCTGGGCGCGGGCGGTATCTGGCAATCTGGTCAGGGACTGAATGCGGATTCGCAGGGCAATGTCTACCTGGAAATCGGTAATGGTTCCTTTAGCGCGGATAAAGGCGGGGCGGATTACGGCGATTCCTTTGTGAAACTGCGGATGCAGAACAATAAGATCGTAGTCGCCGATTACTTCACTCCGTACAATCAGGACTGGCTCAATCGTGTGGATGCCGACCTGGGTGTCACCGGCCCGATGCTGATTCCCGGAACCAGCCTTTTGGTCGGCGGCGGCAAAGAGGGTCGTCTGTACGTGATGAACCGGGACAAAATGGGCAAGTATAACCCGGACGGTGACAATCAGATCACGCAATGGTTCTGGGGATATCCGGCGCACCTGCACGGAGCGCCTGTCTTCTTCAATGGCGCGAACGGGTCTTCTCTCTTTTACTGGGGGGAGTATGATCGGTTAAAAGCCTACCGGGTAGATACCAAAGCGCAGAAATTGCTGACGACGCCGTTTGCGATGAGTGATATGTATGTTCCGCCGGGAATGCCAGGGGCGGCGATGTCCGTTTCCGCGAACCAGACGCAGGACGGAATTGTCTGGTCGGCGCACCCCTACGATGACGATGCTATTCATAAAGTAGTCTGGGGAATCCTTCGCGCCTTTGATGCATCCACATTGCGCGAACTCTGGAACAGCAAAATGGTTCCAGAACGTGACGATGTCGGACTTTTCGCCAAGTTCACACCTCCGACCGTTGCGGGCGGTAAGGTATATCTGGCTACCTTCTCCAACGAACTGGTGGTCTACGGAATCGGCAAGTGGGCGCCGACCCCGGTCATTACGCCGGCAAGCGGCGAATACCGGTTATCAAACGGTCCGGTCGTTGTTACGATGACCGTTCCTGGAGCGCCAGCGGGAACCGTAATCCGCTATACGCTAGACGGAACGGAACCGCTTGTGACCTCAACCGCTTACACGACTCCGATTTCGCTGAGGGAAAGCTCGATTGTCAAGGCGAAAGCGTTCGTTCCCAACTTCAATGCCAGCGGTGTAGCGGTCGCCCGATACCTGATCGATGACGGACCCGGTAATGGCGATGGTCTGTCCGGTTTTTACTACAATAACATCGATCTGAACGGGACGCCGGTGACGCGCATCGACCCGATCATCAACTTCCTGGGCATTGGCGGTCAGATTCCTATTCCAGGTGTCGGGCCAGACTGGTGGAGCGCTCGCTGGACGGGTAAAGTGTTGCCCCGCGCCTCAGGGAATTATACGTTCACCACCGGTTCTGATGACGGTATTCGCCTCTGGGTGGATGGCAAATTGCTGGTGGATAACTGGACTTACCACGGCTATACGGAAAATAGCGGGACGATATATCTCAAGCAAGGCGTCAAATACGACATCCGTCTCGAGTTTTTTGAAGGTCTTGGCGGAGCCGATTGCGCCCTGTTCTGGCAGTCCGATTTCTTCGGTCGTCAGATTGTCCCGCAATCGCAACTCTTCTCGAAATAGACCCGCCCGAAAGGGAAACGAGGCGGAAGATATCGAACTGATGCCCTTCCGTTGCCTGTGATACAAATGCAACAGCGCTCCGGCAAGATATGCCGGTGCGCTGTTTCGTTTATCGACTGAAAGCGCTCGCAGGAAGTCTTGCTCAAGGTTGTGGAAGTTGAAGATTATCTGGCATCAAAAATGTCTGCGGCGTCGGAAGAACTGGCGCGTATCGATGCCGTGGCTCCCGTCGGGTTCGCCAGTGGGCATCGTTACCCGGAAGCGTCCGTGAAATTCCTCAACGGATAAAAAGAGAATGCCGGTCAGGGAAGCGGAGCTTCCCTGACCGGCGCGTTTACTCTAAATGGTCGGCATTACCGCTCCGCCGCACACGGGGAGATAGACACCGGTAATGAACGAGGCAAGGTCTGAAGCGAGGAAGGCGACGGCATTGGCGATTTCCTGATCGGTCCCCCGTCGTTTCATAGCGGTCTTCGCGGAGTAGCCTTCGTTGACTTCCGAATGATTCGCGCGGTCACGGTCAGATATCGTCCAACCGGGAGCGACCTGATTGACAGTGATATTGTTGACGCCGACTTCCTTCGCCAGCGAGCGTAAGACGCCGTCCATCCCGCGCTTGCCGGACACATACGCCGACTGACCGGGGAAGCATTCCATCGCGCACTCGGTATTGATGGCGACGACGCGTCCGTACTTTTTCTCGATCATCGCGGGTACAAACGCCTTTGCCATCAGGACATTGTGCAGAACGCAGGAACGGAACTGACTTTCGTAGTCCGCGACGCCCTGTTCCAGCACCGAAACCCAGCCATACTGAATGACGGCGTTATTGACGATGATATCCGGAGCGCCAAGAGTAGCATGGATTTCATCGCGCATTCGAAAAACGTCCGCCTCGACGGTCACATCAGCCTGCACCATAGCGGCTCGACGCCCCTTCGCCTCAAGTTCCGCCACCAGTTCCGTCGCCATGGTCTTATTCTGGACATAATTGATAGCGACATCGGCGCCGCATTCCGCCAGCGTTCGTACCATAGTTCGCCCGAGTTGCCCCGTTCCGCCAGTGACGACAGCTATTTTTCCTGTAAGGTCGATATTTATCATTTGATCTTTTCCCTGCGGTCATGCCGCTTTTGTCTGAATGTCCGTTCGGCGCGATGGAAGGGGATTCCTGCCGATATGAGGAATAGCGATGTCAAAAGGAGCAAAGATAAATGCCACTGCTTAAAAGTTTTCAGCAACTCTGCGACGAAGCGAAAACCCGTATTCAGGAAACGACGACGGACGCTGTGGAAGCGCGAATCAACAACCCCGACTGGGAGGGCATCCTGATCGATGTCCGAGAAAACGACGAGTTTCGGGCGGGGCACCTGCCGGGAGCGCACGGTATCGGACGGGGGATTCTGGAATACCACATCGCCGACGAAGTCCCGGACACGGAAAAGGAGATCGTCCTTTACTGTCGGGGAGGCAATCGCTCGGCTCTGGCAGCGGATTCCCTGCGTCAGATGGGCTATGCCAATGTCCATAGTATGACCGGTGGTTATCGGAAATGGAATGAAGAAGGAAAACCGGAGACCACCGAAGGCGAACCGATGAAGCATTAACCCTGCGCAATGTCTTAACTGAATCCCTGAAGCTTTCTTATTTCGCTCTTGACCGAAATGAAAAGGCATGGTAACGTATCGTTGATGAACGAATCGTCCGTCGGCGAAATGAATATTAACGATGATACGCAATCTGTCGAGGCGATGCTGACGGCGCTGGGCGATCCCATGCGCCGGAAGGTATTCGCCTTTTTGCGTTCCTGTTGCTGTGCTGTGGCAGTGGACGAAGAAACGGGAGAGGCGCGACCTGTCTGTAGCATTACGGTCGGCGAGGTTTGTTGTGCGGTTCCGGTCGCTCCGGCGACCGTTTCCCAGCACTTGAAAGCGTTGCGAGAAGCCGGGTTGATTGTGACGGAACGCGATGGGAAATATATCCGTTGCGGCGTCGATCCTCGCGCTCTTGACCGCCTTGCCGCCTATTTTTCGACGGATACGAACTGCTGCTAGTCCGAAATGAGAAACTTGAAATGAATAACTCCTCTATCGCCAAGACGCATATTTCTTTGAATGTGCGGGATGTTGAAAAATCGGTCGCATTTTACGAAGCTTTCTTTGGTCAACCGGCGCATAAACGTCGCCCCGATTACGCCAATTTCGATCTGGATACGCCAGCGCTCAAACTGGCATTGAATCAGATGGGCGAATTTACTCCGCAGACCGGGTCGCTGAATCATCTGGGCATCGTTCTGGACTCTGTGGAGGCGGTGAATGCCACCCGTGAGCGTCTGGCGAATGCATCGCTTGTTACGGACGACGAAGGCGATACCGTCTGTTGCCACGCCCGTCAGGACAAAGTCTGGGCGCATGATCCCGATGGTAACGCCTGGGAAGTCTATGTCATTCTGGACGATATGATGGACGGCAACTTTGAAGCGCCGCCCTCCGCCGTAACTGAGGATGTGGGTTGTTGTACCCCTACCGCACGGGGTCGCGGCCTCGCTCTGATGATGACTGGTTCTGGTTGCTGTTAATAGATGACACGCCTTGCGCTATTCTCTGATATCCATGCCAACCTGCCCGCCATGCAGGTCGTCAGTGAGCATATTTCCGCCAGCGGTTATGATGGCGTCTACTGTCTGGGCGATCTGGGTGGTTATGCCTCACAACCGAATGAAGTGCAAGGCATCATCCGGCAGATGAAGTGCCCGGTAGTAATGGGAAACTACGATGAGGGGGTTGGTTTCAGCAAAGACGATTGTGGTTGCCACTATATCAAGCCTTTCGATATTCGTATGAGCAATGTCTCGTTTCTGTGGACTCGGGAACATACTTCCGATGCTAACAAGGCATGGTTACGCGAACTTCCCCGTGAAATTCGCTTTGACGTAGAAGGCAAGCGCGTTCTACTCTGTCATGGTTCGCCGCGTTCAACGGTGGAATACCTTTTTGAGAATCGTAGCGAAGGCTTTTTGAACCAGTTTACGGCAGGTGGTAAGGACGACGCTCAGGCGGATGTCATTGTCTTCGGGCATACGCATGTCCCTTATCATCGTGTCGTGAAGGACGTACATTTCATCAATACCGGGAGCGTCGGTCGTCCCAAAGACGGCGATCCTCGCGCCGGTTATTGTATCCTGACCATCGGAGACGATGGGACGGTGACAACGGAACAGGTGCGCCTCGACTATGATGTCGAAGACGCCGCGACCCGCCTGATCGATGCTGGGCTTCCCGAATACTTCGCGGACTATCTGCGAACCGGCGGAAATGTCCCAACTCCTGCGGAATCCGAGTGACCAACCCATTGGAAACAGGACTACAGGTTGAGAACATGAAGCGTCGTTATCTGGCGGAGTTTATCGGGACTTTCGGCATCGTTTTTGCTCCCGTCGCTCTGTCAGCATCAGGAAGAATGACGGGCGGAGATAGTACGCTGGCAGGTTCCGCATGGGCGTCCGGTCTCGCGGTACTGGGGATGATTTACGCGCTGGGGCATATTTCGGCGGCGCATTTCAATCCGGCGGTGACACTGGGATTCGCCTCCGCCGGTCGATTTCCCTGGCGTTATGTCTTTCCTTATATCATTGCGCAGTTTGCGGGCGGAATTGTCGCCGCCTTTATCGTCGTGGCATTGTTTGGAAGCGGCAGGGCGTATGGCGTTCATGTGCCCGCCGCATCGCTCTCGCCTTTCGCTGCCGTTGGAGTTGAGACCGTCCTGACCTTCCTGTTGATGCTGGTCATTATCGCGGTAGCGACGGACAAACGGGCGCACGGCGCAATTCCCGGTATTGCTATCGGGTTGACCGTCGTCTTTGATGTCCTGATCGGCGGCCCGGCTACCGGCGGTTCAATGAATCCCGCCCGTTCACTCGGTCCGGCTCTTGCCGCCTTGCCGACGACTATAGCGCCGGTTGCCCACTGGTGGATCTATGCCGCAGGTCCCGTTCTGGGAGCTCTTCTGGGAGCGCAGACTTATGAAGCGGTTCGCGGCAATCCGGAGTATGGCGTGAATGCTCCTTCCGGTATCTGATGGTACAATTCCGCTGTCATTGCGGGTAACAAGAACCCGATACAGTAATGCTGTTGGGCGATATTCTCAAAGAGGGACGGCAAAGGATACGAATACGATGGCGGGTCTTGCGGGGGAGCGTAAAAAAGGCGGTTCACGAGTCTGGTTGATAATAGCGCTGGCGCTATTTATCGGGGCGCTCGTCGGACTGCAGTTCCTGAACAATATCAATACAACTACTGCTGTTGAACACGATCATGACGGTGACGGCAAGCCGGATCACGGATCGGAAGTATCGCACTGAATCACAGTCGCTAATCTACGTGGCAAAAAGGAAAAACCACCGAGAGAAATTTCTCTCGGCGGTTTTTTGGTCACCGGGGCGCTTCTTGCGCCAGACAGAATTACTCGCCTTTGGGTTGTTTCGCAGTACTGCCGGGGCGTTTAAACTCCCCTTTCGCGTAGTTGGGGTCGTTTGCGCCTTCCTCCTCTTGCGAACATCCTGTAAGGCCAACGAAAGATATCAGAAGCAGGGAGAGTAAGAGACTGCGTATGAGTCTGTTCCCCCTAATTCCGGTAGCGTTCATCGTGGTATTCTCCTTCATCACTAACGGTCGTAAGTGAAGAATTCTTCGTACCAGCATCCTTCCGGGTTGACGCTCGTATCTGTGGTATCGAGGAGCAGGTGACGTTCAGGGTTCTTGTAGATATATTTGGAATGACCATCCAGGAAGCTAAAGTTTCCGCCGCTACCTTTATGACGGAACTGCGCCTCACATCCGAACGCCGTGCTGATACCGATACCACCCGGGCTGGGGCGATGGTGCACGACGGTGAAGGAGTCGCCGATATTCGCAGTGCGAGCCGGGCTGACGATGGTCGCGAGGCTCATGGTTGTTTTGAACAGGGATGCGATTAGCGAAGAGCGCGGGACATTGTTTCCTTAGTTCGCTGTTTATCGGTGGTGTAGATACGTATCTCCTGTAAGAAAGCGACTCCTCGAATCTTCGCCAGCAGACATCCTTCGCCTTCGTCCATGAATTTGATGGAAATAGGGCCATTAGGCAACTTTTTGATATGTCCCAGCGATACCTTGGTGACGCAATCCAATTTTTCTGCTGCGATCACCGGTTCACGTGCGGCGTCAATGACCGTGGTATGACTGGCGGTAAATTTCCCGCCCTGAAGATGGTTGCCGTTTGTCGCCACTAAAATACACTTTCCGGTTTCGTAAAAGGTCTGTCTTAAAGACAATACTTGTAAAGACAGCGCTCGTCAACCAGCAGGAATGCTACGATCAAGCGGGAAGTTACCGGAACGAGAGAGATTCCTATGAGAAAGAAGCTATTTGTCTGAAATGGAGTCAATCTCTGTCATAATGTCAACATCATCACCAAAGCTATGAGTTCCGCGAATTCCCCGAAGAAAGGGACAGATCCCCTACGATTTCAATCTCTGGATATCCTTCGGGGATTGATTATGTTCGTCATGCTCTTTGTCAACGATGTGGAGGGTGTTCCGGGCGTCCCGGCATGGATGAAGCACATTCATCCTTCTACCGCCGATGGGATGACATTCGTCGATATGGTTTTCCCCGCCTTTCTTTTTATGGTGGGTGTCGCCATTCCGTTCGCTCTCGGAGGGCGGTTGGCGAGGGGCGTCCCGGTAACGGAAATCTGGCGGCAAATACTCCTGCGAACGGTAAGCCTGTTGATTATCGGCGTCTTTATGGTCAATGGTGAGACGATTTCGCCGCACGGATTGGTATCGCCGGCGCTCTGGGGAGTGCTGGTCTATGGGGGTGTCTTTCTCCTCTGGACGACGGTTCCGCCGACGGTGGCGGGCGGACGCCTGCCTCCGGTAGCATTACGTTGGATCGGGATTGTGCTGCTCATTACCGCTGCATGGGTGTATCGCGGCAACGACGCCACAGGAATCCTGCAAATGCGTCCGCAGTGGTGGGGCATCCTCGGCTTGATCGGTTGGGCATATCTGGGGGGATGTGCGGTCTACATGCTGTGTCGCAATAATCTTCCGGGCGTTGTCGGCTCAATTGCTCTGATGTACTGCATTGCGATTGCAGAATCGGTCGGGGGATTACGTGCGCCGGGGTGGTTGCACTGGCTGACCACCTGGATTTCACCGGGGACGGTTTTCGGTTCGCAGACCGGGATTACCGTCGCCGGGGTAGCGCTCGGTATGGCTCTGGCTCCGGGGTCTTCCCTGACGACGCCCGGGGCGCGGGTGCGCTGGGCGTTTTTATTCGGTCTTTGTCTGGCGGCGGCGGGCTTCCTGTTGCATACCGCGCATCATCTCAGCCCGGTTTTTATCTATAACAAGAACGCGGCGACGCCACCCTGGTGTCTTATCAGTTCGGCAGTAACGACATGGCTCTGGTGTGGCGCATATATTCTGTGGGATTCTCCCGCAGGTATGCCAGGAACGTCCGTGCTGGCGTCGATTGGTCGTAATGTCCTGCTTGCCTACCTGCTCGCGCCGCTCTTCTACCTATTTTTTGATCTGCTTGCCGCTACCGGAATGCCCCACTTCTACAATCTGCTGGGACAGACCTTTGTCGTCGGCGTTTGTCGCTCTCTTACCTTCGCCTTCCTCGTCCTCTGGAGCGCTTACCTCTTAAATCGGCGTGGAATCCACCTGAAACTCTAATGCTTTGTTGCGCTGCGGTACCTCGTCCGTGTCCATCTCCCACGCGCCGGATTCAATATCTATGGCGACGTACTTACGCTAATTAACGTGAGTTCGGGTTAAGGTTGGGTCAATGCTCCCA
>CAIVZM010000060.1 GCA_903910385.1 uncultured Armatimonadota bacterium
GGTTCGGATGAAAGCCTCGGTTTTGCCCAATCTGACGCTGACGGGCGATGATAGTTTGAATGCGACCTCGCCGCGCATCCCCGGTTCTACGGGGATGGACGCGAAGACATTCACGGCGTTGATGCGGCCCAACCTTTGCCCCGAACCCGCGTTGACGCCGCGCTGGACAGCGTTCCCGTCCTGTTTCGGCGATGTTCTGGACATCGCCGACGCGGGCGAACTGTACCAGAGGATTGGTGCATTCACAGACCCGGACGATTCCATTTACGTCGAGGGTCAGTATCATATGGGCCTTTCTTCCTCGCAGATTGACGAGGTGACGTTCCTCAGAGGCGCATATCCGCCTTCGGCTGCGTTGGTAGACCTGATGACACAAGCGGGAATCCCCCATAAGGTGTTATAATAAATTTATGGAAGTAGTAGCCCGACGTGGCGATGATTATCTCGTTATTTTGTTCGAGCAAAATCACCGCAATATCCTGACGCCTGACCAACAGCGGGCGGTAGTGCTGGAAACCTATCCGAACGAGGTGACGGCTTCCCTGCCGCTGGATAATATTCTGGGGCGGGGTTATTGGGAGGCGGCGACCATGCCGCAGGAAGAACTGTATCAGCGTTTAGCGGGGGCGACGCACGTTCCTGACCGCGACGGTCGTTCTCGCGCTCTGGAATTACTGCCTGTAGCGATTAAATAATTCGATGCGCCGTTCTTTAGAGTACAACCAGAGCAGGTAGTGCAATAATCGAGTGGGTGAACCCAATATTGACGGGAACCCCGATTCTACGTTGACAGTTCCTCAATAACAGGTACAATCAGTACGAAATAGCAGGGTTCCCTGCTCATAACGCGGTTTGTTGCCGATGAATTTCCCCTTTACGAGGGCGTGATTCATCGGCTTTTTGCATTTTTAGACCCGAAAGGAAGGCGAGATGCCCGACGACGGAACTATCGCGGACACTTCCGCGAGGACAACCACTCCCTCTGCTGGTGAGACGCCAGCGGGAGCCGCAACCGCCACACCCGAACCGGAATTCGACCGGGACAGGGCGATGGCGACGATCAACAACCTGCGCCAGTTCGAGAGACAGGCGAAGGATCAGGCGAAGATCATCGCCGACATGGAAGCGAGACTCAAAGCCATCGATGACGCCAAACTCTCCGAGACGGAGAAGGAGAACAAGTTGGCGCAGGAAGCCAGTGAACGAGCCACGACGCTGGAATCGCAACTCCGCACGGAACGGGCGCAACTCGCCATCGAGCGGGAAGCGCGACGACTCAACATCGTCGATTCCGAGACGGCGGCGCTGATCATAAGCGGACGGCTCGAATTCGATGCGGACGGGAAACCGTCCAACGTGGCGTCCCTGCTGGAGCAACTGGTCAAGGACAAGCCGTTCCTGCTGGCGACAGGCGCCGGGACGACGCGACCTGGAGCGGGAGCCGGAATCACCAACCCCGGACAGCAACCGGCGGCGGGAACGACACTCTGAACCACCTACTTGACACCTGGCGAAGCATCGCTTTAAGAGACGCAAAGGGTTATGCATATGCAAATCCCAGATTAAACAAGTGTGGCAGTTCCGTTGATGGTCTGAAAAATTTGCAATGGGGGGTTATTGCAATACACGAATCAGTTTTTCAGACACTCAGCCTTGACACGAACGTACCGAGAGACCAATTCGGACACTTGATAATCCGAGGAAAGCAATCAGACTTTGTGGATTATGCTCCCTATTTATTCCGCAATAACGTAGATGCCTATCTATAAGATTTTAATTCTCCCTCGGCTCTCCGCGTAGCGGGTCAGGCGATTCTATGCCGTGCTGAGATTGCCCGCCGGCGGGCGGGCGATACGCCCACCAGCAGAGCCCTGAAGGAAGCTAACCCGCAGGAACCGGAACCGGGAATTTCCACTGACCGGATAGAATCTCCCGACGGGGGCGATACAGACGGACGCAGTAGTTCCAACCCGGCATGATATTCAGGAAGTTCGGCGCCGTTGGGTCGCCGCCGAAGCGCAGAGTAAACGAGCCATCATCGTTCTTTTGCGCCGTGAACTGGTTCAGTGAGTACGAGTCGTGCGGGTTTTTCTCGAAGTACCCGGCGCGGTTGTAGACGCTGATCGACCAGAACCCATCCACCGGGACATCGGTGATATTCAGGACATACGGGGTGACGCCGTCCTGATTTTCCGGTGTGACATTCAGATAAAGCGCATCCTCAACGGGATTTCCGCCCCAGCCCGCCGCCGTCCCGATCAGATGCGCCACCGGTTCGGTTTCGTCCTCATCGCCGAACATTCCCTTGCTGCTGGAAACAAACGGCCCGAGGGCAAGAATCGCGGCGCGAAGTTTGTCGCGGGAGTCACTGTCCCAATTCGGCAATTCCAGGGTTCCGGGCGATTCCTGCGTTGCCGTTATCTGATCCATGATGGCATGAATCTTCTGGAAATCCTCCGGGTCACTCGGATCGACCAGCGTGCGGAAAAGGACGACGACATAGCGTGTCCCCATCGCTTCCTGAGTCAAAGTGTATTCGCCCGCATCATACGTGATCAGCTTGATGTAATGGTCTTCATTGATCACGATCATCGATTGAAACCGCGATCCGGTGTCCGGTTTGTGGATCGTCACCGGGACGGTCAAATCGAAAATCCCGGTCGAGTACGGCGTGTCCCGGTTGACTCGAATAATCGGCTGATGGTCGATATCCACTCCTTTGCGGTCATGTACAAACTTGCCGAACGCGCCGTTGGACGCATAGCGCTGAAAGTACATATCCGATTCGGCGCGGATAAAGTTGGAGATATTGACCGGTACGGCGTTTTCCATGGATGGATTCCTTCTGCGGGATCGCGCAGGACCCCGAATAGTATGTCTATAACAAATCTCTGTCTATAAAAAATTTCTGTCTATAACAAATTTCTGACTATCACGTTCGCAGGCTAACACTCCTTACCAAGTTTGCCGGGTTCGCTGTTCCTCTTCGAGTTCACCATTTCTCCGGCGTTCTTCAGAAATTCGCTTGATCGTCTCAGGCATCGGCGAGGATGCGCGACAGACGGTCGTGCAGTTGACGGCTTTTCGGCCAGTCGGGGAAGTGGCGCAGAACGTCGTTGAGTTCGTACAGATCAAGCCTGCGTTCCAGATGCGGGAAGTCGAACAGTTCCGGGTAGAACTCCCGGTACCAGTCCATCAGAAAGCGGTAGTCTTCCACACAAGCGAACCCTTCGAGGTCTTCGCGCAGGAACAAATGGGGTCGTTCGCTCATCGCACGGACAATCATCAAGCGGAAATCCAGCGACATGATACTCAGTCCGCCGAAATCGATCAGCGCCGCCAGTTTATTCTCCGAGTCGATCAGCATATTGTCCCACTGCACATCCCAGAAGGTAAGCCCCGGTTTCTGGACATTCAAAACATCGGCGTGTTCGCGGAGGTATTTGCGAATCGCTGAGACGGTGACATCGGGCAGTATTTCTCTTTCGCGCACCGTTTCCAGCGCCGTTTGCAGGCTTTCGAGCATCTCCGCTTTCGTGTCCGGCGGCGTATTGCCGTGGAACCGTGCGATAAATTCGTCCATCGGGAATGAATCGATGCGCCGGAGTTGCCCGCACAAGTCAGCGACCAGATTCCTCCTCGCGCCATCGTTGAGCAAATGCCACCGACTCCCCGCCGGTTCTCCCTCGATCCGCCGATAGATCATATAATAATGAGGGAGGACACTCTTCGACAGATCAACCACCCTCGGTTCCGGGATCAACGCGATCCCGCGCAACGATTCATACAGAAAAATTTCCCGCTCGAAGTCCGGTTCACTGCGCGTATCGACGCAGATTTTCAGGATGTGATCATCCACCCGGTACACCTCGTTGGTGAACCCCTCCCGAATCCGCGTGATCTTCGGCTCCTTCGCCAGCGGAAACCCCACGAACAATGCGATGATCTCCGATGGGCTAACGGTATCGTCTGCGTTCATACCATCATTCTACATTCGAAAGCGCCGGGCATCATCGTGAATTCTACGTTCGCGAAGCCGTTCGCAATGAAAAAAATCCCGCTCATTTTGTCCACAGGGCAGACGAAGGAGCGGGATCAGGAGTTTCCCCTTTCGATAACCGCCGAATCACCGCGATTACCATCGGGGAAATTGACACCAATAGATCACAACGCTTTCAGACCCTCGATACTGGGCGCAAAGAAGTATTCGCCGCCTTTCATCTTGACAAACTGAGCGAAACTCGCCTCCGTAGGTTCCCCAGGCTCTCCATACTTCGTCGGCCAATTGTAGTCACGGTCGGCGGCAGTTCCTCCCTGCCCGATAATAGGATCGATGCCGGAGTTTCCTGCCGGATTGGAGAAGGGGAACTTCGGATTATTGACCCATGCTTGCTGGATAAACTCGAACTGATCTTTGAGGTTTGCCTGAAAGCTCTGGAACAGCAAGCCAACGCCACCACCGCTGGGGAATTGCTCCGGCTGGCTATCGATCAACGGAGTCACTTCGCGCAGACCGAACGGAATGCCACGACGCGCCATGATATGCTTCTTTTCATCCTCTAAGGACTCCGCTCCCCCGGTTCCTCTCGGATTCGATTTGCGAATATGGGCATGGAACGGACAGCGCAATCCTGCCCGGTCATTATCGTAGTTGAAGTTATTCGCCTCGCCGCTCCCGATCAATCCGTCGGTATTGGTCAACGTCACCGGCGTTCCGTCCTCGAACCGCCCCACGACCAGCGCTCCGGCAAGCTCCCGGTCTTCGTTTTCCAGATCCAGCGCAGTGGCGATGTCTTGCTCATTTTTCTTGAACGCCCGAACATCCTGTTCGAGTTTACGGAAGACGAAGTAACTCCCGAACGCATGCTTCACCTCGGTGGTGGGATCATCAACCAGCACAAGGCGCAGAGGCGCGAACGGATTCCAGGCAAGATTTGCGCCAGTGGAAGGAGTCGCCGTTTCTTTGAACTTCTCGAATTCGTCCTTGAAGAAGAGCGGCTGGCTGACGCCGTCCACATATCCGAAGTGTTCCAGACCGTCCCCGTTGGCGTTTCGGATCGTATTGCCATATTCGATTCGGATATGGGGAGAATAGAAAGGCGGATCCGAGTTGGGCGGCGGGGTGGGCAGTGTCAGCGGGCGTAGTTCTTCAATAATCTTCGCCGCTTCGACGCTTAATTTCGTCTTGTCATCATCACCGAGCAAAATCATGATATGGATTTCGAGTTCACGGAACGTCGGCTCCCATTCCTCCTTTTTCGGATCCTTCAGTTCGGCATTTTCCATCCCGCCCCGGAAAGATGCATCGGCGGGGCGCTTTTCGTCAAGCGTCCCAAAGTAGTCATACCCTTTTGCTGTCACATACAGCCCTTTGAAGATGCCGCCGGAAATGCGGTTTCGTTTGAACCGCTCGTTCTCCTTCAACTGCACTTTCGCAGTGGTGACTTTCTCGGCGAAATCGTGAATCCAGTCCTTCGCTTTGTCCAATTGCTCGGGATGGAACTGCACAAAGATGTTCGCGGTGTGGTCACGCCCGTGACCTTTGAGGATATTTCCCTGAAGGTTGGATAACAGAGCGTTATACTCCAAATCGTTCTGGTCGATAGGTTCCGTATTATCGCGGATGTCAACAGCATGAGCAGTCATAATAATTCTCCTGAATACAGGGGGGGGTTACGTCCGAGAGTCAGGTAATGGGCTGCTAAGGGACTGTCTTGCACCGAAGAAAGAGTTCCCGAACGCGGTTTCCATTTTCGCCCATCATCGCGGCGTGAACCCATTATAGCGAGACTCATCGCTCGAATCTGTGACAGAAATCACGTAAAAATGTGATTCAAAATCACTTTTACTCATGTCCTCCGCTTCCCGTTTGAAAGCGAGTGATTCTCCCGAAAACAAGGAGCATTCAGGTATTGCGGATCAGGATATCCGCGCCATACAAAACTCATTTCGTTTGACATACCTCCTCAATCATAGTATACTCTTGACATACTATGATTCAGGAGGTATCTATGTGAGCCGAGACTTAGGCAAAGGAGACCTGACCGCTCTCGTGCTGGCGGTGCTGAGTAATCAGTCGCTGCACGGCTACGGTATCGCCCGTGAAGTGAAA
>CAIVZM010000061.1 GCA_903910385.1 uncultured Armatimonadota bacterium
ATCCTTGTTCGGGATGGTTAAATCAGCGCCCGCATGAGCCGGCGCAACCAAGGCGACGCCGAGAAGACCTGCGACGCACATCGCAGAGAAAAGAGAGTTTCGGACAACCATTGAAATGGATGCCTCCTATTCATTATTTTTATTTTTACATACGAGGCGTTCGTATGCGTCAATATTATACCCGGATTTGGTAGAATTCAATACTTTTTTTTCACACTTACTTACTTCAATACAGGATTTATTTTTACCGGAAAATGCTTAATTCTTTTATAGAAAAACCCTGTAGTGTAACTTGACTACATAAAAAAAAGAAAAACCTGGTCGATCGCCCCTCAACGATCGACCAGGCAGCAGACAAGCATCAAATCTATTGCTTAATTCTCTCCGGCGTTAAATCCCTTGTGTCTCGTAAACAAGGAACCGCTCTTCAGGGCAGTAACGAAACTGCTCGGAACAACATGACGCCGTAGAGAATACTCCGAAACTCCCGAGATACTCCGTTTGAAGAGCAGTCGGATATAGCGTCATTGCCACGTTTCAGATATTTCAGAAAACGCGATAAAGTTTCTTTCAGGCAAGAACGAACTTCCATGCCGTTCCACTCGCCTACTCTCTCGCGTGATGCGTAACTGCATATAATAAAAGACCGGGGGTTCGCATTTGGTGGCGCCTCCTGCAAATATTTTGAAAAAATTAAAGGGGGTGACTTCCTGTAGAAGTCACCCCCCTTTCATCCGGTTGGTTCCAGCGGTTGGTTCCAGCGCTTGATCGACGTTATATCGACAGGGACGTTTAGTACATTCCGCCCATGCCGCCGCCCATACCGCCCATACCGCCGCCTGCAGGAGCCGCAGGAGCCTTCTCCGGCTTTTCCGCGATGAGGGTTTCCGTCGTCAACAGAAGTCCGGCGATGGACGCCGCATTCTGCAGAGCGGAGCGAGTGACCTTCGCCGGGTCAACGACGCCCGCCGCCAGCAAGTCTTCGTACTTGTTGGTCGCAGCATTGTAGCCAAGACCGCCTTCACGGACTTGATTGACCACGACGGAGCCTTCCTGACCGGCATTCTCGGCAATGGTGCGAAGCGGAGCTTCGAGGGCGCGGGCGATAATGTTCGCTCCGATTTTCTCGTCGCCATTGTATTCCGCCGCACGGACAGCATCAATCGCCTTCAGTAAGGTAACCCCGCCGCCAGCGACGATTCCTTCTTCGACCGCCGCACGAGTCGCGGAAAGAGCGTCTTCGATGCGGAGTTTCTTTTCCTTGAGTTCGGTCTCGGTCGCCGCACCGACGCGAATAACCGCAACGCCGCCGGACAATTTCGCCAGACGTTCCTGCAGTTTTTCACGATCATAGTCGGAATCGGACTTTTCGATCTGCGCCTTGATCTGCGCGATACGCCCCTGAATCGCCGCCGCAGAACCTGCGCCCTCAACGATGGTGGTTTCATCCTTGGTGATGACAACCCGCTTGGCGCGACCGAGATACGTCAGGTCAACGTTCTCCAGCTTCAGACCGAGGTCTTCGGTGATGAACTTGCCTTCGGTCAGAACCGCGAGGTCTTCCATCATTGCCTTGCGTCGGTCGCCGAAGCCCGGAGCCTTGACCGCCGTCACATTCAGAGTGCCGCGAATCTTGTTGACGACCAGAGTCGCCAGCGCTTCGCCATCGACATCTTCTGCAATGATCAGGAGCGGGCGACCGGTGCGAACGACCGCTTCCAGCGGCTTGATCAGGTCGGCGATAGCGGAGATCTTCTTTTCGAAGAGCAGGATATACGGCTCTTCGAGAGTGGCTTCCATCCGTTCGGGGTCGGTGACCATGTACGGGGAGATATAGCCCTTGTCGAACTGCATCCCCTCGACAAGTTCGAGTTCGGTCTGCGTCCCCTTGGATTCTTCCACCGTGATGACGCCATCCTTACCGACGGCATCCATCGCCTTGGCGACCAGTTCGCCGATCACTTTGTCATTGGCGGAGATAGAAGCGACATTGGCGATCGCCGCCGATCCTTCGACCGGGGTCGCCAGCCTCTTGATTTCCGCAACCGCTGCGTCCACCGCTTTGTCAATCCCCCGCTTGATGCTCATGGGGTTGGAACCAGCGGCGACGTTCCGCAGACCTTCGCGAACGATAGCCTGTGCGAGAACGGTAGCGGTGGTGGTGCCGTCGCCCGCGACATCGTTGGTCTTGGAAGCGACTTCGCGCACCAGTTGCGCGCCCATGTTCTCGAATTTGTCTTCGACTTCGATTTCTTTAGCGATGGTGACGCCATCGTTCACGATAGACGGAGAACCGAATTTCTTCTCTAAAACGACATTGCGTCCCTTGGGACCCAGGGTCACCTTGACCGCATCAGCGAGGATATTGACTCCCCGCTCCAAGCTACGGCGCGCCTGCTCTTCGAACTGTAATTCTTTAGCTGCCATTTTTTCTCCCTCAATCATCTTCACACAGCGCGGACGATTGAAAAATGATACGTTTCGCCTGCGGTTTCTCCGCAAACGAAATTAGTTTTCGACGACTCCCAGAATGTCATCCGCCCGCAGGATGATGACTTCTTCGCCGCCAACTTTAATTTCGGTGCCGCCGTACTTGCTGTAAACGACCTTGTCGCCAACATTGATTTCCATAGCGGCGATGGTTCCATTGTCGAGCGTCTTGCCGGGACCTACAGCGAGGACTTCGCCCGTTTGCGGGCGTTCTTTAGCGGTATCAGGGAGAACAATGCCGCCGGGGGAGGTTGTTTCGGCGTCGAGCGCCTTGACCACTACCCGGTCGCCGAGCGGTTTAAGCATCGTGAATGAGCCTCCATACTTCAGAGTTTGATTTGAAACAGATTTCTATTTTGAGTCATCAGCAAAACGGCGACATTTTTAGCAGTCTCATATGCCGTCTGCTAACCGAATGGCATGATACCTCGCAATTTTTGGTTTTTCAACCCGGATCACTCTCAGATTTCGCCGATTTGGGCTCCGGTGGCGAGACGCAACGGAATGTCGTATGAAATATCGGTTGTTTGTAGAAGCGACCGCTGACAGGAACGCATCCGGGAGAGAAAGTGACATTGGCATCATTGGAAGAGAATTCAGCACAGACGTCCCATAGACAAGCGCTTTTCTCCCTAACGGTTCGTCCGATTGCGGAGACGGAAATGGAGCGACTCTGGGAGTTACGCGGGAAAGTCCTGCGCCCTGGCAAACCGCCGGAAACATGGCGTTTCGCTGAAGACAGGGACGCCACGACCCTGCATCTGGGGGCGTTTACGCCGCACCAGGATCTTCTGGGCGTCCTGACTCTGCTGGAAAACCAGGGGTTGCAACTGCGCGGTATGGCGGTCGATGCAGAGGCAAGAAGACGCGGCATAGGTTCCGCTCTGCTGGAAGCGGCTTATGCCGCCGCCATCGAACGCAGTTTCTCCTCGCTGTGGTGTAACGCCCGCGCCGTCGCCGTCGAATTCTATGCATCCGACGGTTGGGTCGTGGAAAGTGACGCTTTCGATGTTCCCGGCATCGGCGCGCATTATGTCATGCGAAAATACCTCCCCGAAGCGACATAAACGCCCGGTCAGCAGGTATAATCCGTAGAGGATACCAGGGCGCGCGAAGCGGGTCGGTTCGTTAGGCGCGAGCGCTATGGAAGGAGCGCCGGGTTAGCGATTTGAAGCGAGTGCGGTCTTATGTCGCTTCATCTCCTCTACAGGAGACGATTTGTTTCAGGGTTTTCGTCATGCTATACTGACCGATTGGAATACAGCAAATTATGCAGTTGCGACAAATTCTATCGGCGAAATTACATCATGTGACCGTCACCGATGCTAACGTAGAGTACATGGGGTCTATCACCATTGACACAGACCTGATGGACAAGGTAGGCATGGTCGCTGGTGAGTTCGTCTACATCTGGAATGTAACAAACGGTGAACGGTTGGAGACATACACCATCGCCGGAGAGCGCGGTTCAGGTGTGATACAAATGAACGGCCCCGCCGCCTTACGCTGCCGCGTCGGAGACAGGATTATTGTCGCCGCCTTTACCCTGACAGACAATCCCGCATCGGTGAAGGCGAGGGTCGCATTTGTGGATGCTCATAACCGTTTCGCAGGCTATGCAGAGTAGAGGCGAAAGATTCCGTTATGTATGAAATCGTGGTGGAACGGTCATTCGCAGGGGCGCATTTTCTGCCGGAATATCCAGGAAAGTGTCGCAACATGCACGGACATAACTACCATGTGCGCGTTTATCTCCGAGGCGCGGAGTTAGACCGGTTTGGTATGCTGGCGGATTTCGGCGCCGTGAAGGCGACTCTCGATAGCGTTCTGGAACGATTTGACCATCGTTGCCTGAACGAATTGCCCGAATTTGCGGACATTCCGCCGTCAACCGAGCATCTGGCGCGAATCATTGCGGAATCGATGGCTCAGCGCGATTTCGCTCCGGCGCGGATTCATCGAGTTGAAGTGTGGGAAACCGCCATTCAGGCGGCGACGTATTATCTACCATAACATCTGAAAATGTCTGTAGTCAGAGCAGAGCCTGCGGCGAACGCCATAACGCTGTGCGCAACGCCGTCCCTATGAGGAGTTAATCAAACCGTTGGAAGAAACGCCACGGCCATCCGCCCCAATAACGGCACGCGATTTGTTTCGCGTCCTGCGCCGCCGCTTACCCCTTTTTCTGTTTACCTTTGCCATTGTGGTTGCGGGAACCTTTTACTTCACCTCTAAAATGCCTTCGGTCTATGAGGCGAAAACCCGTGTCCTGATGGAAAACCCGATCGCTGGTTCCGCTCCCACCAGCATCATGGACTTGATGACGGGTGGCGGCGCACGAACTCTCGACACCGAGATGGAAAAGATCAAGGCGCGTCCCTTTCTGGAAAAAATCGCCAGGGTCAATCAGATTCCTACCGATGATATGGATGCCTTGCGCAACCATATCACAATAACCTCCGGTCCGGGCGGCAGTATTCTGGATATTGCGGCGAAGGCGGAGACCGCTGCGAAAGCGCAGAAACTGGCGAATACGGTAGCGGACGAGTATATTTCGATGGCTCGTTCGGAATACCGTCAGCGGGCTAATGTCTCCCATCAACGTCTGGAAGAGGCACAAAAAAGCGCTCTGGAAGAAAAGAAGCAGGCGGATCTCAACCTGAAAGCGTTTACGGATCGCGCCGGGGTTTCACGACCCGAAATCCTGTACAATGTCAAAGCGCAGGCGGCGGTATCCGCCCGGAACGATCTGGAGAACGCCCGAAAAAACCTACCGCTTCAAATCGCGAACCTGACGACACAGCAGGCGCAACTGGCGCGTATTCCTTCCGAACTAATGACCGGGTACACTCTCAACAAAAACCCGGTTATCGATGAGTACCGCACTCAAATTGTCAATCTGGAAACCGATCGTAAGAAGAAGCTGCTCGATTTTGCGCCGGACAGCGATGAAGTCCTTGCGATTGACAATGAAATACGCGCCCGCCGGGGCGCGATTGCCGAAGCGGAAAAGAATCTGTTTTCCGCCGGGTCAAGGGGCATCTCCCGCAACCCGGACTATTCACAGTTACAGAGCCAGATCACTCAGGGCGTTCTCAGTATATTACAGACGCGAAACAATATCGCCTTCGGTGAGCGACGCCTTACGGAAATTGAAGCGGAACAGAAACGTCTGACCTCACAACAGACTCTTTACGAAAACCTGCTGGCGAAGCGTCAGGCGGCCACAGCGGCGTTTGAACAAGCGCGAGCCGGTCTGCTCAAAATGGACATGACACGCATTTTGAGCGCTCCCTACATTTCCATTCTCGAAAACGCTGAACTGCCGAAGAAACCGATCAGTCCCAAGCCCTGGCTGAACGCCCTGATGGCGCTGACTCTGGGCTTGATGCTGGGAATGGGCATGGCTCTGCTGGCGGAATATCTCGCCAGCGGCAGCATTACGGAAGAGGAGTTGCCAGAATTGCCACGTCTGGGCGGAGCTCCCCTTCTGGGCATCTTGCCTATTGCCCTTCCCCCACCCGCCAACAGTGAATCGAACGGTCTACCCGCTCCCCTGCAGACTTCTTCGGGCGCGGAAGACGCCCTGCGTGAAATAGGCTTCACCCTTGCCCGACGGCATGCGCGAGACCCGGTGACCGTCGCCCTGTTCTCCGGAGCGCGAACCGATGATTTCAGCGCCGCGCTCACCGCACGACTGGCGGCGACTCTGGTGCGTGATGGACTTCGCGTCACCCTGATCGACGCGGATCGGCAACATCCTCGGTTGAATCGCATTTTCGGAGCTCCCGATGCGCCGGGGTTAGCGGACCTGCTCCGTTCGAACGGTTCCCGCCGAGCGACGGATATTCTGCATGTCGGCGCGAACGGCGCATTACGTTTCCTTGCCGCAGGATCGCCGGATGATCCCGCTGAAGCGACGGAAGCGAATCTACGCCGCGTTTTCAAGGAACTTTCCGACCCTCGCGAGACTGATATCGTTCTGGTCAGCGGCCCTTCCGTGTGGCAGGTCGGGTTGATCGCCCCGCTGGAACGCGCCGCCTCTGGCATGACGATTGTCGTCCCCGATAACGCGCGAGGACTTTCCCCTGCCGATATCGTCACCCGCGCCCGCCATTTACTCACCAACGGGTATCGCCCTCGCATTCTGGGAGTGGTTGTCGGGTTGGAATCGACACAACCAGACATTGACACCGATACAGTCGCCCTCACCGATGGCAAGGAAGACCAGATTGCAGTAAAAGATTCCCTCAGGGGACCAAGCGCCGCTATGAAAGGCGCGAGCGGAAGCCAGAAGATCGAATTGCAAGAAGATCAGGATCAGAGATGACACACACAAAAAATATAAAACGAAATACAGGAATCGGAGCAGGGATACCTTCCCTGCTTGCAGTCCTTTTGATTACGCCGATCACTGCGTTTGGACAGGTAACCGCTCCCCTCGGCGGGGGCGACGGCAGGCCGGCAGCGACGGCGACCATTGCGCCGGGAAGCGCCTCAGGAAGCGAAGTCGCCATCTCTGACGATTATCGTCTCGATACCGGCGATGTCATTTCCGTCGAGGTTTTGCGCCACGGGGACGTTTCACGCACTCTTAAACTCCCCGCCGACGCGCAGGTACGCTTGCCCCGCCTGACAGCCCCTATACCGGCGCGGGGTAAGACCTGCCCGGAACTAGCGAAGGAAGTGACGGAACGGTTGGTGCGCGAAGGTAAACTTCGGTTAAACCCCAATCAGGTGTCGGTGTCGGTGACGGAAATGCGGATTCGTCGCGTCTATGTACG
Organism: uncultured Armatimonadota bacterium; assembly: GCA_903910385.1. Classification (GTDB taxonomy): domain Bacteria; phylum Armatimonadota; class Armatimonadia; order Armatimonadales; family Armatimonadaceae; genus CAIVZM01. The sequence goes on from CAIVZM010000061.1 coordinate 7,275, forward strand.
CGGCACCGCAGGCAGAAATGGTGACTTCGATTTACGGAACGGATGGCGTGTCAGCGAATTGGTGACTGTCGCAGGCGGCATCCAGAACCCGGAGCGCGTCACCGCGCAATTGAGCAATCCGAAAAGGGCGGGATCTGAAAAAATAGATATTTCCGCCGCCTTGACGCAACCGACTTCCGCCGCCAATGTCACCCTGCAGGAAGGCGATACCCTCAGTCTGGATTTGCCACGTAACAAGCGCCTGTTCGTAAAAGGCGAAGGGCCTCGCGGGATGCATGAGTTGGATGAGCGTTTTGGGCTACGTCAGGGGTTGACCCAACTGGGCTTCTCGATCAATAATGCCAGCGGCGATCTGCGAAACTCTAAACTTTACCGCCATACCGTTCCCGGCGACCCGAATTCCCCGGTGACTCCGACGACGGTCGATCTTTTCGCGCTAATGAGCGACGATAAGTCATCCGATATCGCTCTGGAAGACCTCGACACTCTGGAAATAAGTCCTTCTCAACGCTTCGTTTATATTTTCGGAGAAACGGGCGGTCCTCGCAAATGGTATATGCCGGAAGATAAAAAGGTCTATCTGGCGGATATCATGGCGATGAGCGCGACCGGTAGCACCAAATTGAACGATATTCGGGTCATGCGTCCCAAAGCGGATAATAACGGATTGACGACTGCGTCCTACAAGTTTGGCGACTATCTGAAAGATGGTAACACGAAGAACAACCCGGAAGTGTTGCCAAAAGATATGATCGTCATGAACTATGTCACGCGCAGTGACGAGACTATCGGTAAAGTGTGGCAGGTATGGGGGCTTTACGGAATCGCCGCATCGCTGTTCCCGAGCATTCGACTGCGGTAAAAGAATCAGAACAACCATGAGCGATGCCGACGCGATAATTCAGGTTACTGATGTCTGGAAACGGTTTACGATCCGTACCGGGCAGGTGGGCGATTTACGGGAGCGGTTCAATGCCTTACGCGCCCCGAAGAAAGAAGCGATTCCCGAATCGATCTTCTGGGCGCTGAAGGACGTCTCGTTTTCCGTGGGTCCCGGTCAATCGCTGGGCATCGTCGGGCATAACGGATCGGGTAAATCGACGTTGCTCAAGCTTCTGACCGGCATTCTCAAGCCGACGCAAGGCGAAGTCAAAATGAAGGGTCGTGTCGGAGCGCTGATCGAAGTCGGAGCGGGATTTCACCCCGATTTGTCCGGTCGGGAGAATATCTTCCTGAATGGTTCGATTCTGGGCTTATCGCGACGGGAGATCGAGCGCAAGTTCGACGATATCGTCGCCTTTGCCGGGTTGGAAAAGTTCGTAGATACCCCGGTCAAGCGGTACTCTTCTGGAATGTATATGCGTCTCGGCTTTGCGGTAGCGGCGCACACCGATCCTGATATTTTATTGATCGATGAAGTGCTCGCTGTCGGAGATACGTTCTTCCAGCGGAAATGTCTGCGCCATCTGGAAAACTTCGTCAAAAAAGGCGGAGCCGTCGTTTTCGTTTCTCATGCGATGACGCAGGTTTCGGAGTTGTGTGAGACCTGTCTGTGGCTTGATCATGGCGAACTCAAGCATTACGGACCGACCCATCAAGCAATCGAACAGTACATGGCACTGGTGGAAGAGCGCGAAGACGATGAATTCCGCCTCCGTCACCCCGAAGAATGGGCGGTTCAGGAGGAAGAGCGCCAGAGGTTACGGCAAGAAGCGGAGCGTCGCGAGGCGGAAGAAAAAGCCGTGCGGGACGCTGAGGAAGCGGCGGTAGCGGAAGCGGCGGCGAAACGACGCTCCTGGTTGATGGATCCGACACGCGCCCGGTTACGCGGCATTACGCTTCGCGACGGCGAAGGTCGTCCGACTACCGCATTCGAAGCCGGGAGCCCGATGCGCGTCGAAATTTACTATCACCTCGGGCGTCCGCTTCCCAGAGTCTCCTTTGGCTTCGAGATTTTCCGCAAGAGCGACCATCTGCACATGTTCTCGACGAGTAATTTCGACCATGAACTTGTCTTCGAGGATTTGCCGACCGAGGGTATGGTCGCCTTCGATGTTCCTTTTCTCAGCCCCAATGCAGGCGAGTATGTCATCTACCTCCAGATATATTCGGATTGGCGCGTCGGCGCATGGCATTCCGCTTTAGAAGATGAATGGAAGGATGCGATTACGTTCACGGTTTCCGCGGGTCGTTTCGGTCACGGTTGCGCCTTCCTTCCGGTGAAGTGGGAAAAGACGCCGCGTGCGATCGATCCCAAGGTGGAATTCCTTCAGTCCGTTCCGCCGGAAACTATCTTCGAAAGGGCAGATCATGAAGGATAAAGGGACAGCGGTAGCCCGCCGGGGGCAGGGTTCCGTTCCGGTTGTGAGCGTCGTCATTCCTACCTACCGGCATCAGGACTATGTCACCAAAACGCTCGAATCGGTCTGGGCGCAGACCTTCGGCGATTACGAAGTCATCGTCGTCAACGATGGTTCACCGGACAGGACACACGAAGTTTTACAGCCTTATGTCCAGTCGGGACGTATCGACCGCTATATCCATCAAGATAATGCCGGGCAGAGCGCTGCACGAAACCGGGGAGTCGTCGAGGCGCGAGGCGAATTTATCGCTCTACTCGATGATGACGACCTCTTGCCACGGCAAAAGCTGGAATGGCAGGTCGATATCCTGCGGCGCCATCCCGATGCGGTCATGGTGTACGGTCGCGCCGCCAATATCGACGCCACCGACCGTGAAATCGTCCCTCGTGGAGCGGACGGCAAGCGTCTGATCCTACCGGGCGAGACGCCCACCGGAGAAGTTTACGGCGCATTCCTCCAGAAGAACTGGATTCTTTCGCCCGGACAAGCGCTCATTCGGCGCGACGTTCTGAACGAGCTGGATGGTCCCTTCGATATCGGCACGGCGCTCCGTGGTTGTGATGACTGGGACTTATGGGTGCGTCTGGCGGAACGGGGATTATTCCACTTTCATGATCGCCTCGCCTTACGGTATCGCTTCCATGCGGCGAACGCCTCCCGCGACACCCTGCAAATGCATCGGGCGACGATTGCGATGCAGAAAAAACATCTTCGTCTCACCAAAAACCACCCGGAACGTCACGCTCTGGCGAAACAGGCATATCGCGCCGCCTGCCTGTGGTCTGCGAGAGAACTGATCTTACAGGCGTATGCAGACCGCAAGCGCGACGAGCCGGAACTGGCATGGCGTAAGCTTCTTTTTCTGTACGAATCGCAACCCGCTCTTTTCACCCATCCCATGCGGCTACGCCAGTTGTTCGCCGCTGCTATGCACCTGCGTCGTTCGCGAAAGGCATCCGAGACGCCCACGATTTCGGAGAACGAACCAGTTCGGGCATCCGCGCCGGCAAGGGGAAGGTAAAGGCAGTGTCCGACCGTCCCAGAGTCAGCGTTATCATTCCAAACTACAATCATGCACGCTACCTTCCCCAGCGCATCGCTTCCGTCCTCAATCAAACGTATCGCGATACCGAAGTGTTACTGATGGACGATCTCTCGACAGACAACAGCCGGGAAATTATTCCTCCGCTGGTTGCCGGAGATAACCGGGTACGCCTACTGTTCAATGAAAAGAACAGCGGAAGCGGTTACCGCCAGTGGAATAAGGGCGTCCTTGAAGCGCAGGGCGAGTATGTCTGGATTGCGGAATCGGACGATTGGGCGGAACCGACCTTGCTGGAAAAACTGGTAGAGAAACTTGAGGCGCATCCGAATGTCGGTGTCGCATACTGTCAGTCCTGGCGTATCGTGGACGATACCGGGGAGCGTTATAATAATATCGTCTGGACATCCGACCTAGGCAGCGACCGATGGGAACGCGATTTCGTCGTTTCCGGCATGGCGGAATGCCAGCGTTATCTGTGTCAGAAAAACACGGTTCCCAATGCCAGTGGCGTCGTTTTCCGCCGGGACGTTTTTCGTGCGGTCGGCGGCGCTCCCGAGGGAATACGTCTGAGCGCAGACTGGCTGTTATGGCTTAAAATGTTAAAAGTCAGCGACCTCGCTTATGTATCGGAACCGCTGAACTATTTTCGACAGGTTTCCGGTTCGGTCACGGATCGTACCCGACGCGATGGCGCCATGGCGCGAGAAACCTATGAAATGGCGCAATGGATTCTTCAGGAATTCGATCTTGATACCGAAGTGCAAGAACTGATTTACGACAAGGCGTTTTATGTCTGGACACACCCGCAGTTCGTGCAAGGCGAACGGCTTTCGGCGCATCGGAATCAGGAAATTTACCGGAAGGCGAAAACGATAGACCCCCATATGAATCAGCGATTGATGCACCGATTCGCGCAGGAAGCGGCGCGAAAGTCCCCCGGATTACTGCCTCTCTGGCGCATAGCCCGACGTGCGGCTTCCTTACCACAGCGCATTCAGGGGCGAATCCTGCGCCGAGGTCGTCAAGGATGAGCAAGCCACGAATCGCTTTTATTTCCACCATGCACGGCGCCCCCTGGGGTGGTAGCGAAAACCTCTGGGGTAAGACGGCGTTACGCCTGCTGGAAGAGGGACAAGCGGAAGTGTTTGCCAAGGTCAACTGGCATCCCGATAACTCACCACATCTGGATAATCTGGCGAAAGCCGGAGCCGAAATCGAAAGAATCCCGCCGCGTCGCTTCCCGATCCGCGTGATGCGCTCCGCATTACGCATGAACCCGGAGCCGTTTCTGAAGCGGGTGCGCCCTGACCTCGTCATTATCTCGCAGGGAGCGCACTTCGATGGCGCCGCCCCGATGATCGAATGCTCTGACCGCAATTTGCGCTATGCGCCCGTTTGCCACTGCTATGCCGAGGGCTTCGTTTTCGCGGACACGCATACCGAACCATTGCGGCGTGGCTATGAAGAAGCGTTGATGACGTACTGGGTATCCAAAGCAAATCTACGCGATACCAGACGATTGATCGCCGCACCGCTGGAACACGCCAAAATCGTCCGTAGCCCACACGCCGTGTCCTACGATTCCGCTCCCGTCTGGCCACAAGTGCGAGACGGCGTTTATCGCCTTGCCTGTGTCGCCCGCCTGGAAACGACGATCAAGGGCTTCGATGTGCTTTTCGATGTCCTGCGCCAGCCAAAATGGAAAGAACGCCCGCTGGAACTCAACATCTACGGCCACGGCCCGAACGAGATTTCGTTGCATCGTCTTAAGGAAATGTACGGACTGGATAAAGTCAACTTTGCGGGTGTGACATCCAATGTAGAGAAAATCTGGGAACAGAATCATGGACTGATCCTGACTTCTCGCTGGGAAGGTCTGCCGGCAGTGGTTCTGGAAACCATGCTCTGCGGTCGGATCTGTATCGTCACCGATGTCGGGGGCAATGCAGAACTGATGACGGACAATGAGACCGGCTTTGTCGCCTCCGCCCCAAAGACGGAACTGGTGGACGAAGCGCTGGAACGCGCCTGGAATCGACGCGCCGAATGGCACGAGATGGGCCAAAAAGCCGCCATCCAGATTCGTGAAGAACTCCCGTCCGATCCCGTGGGCGTTTTCCGTGATGAAATCCTGAGCCTGATCAAATAGAGCCGCGATGCGAATCAGCGTCATTATCCCGACCTATAATCGTAGCGGCTTTGTGGGGCGCACTCTGGACAGCGTCTTCGCGCAGACGCGCCCCCCGGATGAAGTGATCGTCATTGACGATGGCTCAACCGACCGTACCCCGGAAGTCCTTGCCGCTTACCCGCATCCGATAATCCATCGCCGTCAGGAAAACGCCCGAATCGGCGCGGCGCGAAACGCCGGGCAGCATCTGGCAACCGGGGACGCCCTGCTGTTTCTGGATTCCGATGACCTGCTGCGCCCCACTGCCATCGAAACTCTGGAACGTACAATGGAAGCGCGACCGGACGCCGCACTGATCTACTGCCTGTCCCAAACCATCGATGCATCCGACGCGGTAACCGAACCCCTTTGGGACTACCAGACTCATGACGGCGATGTCTGGGAACCGCTAATCCGGGGAAATTTTATCCGCTCTACCGGGTGCGCCCTCGTCCGTCGGGCGGCGCTGGATCAGGTCGGCACCTGGCTGACACACTCAGAAATGGCGATCAATGAAGACTGGGAAATATGGCTACGATTGGCGGAGTCATATCCGTTTGTGCGTATCCCAGAACCTCTCTTTCAATATCGTATTCACGGCGTGCAACTGACGGCGAATGAGCCGGATAACTACGCCTGGGCGATGCGCGTTCTGGACATTCAGCGGGAGCGCAACCGGAAAAACCCAAAACGCATGGCGATCCTGGCGAAAGCGTATGACACCTTTTACGAAGGAACGGAATTTCGCTGGAGACGCGCGATGCAAGCGGACTGGAAAGCGCTACGATGGCGTTCCGCCCTGAATCGGCGGCGCTACCTGAACTCGTTGAACCACGCCCACAGGATTATCATGGAAAAGTTCGCGCCGTTCCGCGCCGCCCCGGTAAATGATGCTGTAGCCGTATCAGGAGAGAAGGAATGAAGATCAGCGTTATCATTCCGACCTACAACCGTAAAGATTTCCTGATTGCGGCGCTGGATTCCGTTTTTGCTCAAACGCTACCCGCGCATGAGGTGGTTGTGATTGACGACGGTTCCACGGACGGCACAGGCGAAGCGCTTGCAAAGTATCCTCATCGGCTTCTCTACCATTATAAAGAAAACGGGGGGCAGAATCGCGCCCGTAATGTCGGACAAAAATTAGCCTCCGGAGACAGTTTTCTGTTTCTTGATTCCGACGATTTGCTGTTTCCCGATGCGCTGGCGAAACTATCGGCGGCGCTGATGCAATATCCGGAAGCGCCGCTCGCCTACGGACGGGCGCAGATTATCGACCGGGCGGGAAATGTGACCAACCCGCTCTGGAAACCGGCGAATGAGAGCGAACAGGACTATCTGTGGGAATCGCTGATGTCCGTCAATTTCATCCGGTCTACCGGGGTCGCGCTGATACATCGCTCGGCGCTGGATGCCGTGGGAGAATGGGACGAAGGGTTGAAAATCGAGGACTGGGATTTGTGGTTGCGCCTCGCCGAGCCACCGGGAACGCGCTTTGTCCGTGTCCCCGATCCGGTGTTGCAGTATCGCATTCACGGGGATAATTCGTCGCAGGATGAGATCATCATGTATAATGGCGGACGCCAGCTTTTCCTGAAACACCGGGATCGCCATGTGCCGGGAAGTCCGCGCCGTACCGCTATCGAAGAATTTTTGAAACTTCATCCCCCGCTTGCGCCGGGGCAAAGCCCTTCCGGAACCCTGATTTCTCCACGTCATCGCCTTTTACGCGCTTTTCTGGAAGGTGCAGGGCTTTCTTCGCTGTACCGTCGCCTGCCTATCGGGGCGCGGATGCGCTTGCGCGGTTGGTTCGGAGTGAAACCCTGGGCGCGAGGTTAGGGATGCGGATGATTCCCGACCAGAAACAGCGATTATGGTAAGCGTCGTCATCCCAACCTATAACCACGAAGCCTTGATTGTGCGAACGCTCGAATCCGTCTTCGCGCAGACTTTCACCGACTATGAGGTTATTGTCGTCAATGACGGTTCGCCCGATAGGACAACCGAGATCGTACATCCCTTTATCGCCTCGAAACGTATTCGCTATATCGAACAAGCCAACGCCGGGCAGGCAGCGGCGCGAAATCGGGGTATTACCGAGGCGCATGGCAAGTTTATCGCCTTGCTGGACGATGATGACCTCTGGCCGCCCGATTCCCTGCAACGACGGGTCGAAACTCTGCAACAATCGCCCGATGCGCCACTGGCTTACGGCGGAGTGATGCTGATCGATGGAACCGATGCGCCCATTAACGAAGATGAACGCAAACGCCTCGGTATCGAAGTTCCGACGAGCGGTCCTGCAGGCGATGTTTATGCGGCGTTTGCGAAGCGGAATTATATCCTGTCGCCGGGACAAACTCTGTTGCGCCGCGCTTTACTGACTGAGCCGACATTTGATGCTTCTATCTGGGGGTGCGACGATTACGATCTGTACCTGCGCCTCGCGGAACGAGGGGAATTTATCTTTGTGGACGGCGCACCCGTCCTGCGTTACCGATTCCACGCCGGGAACGCATCCCGTGATTTTGCACGCATGCACCTGAGTGAGATGAAAGTCTTTGCAGCGCACCTTCGCCGTCATCGGGAAAGCGGAATACAGAGATACACAGATGCCATAGCCGAAGGAATGCGGGGTCGTCGATGGAATCTGGCAAAATACTGGTTGCGACGTTCTCTGATAGAGTTGCGAGAAGGTAATCTGAATGCGGCGCGATCCAGCGGGCGCACCCTCTATCGCTTATGGCGTATCGGGTCGTAGATTGAAACGTCGGGATAAATTTGTCAGAGCGGCGGGAGCGAGAGCGATTCTGTGAACAGACCAGACATTGTCTACATCGGGTATATCGGCGGACTTGGCGGCGAGGGTCAGCAGGTCTTTACATTGGCGACAGGAACGGCGCTGGCAGGCAAGAAGACGCTTCTTGTTCTCCCAAACTTACCGAAAATCCGCGAACTCACCACTCGCTTTCCAACCACAACAAATCTGGAAGTCATTCTAACGGAGAAGATCAAGTTCAATACCGGAGCGCAAAATCCAGCGGACGTCTTCAATCTGCTCTGGCAGCATCGGAATGCGCCTGTCCTGCATCTGCACACCGGCGATATCTGCCTTCCACGTATGACTTCCCTCGCGCTTGCCATTCTGCGCCCGCCTCATGCGTTTGTTACCATTCACTGCCCGAACCCGGAGATGCCGTTTGGGTCGGCGCGGGCGAATTTCTGGGCGAATATCGTTCGGAAATACGTGCGCCGGGTGATTTCGCCCTCGGAGGAGGGTCGAAAAATACAGATCGCTTACGGAGTCCCGGAACAGAAAGCCGTCGCCATTCATAACGGAGTGGATGCCGCGAAATACGCCGGAGGCAATGGCGCTACAATTCGCGCCACTCTTGGGTTGAAGTTGGAAACTCCTCTCGTTGTTTATGCGGCGCGTCTCTACCCGCAGAAACGTCCGTTGGATGCAGCACAGGTTTTCGCCCGCGTTGCGGCGGTGCGACCGGATGTGCATTTCGCCTTCATCGGTTCCGGGCCGATGGAAGAAGAAGCGGATGCCGCCCTGCGTCATTTCCCCGATCCGGCGAGACTGCACCGTTTCGTGCAACAGGACAACATTCCCGATTGGCTGGCGGCATCGACAATCTGGCTTTTTCCCACCGAGGCGGAGAATCTGAGTATTGCGGTTGCGGAAGCGACGGCAGCGGGATGCTCGATTGTCAGTACGACCTGCCCCAGTAACGAAGAAATCCTCACCAGCGGCGAAAACGCTTTTCTGGTTCCGGTCGGCGATGTGGATGCGATGACAGAGGCTACCCTGCGGTTGCTGGACGATACATCGCTACGCGAACGGTTTAGCGCCAACGCCCGAAAGACCTCCGCCCGATTCACGCGAGAAACGATGGCGGCTTCCCATCTGGCAGTTTATTCCTCGACGAACGCCTGATACGAAACCGGACTACCGCAGGGGCGGAATCCGAAGAAGCGACCACACAATCGCCAGCGAATCCCTTTACCAATTGATATGGCGCTCTGGTAGAATAGTGTTTAGCGTTCGAATTCGTCTGATATAGACTATTCCCACCTGTTTCGGGCGACTTCTTGCCTGAAAGAATAGATGATCCATCGTTCACCGCTACAATTTTCTCTGTTGCGAAAAATCCCCCCGACTCCGGCATATACCTACCTGCTGGCGTTGGCGGTGGCGATTCTGGGCGGAATTGCGGCAAGCGATGTTCAGATATTCGCTGGCATCCTCGTTCTGACCGTAGCAGGCTTAGCGGCGATGGCGATTCTGTCGCGTCCCGTTCGTGGCTTTATCCTGCTGGTCAGTATCTACCCGTACTACGCGGCGTTTCGCGGTCTGTGCGGCATCTATTCGATTCCGTTGCCGACGGCGGTTCTCGGACTCTGGCCAGAAGCTATTCTGACCTTGATGCTTATCGGCGTCGTCCTTGACCGAATGCGTTGCGGCGAGCGTTTGCTCTTTGACTGGCAGGACTTGCCCGTTCTTCTTTTACTGACGGCAGGCGTTTATGGCGCAATTCTTGCGATAGCAGATGATCAACCAGTAGCGGCGCTATATGGCTTCCATACATCCGTCGCCCCACTGTGCTTTTTCTTTGTCGGTCGCTGGCTCCGGGTGTCGTCGCGGGATTTACGTCTTGTCATCTGGTTCTGGCTGATCAATTTCACGTTTCTGGCGCTTGCATCGCTGGCGGATTACTTTACGCGCACCGATTTCATGGTACGGTTGGCAATTCAGGTGCGCCCCGGCTACGGTTTGCCCATTCCGCCGGAGATTTTCTTCAAAATATATCCCCGTCTCCAATCGCTTCTCTACGCAGAGCAAATGTTCGGGACGATGTGCGTCATGGTTGTGATCTATACGCTAACTGGTCTGGACAGTATACGAACTCGATGGCGACGGTTCGCCATTCTACTACTGACGCTCCTGGCTCTGATTTGTCTGATACTTACCCTGTCACGCGGCGCATATGTCTGCTTCGCCGTGGCGCTCTTTGCGTTGCTTTTCTTTCGAGGGCGTCATCGCGCCGTTGTGGCGATGGGAATTCTCTGCGCCGCAGTCGGGGGGATTTTGTTGTATGGGGCGTTCCAGCACAATCCCATAGCGAATGCGCTACTTAAGCGGGTCAGCGATTTGCGAGACACGACAAACCGACAGAACACAGCATATGACCGGGTAGAGCAATGGGAAGACGCTCTGGCATTCTTCCCACTCTTTCCGGCGGGACGTGGGTTGGGGCGCGTTGGAACCTCCAGTATCACGCATGCCACTCGCGACTCAGGCGATTATGTCGCCGATGGCGGCTATTTCAAAATTCTCGCCGAGCAGGGATTGCCCGGAATCCTGATGTTTTGTGCGGGCGCGTTTTCGTTTCCATTTGTTCTGTATCGTCAATGGCGTTCGTCGCCCAAAAGCTGGAAACCGCCTCTTCTTACCTTATTCTGCGTTTTTCTGGGAATGCTCGCCCAGAATATAGCCGGTAATGTGTTTGATTTCTGGTATTTCCAACATGTCTTCTGGCTTATGGCAGGTCTTGCGCTCATAGATCGCCGCGCTTTGTTGGGAGAATGGTCAAAGCGGCAGTTTTTTCCTTCGAGGTTCACGTCAGGGAAGTATCTTTATGGCGGAGTGGCGAGGAAACCGGAACGCACTTGAAAGCGGCGGTCGGGTAATCAGCCGGCGGATAGGCTAAAATGAGGATGAAACCTATGCCGTTGATTCATCCCACCATCGCCGATATGGTCGAATTACAGGAAAATTCCCATCCTTTACGTATCCTGTTTGTCGCAAATGACCCGCCTGGTCATGCGGTCTTCCGCTATCGGTGCGAAAATATTGCGGAAGTTTTGCGTCTGCAGGGGCATACCGCAGAGGTCGTCTATGTAGGGCAACCTCGGGTGATCGTGGATCATGATGTGGTCGTTTTACACCGAATTTGCGCCAATGCCGAAGGAAAACGACTGGCGGCGGCGGCGCGGTTCTGTGGCGCAGCGCTGGTTTATTCCACCGATGATCTGGTCTTCGATGAATCCGCGTTACGAGGTGACGCTCGAACACCGCAACGGTGGGCGGATTTCGCTCCCCTGCATCGGCAAATGCTTTGCATGGCGGATGCCGTGATTGTTTCCACCGATTTTTTGAAGGCAGCGGCGGAAACCGTTGCGCCAGGTAAGAAGGCATTTGTCATCCGTAACTTCCTTTCGCCGGAGCTTCTCAGGATTTCGGCGGAGGCGCGAGACTCCATCCTTCCTGTATCGTCAGGTCGCCTGACACTGGGGTATCTGAGCGGTTCCGCCACTCATAATGGCGACCTTGCATTTATCGCTGAAGCCCTGTGCGATGCGATGAATCAATGGAAAGAAATGGATCTGCTGATCGTTGGTCCGGCGATGACGCCTCCGGCGCTGGCGAAATTTGAAAAGACCACGCGTCTGCGACGACATTCGTTCGTGGACTGGCGCACGCTTCCGGCATTGCTGGCGACAATCGATCTAAATCTTGCGCCGCTGGAACCGGGACGACCACTCAATCAGGGTAAATCGGAAATCAAGGCGCTGGAGGCGGCGGCGGTCGGTATCAGGACTCTGGCATCGTCTACAGGCGGTTTCGCGGAGGCGGCGCCTTTTTTCCCTTCGCTTTACGTGACCGACGAATGGCATCACCCTCTCAACGAATGGGGCGACCTGAAGCGACGGCGCCAGAGCCGGGATACCGATGTTTCTGAAGCGCTGTCCGGTTTTGGTACATTCACTTGCTGGAAAGAGCCTGTCGAACGGATTTTTAAGGAAATTTTTTCTTTGCCCCGTGCGCTCCCCGCATTTCCCGCACCTCAAATCATCGACCAGCGACTTTCACCGAAATATCTGGCGAAATCTGCGTTAAAATGGCTGGTGAAAAAATGACGACGCCAGCGACATACCCTGACCTTTCTATCGTTATCGTGCCCTACCGGGTGCGCGAAATGTTGCGCGACTGCCTGGACTCGCTCTATCATGGCGGCTTGAAAGGTATGAACATCGCAAAGATGGAAGTGATTGTCGTCGATAATGATAGCCGTGACGGGACGCCGGAGATGGTACGCGAGCATTTCCCACAGGTGAAAATGATTGCCGGTAAGGAGAATATCGGTTTTTCCCGCGCTAATAATGTGGGTATCGCGCAGTCATCCGGCAGAATTGTCCTTTTATTGAATGCCGACACCCTGATTCCGGAAGGCGCCATGAAGCGTTGTGTGGATTATCTGGATGCACAGCCCGCTGATGTCGCCGCAATGACCTGCCGGGTGCAATCGCCGGATGGCTCCCTGCAATTGACCTGCTCCCGTCGTCTGGTGACTCCCCGCAGTGAAATCAGTCGTGCGTTGCTACTCGACCGGGTTTTCCCAAAAAGCGATTTTTTCAACCCGGAACCGGAAATCAGCTGGGATCGCAAAAACGAACGCTCGGTCGAGTGTCTGCTCGGCGCATTTATGATGATCCGTCGTGAGGCGCTGGAGAAGATCGGTCTGCTGGATGAGCGTTTTTTTCTCATGTATGAGGATATCGATTGGTGCAAGCGTGCGGCGGACGCCGGATATCGCCTGATGTTCTTGCCGGATGTTTTCATTACTCATATCGGCGGCGCCTCCTGGCGTCAGACCCCGATAGAGACGTATGCCGACAGTCATATTGCGGCGATGCAATATTTCCACAAGCACTTTCCCCGATCCGCCGGTCTGGTCCATCTGACGCACCGGGGAGGTATGTGGCTCAAAATCTGCGCTCTTCGCCTGAATCTGGCGCGGAAGCCGGGAGATGAATACAGCCTCAAGCATCTTGCCATGGCGCAGAACGCCGCGAAAGCGTTGAGACGCCTTCCATTGGAAGGGCGCAATATCCCACTCAAGGCGAATCACCCATGACGGAGGAACGACAGATTCGGATGCTGTATGTCTCGACGCTGGATCGTATTATCAGCGTCATGTTTCCACATCTGGATGCCGCACGGGCGCGTGGATGGCAGGTAGATGTGGCGTGCCGTCCGACCCTGTATCGGGAAGATATCCTGCACCATGCGGACGCTCTGCATGAAATTCCGCTGGCGCGGTTTCCCGCGCATCCGGTCAATGCGGTAGGTCTGGCGCGATTGACGAAGTTGATCCGGCAGGGAAACTACGATATTGTCCACTGTCATAACCCAACCGGTGGATTTATCGGCAGATGGGCGACGACTCTGGCGAATCAGCAATCTCGCAGGAAAGCGTTACGGGTATATACTGCACACGGATTTCATTTCCACCGGGGCGGCGGTCGCGTCTCGAATTTGATTTACCAGACGGCGGAATCGCTGGCGGGGCGAAAGTGGTCAGATGCCGTACTGGTCATTACCCGTGAAGATTTCGAGGCGGCGCGTTCGCGTCGAGTCGTCCCGGAGGAGCGCCTGTTTCTGACGCATGGGGTCGGCGTTTCCGCCCGTGAGCAATTTGACCCGGCTCTGGTTCCCCGTGAGGACGCGCTGGCGTTGCGCCGGGAACTCGATATCCCTGCCGATGCGACTCTGATAACATCGGTTGCGGAGTTGATACCGCGTAAGCGGCACGAGGACGCTCTCGCGGCGTTCGCAGTGTGTCATCAATCCTTTCCCAATACCGTTCTCCTTATCGTAGGGGACGGTCCACTGGAGGATAAACTCAAACGTCAGGCGCAGGCGGCAGGTATCGAAAATGCCGTCCGAATTCCGGGATTCCGACGCGATATCGGCAGGATACTAGCGGCATCAGACATTTTCCTTCTGGCGTCCGGTCAGGAGGGCCTACCGTGCGTCGTACAGGAAGCGCTTTCGATGGGAGTGCCGGTCGTCGCTTCCAATGTACGCGGGAATGCCGACCTGGTGGATGATTCCTGCGGGTGGCTGGCGACAGCCGGCGATTTCCATGCGCTGGCGGATCAGTTGCATCATGCCCTGAGCCTTTCCGCCCTAGAACGACAGAAACGGGGAAAAGCGGGACGTGAAAAGATGTTACGTTTTTATGACCGCGCTTTTTGCGTTGCGGAATGGCAGGAAATTTATGACAAATTGTTACACAAGCAGGAAAAAGAGGGAGAAACTTTCCGGCATTTTGAAGGATAAGTCTTTCGCAAACCACGAAATACCGGGTACACTGTCAGAAGCCAATGTTGTCGTCAGTAGCGCTGGGAGGGCAACGCGACGATGCGCTGACTTTTCGTCGCCAAATACCGTTTTGACCGCCGAGGGGCGGTTTAGGTGTGATAAGGAAAATGCGCTCGCAACAGAATGGCGCTGCATCCGGCGCTCTGCCGCTGCCCGCCGCCCTTGATGCCGCCGCGCCATCGCCGCGGCGCGCCCTGATTGTTGGAGCGACTGCAGCAGGAGATGCGCTGGCGCGCGACCTTACATTACGCGCTCCGGAGCCAATCCTTCCGGTCGCTTTCGCCGACGACGATCCCACGCGACTGGGCGATCACCTCAACGATCTCCCAATCATCAATCTCGATGGCGATGTAACACGGCGCATCGCCGAGGGTGACATTCAGATTATTTTCGCCGGCGCGGATCGCGCCCGGTGGCATCATTTGCCCATCCCCGTTTATGATGCGGCGGCCTATTATGAGAACGCCTGGCATAAAATCCCCTCCGAATTTATCGATTTGGAATGGTTCGATGGTCCCGGCTTCCTCTTGTTACGCAACCCGGTGGCGGAAACCGGAAAACGGGTTTTCGACTTTGTGGCATCCGCCCTCCTGCTGATTCTTTGCTCCCCGATATACGCTCTGGTAGCGCTTGCGGTCAAGATAGACAGTCCGGGTCCGGTGTTCTACCACCAGAAGCGCACGGGAAAAGGCGGAGGGGTCTTCAAGGTGCATAAGTTCCGCTCGATGCGACAGGACGCTGAGAAATTCGGAACCCCGCAATGGGCGAGCGAAAATGATCCCCGTATTACCCGGGTCGGGAATTTCTTGCGGAAAACGCGACTCGATGAGATACCGCAGTTCTGGAACGTCCTCAAAGGGGAAATGAGCCTGATCGGACCGCGACCCGAACGTCCGGAGTTCGACGATAAGCTCCGCGAGCAGATTCCCCATTATATGACCCGGTATAGCGTCCGCCCCGGTATCAGTGGTTGGGCGCAAGTGATGTACACCTATGCATCCTCAGTCGAAGACGCTCGCGAGAAGCTATCATACGATTTGTATTACCTCAAACACGGTTCGCCTTCTCTGGACTTAAATATCTTTCTTCGCACTGTCCAGGTCGCGTTAACGGGCAAAGGGAGATAAAAAGTAAGGGATGGGACGCATTTTAGTTACCGGCGGAGCCGGATATATCGGTTCGCATGCGGTAAGACAATTGGGAGAAGCAGGGTATGACCTTGTCATTTATGACAACTGCTCCACTGGGTCTGAGGAAGCGGCGCTGTTTGGCGAATTGACACTGGGCGATCTTGCCGATATGCCTCGCCTCTCACGCACGTTTGCACGAGGGCATTTCGATGCGGTGCTTCACTTCGCCGCCAGCGTCGTCGCACCGGAATCCGTTTCGCACCCGCTGGATTACTATGCCAATAACACCCGTAACACACTGAACGTTTTGCAGTGTTGCGAATCGTTCGGCGTCGGAAAGTTTATCTTTTCCAGTACAGCGGCGGTCTACGGTGAACCGCAACGTAACCCGGTTACTGAAGAACATCCCACAAACCCGCTCAACCCTTACGGTCGCTCCAAACTGATGAGCGAGCAGATGATCAAGGATTACGCCAGCGTTTCCGGAATGCACTACGTGATTTTACGCTACTTCAATGTGGCGGGCGCAGACCTGGAAGGTCGTCTTGGCTCACGCTATCAGGGTGCGCCACATTTAATCAAGGCGACTTGTGACGCCGCTCTGGGTCGTCGTCCTTCCGTCAACATCTACGGAACGGATTACGATACCCCGGATGGCACATGCATCCGCGATTTTATCCATGTCGAAGACCTTGCGGCAGCGCACGGGGACGCTTTGCGTTACCTGGATAACGGCGGCAAAAGCGACATTTTCAACTGCGGGTACGGTGTCGGTTACAGTGTGCGAGAGGTGATCACACGTGTTCAACAAATCACCAAGTCCCGCTTTTCCGTTCTTGAGCAGGGCAGACGACCGGGTGACCCGATGAGCGTCACCGCCTGCTCGGAGAAAATACGAAGTAAGCTACAATGGGAACCTCGTCACAACGATCTCGATTTGATTATTAGTTCCACACTGGCATGGGAACGTAAACGTGGCGCATCGCTGACATGAAAAATCTTTTACTGGCGACCCTGAGCCTTCTGGTATCCATCGGCGCGGCGTTTGCCGCTCCAACCGATATTGTGCCGCGCGGCGATATCGCCTACGATTTGCTGGCGGGACTCGCCGCTCAGGGACGCTTACCCGGTTATACGATGGGCGATTTTACGCGAGGCGACAGGCTTTATACCCGCCTCGAAATAGCCCGTATGCTCGCCGCTCTGACCGATGTTCGGGGCGCAGGCGATACGGAAGCCCATTTTGCGGCGGCGGAACGCGTCTTGCGCAGTCAGTTCACGCCCGAACTACAGTTCCTCGGGGTCGCCGTTTCTCCCAATACCATGACACCAGCGCAGGTTCCCTATGTAACGGGCAGTGCGAAGTTGCGCCTGTTGACCAATCCCACCGCCGGGACTGCAACATTACGCGCCGCCGGAACCGTCCCGATTGGACGTGATGCCTACGCGGCGATTTCGCTGAACAATGTTCGCAACGAATGGAATACCCTTGCAATGTCGGGAGCGTCTACAGCGATCCGCCCCAGCCAGCGGAGCGGCTACCCTCTGATCGAGAATGCCTATCTGCGGGTCAATGGTCGGGCGCTCGATGTTTCCGCCGGGTTGATGCCATTACGCTGGGGACCGGGCGCGACCGGCGCGTTACTTTTCTCCGATGAGGCGGCGAATGTCGGACAGGTAAAGGCGGAAAAGGGATTCGTTCTGCCAGGAACTCTGGGGAAGCGAATCGGTCGGTTACGTTTCACGCAATTTCTGGGTTCATTTGAAGAAAAAGCGGTGGCGGACGCCAACCCGAACGCTACCGGGCGTCGCCGCTATCTGTCAGGACGCCGTCTGGAAACGGAAACGACCAACCGGTGGCAGTTTTCTCTGGGCGAAGGTTTCAAGTCCACCCGACTTCCCGATCCCTTGTTTTCGGTGATCTTGCCGTTCTATGTGTATCAGAACAACTGGACGACCAATAATCGACGCCGTCCGCTGAGTTTTCTGGTATCGCACTCGCAACGGGACAGTCTCTGGTTCAATTACCTTGCGGATGCCAATGTTGGCTACCGT
The DNA here is from genome assembly GCA_903910385.1 of uncultured Armatimonadota bacterium. GTDB lineage: Bacteria > Armatimonadota > Armatimonadia > Armatimonadales > Armatimonadaceae > CAIVZM01. The sequence goes on from CAIVZM010000061.1 coordinate 25,210, forward strand.
CTCGATAAAAAAGGGACGTTGCTCTACTTCGACCTGAATCTGGATGATGTCAAAGCTCCGGCGGAAACGGGGGACGCCATCATACCCATCCGTCGCAAGATCGCCCAGCAGTTCGGCGCGTATTTTCCGGAATTTGACCGGCAGGGTCGATTATCCGCACGAATCGAATACACCCATGTCGACCAGTTCACTTATACCCATACGTCCTCGCCCGTCGCCTGGTCAAAAGAGGATTTTCCGCTCGGATTTCCCGGCGGTCCGAATGGGCAGATCTACTTCGGTCGGTTAGATGTGGTCATGACCGAAAAACTCAGTGGGGCGATTGAAGGTGAGACCCGCCAGCGCGTCCATACCGATTCCGACAGCGGCGAACCGAATGTCAATCGCGTCGGTCTGTACGCAACCTATTCGTTCCGACCGAATATCGCCTTCGGTGCACGTTACGAATATCGTCGTTATTCTTATGTTGGCTCCCCTACACAGAACCTGTCTCGTCTGGAAGCGAACGCAACCATCGGCTTCTGAAAGCGAACGCCCTGCAGGTAAGGCGATGGCGCGTTACCCGCAGGGCGTTCCTGAAACAGAGAATCTACTTTCCGCTGTATCGATTAACCTTCGATGTAATTTTTGCTCAGACCCAGTTCTTCAGGGGCGTGAAGCCGTAGCATTTTGAGGTTGATATCCTTCGGCACGGCGCGGGCGGTAATCACAGAGACAATCACCATGATAGTCAGGGATAACGGCACTCCCCAGATAGCAGGTTGCTCCAGCAGAGCCTTGGTCAGAGGAGAAACATCCCATACCAACGCTTTTTTATCCAGCGCCATATAGGTGATGATGGCAAGCAGCGATGCCGTTCCCCCGACAAGCATCCCTGCCGCCGCGCCGGGCATGGTCAGACCACGCCACCACGCTCCCAGCAGCAATAGCGGGAAGTAGGACGCCGCCGCAATCGCGAACGCCCACCCGACCAGCAAAGCGATATCGAATTGCTCGACCAGCAGTCCTAACAGCATCGACACTATGCCTACAGCGACCGCCGCAATCTGGAAAGCGCGAAGCCGCGCCATGGGCGAAGCGGCAGGGTTGATGATCTTCCCATAGATATCATGGGCGAAAGCGCCGCTCATGGAAACCAGCAATCCGGAGAAGGTGGACATGAACGCTGCGAACGCCCCCGCCGCCGTGATGCCGGAGAGGATTTCTCCCAGCAATTTGTTTTCCAGCATTCGGGGCAGAGCGATGACCACGGTATCGGTCTTGTTGTTCGCCAGGAGTTCCGGAATATGGACGCGCCCCAGAGCGCCCCACATCGGGGTAAAGACATAAAACAGACCGAGAAGGATCATGACCCAGAATGTCGTTCGCTTGGCGGAGCGCCCATCCGGGTTTGTGTAGAAACGTACCAGAATATGCGGCAGTCCCGCCGTCCCACAGACCAGAGCGATGATCAGGGAGTAGGTATAGAGGAGAGGATAGCCGTATTTCCCGGTCAGCGTTCCGTAGGGTTCGATCCACTTCTTGTTGTTCTGTGAGTTGGGCGTCGGATCGCCCTGACGGAAGGAGACTTCCGTGGGAGTGGCAAACTCGATTTTCGGCGCAATCGTAATCGCGGTTCGCCCCTTCATCACGGCGACGCCACTTTTAGTAGCGGCAAACGGAGTCACAGTCAATGTGGAACCGGCGGGAATGATAATGCCTACAGGGGAAGGGATCGGTATCTGTGTCGTGGCGCCCGTATCGTCTCGGCGCATTACCATCGCCTGCGGCGGCGCGGCGTCCTCGCCGGGTTCGGATTTGCGCGAGAGGGAGATGGCGCTAATGCTCGCCTCTTTTTCGAAGGTGACCCGCGTTATGGCGACCGGAGAGAAGGTCAGCGCATTTGCCGGAGCCTTATCCTTACCGAAAAATTTGAGCGTTTTATTCCCGGAAAAACGCGGCACATCGCTCGGATTGGAGGCGACATCATGCAGGCTACCGGTATAGCCATTGTAGATAGATCCCAGAACGAAAAACGGAATCGCAATAGCGAACGCCTTTGCCCAGTACTGAAACGCCTGAACCAGCGTAATGCCCTTCATACCACCCAGTGAGACATTGAACGTGATGACACCGCCAACAACCGCAATCCCTACCCAGTATGGCCACCCCATGATGGTAGACATGGTGACGCCCGCCCCTTTCATCTGAGGCATGGTGTAGAAAAAGCCAATCGCCAGTACATAAATCACGGCGATTTTGCGAAACAGCGGCGAATCGAAACGTCCTTCGGCGAAGTCGGGAATCGTGTACGCCCCGAACCGTCGCAACGGCCCGGCGATAAAGAGCAAGAGAAAGAGGTAACCCAGAGCGTAACCAACCGGATACCAGAGGGCGTCATAGCCGTGCTTCATCACCAGACCAGCGATCCCCATGAAGGAGGCCGCGGACAGATACTCACCGGAAATAGCCGAAGCGTTCCAGAAGACATTGACGGAACGACCGGCGACAAAGAAGTCAGAGGCGGTCTTTGAGGCTTTGGTCGCCCAGATTCCCAATCCGACAGTAGCGATTACCATCGCGATCACAAAGAGCAACGGTATCATCGCGAACCCTCCGTTCTTTTCTGGTTAACATTCCCGCTGTCGGCGCGATTCTCGACGGTGATTTGATGCTCGATTTTATCGGATTCCCGGATAAAGAATCCCGCCAGAACCCAGGTCAGCGGATAAAACAGAACGGCAAGCAGCAACCAGGTCAGCGTGAATCCCCCGACATTCCAGTTCATCGGGCCGGGCGCAAGCCAGTTCAAAATAGGCAAACCAAACAGGGCTGCGGAGAAGATGATCGCGACGCGAACGCTCAACTGGAGTTGTCGCGTCAACGCTTCTCGGGAAAGTCGCGCCTGTTCCGCTTCTGTAAGATGCACCGCCCGTATATCTGCTGTACGCGCTTTACCCTGCGCTGAAAATTCCGCCATTTCGCCGTTTTCCCTGTGAATCGTCTTTGCCGGGAAAGTTTCGGCAAACGGAGGGTTTTATCCTGCTACAGGTGATACGTACCCGGACAACAGGTGATACGTACCCGGACAGTCGATCGGTTTTCGGTATTTCTATGCCTCTCGGCTACAAATTCCCGGAACATATGATTGAAATTTTTTATAGGAGTAGAGGCTTTTTGTAGTATAACGTCAGTTCGGGATAAGGATTCATATCAACTGGCGACGAAGAGAGTTTTTACCTCTCAATATTGCTGATGGTGAACTCGGTATTCTTCGCCCGACAGGTGATAAATTCGTGGTGCGGTGTCGCTTCGCCCGCAAAG
>CAIVZM010000062.1 GCA_903910385.1 uncultured Armatimonadota bacterium
ACGCATGCGTCGCCGGGGTTACGCTATACCGGTTACCATTTCTAAAAGTTACCGTTTCTCCAAGAGAAAGGAAGATAATGATGAGAACAACTTTACCCAAAGCGGAAAAACCGTTTGGCGGGAAGATGGAGCGCACCATTGCGGAATCCACCCCGGACAAGCCCGAAATCAATTACCCGCCCGAAGGAGCGCCCAATGTCGTGGTCGTGCTGATAGATGATGTTGGCTTCGGCGCAACGGAAGTCTTCGGCGGGCCGGTGCCGACGCCCACCCTCTCCGCGCTGGCAAAGGAGGGTCTTCGCTACAATCAGTTCCACACGACCGCGCTTTGCTCGCCGACACGCGCCGCACTCCTGACCGGTCGCAATCACCATAGCGTCCATTTTGGCGCAATCGCGGAGATCGCTATCGGCTTTCCCGGCTATGACAGCGTCATTCCCAAGAGCAAGGCGACGGTTGCCGAAATACTCAAGGGGAACGGATATAACACCGCCTGGTTTGGCAAGAACCATATCACGCCGATGTGGGAAATCAGTCCGGTAGGGCCGATGGACCGCTGGCCTACAGGTCTGGGCTTCGAACGTTTCTACGGGTTCATGGGCGGGGAAGCGTCGCAGTATGAACCTTCCCTGCTCGATCAGACGACGCCGATAAATCCCCATGTCGGTAAGGAAGGGTACCACCTGACCGTGGACCTGACCGACCACGCCATCTCCTATATTCGTAACCAGAAGGTATCCGCGCCGGATAAACCGTTCTTCCTGTACTTTGCGCCGGGAGCGACCCACAGCCCGCTTCAGGTTCCGAAGGAGTGGAGCGACCGGTTCAAGGGGCAGTTCGATGCAGGATGGGATACCCTGCGCGACGAGATATACCAGCGCCAGCTGAAGGCGGGCGTCATACCGGAGGGCACTGTCAACACCCCTCGCCCGGATTCTATTCCGTCCTGGGAGGAATACCCGGATAAGTACAAGCCCGTCGCCTCCCGCCTGATGGAGATTTACGCCGGTTTCATGGCGCATACGGACGCACAGGTCGGTCGGCTCGTGGATACTCTCAAGGAGATGGGGCAGTGGGATAATACCCTCTTTATCTATGTCGTGGGCGACAACGGCGCATCCGCCGAAGGGACGCTGAACGGCGCATGGAGCTGTCCCGCCTACCAGAACGGCTTTCCGGAAGACCCGGACTGGATTCTGGAGCATATAGACGAACTTGGTACGCCCGAATCCGAGACCCACTGGAATGTGGCGTGGGCATGGGCGGTGGACGCTCCCTTCCAGTGGACAAAGCAGGTTGCCTCCCACTTCGGTGGCACCCGCAATGGCATGGTTCTTTCCTGGCCCCAGCGCATTCAGGACAAGGGAGGATTGCGAAGCCAGTTCCACCATGTCATCGACATCGCCGCTACGGTTCTGGAGGCCGCTCAACTTCCGCACCCTGACAGCGTCAACGGAGTAAAGCAGGAACCAATCGAGGGTGTGAGCATGCTGTACTCACTGGAGAATGCGAGCGCCCCCAGCGTTCATACAAAACAGTACTTCGAGACTCTTGCCAACCGGGCGATTTACCACGAAGGCTGGGTGGCGGGCTGTTTTCACGGACGCGTGCCCTGGCTCCGGACGAAGGACACGCCGGTAGACGGCCCTCTGGAGAAATGGGAACTTTACAACATCGTCGAGGACTTCAGCCAGAGCAACGATCTGGCGGCTACCTTCCCGGACAAATTGAAGGAACTGCAAGAACTCTTCGACGAGGAGGCAAGGAAGTACAATGTCTTCCCCCTGAGCGGTGAAACGACTTCCCGCTCCCTGCCCTTCCACCGTCCCAGCCTGATTGCCGGGGAGAAGAAATTCACCTACTACCCGGAAAACGTCCATATGCCCGAGATGGCGACCGTCAACATGAAGAACCGTCCCTTCGAGATGACCGCCTATCTGGAAATTCCCGAAGGCGGCGCGGAGGGCGTTGTCATCTGTCAGGGAGGCAACCAGGCGGGATGGTCGCTCTATGTCAAGGACAACAAGCCGGTCTATTACTACAACTGGCTCGGACACGAAAAGACGGCTATCGCCTCAGAGACCCCTCTCCCTTCTGGTCGGGTCGCTTTGAAAGTGGTCTTCGATTACGACGGAAGCGGCCTCGGTAAGGGAGGACAGACCACACTTTTCGTCAATGAGACGCAGGTCGCGGAAGGTCGTATCGAGAAGACGGTTCCCTTTGTTTTCTCCATGAGCGGAGAGACATTCGATGTGGGAATCGATACCGGCGCTCCCGTTGGACCGTACCCACCCGAGTTCCCCTTCACCGGAACTATTGAGAAGGTGGATATCGAAGTCGGCTCCCAGCTCAAAGGCATTTCCGAAGACCAGTTGACGGCAATGGTCGGTGAGGGAATGGCGCATGCGATCATGGCATCGCAGTAGGGTTTCCGTCGCGATAAGACTGGGCCGCCGGAATGGATGACGACTGTCGGGCTCGCGGCTAATGCGAGCCCGACGGCCTGTTAGCGCTGAGGAGCGCATCCTGAACTAGGATAAATCAATCGCCCTCATCGCTACATCACAAGATAACGCTTCGGCTAAACGAATTTCTCTGGACATGAATGCTATGAATAATACGAACGATAAACGCACTAGCGGCCAACGCCTTCGTCGGCGATGCGCCGTGAAGGCGATCCTGGCGATGGCAGTAGTGACCGGGGGCGCACCCTTAATATCAGCCCATGCTCAGGATGCTCCGCCTGCGCCTCCAACCCCAACGCCAGCGGCGCCCGCTCCCAAAATGCTGACCGGCGACTGGGGCGGGACGCGCACCGAACTGGCGAATAAGGGATATACCTTCGACCCCCTCTGGACGCATATCTACATGGACCCCGTTGCGGGGAACTTCAATACCAGCGGAAAGAGCTACGGCAAGGCGGAACTCTTTTTCGACGCCAACGGCGCGAAGGCGGGCTGGGGCTTCCCGCTCGGCGTTCACGCGCATCTGGAATATCGGTATGGCGATACCATCCTGGGCGTTGCCAGCACGATCAATCCCATTGTTGTCAGCAATCTGACGCCGGGGCCGAAGGGCAGCGTGTTCGCGATCACCGGACTGAACTTCACCGCGCCGCTCAGCAAGAATGTCCGGGCGCAAATCGGCAAGATTAATCTGCTCGATGTTGGCAAGGATACCCCCTATCGCGGAGGGCGGGGCATTGACCGATTCCTGAATGCCGCCTTCACGGGGCCGGTGATTCAGGCGCGGGTGATTCCCACTATCACCCTCGGCGGCATCTTCAACTACATCGGCAAAATAGGCGAGGGACGGCCCGCCATCACGACTCTGGGCATTTTCGACGTGACCGCAAGCAACACGACGACCGGACTGGATCACCCGTTCGATAAGGGCGTCTCTCTGATGGGAGGACTACTGTTACCGGGGACGAAGCCAGGCATGGGGACGCACAACCTTACCCTGTTCTACTCCACCAAAGACCGCGCCTCCCTGAACGATATTCCGAATGTTATCCTCCCGCCGCTACAGGATGCGGAAAAGCGCAAGCGCTCCTGGGTCTTTGTCTACGACTACTCACAACCGCTGGCAAAGAAGTGGGGCTGGTTCGGCAATATTGCGCTGTCGGACGGCAAAATCAACGCGTACCGGATCGCGGCGAATATCGGCGTCGGCGGAGATGGCGTTTTCACCTCGCGCCCGCACGACAAATTCGGCGCGGGCCTCTTCTATACAAACCCGAGCCGCGACGTACAGGATTTGCTCAAACCGCTCTTCGCCACGCAAGACGAGTTCGGTTCAGAAATCTTCTACGACTTCGCGGTGACGGACTGGTTCCGCATCGGCCCCGACTTCCAGGTCATCGAACCCATCCGAAAGAATGCGAACACGGTTGTCGTTATCGGCGTTCGGGGGCAGCTTCGGTTCTGAGGCGTATTTTCGCCTCTCTCAATCTTCCTGAATCAATCCAAGGAGCAAGAACAATGTCAAAGGAAATCAACGTGGACGGGTCTATTCTCCCGTTCCCACCCACGCCATCGGCCTCACTCGCAGGCCCGACCATGGAGGACTCCATCTACAAGAAACGGGTCGAGCCCAAACGGCTCAGTCCGGACGCGCCCAACATCCTCATCGTACTGATTGACGATGCCGGTCCGGCGCTGCCGTCCACCTATGGCGGGGAGGTACATACGCCCGCGCTCGACCGCGTTGCAAACATGGGCATCTCCTATAACCGCTTCCATTCGACCGCGATGTGTTCGCCGACGCGTTCATCGTTGCTGACAGGTCGTAACCATACCCGCGTCTGCAACGGTCAGATCGCCGCGCTCGCCAATGATTTCGACGGTTTTGCCGGAGTTATCCCGAAGACCGCCGCCACAGTGGCGGAAGTCCTCAAAGACTACGGCTATAACACGTCCGCCTTCGGGAAATGGCACAACACCCCGGAAGACCAGATTACGAATAAAGGCCCGTTCGACCTCTGGCCGACTGGCTATGGTTTCGAATACTTCTATGGATTCCTCGCGGGCGAGGCGTCGCAGTATGAACCCAATCTGGTCCGCAATACCACGCAACTGGACCCGGAAACCTATCTGCACGAGGACTACCACCTCACCGAGGACATCGAGCGGGACGCCATCCATTGGCTGCGCGACCAGAAGGCGTTCGCGCCGGATAAACCGTTTTTGATGTACTGGGCGCCCGGCGCTATTCATGGCCCGCACCATGTTCCGAAGGAGTGGGCGGACAAGTACAAGGGCAAGTTCGACGACGGTTGGGACGCCTACCGCGAGCGTGCGCTGGCGGGCGCCAAGGCGAAAGGGTGGGTCCCCGAAAATACCCAACTGACGCCGCGACCGGCGACTCTGGCGGCATGGGATTCGATTCCGGAGGAAGAGAAACCGTTCCAGCGCCGCCTCATGGAGGTACTCGCCGGGTTCGCCGAACACGCCGACTACAGCGTCGGCAAGCTCCTTGATGAACTGGAACGGCAGGGACGTCTGGACAATACGCTCATTTTCTACATCTGGGGCGACAATGGTTCCTCCGCCGAGGGCCTGAACGGCACCATCAGCGAGCAACTCGCGCAGAACGGGATTCCCACCAAAATTTCCGAACATATCACCGCTCTCGAGGAACTGGGCGGTCTGGATGCGCTCGGCGGCCCGAAGACCGACAACATGTACCATGCCGGATGGGGATGGGCGGGCAGCGCGCCGTATAAGGGAACGAAACTCAGCGCCGGGTATTTCGGCGGAACGCGCCAGCCGATGGCGGTCGCCTGGCCGAAGGGCATCAAACACGACGATGCGCGGCGCTCGCAGTTTCATCACGTCATCGATATTACGCCCACCATCTATGAAGTTACGAACATCACGCCGCCGGTTCTGGTAAATGGAATCGCGCAAATGCCCTTTGATGGCGTCAGTATGGCGTACTCCTTCGCGGACGCCGCAGCGGAGGGGCAACGTCACACGCAGTTCTTCGACATCATGGCGAGCCGCAGCGTGTATCACGATGGCTGGGTCGCCGCGACGAAGGGGCCGCGTGAGCCGTGGGTTCCCGGTATGCCCCCCGGCATCAAGGAGTGGACGCCCGATAAGGATGTCTGGGAACTCTATAACGTGGACGAGGACTGGAGTCAGTCCAACGACCTGGCGGCGACCCTGCCGGAAAAACTGGAGCAGATGAAAAACCTGTTCCTGGTCGAGTCGGCGAAGAACGCCAACCTGCCTATCGGCGGCGGAATGTGGTCCACCGCGATGTTCCACCCGGAAGACGCCCCGGCGCCTCCCTACAAGGAGTGGGAATTCGATGGGATTCCTTCCCCGATGCCCGAACCCGTCGCCCCCAAACTCGGCAAAGTGTCCAGTACGGTGACGATGGAAATAGACGCGCCGGACAATCCGAACGGCGTCCTGTACGCCCTCGGCGGATTTGCCGGAGGAATGACCGTGTACGTAAAAGACGGCATTGTCGCCTACGAATTCAACCTCTTCGAGGTGCGGCGTACGACGATCAAGGCGACTGAGAAACTTCCCAGGGGCAAAACGACGGTTGAGGTCGTTACGACTCTGGTAGATAAAATCGGCGGGCCGCTTGATATCACCATCAAAGCCAGCGGAAAAGTCATTGCACAGGGGCAGATTCCCAACGGCATCTCCCTGCACTTTTCCACCAACGAGTGCTTCGATATCGGTCGAGACACTGGTTCCCCCGTGTCGCTCGCCTACTACGATGAGTCTCCCTTCCCCTTCAACGGCGCTATCGGCGTGACGAAAGTCGCTTACGCCAAATAGGTTCATTGAGTCCCCGTCTGCATTGCAGGCGGGGACTCAATGACAGAGAAAAGAAAAACTATGGAAACGAAACTGGAAACCGTTCCTGTCACGCCGGATAACTTCAATCGGGCCGAGACCGATGGTTACTTTCAGAAGAAGGTTGATGAGGGCATGTTCGGAAAGATCGTTCATGTCCGGGAGCCAGCGTCCATCGAAAAGCAGATGATTATTCGTATGAACCGCGACACGCTGTATTCATTCGGCGTATTCGACCTCACGGAACCGTTGACGATTGTCAAGCCTGACACCGGAACGCGCTTTCAGTCTCTGGTGGCTATCAACGAGGACCACTACATCAAGCAAGTCGCCTATAAACCGGGTGAGTATGTGCTGACGCAGGAGAAAATCGGGACGCGCTATGTCCAGCTCGCCTTTCGCACTCTCATTGACCCGGCGAATCCGACGGACATAGCGGAGGCGCACGCCCTTCAGGACAGTATTGTGATTCAGCAGGCGTCGCCGGGTTCGTTTGAGGCGCCTCACTGGGACGCGGCTTCGCAGAAAAAGGTCCGTGATGGTTTGCTCCTGATGGGAAGCACGATGCCCGACAGCAAGCGGATGTTTGGCGACATTGACGAAGTGGACCCGGTTCGCCATCTCATAGGCACGGCGGGGGGATTTGGCGGCAATGCGGAGAAAGACGCCATCTATCTGAACGTCTATCCGGAAAAAAATGATGGCGTAACGCCGTATACGCTCCACATCGGCGCGGTTCCTGTAGACGGCTTCTGGTCGGTCAGCGTCTATAACGCCGATGGCTATTTCGAAAAAAACGATGCCAACGCCTATTCGTTCAACAATATCACGGCGGTCAAGGACAGCGACGGCGAAGTGACGATTCACTTTGGGGGCGACTCAGCGCAATCCAACCTCGTCCCTATCACGCCGGGCTGGAACTATACCGTTCGCCTGTATCGCCCTCGTGCCGAAATCATCAGCGGGTCATGGAAGTTCCCGGCCCCGGTGGTCAGTCATTAGGAGGAACACGATGCAAAATTCACCGATTGAACTCAGTGACGCCGAATTAACGAACGTCATCAAGCATTCCTATGCCTATGTGGCTATGTACAACACCCTCAGCGGATTCGCGCTCAACGAGAAAAACCCGTTCTCGACGCATGGCTGGAACAAAACGTTCAAACCGACCGGCCCGACCGACCATACCGTGACCGCGATTGCCGGGCCGAACAACGACACGCTCTATGTCATCTCGGCTCTCGATTTGCGGAAAGAGCCGGTGGTAATCCGCTATCCCGCCTTTGAATCGAAGTTCGTCTCGCTGGAAACCTCCACTTACGACCACTACTGCGATATTCCCCTTTCGACTACGAAGGGCGATTTCCGCAAGCCCACGATGCTGCTTTTCTATTCCGCCCGAACCGAAGGCTACCACGGCGAACCCGTGACCGGCGTGGATAAAATTATTGAGATGACCGGCGATTTCGCAACGGCGTTCGCTCGTGTCATGCCGCACGCCAACGACCCGAATCTGTTCGCCTCCAACATGAGCGCGATTCAGGGGATAACCGTACAGACCCTCTCCGAGTTTCAGGGACGCCCCGCCAAAACGCCTGACCCGGTCGCGTTCCCAGCGTATGGCGCGGACAAAGCCGTTTTTGCGAACAATTTCCTTGAGGTCATGCAGTTCGCGTTCAACCACACCACCTTTGACCCGGCGGATGCGATGGATCGGGGCGTTCTGGCGGCGCTCAAGCCGCTGGGCGTGCAACCGGGCAAGACATTTGACCCGAACAATGTGGCGCAACTGGACCCGGCGCAGGTCGAGAAAATCAGGTCTCAGGTCGCGGACGAGGGCAAAGCGAACGCCAACAAATACGCGCTGGACAAATTCCGTCCCAAGGGCCTGATGCAATTGGACGCGATGGTGTCGCAGTCCGTAACGGGTCCCGTCGGGCAGCCCGCGAGTCAGGCGATTTATTTTCAGGTGGACACGGCGGACGGTTCCGAGATGAACGCCCAATACGATTATGTCATCCGCATGACAAAGGACGAACTGCCGCCCGCCCGCGCCTTCTGGTCATTGACGCTCTACGACGGTGAAAAGTACCTTTTCATCCCGAACGACCGCAAGAAATACAGCGTGGGCGAGAACGCTGGAATGCAACTCGATGCCTCCGGTGGAATTGCCGTCCATATCGCCGCACAGCGCCCGGAAGGCGTCCCCGCCGAAAACTGGCTGCCCATCAATCGCGGCGACCTCCCGCTGAACTTACGGCTTCGGGTCTACGCGCCGGATATTGAGAAAATGAAAACATGGCGGACGCCGAAAGCGGCGAAGACTGCATGAAAGGTAATTGAAATGTCCAAAGAAACTCCTAACGATGGCTCCGCGTTGCCATTTCCGGTCACGCCGACCGCCAGCGTGGCGGGCTATACGCTCGCCGAGTCCAGCCATAAACGGCGTGTAGAACCACAACGCCTGCCGGACGATGCGCCCAATATCCTGATCGTCCTGCTCGACGATGTCGGGTTCGGACTCGCTGACGCGGTCGGCGGCGAAATCCATACGCCCAACTTCACCCGCGTTCTCCAGCAGGGAATCGGGTACAACACGTTCCATACCACCTCTATTTGCTCGCCGACCCGCGCCGCCTTGCTGACCGGGCGGAATCACCACCGCGTCCATTCCGGCACTATCGCCGAACGCGCCGTGGACTGGGACGGCTATACGGGCGTCATCGGCAAGGACACGGCGACCATCGCTGAAGTTTTGCACCACTATGGCTATAATACGTCGGCGTTCGGCAAGTGGCATAACAGCCCCGCCAACCAGACGACCGCCATGGGGCCGTTCGACCGCTGGCCCACCGGGCATGGCTTCGACTATTTCTATGGCTTTGTCGCCGGGGAAACGTCGCAATGGGAGCCGCGATTGCATGAGAATATCAATCCCATCGAGCCGCCGCATGATGAGACCTACCACCTCTCGGAAGACCTTGCCGACCGGGCGATTACGTGGTTGCGAAAGCATGAATCGTTCGCGCCGGACAAACCGTTCCTGATGTACTGGGCCTCCGGCGCCGCGCATGGGCCGCATCATGTCTTCAAGGAGTGGTCGGAGAAGTACAAAGGTAAGTTCGACGATGGTTGGGACGCCTACCGGGAGCGCGTCTTCGCCCGCCAGAAGGAAAAGGGCTGGATTCCCGCCGACGCCGAACTCACGCCCCGCGACCCCACCATGCAGGGATGGGACGAGATTCCCGAAGACCAGCGCCCGTTCCAGCGACGCCTGATGGAAGTCTTCGCCGGTTTCCTGGAGCACGTGGACGCACAGGTCGGGCGCATTCTGGATGAAGTGGAGCGTCTGGGCAAGGCGGACAATACCATCGTCCTCTACATCTTTGGCGACAACGGTTCCAGCGCCGAGGGACAGCGCGGTACAGTCAGCGAACTGCTGGCGCAGAACGGCATCCCCAACACACTGGAACAGCAATTCGCGGCTCTGGAAAAACTGGGCGGGTTGGATGCACTCGGCACGGCGAAAACGGACAATATGTACCATGCGGGCTGGGCGTGGGCGGGCAACACGCCGTTCCATCATACGAAACTCGTCGCCAGTCACTTCGGCGGGACGCGGAACCCCATCGCTATCTCCTGGCCCAAACGCATCAAGCCCGACGGCAAAATTCGCGGTCAGTTCCATCATGTCAATGACATCGTCCCGACGCTCTACGAGGCGATTGGCATCACGGAGCCGAAGGTCGTGAACGGTTTCGAGCAGCAACCGATGGACGGCGTCAGCATGGCGTATACGTTCGACGCGCCCGATGCGCCGACGCAGAAAAAAGTCCAGTACTTCGAGAACGCCGCCAGTCGGGGAATCTACTCGGAGGGGTGGTACGCCTGCGCGTTCGGCCCCTTCGTTCCGTGGGACACGCCCAGTACAGCAAAAAGGTTAGCCAACTGGGATCCCGAGACAGAAGAGTGGGAACTGTATCACGTCGAGGAAGATTTCTCGCAGGCGAAAAACCTTGCCACGGTCCACCCCGAGAAGCTGGAGGAGATGAAGAACCTCTTCAAGGAAGTCTCGCGGGACAATCTCGTATGGCCTGTTGGCGCGGGACTATGGCTGCGCATCCATCCGGAAGACCGTATCGCCACGCCGTACATGAAATGGCGTTTCGATGGCGCGACCACCCGGATGCCGGAGTTCACTGCGCCCGGTCTGGGACGGCAAAACAGCCATGTGGAAATCCGGTTGACCGTTCCCGAAAACGCGTCCGGCGTCCTCTACGCCCTCGGCGGCTTTTCGGGCGGCCTCACTCTGTTCATGGACAAAGGCGAACTCGTCTATGAGTACAACATGATGATTATCGAGCGGTATCAGGCGCGAAGCGGAACGAAGATTGCGCCCGGAGAACGCACCATCGTCGTGGATACCGTGTTCGATAGCGCAAAGCAGTTCGCTCCCGCCACCGTCACGCTCTCTGTGGACGGCGCCGAAGTGGGAAAGGTCGTCGTAGCGCGAACGGTCCCGGCGGCGTTCACCGCCAGCGAAACCTTCGGCGTCGGCGTAGACCTCGGTTCCCCCGTGTCCCCGGACTACTTCGACCGCCGTCCGTTCCGCTTCGAGGGCGAAATCGAAAGCGTAGAGGTTTCGGTGAGTTAATCGAATAATCGTACGCACGTAAGAAGAAGCGAGGTGAGCGCATCTCCTGAAAACGTGCGGTAGCTTCATAAAGAGACAAAAAACACGCAGGGAGGGCATTTGCCCTCCCTGCGTGTTTTTACAATAGGTTGGACAACATGCCTGTTCCATAATCACGGCTTTATGCGCCCTTGATCCCCATTATTTAATCCTGCCTTAACAATCGACGCTTCCACGTCGTGTATACTCGCTGTGACTTGAATCCCTTACTATTTTCCTGTTCTAAGGAGAAAGACTATGTACAGTGCACGCCGCTCCGGCTTTACCCCTCGTAAACGCTCCGCGTTTACGTTAATCGAACTGCTAGTTGTTATCGCGATTATCGCAATTCTTGCCGCTATCCTGTTCCCGGTATTCGCTCAGGCGCGGGAGAAAGCGCGACAGACTTCCTGCCTCTCCAACACCAAGCAGCTTGCCCTTGCCCATCTGATGTATGCCCAAGACTACGATGAACGTCTCGTAACATCGTGGTCTCAGGGTTTCCCCGGTGATTTCAGTTACTATACGCAACCGTATATCAAGAACACCAAAATCTTATTCTGTCCCTCCAACCCGATGACCGCATCGGGAATTTCGTCCGCTTGCGGCAATCCCAACCTCGCGCCCGGCGGAGTGGACAATCCTTTCCGTGAGAACAACATGTGGGGATACGGCTACAACACCGGCGCGGACTGGAATAACGGCACGGGACTTACCGAACGCTGGGCGGGTGCGCCGCTTGACCTGCCCGACACTTACACAGTCGTCGTAAACGGCGAGACCTTCACCGTGCGCTACCGCAAAAGCCCAATGGTAGGTAAAACGCTGGCGGCTGTCGCTGCGCCTGCGAGCGTCATTCTGCTCGGTGATACGGCGGATACGACCGTTGCCGGATTGGGACGCGGCGACCTGAATCTGGATAAAGGATCAGCCTGCGATGCCGCCCGGAAGACAAACTGGCCCCGTCATACTGGCGGCAATAATGTCGCATATGTGGATGGTCACTCCAAATACTACCGCTACAACGAAAAGATTCTCCCCGGCGGCTTTACGAATGGCGTTATCACGCTGGATACCAATCAACCCGCCGTCCTGCCGGATGTATGCGGCTACTTCGCAGACTACGATGGTTCCAACAACCCCTACAACTGCAAAGGCGGTTTAGCTCCTCTGTAATCGTTTGATGCAGAAAGACGGTCGAAATATAAAAGCCCCTGCCGTATAACAACGCTATATGGCAGGGGCTTTGTCATTGACAGAGTTATCCTCGCATATCGAAGCCGCCGTCTACGGTGATGGTGGAACCGGTGATGAATTCGGCGAGGGGCGACAGCAGATAAATGGCGGCGCCTGCCGGGTCTTCGGGTTTGCCGATGCGACCGAGGGGGATAGAGGCGGCGACGCTCTCACGACCTTCTGCGTCAATCGGATCGCGGGACATATCCGTGTCCGTCCAACCGGGCGCGACGCAGTTGACACGAATCCGGTCGGGCGCAAGCTCCTTCGCCATCGAACGCATGAATAGCAGTTGCGCTCCCTTGCTGGTCGCATACGCCGAATAAACAGAGGAACCCCGCTGTCCGGCAGTGGACGAGTAAATGACGATGGAACCGCCCTTGTTCTGGCGCAGAGAAGGGACGGCGGCGCGAATCGCCAGAAATGTCCCGCGCACATTGACGCTCATCGTCCGCTCCCAGAAGTCGACGCTCATTTCCTCAATCGGAGATGGCTCGAAAACGCCCGCCGAGACCACCAGACCGGATAACGGTCCTTGCGCTGCAATAGCTTCCTGAACCGCCCGATCCGCCGCGCCATCTTCTGCGATATCCGCCTGCACCGCGAACGCCTTACGCCCCAGCGCTTCCACTTCCGCGACCACTTCCGCCGCCTTTTCCGCCGCCCGAAGATAATTAATGGTAACGTTCGCGCCCGCCTGCGCCGCCATCAGAGCGGTCATCCGCCCGATGCCGCGACTGCCCCCGGCAATGAATACATGCTGTCCCGAAAGGTCTATCATCAATACTATCCTTAAAGTCGTTCGTAGAAATCGCTATATTAAAATGGGTACAGGTCAGTCAGAAATTCCTGTTTATGACAAACCGGCTATCCCGCAGGGGCTTTCACATCATTGTCCTCGCAGTACACTCCCCGGAAAAGCGAACGGCGGAGAGGGGGCATCTGTGCAAGATGGTCGGCGTTCGGTTCCCATTTGTGCCATTTGGCGTTGACGGTGTTATAGCAGTTGAAAACCGCTACCCTGTCCCAGTCCGGATTTGTCCAGCGGTCGCCGGTATGCGTGATCGCTTCGGTGAAGAACAGTAGCGACCCGGCAGGGCATTCATAGTCGTCCCACCAGACCGAATCGCGGTCGTCGCGGATACTTGCCGGGAACGGGAACGCCGCTTTGTGGCTCCCTGTCAGGAAAAGAGTTCCTCCGGAGCGCTTCCGCACCGGGTTGAGTTCCCAAACCGCACGGGTCAGCGCCGCATTCACATGGCCCGGGTAGGCATTGTACTGGTGCGAGTTGCCCGGCGAATTGAACATCCCACCGCCGCCATGCGGGCTGTAGTTATCGTCGCCCTCTTTGCGGATAGTCAGAAATGACCCTTCCAGACGGAACCCATAACCATACTCGCTCGCCACTGCGCCATGCGCGACGAACGTATTCATAAAGCCTACTATCGCCGGATGATCGATCAGACGCTCCAGCGATCCGCCAATGGACGAACGATGTTCCGGCGGGACGCTTTCACGGTCTCTCTGGAGGCGATAGCTGAAATCGCGCATTTCGGCGCACTCGTCCTCGGAAAGGACACCGGGCATGAGCAACCATCCCCGTGTATCGAAAAGGTACTTCTGCTCCTCGGTGAGAACGACGGGAGGAACGCCCTCTGCATTGAGCGATGGATGAGAAATCATATTATCTGTCCTGCATTACTTAAATTGTCCAATCCTCGAATTTGAGGTCAGGGACTTTGCTGAAATCGCGTGCGTTACAGGTGAGTAGGATAGCGTTATTGACCAGAGCGATAGAGGCGATGCGTAAGTCCTGCGTCCCGACGCGAACTTTACGCCTTTTTAGTTCCATGCATTTTGCGGCGGCTTCTGGCGTATAGCCCCAGATGGCGAAAGCCGTGCAGAATGTCAGGCTTTTTTGTAATTTATCAAATGCTCGGACTTCCGCTTCCGCGCTGTTGGCCTCCGCTACCTTGCACAACCAGCCTTTCGCTTGCTCCGCATAAGTGACGACGGAGATGCCATAATCATCCGGTGATAGGTTGCGAAGACGTGAAAGTATTTTCAGACCCCCGCTCGTTCCTCGATCCATCAGGCTTAAATGATCGGTATCAATTAGCCAGATGTTGTTATCCGGCGGCGTCATCGGCTTCCCGCGCCTGACGAGACTGTGCGCGTTCGCGTTCGCGTTCCGCCGCGATAGCGTGGGCTACTTCCTCAGCCTCAGGGTCATTGGCGAAAACGCCGAACAGGGTCTCGATCAGTTGCGGATTCGTTCTGCCTGTAACGCCGTATCGCACTCTGGAACGGAGCGCTTTCACCTGTTCCATTTCCTTTTCCAGAGCAGTTACTCGCTCCTCTAAAGTCGCTTTCGTCATTGCACTGTCGCCTCTAAGATGATTATACCAAGTCGTACCTGAGGGCAATATGGGACGCAGGTCATAGGATGTTTTGGCGTCTCAGACGCAGGGGCGCAGGGAACGACCCCCTATGCAAATCCCACCTCCCTGCATCTAACATAGCAACGAACAGGGAGTAAGAGATTATTCTATTACTTGCAACGGACGGCGGATGAGGTTCGCCTCCCCTGTTGTCCGAAGGGGAGGCGGAAATACTTCCCGGCGGCATCAATCGTAGGCGGTCGGCTTGTGCTCGCCCAGCAGACGACGCTGACGCGGATTCGCAATTTCGAGGATATGCGGTGCGAAATTCCACTTCAGGAACGGTGAGAACTGCTGTGATATCCAGCGGTGTGAGTAGTGCACCTGAAGCAGGTAGCGAATCTGATCCGATTCGTTCTTGCTGCCTGTGTGCCAGACTTCACTACGGAAAAGGAGCATATCGCCCGCTTTGCAGAGGATTGGCTCCATTTTCTTACCGTTATATTCCGGTTCATTGTCCTTAGTCCCAACCCGAGCCTTACCGGACTTATGACTACCCGGGACAACCCATGTCGGCGCCAAATCCAGTGTCAGATCGTCCAGATAGTAGTGCGCGGTGCAGAGGTAGATCGGGAGCTTGAATTCCGGGTCGTCCGCTATTCCTTCCGGAAACTCGACGAAAACGCGGTCAGTGTGCGGCCCCCAGCCATTGTGACCGGGGCGGGAACGCCATGCGGATTGACCGATGATATGGCACTCCTGTCCCATGACCGATTCCGCCAGAGTGATAGTCGGTTCGCGGTCGATCAAGTCCAGAAACACTTTTTCGCGGTTGAAGACGTTCTTATAGTGGTCGGTGACGCCGCGATGGTCGAAGCCGAAGGGTTCAAGTCGGTCAATCGCGTCACGGACTGCCTTGACTTCTTCGGCATTGAGAACGCCCGGAACCAGCGCGAACCCATCCTCGTGCATCGCGCGGGTCATCTCTTCGAGTTCATCATGTGCGAACGTTCTCTGCAAATACTGAAATTCCGGCGTGTGGACGCCGTTTTTCCCAGCAGCTTCCGCAGAGGCGATTTTCTGTGCATAGACGTCGTCGGTTCCATTTGTCGTCGATTGCTCGACATCCGCTGATGTTAATTCGGTAACTGTCATCCTGAATATATTCCTGTATTATTCCTTCGGGGAAAACATTTCCCCATTTTCCATGACGGTCGGGAAGTGGTCGCCCTGCAAAACTTCCCCCGGCTTGACGGTAATATGATGTTCGACCATGTGTCCTGTCGCTGTTGGCTCATAGCGAGTCCAACCGGGCATATAATGAACGGCGATAGCGGGACGGTTTTTCTCTGAGAGATTGATAGGAGCGCCATGCCATGTCAGGCAGTGGTGGAAGACGACTCCGCCTGCGGGGACTTCCTGCGGTCTTGGCGTTACGTCCACGCCTTCCGGCAGTAAAGACAGATCGGGTGTCGGTCCCCAGGTTTTCTCGTCCGTACCAATGGTTCCTCCGCGATGCGGCCCCCATGTATGGCTTGCCGGGACCATCCACATACAACCATTGTCGATAATGGCGTCTTCAATCGCTACCCAGGCGCTGACCAGATCGGCAGGTTGAATTACCGGCCAATACGGGTGATCCTGATGCCAGGTGGTCGGGCCGCCGATACGGGGAGGCTTTACCTGCACCTGATCATGCCATACTCGTACTGTGTCGCTTCCCATCAACTGCGCCGCCATAGGAACGATGCGATCATTGAATAAATGGCGATAGAAGGCGGGTTCCGCTTCCCATATATTGACAATCTGCGTCACGACAAAGCCTTTATCCTGCCCCCAGGAGATATTGCGCTTTGACTCCGGCGATTTCTCGCTACGTCCCTCTTCCACCTTGCGTAACGACTCCTGTAAATCATGGAGTTCGGACGGCGTCAGGACAGGTCCGTAGTTGAGGTAGCCATTTTTACGAAACGATGCCATCTGTTCTTCGGTGAGCATGATAATGAAGATTCCTCTCTGTTTCGTCTCTGTGCCTATTGTAACGTCCGTCACCCTCCTTTGTCGTGAGTCATTTCCGGTGCATTTTTGCACACTTCCGGTTTTTGCACACTTCCGGCAACGACGGGAGAGAAATTAGAGCGGAAATCGAGGTCAAACAGGGTAGCATCATTCTGCGGAATCGAAATTACTGCCGGACAGTTTTCACCGATGTGGGACTTTAGACCCATCAGTTCGGCGCAAATTTACGATATAAAGAGAATGAATGTCGGATAGGAACGTCCGGTTCCTGTCCCTACTGGTATCGGGGGAAGTTTCTTGAGTCAGACAATGGCATCGGTTAGTATAACGGAGCGGCAAGTAGCCACCAGCGAACGTTCTGTCGTAGCGCGTCTTGACCCCGCCACGGAAGAGCGCCTGTATCGCCTGTATCGTGAGTATTATCAGCGGGCGGAAGATGAACGCGCCTGGAATCTGTGGGAAGTGATCTCCTGGGACGCCGCTCTGAAGGAACCGCCCGCCGATTTGGTTTCCGCCGCGATTGAGATCTATAAGGATGGGATCCCGCTACCGGACTTTTCCGCCCGTCTGCTCAACGTTCAGCGAGCGAGCCGGGGACGCGCATGGTTCCTGACCTGCTGGAGTTATGAGGAGGTCAAGGCGCATCTTGCCATTCGCGAATGGCTCCTTTGCGCCGGGGTCAGCGATGAGACGCTGAAAAATCTTTCCGACGAACTGATGAATTCCTATCGCTGGGAACCGGATAGCTACGAACCTCTGCCGATGCTGGCGGATGCGCTTTACTGGGAACTGCGACAGATCGAAAAGATGCGTCAACTCCGTACCGCCGCCCAGACGGCAGGCGACCCTGCTCTGACCGATGTCGCAACCCGAACCCTTGCAGATCATGAAGCGCAACGGGATTTCTTCCGGAATACATTACGCATCATCAGCGAGACCTATCTTCGGGACGTCCGCGAAGCGATCAAGACGGCAACGATCCAAAACCCCACCGTGGAACCGATGCTACTGGCGTTACTGGATATTCCTGCCGCCTGAAATGCGCGGATCAACCCATAAAATATTCCCGTTCTGACCAGATATGGTCACCGGCGCAACCGGAACGAGGCATCGGAACCAGCGATATAATGGAAGCGGTGTCGCCGGGCGCGACATGAAAGGGCGGAATGGCTTCCATCTGGGCGATTGGGGATATTCATGGGCAGTTGAGCCCGTTAGAGACTCTTCTGGGCAAACTGCCGCGTCAGGCGGACGATTACACCGTTTTCATCGGCGATTATATTGACCGGGGACCGGACTCCGCAGGCGTCGCTCGTCGCGTTCTGGCGGAATATGATTCCGCGCCGGAACGCACCATCCTCCTCTGGGGAAATCATGAGGATATGGCAGCATATTATTTCGGTCTGCCGCGACCGTCGCTCTATCTGTACGAAGACGGACTCTGGCTGGAAAACGGCGGAATCGCCGCTCTGCAGTCGTTTGATGTGGAAAATAGGGCGATCCTGACGGGGGATGTTTCCTGCCCTGACGATCTGGCGCGATTATTCTCACTGCTCAAGCCGTTCTGGCGTCCCCCCACGGAGGTTTTCCCGGAACTGTCCCATGTCATTTACGCCCATGCGGGAGTCAGACCGGGAAGCGAGCCAGAAGAAGAAACCGGCGATACCCTGCTCTGGATTCGGGACGAGTTTCTTACTGTACACGATGATTCCGGTCGACTGGTGGTGCATGGACACACCCCGTACAACAATGTGCGTGTCATGCAGGATAAAATCGGCATCGATACCGGTTCCGTCTACGGAAACCTGCTTACTGCTCTGCAACTGCCCGAAAGAATCATTTTGCAGGTGAATGCGAAAAATCTGGTTAGCAAACGTCAATTGCCCGAGTTTTCCGCTCCTTCAAAAGCCAAGAAGATGGGCTGACAACCGGTCCCCCGCGTTGTAGTCGCCGTGATTCTCCGATGCGATCAGTAGCGCATTCGCGCCCACCAGCGATAGTTGACGATGGCTTCCCTGAAGCCCGGTTGTCGTCGCCTGAAATTCGTCATTTTCCCAGACGACCCGTGCGCGAACGAATTCCCGACGTTCGGGAGTATGCGGTAGCGCCTCCCGGAGAGTGACCGTTACCCGGGGGCGCAGAATCCGGGAGAAGCCCGCCATCTTCCGTAAGACCGGACGGACGAACAACTCAAAGGTGACCAGAGAGGATGCCGGGTTGCCCGGAAGGCCGAAAAAGAGCGCATCGCCGATCCGCCCGAACGCCAGCGGTTTACCCGGCTTGATCGCGATACGCCAGAAATCCAGCGTTCCCCGTTCCTCTATCGCTTCCCGCACGAAGTCTTTCTCACCGACGGAGACGCCGCCAGAGGTGACAATGACATTCGCTCCCGCTTCCATCGCCGCATCGAGGGCCGCCACCGTCGCCGCTTTATCGTCAGGAACGTGGCGCCGCAGGACAATTTTCGCTTGAGCCTCGGTCAGCGCCGCCGCCAGCAATGGCTCATTGGAATTGCGGATCTGCCCCGGTTGTAACTCCGCGCCGCCTAACGGGATCAACTCATCGCCGGTGGTCAGCAACGCCACCTTCGGACGGGAAACGACGGAAACGGTGGATTGATTCAGCGCCGCCAGCAAGCCGATCGCTCCCGCATCGAGCAGTGACCCGGCAGTAATAATCTTCTCGCCTCGCCGGACATCGCTCCCCGCACGGCGGATATAGTGCGCCGAACCCATTTCCTGAAAGAAGACGGCGCCGTCCGATTCGATCCTGTCCACATCTTCCTGCATGACGATGCGGTTTGCGCCCACAGGCAACATCGCTCCGGTGAAAATTCGCGCCGCTTCGCCGCCGGAAAGAGCGAGAGCGGGACGTACTCCCGCCGGAATTTCCTGCGTCACGCGGAATCCATCCGAGGGTTGCGCCTCCTGAAAGTGGATCGCGTAGCCGTCCACTGCCGAGTTATCGAAGGGAGGCAAATCGACTCCGGCGACGGCATCTTCCGCTAACGCGCGCCCGAACGCCTTTTCCAATGCCACCAATTCACGAGGCAACGGCATCGCCGCTTCAAGCACGCGGGCAAGGGCTTCATCATAGGTCAGCATGGGTATTGTATAAGCGTATCCGCCTTACGGATCATCCTTCCGAAAAATGAAAATCGCCGGACTTTCCTCCGGTTTTGGAGACAAGGTGGATACCTTCGATCACCATTCGCTTATCGGCGGACTTCGCCATATCGTAAATGGTCAGCGCCGCGACGGAAACGGCGGTCAGCGCTTCCATTTCGACCCCGGTCCGCCCGATGCAGGAAGCGGTTGCGGTAATACGAACGCCTTCTGATTCCAGTTGCAAATCCACCTGAATATCGGTCAGGGGCAAGGGATGGCACAGGGGGATCATGTCGCCGGTACGCTTCGCCGCCAGAATACCGGCGATACGCGCAACCGTGAAAACATCGCCTTTTGGCAACGCCTTCTCCGCGATCAGACGGCAGGTTTCTGGAGAGACACGGACAAATCCCATCGCCTGCGCTGTACGACGCGTCTCTGACTTGTCGGAAACATCCACCATACGGGCTTCGCCCCGGTTATCGAGATGCGAAAATTCCCCGGTCTGGCGTTCTTTATCCCTGTCGCTCATCGGAAAATTGTATCACTCTGAGGGGGGCAAAGTCCTGTGTTTCTCTTTGCATTTGTTTCTAACTCGCTTGACGGAATAGTTGACAAACAATTGAGAATTAGGTTGTAATTGTTATGTGAAAAGGAAAGAGCCCATCTTTTTTTTGATAACCTTTCTCGTGGCCATGATAGGCGGCGGCTTAGGGGCTTTTCTTATCTCCTCTCGTTATCAATCCACTGTGTATCCCCCACCCCTCGCAAGTTAAACATAAATTCACTATTACTTACGCGAACGCCCCAGGATAATGCATACACACTGGTAGAGTTTTTGGACTATCAATGTCCACCGTGTCGAGCAACCTACAAAAGACTGCCGAAAATCCTAACTGCTCAGGAAAAGCAAGTCAATATTCTCATCCGTAACTTTCCCCTCGAATCTCATAAAGGCTCGATGTTTGCCGCTATGGCCGCAGAGGCATCACGAGAGCAAGGTAAATTCGATACATTCCACTCTTTATTGATTACCCTTGATGACTTTAGTGAGGAATCTATATATTCTTTAGTTGGGCGTTCTGGTATGGACAAGGAGCGATTCCAAAGAGACTTACACAAATCAGCGGAACGCCGTGTCCTCGAAGATTTGCAGTGCGCCAAATCTCTTGGAGTAAATAGTACGCCGAGTTTTTTTCTGTGTACGCCCGAGGGAAGTGTCTATCGATTATATTCACCTAATCAAATAAAGGGTTTGGTGCGATGATGAATAGTGGAACTTTGAAAACACTCTTGATATGTTTGATCACTATTTCGCCGCTACCCTCTTGTGTTCGAGCGCAAGTTGCCGGGCTAGACTCATCTGGCGCAGTAGTCATTGATCGAAAAACTTCATCCCTCGTTGACGAAGGATTCATTATCCTGAAACGAGGTAAATCCCTGAATAAAGCGATTACGCTTTTAGAAGAAGCTACGCGTCGTGAACCGCAAAATCCACAGATACTTTCATATCTTGGCGCAGCTTATGCCGGACAGGCGTATATTTTAAGCAATTATATTTATGAAAAACGAAACTTCGCCGACCTCGAGCGTGGTTATCAGATATTGGTTGAGGAAATAAAGAGCGCACAGGCATACAAAGGAGAATCTGCGCTTAATATGCCTTTCCCGTCCGCCCCCAGAGAACCAAAACTCCCTTTTCCTATTACTTCGGGCGTAGCGTCTCCCACGGAACAGGAATTGATCAGACAGATCGCTCATCTGTGTGAACTTTCCTTACGTCGCCTGACGGAAGCGAATCAGGCCATTCAACGAATAAAAAAAGAACAGGATTTCGTCACATTAAGCAATCTACAGGGATGGTCTGCATTGTTACTTGCTATGGAACCTGTACCTCTTGTCGCTAAATTAACGTGAGTTCGGGATAAGACGGGCTTTCGGATAGAGTGTAGTTACCACACCGCACTCCAAAGAAAGCCCGCCCCATGTCCAGTTTACTGCATCTGTTCTGCAAAGTAGACGATTTCTGTCAACAATTCTTGCCCAC
>CAIVZM010000063.1 GCA_903910385.1 uncultured Armatimonadota bacterium
GTGGGCAAGAATTGTTGACAGAAATCGTCTACTTTGCAGAACAGATGCAGTAAACTGGACATGGGGCGGGCTTTCTTTGGAGTGCGGTGTGGTAACTACACTCTATCCGAAAGCCCGTCTTATCCCGAACTCACGTTAATTATCATCCTCGACCAGCGGGCGAATCGCCGTTTCATAAAGCGCATCGCCTTTCCGGGCCACAACCTCCGAGCCATAATGCGGCTGTTGTAAAGTCATAATTGATCTCTCAACCGATAAGCCCATCATACTCCGTATGGGTTCCAATCCAGAACCACTGTACGCCGTCCGGCACGGGAACGCCGAGCGCACGATAGTGTATTCCAATACGGACGCTCCAAAATCGCCCGTTCCGCACTTGTTTAAAATGCAGAGAAGGATGCGACGGATCGCGCCGCAATACCGCGTAGTTACGGTGGGCGAGTTGTTGCACGGGTAACGGCAACGTGTAAAACGCTCGCCAGAACCGGGGAGAGGCGTGGTGATTCAAATCTCTGTTGATCTGCCCGCGTAGTAATCCTCTAAGGCTTCTTTCTCCAGTGCGTCCAGTTTCCCGGCGGCGGCATCTGCCTCAATCTGCTCATCCCACTGGTCGCTATCGTACTCCGCAAACCACTTCCGAAACTGCGCCAATTCCTCAGCAGTTAACTGCTCAACCATCTTTTCCGCCGTCTCTAAAGTGGGCATTATATTTTGTACCGTTCCGGTCATTCGTTTTCTCTTTCCGCGTATTCTACAGGGTCGAAATCTTTCGTTGAACCAATCTCTTTCACAACGAGAGGAATGTATATCTCGTTGTCGTTTGCTTCAGGCGAACCAAGTTTACAGACGACCGCAATATGGATTGGCGGGTCAATTTCCAGTGTTTCGGGTTGACAGCCCCGCTCTGTCCATGACAGGACAATCTGAGCCGTTCGCTCATCGGCATAGCCGAGCATTTGTCCCAAGATTGCCGCACTGAAATCCATTGAAAGGGCGTACTCCACACTATCAAAGGGGATGTTGACGGAACACGAGAACTTGTTATCGCCTACCAGAGCGATATTGGAGACCGGGAAATCGGCGAACGACATTGTCCCATCTTCTGGCAATCCCAATGTATCGCGTAGCATGAGACCGAAATCCGGTGCGAATGGCATACCGTTTCTATTTCCTATCTGTTCTCATCAGACTTTAACAAGCAGTTTTATCTCCATGTAGCGTGTGTACACTGAATCGCCATCCTGTTTAAACTTAACAGATGGATCGAATTCTTTTTTAATGACCGTTCCCATATCGTCGCCTACCCAGATAACGTCTCCTTCTTCGGGAAAGGGATAATGACCGAAGTTATTGGAGAAAGGAAGGGGGACGTAATCGAACGTTTTGGGTGTTTCTTCTATCGCCATTGTATTCTTCTTATAATAATTTTACGTTTTCCCCGTCAAGCATCACCTGCCTGACGGGGAACGAAATGCATGATGTTATGCGATGGCTTGTTCGATGGGGCGGCCGCCGCGGCTCAGGGTGACGCGGACGCCTTCGGGGGAGGAGATGGACTGGGTGTAGTCGATGCCGAGGCGCTCGTAGATGGTGGCGCTCAGGTCTTCGGGGTGGACGGGGCGTTCGGCAGGTTCGTAGCCTTTGGCGTCGCTGGCGCCGACGATGGTTCCGCCCTTGATGCCGCCGCCCGCCATTAATACGGAGAAGCAACGGGAGTGATGATCGCGACCGCCGTCCCGGTTGATCTGCGGGGTGCGCCCGAACTCACCGAGGACGATAACCATGGTCTTTTTCAGAATGCCCCGATCCGCGAGGTCTTTGAGAAGCGCTCCGAGGCCCTGGTCGAACTGCTGGAGCGTCCCGCCGCGCAGAGCGTTGAACGCGTTGCTGTGGGTATCCCATCCGCCGTGCTGGACAGTGACGAAGCGGACGCCGCCTTCTACCAGACGCCGCGCCAGTAACAGACTCTGTCCGAAGGAATTACGTCCGTAAACATTGCGGAGGTCGTCCTTTTCCTGCTTCATGTCGAAGGCGGCGCGCGCCTTGTCGGAGGAAAGCAGGGCGTAAGCGCGTTTATAGAACGAATCCACCGTTTTGGCGCGGTCAGAACCTTTTTCAAAGCGGGCGAAGGCGGAATCGACGGCATCACGGAGGGCGCGTCGGCGGTCGACTCGCTCTTTGGTCATGCCGCTTGCCGGGGTGAGGTCACGGACGGAGAATCCGCCGTCATTCGGGTCGCCGCCGGGAGAAAACGGATCGAGCGCCGCGCCGAGAAAGCCCGCGCCGCCATACATGATCGGCGAGGGAACGGCGATATAAGGCGGCAATGCGCCACGCAGTGGTAACTGCGATGCCGCGACGGAGCCATATGCCGGAACGCCGAAGCCGGGCAACGGCGGGAAGCCGGTCATCATGTAGTGCGTACCGCGCTCATGGGCCGCTTCGGGGGTGGTCATCGAGCGAATGAGGCAGACTTTGTCCATCTGTTTCGCCAGATTGGGAAGGTGTTCACAGATTTCGATACCGGAGACATTGGTCTTCATCGGGTTGAACGCCCCGCGAATCTCCTGCGGCGCATCCGGCTTGAGGTCAAACGTATCCAGATGTGAGGGGCCGCCGCCCATCCAGATCAGGATAGCGGAGTCCGCCGCGCCGCCATCCAATCCTTTGGCGGACGCCGCGCCCAGCGCAAAGTACTCAGTCATGCCGAGACCGAGCGCCGTCAAGCCACCGGCGCGTAAAAAGTCCCGTCGCCCCATGTTCGCCGCCCAGAGATTGTTGTACTCGGTACAGGCATTTTTGTCCGCAACGATGTTACTCGCCCGCTCCGCCGCTTCTCGTTCCATCATTCACCTCTTCCCGAAATTTGGTAAAACTATTATGTCATGAAAACAGGTTGTTTGAAACCTTTAGTTACTGCAATATCGTC
This sequence comes from uncultured Armatimonadota bacterium, assembly GCA_903910385.1. Classification (GTDB taxonomy): domain Bacteria; phylum Armatimonadota; class Armatimonadia; order Armatimonadales; family Armatimonadaceae; genus CAIVZM01. The sequence continues at coordinate 2,930 of CAIVZM010000063.1, forward strand.
CTGTGCTGAATCGCTTCTAACTCACGAAATAGAATTCCCGTGCGGAGACAAGCGCCCATAGCAAATCCTGTGCGGCTTCTTCCCGCTTCGCGGATTTCTTGAAATAGGTCAGCGCCGCCATCATTTCTTTTTGGGTCGGCGGGCGGGACAGGGTCTTCTGATACAGGGCAAGGATTAACTTGCCATCGGTGACCGTCTTGTCCGCCAGCAACTTGGTGAGTGTGCCGTTACTGGTGCGAACCTTGTCCTCAATGTAAGGTGAATTGAGGATATGGAGAGTTTGTACGAGGGTAGGCTCCACCTTGGGTTCCAGTTCGGCGAGGAATTCGCGATGCGAGCGCCCGAAGGTATCCAGGAAATACGAACCGACCGGCAGAGTAAGCTTGACCGTACGATAATCCGGCGGGAAATCACCAAAGCGTTCCTGCGCTCCGGTCGCCTGATTCAAGGCATCCAGTAGCACCGGGGAGAGCATCGGACGCGGGTAGAACTTCGCGTAGAACTTGGTATCCAGTGCGTTCGTCGCGTTCGGTTCGCTGGAAGTCTGATAGGTTCGGGAGTTCAGGATAACCCGGATCGCTTGCTTAACATCATAGCCGTTTTTCACAAAGTCCTTCGCCATCGCTTCCAGAAGACCCGGGACAGACGGTGGGGTTGTCGCTCGCATATCGTCCACCGGATGCACGACGCCACGACCGAGATAATGGCTCCAGAGACGGTTGACCGTCGCTTTAGCGAAGTAGGGGTTTTGTTTTGAGACTGCCCAATCCGCTAACTTTTCCACGACATCTGTGCGTTGTCCATTGGTGGCGGTCAACTTCATCGGCTCCGTCGCTGCCAGCAGGGTAGGCATGGCTTCCTTACCGCGCTTGCCGGTGACGCTCTGATTGATGACGCGCCCATAGGGTTCGTGGTAGATTTCCTCTTCGCCGTCCAGAGCGCGGCCTCGTGAGCCGACGCGCCCCATGAAAGCGGCGAAGTTCCAGAAGTCATCGGTGGTCCAGCGATCAAAGGGGTGTTTGTGGCAACGGGCGCATGCCATCCGTTGCCCGAGGAACGCCTGTGAGACTGTTTCCATGCGGTCTTCTGGCGTGCGCTCCACGCGATAGAAGTTGACCGGCCCAACGCGGGAGGAAGAGCCTCGCGCCGCAATAAGTTCGTGCACGAATTTATCGTAGGGCATATTGCTTTCGACGGCGTCATGCACCCATTCGGTCAGGAGAGCGGCGCTACGTTCACCCTGAATATTGCCCCCAAAGCGTTGTGGATGAATGCGTAAAAGGTCACCAATGCGCAGAGTTCTCATATCGACGAACTCTGGAGAGTCCAGAAGTTTATCGATCAACTTCGCCCGCTTGTTTGGTGTGGTATCGGTGGCAAAGGCAGTGACCTCGGCGGGCTCGGGCAAGCGCCCACAGAGATCGAGATAGACGCGGCGGATAAATTCCCGATCTGTGGTCAGGCGGGAAGGGACGACATTCATCTTCTTCAGATTGGAGAGAACATAATCGTCGATGAAATTGAAGCCCTGCACGGCAGGATAGGGCGTTTTATCTTCACGGGGAAGCGTCAGGAACGTTGCTTTGACTTCGCCGAGATAGCGTACAACCACGGCGCCGCCGCCCCACCGAAGCCCCTTGATCGCGCCGGCGCCGTCCGCTGTCGCAACTGCGGTATCGGCAGATTCATAGTTGGCGTAAGAGGTCACATCACGGCGGCTTCCGTCGGTGAATTCGGCAACGACCTTTAACTGTTGTTGCGCCCCTGCCTTGGGCAAAACGAACGATGGCGGCAAGATAGACAGCGATTTGATATTGACATCGGCATGGGGATCAAAGGGCGCACCGGCGGAAATCCAGTCGCGGATAACATTATACTCGGGGGAACCGACTTTGAATCGTTCCCCGCCGCCATGCGCGAGTTTTCCGGTCGCTTTGAGCAGGATCAGGCTTTTGTCTGGCTCTACGAGATTGATTCGCCGCCCTCGCCCTCCCAGAGCGATGGGAGCGTAATCGTCCACGGGCGAGAGGGTTAGCAGAGATACCTGAAAGCCGCCACGACCCCCGAATTTGCCATGACAACCTGCTGTAGAGCATCCTTTTTTGTCGAGAATAGGAGCGATGTCGCGAACGAACTGGGGAGCCGGTTTATCCGCCGCCGCTTTTTGACCGCCGGAGAAAAAGGATAGTCCGAGGAGTAGCGCGGTTGTCGCCGCCAGGCTAAACCCGGTGAGGCGTGTACTCAATCGTGGCGTCTGGGGAATAGGGATGCCTAAACCTTTTGTCTCTGATGCTGTTGTCTGCGGTCGTGTCATATCGCCGTCCCTCGGGTATCGCCATCGATAGATTAAGAAGATGTATGCTACCTGTCGTATCACATCGGATGCTGTTACGTCAATGAAGTTTCAGCAAAAATCATTCCCTATAATGCTCCCATATAATTACGATATACTGAGGGCGTTATGTTAGACCAGATTGAGGAATCAGACTCCGTTCAAGTGGGTCTTCACAAACGTGAAATTCCAGAGAAAAGCGCCAGGACACGTCATACTCGACAGCGTCAGGCGGTTCTGGATACGATTGCGGCTCTGGCAGGAAAGCATCCTACGGCGGCGGAGATCCATCTGCATCTTCGGGAATCTCACCCTCATCTTTCGCTGGCGACGGTGTATCGCTCGTTGCATGCGCTGACCGAACGTCAGGCGGTCATAGAAATGCGTGTCGAGAATGTAACCCGCTATGATGGAGGGTTGGAACCGCATCATCACTTTGTCTGCCGACTTTGCGGAGTCATGATGGATGTCACCTCGGACGTACTGCCGATGCACGTGACCGATTCCCTGGCGGAAGCCTTGCGCGCCGCCGGACTTCGTCCCGATCCTTTTATGCTCCAATTTTCCGGCGTTTGTCAGGGCTGTCTTACCGACGATTAGTGATTCGCCCGTTTTCGCTGTCGCGCTTGCCTGCGCCGATCCCTCCTTGAATCACCCTTGTTGTACCGCTTTTACCGCGAGCGCCGCGCCATGGCAAAGACATCGCGCAAAGTGACGATTTCACGGAGGATCGCAAAGGAAAAATACGCGACAGTCAATGCGGCGAAGGCGGTAATCGGACTGCTATTTGCGCCAAAGGCAAGCAGCACGAAACAGAGATTGATGCCCCAGAAATAGTACAAATATAGCTTTCCTGCGCGGGTTTCATTCAGTCGCCGCCGGATTTCTATCCTGGAGGACGCCGCGCCGAAGCGGTTGTAATCTCGTTTCAGACTGAGATGTTGTAAAAAACCGCCGCATCCGCCCAGGAATGCGCCCAACAACGGGAACCACAGCGGCACGGGCGGACGGCAAATCGCCATGAGCGTCAGGACGAGCGCAAAATAAACACCTATCAAAGCGATATTTAAAGTCACGCTGAAGGCGCGATGCGAACGTGACGGCGCATCTCGATTCGTTCTTTCCATTCTGTTTACTCTACGGCGCCGAGATTCGGTCTATCACCAGAGGCGGCGCGGGAACCGGGGTGGAAGAAAGGTGAATGGCGGCTCGGACGCGTACGGCGGCGGCGGTCGCTTCCTGTTCCGTTCTCGCGTGGATTTCTGCAAGAGGGGAATCGGCAGCGCAGTAGGCGCCAATGCCCGAACCGATCAGCAGGCCGACCGATGGGTCAATCGTATCTTCTTTAGTGGCGCGTCCGCCGCCAAGAGCGACAACGATATTGCCCAGTTCACGAGTATCAAAGGCGGCGATATACCCCTCCGTTCTTGCGGTGATCGTGTGTACCACGGGGGCTTGCGCCAGGCGTTCGGGATGGCGCAGAACGGAAATATCTCCTCCTTGCGCTTCAACAATGCGCTCGAATGCCCGGTAGGCGGCGCCGGTTTCGAGCGCTTCGTTCGCTTTTTCTACCGACTCTGCGCCTGTGGCGATCCCGGCGAGTTCGATGCCTGCCGCCGCCAGTGTGATGCACAACTCGCGGAAGCGAGCGTTATTAGAGGAATGGGAGAACGAAGACGCCTGTACGTTGGCTGGCGAAAGGGTATGAACCGCTTCCCGAATTTCGAGCGCATTACCGATTGCATACCCGAGCGGCTGGGTCATATCGGTCAACAGGACGGAGGCGCGACGATGGTTCGCGGCGGCGCCCTCTGCCAATCCACGCGCCAGTTGTCGCGCTTCCGCCTCCGTTTCCATCAGCGCCCCACCCCCGACTTTTACATCGAAAAGGAACGACTCCGCCCCACCTGCCAGTTTCTTGGAAAGAATGGAAGAAATGATCAGCGGTAGGGAACCGACAGTAGCAGTAGCATCCCTCAGTGCATACAGTTTTTTATCGGCGGGGGCAAGATCGCCGGTCTGTCCCGCCAGGCAGGCGCCACGGGAACTGACCTGAGCGAGCATTTCTTCCGGAGTCATGCCTATGCGAAAACCGGGGATCGCTTCCAGTTTATCGAGAGTGCCTCCTGTATGCCCCAGACCGCGACCGCTCATTTTACAGACCAGAATGCCCGCTGCCGCCAACATCGAAACGACGACCAGCGAAGTCTTGTCGCCGACGCCGCCGGTCGAATGCTTATCCATCGTGGGTTTGCCGGTAGCCTTCAGCGCGGAGGTATCCAACTGCTGACCGGATTCCGCCATTGCTGCCGTCAGGTTCGCAGTTTCCGAATCGCTCATGCCGCGCAGGTAGATAGCCATCAAAAGCGCAGATGCCTGATAGTCTGGAATGGCGTTATCGGTATAACCCCTGACAAAAAAACGAATCTCCTCTGGCGTCAATTCGCCGCCATCTCGTTTTCCGCCGATAATATCCGTCATGCGCATGTCAGGAGATACCTCTTCTGGATAATGAAACCTGCAGTTAATCCGTGAGGAAACGCGCGATGGTCGTTCCCAAAACAATTGTATCCACAATCCCGAATACCGTCTCCTGAATCACGGTCAAAAACAGCAACATCAAAAAAAGAAAAATCGTGTTCCGGCGGGCTCCGCCATGCTCTTCGCCGTAAACGCTGTGAATGGCGCGACCTTGATAAATAAAGAGCACGACCAGTATTGGTAAAAGTTGAATATATGATTTTCTGAGGGGGGATGTTTAGGGGTTTACGTAACGCGGTATACTGAGTGCGATGCCTGATACAGTAATCCTTGCGTCAGCATTGGCCAGAATCGGCGAAAATAGTATTGAATTGAGGGTGGCAAATGCAGAAACGGGATGCGCAGACGGTACAACAGACATGGAAGGCGGCAGCGGAGCGGGCAAAACGCGATTACAATTCTCTGACTTTCTACCGGGCGATCGATGCCGCTGTGCCGGTTGCCTGGGAAGACAGCGATTTTGTTATCGGGATGCCTCCGGTAGAAGGACAGATTTCCGCTGCGATTAACACGCGGGATTACCAACTGGCGATCGAACGCGCCCTGCGCGAAAAATCCGGGGATGACAGCCTTCGCCTTCGGGTGGTGGAAGGCACCACCTACGCGGATTGGGAATACGCTAAACAGCGGAACGCCGCCAGTATCGCCAATGTTCAGCAATCTGTCCAGCGGCAGGCGTCGACAACGGCGGCATTCGTTTCATGGGAAGAGGTGTATGAGCGTGTTTCCCGACTGTGGGCGGCTACCGAGAACCGGAGTCTGGCGATTGGACGAGCGCGTTACATGACCTCCGCCCTCAAGGTGGTCGAGGAAGCGGTAGAGCGTCTGTACCCTGCGGATGGCGAAAAGCCGGATGAACTCAATGAGCGTGGTCTCTCCCGCGTTCTGGAGCGGGTTGGTTCCTACACTAATACAGACCCGGCTATCCTTGCGTATCTTTTATTACAGCGTCGCGAATAAACGTCGAACAGATAGAGCCAATCCGGTCTGGGCTATCCGCTTTGTCCTTCGCCATGGAAAAGCGTCGATCGTCAGAGGAACCGGTTTCAAAACGGGAATGGGTAAATCGTACGCGTAATTCTCCTTCGTTTGAAGCCTCTTACGGGTGTCAGGCGGACTAACAAAAACAGGGTTTTTAGCTCGCCTTCCCGAAACTTAATTATAGAAATGTCAATTCTCGCCTCCGTCACAACCCATCGGGAACTGGTCGAAAATCTGGTCATGCGAGATATTCGGGCGCGGTACAAGCAATCCGCTCTCGGATACGCATGGGCGGTCTTCAATCCACTGGTGCTGGCGCTCATCTATACGTTGGTCGGAGGGATTTTTCTGGGGCAGGCGAGCGATAAGTTTCCTTACGCTGTCCACGCCTACTACGGCTTGCTGTTCTGGAACCTCTTCCAGACCGGGCTTTCTACCGCAACCGAAGGGCTAGTTGCGCATCTCAACCTGATTACTAAGACCTACTTTCCTCGGGAAGTCTTTCCGATCTCGGCGGTGTTGAGCAAGGTCGTCGATTTTGGCTTTGGGCTGGTCGGCTTGTTGCCGCTCCTGCTCTTCTACCGCATTTTGCCGGGACCGGGCATCGTGTTGATTATTCCGCTTCTGATAATACAGTTGCTGTTCACGATGGGATTGGGGATGCTGACTTCGTGCGCCAATTTGTTTTATCGCGATGTGCGTTATCTGGTGCAATTGACATTGGGATTATGGATTTATGTTGTGCCGAACCTTTATCCTCTGGAGAAAGTCGAGTCTATCGGTAGAACGCACCCCTGGGTGTACACGTTGTATATGCTGAACCCGATGGCGACTCTTATTGAGGCGTCCCGACGTGCGACATTTCCACAAATGGGAGATATTAGCTCGCTTTATCCTTATATAGCGATTGCTGGCGTAATTTCAGGTGTCACCTTTTTCGCAGGATATAGCATATTTAAATGGTATGAACCTCGTTTTGCGGAATTTGTTTGAGGAGAAGATTATTGTCAGGAAACATTGCACTCATTACCGGGATTACCGGACAGGATGGATCGTATCTGGCGGAACTGCTGTTAAGCAAGGGCTATAAAGTATATGGTGTGGTCCGGCGTTCCAGTACGGAAAACTTCGAGCGCATCGCTCATCTCAATGATCGAATAACCCTGCTACAGGCGGACCTTCTGGATCAGTCTTCGCTGGTTGAAGCGATACGGGTAGCCAGACCGACGGAGGTTTACAACCTCGCCGCTCAATCTTTTGTGCCGACATCGTGGGGACAGCCGGTATTGACGGGCGAATTTACCGCACTCGGAGTCACCCGCATTCTGGAAGCGGTGCGCTCGGTCGATCTGGGGATTCGGTTCTATCAGGCGAGTTCCTCTGAAATGTTCGGCAAAGTGCTACAGGTTCCGCAGGACGAAGATACCCCTTTCTATCCGCGTTCGCCGTATGGGGTCGCTAAAGTTTACGGGCATTATATAACTGTCAACTACCGCGAATCCTACGACATGTATGCGGTGTCCGGCATTCTTTTTAATCATGAAAGCCCCCGTCGCGGCCTGGAGTTCGTCACTCGAAAAGTCACAGATGGCGTGGCGCGTATCAAACTCGGACTGGCGCACGAATTACGTCTGGGAAATCTGGAGGCGCAACGCGACTGGGGGTTTGCGGGCGACTATGTCGAGGCGATGTGGCTGATGCTTCAGCAACCGACAGCGGATGATTATGTTGTGGCTACTGGAGAGACGCATTCGGTCCGCGAACTGACAGAAATCGCTTTTCGACGAGCCGGGCTGGATTGGGAAAAGTACGTTGTCATCGATCCTGCCTTTTACCGACCTGCGGAGGTAGACCTATTGATCGGTGCGCCGAAAAAAGCGTACGAAAAATTAGGCTGGCAACCAAAGACCACTTTCCAGCAACTGGTGGAAATGATGGTGGATGCGGATCTGGAGCGGCTTGCGCACCGAGCGCGTTAGTGGCGTGATCTGGGAAGAAAATGGCATGACGCTCGAACGAATACTGATTACTGGCGCCACCGGCTTCGCAGGAAAATGGCTTGCGCGAGAGCTTGCGCTGGCTGTACCGGAAGCGAAGTTGTTTGGCTCTTCGCATCATTCTACGGACTCCGCCGATCTGCCCTCCGGATTTACTCTGCTCAAAGCCGATCTGGCAAACGCAGGAGAAATGGCGGAGGTGGTTGGAACCGCGAAGCCGGACGCTGTTTTTCATCTTGCGGGCATGGCGTCGTCGTACGGGAGTGATCGGGAAAAGATTTTTCTGGCGAATGTGACCGGGACGGAAACATTATTACGTCTGTTATCCGGTTCCAGCCATCTGTGCAGGGTTCTTCTGGCGTCTTCCGGGTATGTTTATGGTCCGACGGGGGAAGGTAATCCCGCCAGAGAATCTGCCGCCCTTCATCCGCTGGGCGATTATGCGGAGTCAAAGGTGGAAATGGAGCGTATCTCTCGCCCCTTTGCGGATTCCGGCGCGCTCTCGCTTACTGTTGTTCGCGCTTTCAACCATACTGGCCCTGAACAAAAGCCTCATCTCGCGATTCCGACATTCGCCCGTCAGATTGCGCGTATCGAGCGAGGTCTGGAATCGCCTATCGTCCGCCATGGCAATCTCATGTCCCGGCGCGATTTTCTCCATGTCCGTGATGTCACACGCGCTTACCGCCAGTTAATTTTGGAGGCGGAACCGGTGGGGTATCGAATCGTCAATGTCAGTTCCGGTGTTCCGGTAATCATGAACGATGCGCTCCATCTGCTGCTCGATATGGCTCTGGTTCCGATTGAAACGTTTGAGGATGCGGATCGTTTACGACCCTTCGATTTGCCGGAATCCGTGGGTGATTCGACCTTCCTCCGGGAACTGGTAGACTGGAAACCGGAAGTGAGTTTTGAAAAAACGCTGGCGGAAACTTTGGAATGGTGGCGTCAGCAACCCGATTTAACCTGAAATAACGCCGGATAAAATGAAAAGCTGTCGCTTTTTGTCCATATTTTTCGTTCGCTACGGAATGATTCCCGCCTAAAATCGTGACTATTGTCGCACTATCACTATGGTTCCCTTTCCCCCCTGATAATGGTTCGCGAGCGCGGGCCTTCTATCTGTCGCGTGAACTGGCGCGGCGCGGACATCAGATTCGTCTGATCACGGGAATACAACCAGATACCAATTTCAACGAGGGAACGCCGGCGGAATTGGCGGAGATTTGCCGGAGTGTGACCGCGATTCCCCATCAGTGGGTGGACACAAAAAATGTGGGATTATTTTCCGCCTTCTCTTCGGTTCCCCGCGCCGTCAAACAATCGGTAAATCCCGCCCTGACCGCCGCATTGACTCTATCTTTACGATTGCCGATGGACGTTCTTCTGGTATTTGAGCGCGGAGCGGATTCTTACCTGCCGGAAACGGATGATTTTCCTCCCGCTTTACTGGATCAAGTGGAGTTTTCCGGAGATTTTGATAAGACGCATCGCTTGACGGGTATGAAGAGCGTTCGTTACTGGCGGCAACAATTGCAACGGTATCAGGCTGTGACTGCTGTTTCAGAAGCGGAAACCGCCGCCGCACGGCAGGCTCTGGGTATGCCGGAGTCGGGAGCCCCGACGGTACACACGGCGCCAAATGGCGCCGATGTTGCAGCGTTTGAGAAACGGCCTGCAACGGGAACGATTCCCGGTTGGCTGGTATTTACCGGGTCTCAGACCTATGCGCCCAATCGTGAAGCGGTTTTGCATTTCGCCCGTGAAATTTATCCACGCCTGATCACCCGGTATTCTCTGTCGGCGAACCCGCATCTTCTGGTCACGGGACGATTGAATGGCGATGAATCGACTTTCTCGTGTGTCAGTTATTCCGGGTTTTTACCGGATATGCGCCCGGTTTGGTCCTCTGCGGAAATAGCTATCGTTCCTTTATTGCGAGGTGGGGGAACGCGCATCAAAATTCTGGAAGCGTGGGCGTCCGGCGTTCCGGTGGTTTCTACCAGCGTCGGCGCGGCAGGACTGGACGCTATTCACGGAGAGCATTTGTTGATCGCTGATACGCCGGATGATTTTGCGCGCGCAATCGCCCTCTTACTCAATGAACCTGCCCGTGCGGCTGCGCTTGCGGAGAACGCCCGTCGTTTTGTGGAAATGCGGTACGATTGGAGCGTTATCGGCGGGAAAATGGATGATTTACTTCAGGGTATCGCTGCGGGAGGATCATAAACTTTCTATAGGTGTCGGTTGATAATGCGTGATATCGCCCACAATCAGGACGCTCCTGCGCCGCCGTCTATCGTGACGGTCGTTCTCGTTTCGTATTGTGAGTCACCGGTAGAGAGTAAGTATCTGTTATCTTGCCTCACCGCTTTGCCGGCAGCGTTTCAGGATGTCACCATGGAGATTATCATTGTCGATAACAATTCTCCCGATACCTCATTCTTCGAGCGAGTCAGCGGTACTGGGAACATTCGCCTGATTCGGAATTCCCATAACCGTGGGTTTGCAGCAGGAACCAATCAGGGGATATCAAAAGTGACCGGGAAATATATTCTCCTGCTGAATCCGGACACATTGCCGCCGCCCGGTTCGCTCAAGTCGCTGGTTATCGCGCTGGAGGCGTACCCGAAGGCGTTTGCAATGAGCCCACTATTACAGAATTCAGATGGGACGCCACAGTTTTGCTGGGCGCGTTTTCCCACGGCGGACAGTGAATTACGCGGTAGGGAAGACCGTTCGCAATCGCCCTACCCGCTTGCCGATTTTCAGGACAGCGCCAGATGCGCTGTGATGAGCCCGTTTATAGCGGACTGGGTCGGCGGCGCTTGCCTGCTGATGCGAAAATCCGCGATAGAGATGATTGGCGCACTGGACGAAGACTTTTTCTTTTACGGTGAGGAAACGGACTGGTGTCATCGGGTGAAACAGGTGGGAGCCGCTATCATGGTCGATCCTCGTATTATGGTCATGCATTACGGGGGGCAGGAGCGATTGACTGGCGTTCGGCGGCGATACTTGTTTGAATCACGCATTCGTCTTTACCGGAAAATGTACGGGCTTTTTGCCGGATCGTTTGCGATTCTCACCGCTTTCCTGCGTTATTCGTTGCGCCATTTGCGCTACCGAGGCGAAAGATGAGCGAAGTAATAATCACTGGTATTCCGCATACTGGACTGACGTTTCCCTATGGCGCTTATGAGGAGAACACTCGTATTCTGGAGGTGGGTTGCGGGGCGGAGCGCCTGTACTCGATTTCGGTGACGCTGGATAAAAACGCCGGACATCACCCGGATATCGTTCATGATCTGGAAGAGACGCCCTACCCCTTTCCGGATGAATCGTTCGATCTCATCGTATGTCGGCATGTCCTGGAGCATGTCCATCATTTTGTCCCGGCAGTGACCGAATTGCATCGTATCCTCAAGACTGGGGGCGTTATCTCAATAGAGGCTCCCTATTTCAGCAGCGTCCATGCGTATACAGACCCGACTCATGTCCGGTTTTTTACGTCCCGCTCCTTCGATTACTTTCTGGAAGGGTCGCCGCAGACCGCTTTCGGTTACTCTCCAGCGCGGTTCCTGCGCATCGAATTTGAAATCGTCGTACCAGGCGATAATCTTCTTTCGCAACTGGTTCGGCGTCTGATCCACCGCAATATGAAGCGCTACGAAGAGCGATGGGCGTATATTTTCCCGCGCCATACCATTCGTTATCATCTTTTCAAATAATCATTGTGAGGACATGCCACGTTCTCATCCTTCCCGGGCGAACTGGTCGGAAGACGCCTGTACTGTAACCAATAGCCTGCGATACGGGTCAGATAAATGTCGGGCAATCGCGCCAGACAACAATTTGGAACAAAAGAGACTCTAAAAATAATGCATGTACCGAAGAAGCGAAGTCCCGCCTGGGTATTGATACTTTCGATCATCACCTGTGGGATTTACTATCTCTACTGGGTATACGCCACGTCGAAGGATGTAGATGAGTTCCTGGGCGAAAGCGATATCCCGCCGATAGTGCATGTCCTGCTCTTTCTGGTGACCGGGTCGTTGTACGGCTACTTCTGGGATTTCATTATCGGTCAGAAGATTGTCAAGATGCAGTGCAAGGTCGGACTACCGGAGAAGGACAATACGCTGATCTGTATTGGTCTGGATATTCTGGGCGCAGGGCCAATCGCAGGTCTGGGAATCATCGTTCCGCTGATTCAACAGGGAGCGCTGAACGAAGTCTATGACGCCGCTCGGGGAAATTCTAACCGGATTTTCTAATCTGAAGGGATGCCCGATAAAGGGTATGGGAAAAAGCGGGTTACAGGTAGTATTCCGTTTCGTCCGGTATGCCATAGATAGCATGAGGGGCGCCGGTAATATTCGCCCATCGTTGATTTCCAAAATCATAGTGCCACCACTCGCCGGGATAGTTCGCAAAACCGGCGTCGGTCATCACGCGGTACAGCAGGCGACGGTTTTCGGTGAAGGGCGTCGTATGCCGTTCTTCGAACCATCGGGTGGCGGAAGCGGGAGTCGCTTCATCGGGAGCGGTTCCCATCGGGAGCGATTCGCCGTCGGCGGATATCAGGTAGACATCGGTGGCCCCACCGGTACGATGCGGCGGCGGGCAGGCAGGGTCGGCGTTCGGTGAAGCGACATACTGATGCAACGTCGCAATCAGTTTTTCGTCGTCGTAGTCGGGATGTTGCAGGCGCAACGATTCCCGGTATGAGTCATAAAGAAATTGCTGTACCGCCAGTGGACGGTAGACATCGAAGGCGACCAGTGCGATTCCCGGCGGCAACATTTCAGCGGCGGACTGCAATCTCCGGGCGATTCCCTGCCGGGCGGAGATGGCGGCGACGGAACCGGGTATTTTCTGCTCGTAATAAAGAGGGCGAAGATAAAGCCGACCGGGAATGGTCGCCAATGTCACCAATGGCTCATTGCATTCCTCAATGGGCAACCGACCCCAGTTTGGCTCTTCCGCAACCGGGGGAATGGGAAAGTCGGTCAAGGGCGCAAAATCGACGCCTGTTTTTGCAGATATGACTACCTTTATCACACTGCTCCGTAAATTGCAAAAAAATTGACCGACAAATAAGTTTTATCTGTGCGGTGCAAAATCGTGCGGAAATTCTGTGTAGTGAAAGCCTTTGCGATGTCACGGATCGCATATTGTCTGATCGTTCATGGCGATGTTTATAACGATACGTGTGATGACTCGGATACGAATCATCCCGATGCTGAGCGAAAGTTTCCTGTGCGGTTTTTCCTTATATGCTATTTTCCTCATGGAACGGAGATCGCTATTTTCCCTCAGTCGACCATGCATAAAGTGAAAATACCCTCTGGCGCCGGGGCAATATCGGAACGTCTATTCTCGATTGGTTGTAGTGTCTGTGAATTATCAAGCAATAGACCCTCCGTTGGTAACTTCAAAAGTAGCTATTGTGCAATTTTAGAATTACGTAATTGCATTATGATGAAGCGACTTCGATGCCATGTTCAAAACGGAAACGGAAAAAGGTATGGTCTGCTGTATTTATAGTTTGAGACAAGTGGTTTGAGACGATTGGGTTCGCTTTGGAAATCGAACCCGCTTTGAAGGAGAAGGAACACTATGACATCCGATCTGTTTGACTTTTTGACGGTAGGATCGTACAACCTGCGGAATCGTATCATCATGGCGCCGATGACCCGAAGCCGCGCCGACGATAACGGGATTCAACCCGAAATCGCAGTAACTTACTATACGCAACGCTCCAGCGCGGGTCTGATAATTTCCGAAGCGACCAATGTTTCCGCAATGGCGAAGGGATATCCCCGAACGCCCGGTCTGTATACGCCGGATCAGATCGCTGCCTGGCAACCGGTTACCGATAGTGTCCATGCGCAGGGTGGATTGATCTTTGCACAGTTGTTTCACACCGGTCGGGTCGCTCTGCCGGACTTTCTGCCGGATCATGTGCAACCGGTCGCGCCCTCCGCAATCGCGATCGATGGCGAGAACTATACGGATGAAGGCATGAAGCGCTTCGTCGTTCCGCGAGCGCTTGAAGTGGCGGAAATCGCCAGCGTGGTTCAGGAATTCGCCGAGGCGACCCGTAATGCCTTGAGTGCAGGCTTCGATGGCGTCGAACTGCATGGCGCATCCGGCTATCTGGTGCATCAGTTTCTCTCTCCCGTTTCCAATCAGCGTACCGACGATTACGGTGGGTCGGTAGAGAATCGCGTCCGATTCCTTCTCGAAGTGATTGATGCCATGGTAAGCGTCGCCGGTTCTGAGCGAGTCGGTATCAAGCTGTCACCGCAAATGCCCTTCAATGGAAACGAAGAACCGGACGCCGAAGAGGTGTATGTCTACATTCTCCACGCTCTGGCGAATCGCCACCTCGCCTATATTCATGTCGCAGACCATATCAATGCTGGCTGGCATGCAAAGTTGCGTCCGCTGTCGGTGAGTCCCTTCTTCGCAGGAGCGAATTTCAACAAGGATACGGGAAGGGAACTGCTTAAAAACAACGGAGCCGATGCTATTGTCTATGGTTCCCTGTTCGTTGCGAACCCTGATCTCGTTACCCGATTCGAGCAGGATGCGGAACTGAATGTGCCGGATGCTTCCACTTTTTATGTTCCTGGTCCGAAAGGTTATACCGATTACCCGACGCTGGCCGATTTGCAGGAAGCGCAGTATTCGCGATGAAGACAGTGCCCCCGCCAACCGCTATCCATGACGTTATCGCTCCGGAAGTGAGTCTTCGGGAGGAACGGCGCTTCGGACGTACGATTCTGTTGGCGCTCACTCTTGCTCTGGCGCCGGCGGTAGCGGTCGGTTTCGGTCGGTTTGCCTATGCGCTCATTCTGCCTTCGATGCGAACAGACCTCGGTTGGAACTTCCAGCAAAGCGGGGCGCTCAATACGGCGAATGCGCTGGGCTATCTGAGTGGGGCGTTACTGACAGCAGGAATCATCCGGCGTTATTCCTTACGTCGGGCGTTACTGGTCAGTCTCGCCCTTTCGGTCGGGGCGTTGTTTCTGGCGGGAATGACACGTTCGTATCCGCTTTTGCTGGCGTTGCGCGGTCTGGTAGGAATGTCATCGGCATTTACCTTTATTGCCGCGACTGGTCTGGCGGCGCGATTGGGGGATAATAATCGGGAGAATTCCTTCGCACTGGGACTGACGACCAGCGGACCGGGCTGGGGGACGATGATCAGCGGCGCCATTCTGCCCTTTGTACTCGACAGTCATGCTTCCCGATGGCCGGTAGCATGGGAAATTCTGGGGACGTTAGGTCTGGGGGCGTTGATTGCGGTCTGGGCAGGAACGCGAACATTGCCGGCTACAGGGCATCGACGAAGCGAAACGCAAAACCTGAATGCTGACTCTACGCCTGCCCCGAGCGTGAGTGACGCCCCGGAAAAACTTTCCCTGACTTCCCTTGCGCTGGTAATGATCGCCTATTTCCTGTTCGGTCTGGGCTATATCGCGTACATGACTTTTCTGGTCGCCTATGTTCGTTCACTGACACAGGGCAATGCCAGTAGTGCGGCGATAGTGACATCGGTGTACGTGACGCTGGGACTCGCCATGGTTGGGGGCGTTTTTGTCTGGCGGAAATATCTCACTGTCGACCGGGGAGGCGTTCCCATGGCGATGATGGGAATCATTTCTGCGGTGGCGGCGATGGTGGCGTATTTTTCGCTGTCTCTGCCCGCGTTGATGTTTTCTGCTGTCCTGTTTGGCATAGCCTCTATGCCCGTGTTTACCTATGTCACCCTGCAGATTCGCCGCCATTTGCCGCAGAGCGTCTGGACTAGCGCAATTGCATGGGCGACGGCGATTTTTGCGGTCGGTCAGAGTCTGGGGCCAATCGGCTCCGGATTTCTCTCGGATCGCTTCGGCTTGAGCGCTTCTTTATGGTGGACTACGATCATTATGAGTATCGGAGCGGTGGTCGTCCTCAAACAACCGAAATTCGAACCGAAAGAAACGCATGCCAGACTGGGATGATAGATACGGTAGCCCGGATTTCGTCTTTGGTACGGAACCGAACGATTTCCTTGTGACTGCGAGCGCCTGCTTGCCGCCAAGAGGATTGGTCGTCTCCCTCGGTGAGGGTGAGGGCCGGAATGGGGTTTTTCTGGCGGAACAGGGATTTCAGGTTATCGCCATCGATGGCTCCGCAGTCGGGCTGGAAAAGGCGAAACGACTCGCCGCCTCGCGCAACGTTGCCATAGAGACGATTGCTGGCGATCTGGCGGATATCCCATTCCCGATGGCGGATGGCATCATTTCGATATTCTGCCATTTGCCTTCTGTCCTACGTCGGGATGTCTATCGACGGGCGAAGGCGGCTCTACGTCCTGGCGGAATCTTTATTCTGGAGGCTTATCATCCCGATCAGATCGGACGAGGAACCGGCGGGCCGTCAGACCCTGATATGCTGATCCGATGGGACGATTTGCAGAACGACTGGGCGGATTGTGAGCGGATTCTGGGACAGGAAATAATTCGTGAAGTGAACGAGGGACCGGCGCACCATGGCATGGCAGCGGTCACGCAGGCGATCTTCCGCAAGCCATCGCGAGAATCCTGAGGAAATTATCTCAGTCTGGACTCTCAGGCGCCGGATTGTACGTATTCCGGTATGGCGGTTTTGATCGTGAAGTGAGAACGCCGTTGGTCATCTTTATATATTTCAATAAAAAGGAAGCAATAGAATAATGGCAGGGACAAAGAAAGTCGCTCTGATAACGGGCGCGAACAAGGGACTGGGACTCGAAATTGCGCGGCAATTGGGGCGTGAAGGCGTCACGGTTGTGATCGGCGCTCGAGACATTGCAAAGGGACAGACGGCGGCGAATACGCTTCAGGCAGAGGGTTTAGACGCCCACGCTGTCAAGATAGATGTCACCAGCGCGGAAGATATCGCGGCGCTTCCTGCATTCTTCGCGACCAAGTTCGGCGGATTGGATATTTTGATCAATAATGCCGGAGTCATGAAAGAAAGGGAAGGCGAAGTGAATGCGGAAACGTTGCGCTCCACCTTTGAAGCCAATGTCATTGGGCCCTTCGCTGTGACACAGGCGCTTCTGCCCCTTTTGAAGGCGAGTCTGGCGGGACGAATTGTCAACCATAGTAGTATTCTTGGTTCGTTGACGGTGAATAGCGCTCCCGATCAGATTTCGACGGAATGGCTTGCTCCCGCCTACAATTCTTCGAAAGCGGCGCTCAATATGTTGACGATTATTCAGGCGCGGCAGCTGGCGGATACCAAAATCAAGGTGAACGCCGCCCATCCGGGATGGGTCAAGACGGATCTCGGGACGGACGCCGCGCCGATGGAGACGCCCGACGGCGCAAAGACCGCCGTCCGGCTTGCCCTTTTGCCCGAAGATGGGCCTTCGGGCGGCTATTTTCATATGAATGATACGCTTCCCTGGTAGCATTTTATCAATTACAGAGACTTGATTGTGAAAGGTATAACCGCACGGAAGCGATTTCTTTTGGCGGTGTATGCCTTGCGGCAAAGATAGATTCGCCAGACTCTTAAACGGTTTAAGTGTCTGGCGAACAACAGGAGAAAGTGAGAGCGAGATGCAAGTGATAGAAGTCGCCGAGAACGGCGGGCCGGAAGCCTTGAGGCTGGTGGAAAAGCCGACGCCCTGGCCCGCGGCGGGGCAAGTCCTCATTGAAGTGAAAGCGGCGGGGATCAATTTCGCGGATATGCTGGCGCGACAGGGCGTTTATCCTCCTGCGCCTAAACCCCCCTTTGTTCCTGGCTTCGAAGTGGCAGGGATTGTCGCTTCACTGGGCGAAGGCGTGAGCGCCCTGACGGTGGGGCAACGGGTGATGGGGTCGGTATCATGGGCGGGCTATGCGGATTATGCGATTCTGGACGCTCACGCCGCCATTCCGCTTCCGGATACGCTGGATTTCGCTCCGGCGACAGCGCTTCTGGTTCAGGGATTGACGGCATGGTTCTTACTGGATGCCGCGCATTTCCAACCGGGGGAGAGCGTTCTGGTAAATGCCGCTGCCGGTGGCGTCGGTTCTCTTGCCGTCCAGATTGCGCGATTACGTGGCGCAAGCGTCGTTATTGGAACCGCTTCGACGGAAGACAAGCGGAACTTGATTATACGGGACTTCGGCGCAACGGCGGCAGTGGACTACACCAGCCCCGGTTGGGCGCAAAAAGTGATTGCGGCGAATGACGGCAAGAAAGTGAACGTTTTTCTGGATGCGACCGGCGAACTTGCCGGAGAAGGCTACGATACGCTTGCCGATGGTGGACGCTGGCTTTTCTATGGTTCGCAGCAGGGTAGGGCGGATGATCTTCCGGCGCAACGCGCTCTCGGTTTGCTGTTCCGTAACCAATCCCTGACAGGATTCAGCCTCTATCCCTGGATGAGCGATGCCGCTCGCCTGCAAAACGCGCTATCGGCCCTGATCCAATGGGCGACGGAAGGACAACTGAAGATTATCGCGACCGAACGCTTCCCTCTCGCCGACGCCGCCCGAGCGCACGAAGCTATCGCTTCGCGCAAAACGGTTGGAAAAGTCGTTCTGGAACCGTAAACTCTCGCCGACTCAAGGTGAGTGAAGGAATAATCATGCTCGTTAAGCGATCCGGAAGCGCGGGGCGTCGGTTAAGCCTGTACTTCCGAGACCCGGATGGTTCGCTACTGGAGTTCATTTCTTACAGGGAATGACAACGGGAACGGAAGAACTTACCCATCTCGATGGAAAACCTGTCACAGGATCATTCTCCTTTCAGGTATTCTTTCATCAGGCATAAAAACAATGCGAACATACGAATTACAATCTTCTTCCGGGCCAGACGGCTGGAAAATCGTGGAACGGGAAACGCCGACGGGGGACGCCTTGAAGGAACGCGAAGCCCTGATCCGGGTTCACGCCGTCTCCTTGAACTATCGTGATCTGGCATTGTCCCGCAATCCTCGCCAGCAAATGCCGATAATCCCGCTTTCGGATGGCGCCGGCGAAGTGATCGCCGTCGGCGGGGGCGTTTCGCATGTGGCTGTGGGCGACCGTGTCGCGGCAAATTTTTTCCCTGTCTGGCAGGATGGGCCAATGCGCGGAGAGTACCATGCTTCCGCGCTGGGCGGCGGAAGCGATGGAATGCTGACAGAATACAAAATCCTGCCGGAATCTGCGCTCGTCAAGTTGCCCGACAATCTCTCTTATGAGGAAGCGGCAACCCTGCCATGCGCTGCGTTAACTGCCTGGAACTGTTTATTTGAGCAGGGAAATCTGCAAGCCGGGCAAACGGTTCTACTTTTAGGAACGGGTGGCGTCTCGGTGTTTGGACTGCAATTTGCAAAAATGGCGGGCGCGAAAGTCATTTTGACCTCTTCCTCGGATGCGAAGCGGGAAAAAGCGCGGCAAATGGGCGCTGACGAAACCGTGAACTACAAAACAACTCCGGATTGGGACAGGGAAGTCTGGAATCTGACTGGAAAACGTGGCGTCGATCATGTGCTGGAAGTGGGCGGAGCGGGAACGCTTGAAAAATCGCTCGCCTCCACGACCTACAGCGGGCATATCGCCCTGACCGGCGTTCTGACCGGGTTTGAGGCGCGCACGAACCCATGGTTGATCACCGGGCGCAGTTTGCATGTCAATGGCGTCTATGTCGGTTCCGTTGCCATGTTCGAGCGTATGTTGGCGGCGATGACACAGAATCAGATACGTCCGGTCATTGACCGAGTTTTCCCCTTCGAACAAGCCCCGGACGGGTTACGCTACCTGCAAAGCGGCTCTCACTTTGGAAAGATAGTGATCACTCTTTAACGGAGAGTCATTCCCAATTACGTCTTCGGATGCCGCAGGGAAAAAGCTCCGTAAAACAAGCTTATCTGAGTGGCGCCTGTGGAAGGATTTGCACAGAGACCCGACAAATAATAAGGGCGCTATGAAAGCAGTCTTTACAGGAGCGTTTGTTATTCTTCTCCTTTTATCTGCGATGGCGTGGAGCATCTTGCCTAAACCGGTCGAGGCGGGAAAGACGCAGATTATCTGGGCAAGCGATGATAACCCGGCGCGGCGCGGGCAGATCGACGGCTTCAATAAAATCGCGACGGACGCGCATGTTTCGCTGGATCCCAATAATACCGGCCTGCAAAAAGTCGTCGTACAGTCTCTGGCGGGCGTGGGGCCGGATGTGTTCGATTCCGGCGATGGGACGCTGAATGTTCTCATCGATGCTGACCTGGCGTGGGATGTGACGGATGAACTCAAGAAGCGCGGGGTCGATATCGAAAAGGACTCGTGGAAAGCCATCCAGACCTATTGCGTCCGTGAAGGGCGAGTCTACGGTATTCCCAGTAACGCCGCCGCGAACGCTCTTTTCATCAACAAGACGATTTTTGATCAGCAGGGTATCCCTTATCCTAACGGCCCCTGGAAGTGGAGCGAGTTTCTGCCTATCGCGCAGAAGATGACGATCCGGGATGATAAGGGACGGGCGACGCAATTCGGTCTCCTCATCGACTGGTGGTTGTGGCCACAATTTGTCATTCAATGGGGAGGACGCATTTATAGCGAGGATGGTACAAAGTGCGTTATCGACAGCCCGGAAGCGATTGCCGGAATCCAGTTTCTACACGATTTGATTTACAAATATAAAGTCATGCCGTCGCCGGTTGAAGAAGCGGCGATGGCGACGCAGGGCGGTTGGGGTTCCGGCACCATAACGCAGTTTGGCGAGGGCCAGAAGGCGGCGATGGCGATGGGCGGTCGATGGTGGCTTTGCACCCTGCGCAACAAGAAACAATTCCCTGATCTGAAAATGACCGTGTGTGAAGCGCCCTACTTCAACCGTCGTGTATTTTATGGGTATGGTCGCGCTACGTTCATCAATAAAGCCAGTCCCCGCCGAGAAGATGCGCTGAAGTTTCTTCTGTATATGGCGGGACCGAATTATAACGCTTTGATCAATAAACAGGCGGACGCTCTTGCTCCAATCATCAAATATTGCTACAAGCCCGAAGTTTTATTCGATCCAGAATTTCCGGAGGAAGATAAGAATCAGGTCTGGCTCGACGCCATGCGATACGCGGAACCGACTCCGACCAGTCCCTTTGTCAACTATCAGGCGGCGCAACGCATTCTGACCCGACAACTGGATCTGGTCAAAAATGATCAAAAGCTGGTTCCTGATGCATTGCGGGATGCCGCCCGTGAGGTCAACGCGGAAATTCAAAAAACGATCGCGCGGAATCCTTCTCTCAAAGCGAAGTATGATGCCATCCTCGCAAAACGTCCGGTAGCGACTCTCTAAGCTTAGTGCAAGACGCGAAATTTCTACAGTTCGGAATACATCACCGCAAATAGCGGAAGGAAACGCCCGTACCCAGGCGGAAAAGAGGTTTATTATGAGCGTTACCCCGACGGCTATGAGGCCCCCGGTGGCGGCGGATGCGCCGCGCACGGTAGCGAAACGTTCGTCTCGAAGCGACTGGCGACGATTATGGCAGGCGGCGCCTTTTGTGTTGCCTAACCTCCTGGGTTTTCTCGTTTTTACGGCAGGCCCTGTCCTTTTTTCCTTCGCAATCGCCTTCACCAACTGGGATTTGCAGCGTAGCGTCCCCTTCCGATGGTCGGGATGGGAGAACTTCAGCGTCCTGATGGCGGATAAGGATTTCTGGCTATATTTCGCCAACACGGTCTACTTCCTGCTCGGAATGCCCGTCGCGATTGCTGGTTCACTGGCGCTGGCATTACTGTTGTCCCAGAAGCTCAAAGGGGTCGTTATTTACCGAACGCTCTTTTATTTGCCGTCCTTCACCTCCGGGGTCGCTCTGATGATTCTCTGGAAGGCGCTTTATAACCCGGACTTTGGCCCGGTCAATGCGGTGATTAATAGCGTCTCGGATTTCTTGCATCTGGGAGTCAAAGCGCCCCAGTGGTTGCTATCGACGGCAAACCTGGTGGGACTGGATGTCGAAAAAGTCGCCTTCACCGGGAAACAATTCGGTCTGGGCGCACGTGATGCGATCATTATTATGGGGGTCTGGACAGCGATTGGCGGCAGCAATATGTTGCTGTACCTTGCAGCGTTGACCAATGTCCCGCAGGAACTGACCGAGGCGGCGGAACTGGACGGTGCGACGAACTGGCAGGTATTTCGCAATGTCACCTGGCCCCAGTTGGCTCCGACGACCTTCTTTATCGTGGTAATGAGCTTTATCGGTGGATTGCAGGGAGGGTTCGAACAGGCTCGCGTCATGACCAATGGCGGTCCTGCCGGGACGACGACTACCCTATCTTATTATATTTATAATAAGGCGTTCGAGGAATTCCAAATCGGCTACGCTTCCGCTGTCTCCTGGGTTCTGTTTTCCATCATCTTCGCGGTGACCGTGCTGAACTGGAAATTCGGAAACAAAGAAACGACCTACTGATTCTTTCCGCCTGTCTCTATCAAGAAAAACTATGAGCAAACCGGTAAAAACCATCCTTGCCTATGTCCTGCTCACCGCTCTGGCGCTGACGATGCTGTTACCATTTCTGTGGATGGTTCTGGCATCGTTCAAATCGCTAGCGGAAGTAGAAAAATTAAATCCCTTCCCGACAATCTGGCATCCGGAAAACTATCTCTCCGTCTTCCAGCAGGTTCCCTTTGCGCGGTACTACTTCAACTCAGTCTTTGTGGCTTCCTGGGTAACCTTCCTGACCTGTCTGACCTCCGCAATGGCGGCGTTCGCCTTCGCCCGATTGCGATGGCCCGGGCGCGACAAAGTATTCCAGCTTTATCTCGCCACCATGATGATTCCCGGTGTCGTGACCATGATTCCCAATTACACCCTCATGGTCAAACTGCAATTACTGGATTCTTACGCCGGATTGATTATTCCTGCCGCATTTTCCGCATTCGGCACCTTTCTGATGCGACAGTTCATGCTTACGGTTCCCAGCGCTCTGGATGAGGCAGCCGAAATGGATGGCGCCTCTCCCTGGCAAATCTTCTGGGATGTCATCCTACCCATGGCGCGACCGGGTCTTATCACCCTTGCCATATTTACTTTTATGGGGAACTACGGCTCTTTTTTCTGGCCTCTTATCCTGATCAAGAGTGAACATCTGCGTACGCTGCCCATTGGAATGCTCTTCTTTGATACGGTCTACGGACGGCAAACCAACCTGATTATGGCGGCGAGCGTCATGAATATCATCCCGCTGATTGTCATCTTTGTGGTCTCCCAGAAATTTCTGGTGCAGGGAATCCAGATGGGCGCCGTGAAGGGATAAGCTTGCTTGTTTGCAACGAATCGGCAAACAGGCATATAATAAAAACTAATGGACACAATGCCCCCTTTAGGGCCGATAGAAGCGATTGTTCCGATAGCGGCGCGCACCCCAATGAAGTTGTTTGCGGGAACGGCGCACCGGGAATTAGCGCAGGGAATCGCTGACTGGCTGAGAATCGAACTCGGGGCCTTGACAATCACCCGGTTCCCCGACAGCGAAATGTATGTCAAGTTCGAGGAATCGGTGCGCGGGACGGAATGCTTTATCGTGCAACCGACCTGTTTTCCGATAGATACCAATCTGTTGGAACTCCTTATCCTTATTGATGCGCTAAAGCGAGCATCGGCGGAATCGATCACCTGTGTCATGCCCTACTATGGTTATGCGCGTCAGGAGCGAAAAGCCGCCCCGCGTGAGGCGATCACTGCAAAACTTATTGCCGATTTACTATCCACTGCAGGTATCAACCGTCTGGTAGCGATGGATCTTCACGCAGACGCGATACAGGGGTTCTTCAATATCCCGGTAGACCATTTGACAGGAGTCGGAATTATTGCCGATTATCTGGAAGAAGAAGGGCTGAAAGACCGGGACGATGTCGTGCTGGTTTCGCCGGACGAGGGACGGGTCAAGACAGTGCGCAGTATCGCCAGCCGATTGCACGCTCCGCTGGCGGTAGGGTATAAAGTGCGCGATGCTGATGGTAAAGCGGAAAACGCTGGTCTCGCTGGAGATGTACGCAATAAAAAGTGCATTGTTTACGACGATATCATCTCTACGGGTGGGTCGATCATGGAAATTGTGGATGCGCTTCTTCTGAATGGAGCGCGCCCGGAAATCACGATCGCCTGCACCCATGCGGTTTTCGCCGGGAAAGCTGTAGAACGTCTGAACCGACCGGAGATTGCAGAAATCATTGTCACGGACACGATCCCAATCCCTCCCGAAAAACGTTCTCCCAAAACGCGTGTACTGTCAATTGCCCCTCTCTTTGCGGAAGCGATTCAGCGTATCTGGACGGATGAGTCGGTATCTTCGCTTTTCGATGATTGATTCCTTTGTCAGGGCGGGATTGGCGGAACGCACGGGCCAGATGGTTGCGCTGGGAACAAGTGAAGGGGTATCTCTGTTGATACAGAAGAACGTTATGCGCTCCGCGAAACGCTTCAGTTGCCGGTAGTGGCTACTCACCCGGGCAGTATTATCGTATCTTCCGTATAGCTATAACTATCGGTTGGCGCCTCTCTTCGTATTATATAGGCTACTTAATACGAAGAATTCAGGGCGTATAGGCATGTCTGCTGTGAAAACTATCTCTCAACGCCATTCGGCATGGAAAACCTGATTCCGATGCCCCGGATCAATTAATGATGTAAATACATTATTGCAATAATACATTTCGACAATTTGAGAGTTCATAAATGACTTAGCGCCGTCCCAAGACAGGTAACTGCGCTGAATTACAGGAAACAGGAAGTCATAGGTCGTAGATAGTCTGGAAATAACAGGCGTGTGAAAAATGGTTCGTAAAGATACTTTTTCTTCTCCCTCCTCCCCGTCCGTCGGAACATTGCTGACTCGGCGGGAAGTGCACCGACATTTGCTCGGTGCATCGTCTGATTCTGATATTGCGCTAGATAGATGGGAAGGAGCTGTTTCGGGTGAGATAGTCACTGGCGTGTATCAGCAAATCATCAGGCAAACGTCGCCAATGAGCGGTCTGGAAATTCTGCTAATTGTCGCCACCACCTTACTGTCCTTTAGTCAGGTAGTTATCGTCGGAGATATCTATCTTGGTTTGATTTTTCTGTTAGTATTTTACGCTATAATTTGTATCGTATTGCTAATCTGGCTGCCATTGGCTATACGAAAAAGTGTGAGGGCGGCTACGCGCATGATGATGCGTGGCGAAAGAAATTCTCTGATAGTAATGGCTCACTATTGGCGTCATCGATCCTATTTCAAACGGATGACGGAAAATGATAAACGTGCCTTCGCCTCTTTTCTCTTGAATCTCAAAACCACGCTCACCAACCAGGAGCGAACCGCTCTGATTGCGCTGTGCGCTAGCCGTTATCCCGGTCTATATCGACCGGGCGTTAAGGATTTCAATATTGTCGAGGCGGAAATCCTGTGCGCCGCCATGCGATGTCTGTTCTGGGCGCCGGATGAGAACAGCGCCCGAATAGTGCGTCGCATCGCGGGCTATTCAGTGAGACGCAATAATTTGAACCGCAGGATCGTACGTGATATGGCGCGAACGTTTCTGGGGCAGGGCAAGCCTCAGGTGGATTCGATGACGTTACCACCTATGGCGACCACCACGACAGACACAAAAAAGACAATGGCGCAACCGATCAAACCGACTCTGTTGTAAAACCCAGCGTAAAGTGACAGTTGAAAATGTAGTCAACGCCTCGCGTACGCATGCGCGCAAGGCGCGTGGGCGAAAGTAGTTAAGAGCATACTGCGAAACGTCACCAACAATCCTCAAGGCGCTCATAGCTTAAGACTCTTTACCTGAACCCCCATGCCTCATGGAAAAGACGATTCTGACGAATGGTTATAGCGGGCGCTGTAACAAGCGTAACGCCATGCGATTCATGCGCTCCACAGGGGTATCAATGAACGATAGGTTCTGTGCATATTGGGTGGCAATGAACGCCGAAAGCCGATGCCATAGCAACAGCGACTGTAAGGTAAAACGACGATACAAACGATAGCGATAAACGTATGCGGTGGGGTGATCCTGTAAATGACGTTGCGAAGTTGAAAAGCGCCTCGCCTCTCAAAACAGGTTGTTGGAAGCCCTTCTGAACCCTCTGCAAGTCCCTTGGAAAACTTTCTTAAAGTATTTTTCGATTTGCCCTTGACAGGGCAAAAGGACAGTGGTAAGATTCCATTCGTCGCCGGTTGGAAAGCCGAAGACGAGAGAGAAAAAAGAGTTGAAGAGGCCCCTTGACGAGGCGAAAACAACATGATAAAACTCTCCCTGCGAGCCTTCAGGTAAGACTCGCAACGCACCTTTAAAAACTAAATAGTGTTGTTCGCAGTCATTTGGTAAGGCGCGAACGAAGGAGTCGGAAACCCGATTTCGAGTTTGCGTTGTACAGATGGTCTGTGATGTTTGTCCAGTTTTTTGCTTCGATAAACTTGTTTGGTTTGTTGAGTGACGGTGGTCAGGTTCAGATGAGGTTTGCAGAGTTCGCTCTGTAATCAGCCTCGGATTGGTTCTTTTAAACAAAAAAAACCAAAACTTCTCTAACACAGAAACTTCCAACCTCTTCGGAGGATGAAAGATATTTTACGGAGAGTTTGATCCTGGCTCAGGACGAACGCTTGCGGCGTGCCTAAGAAATGCAAGTCGAACGGGGTAGCAATACCCAGTGGCGAACGGTCGCGTAACACGTAAGCAACCTGCCCTGAAGTGGGGGACAACAGTTCGAAAGGACTGCTAATACCGCATGTGGTCAATCCTTGGCATCTTGGATTGACTAAAGGATTTATTCGCTTCAGGATGGGCTTGCGGCCTATCAGGTAGTTGGTGGGGTAATGGCCTACCAAGCCGACGACGGGTAGCTGGTCTGAGAGGACGATCAGCCGGATTGGGACTGAGATACGGCCCAGACTCCTACGGGGGGCAGCAATTAGGAATCTTGCACAATGGGGGAAACCCTGATGCAGCGACGCCGCGTGAAGGATGAAGGCCCTTGGGTTGTAAACTTCTTTTTTAGGGGAAGAATAATGACGGTACCCTAAGAATAAGCCCCGGCTAACTACGTGCCAGCAGCCGCGGTAATACGTAGGGGGCGAGCGTTGTCCGAAGTTACTGGGCGTAAAGCGCGCGTAGGCGGCTTTTTAAGTCTGAGGTGAAAGGTTCAGCGCTCAACGTGAACATTGCCTTGGATACTGGGAAGCTTGAGTGTGGGAGGGGGCAGTGGAATTCCTGGTGTAGCGGTGAAATGCATAGATATCAGGAGGAACACCGATGGCGAAGGCAGCTGCCTGGCCTAACACTGACGCTGAGGTGCGAAAGCGTGGGGAGCGAACGGGATTAGATACCCCGGTAGTCCACGCCCTAAACGATGAGTGCTAGGTGTCAGCGGTATCGACCCCGCTGGTGCCGTCGCTAACGCAATAAGCACTCCGCCTGGGGAGTACGGCCGCAAGGTTGAAACTCAAAGGAATTGACGGGGGACCGCACAAGCGGTGGAGCATGTGGATTAATTCGTCACTAACCGAAGAACCTTACCCAGGTTTGACATCCTAGGAACCCCTGTGAAAGTGGGGGGTGCCCTTCGGGGAGCCTAGAGACAGATGTTGCATGGCTGTCGTCAGCTCGTGTCGTGAGATGTTGGGTTAAGTCCCGCAACGAGCGCAACCCTCACCGTATGTTGCCAGCGTAAAGTCGGGAACTCTTACGGAACTGCCTGTGCAAGCAGGAGGAAGGTGGGGATGACGTCAAGTCGGCATGGCTCTTACACCTGGGGCTTCACACATGCTACAATGGGCGATACAAAGGGTCGCGAACCCGTGAGGGGAAGCCAATCTCAAAAAATCGTCCTCAGTTCGGATTGTAGGCTGCAACTCGCCTACATGAAGCTGGAATCGCTAGTAACCGCAGGTCAGCTAAACTGCGGTGAATACGTTCCCGGTCCTTGTACACACCGCCCGTCAAGTCACCTGAATTGTCTGTAGCCGAAGCCGGTGGCCTAACCGTAAGGAAGGAGCCGTCTAAGCTATGGGGAGTAAGGGGGACTAAGTCGTAACAAGGTAGCCGTATCGGAAGGTGCGGCTGGATCACCTCCTTTCTAAGGACAACAGGACTTCCGCCTCATTCGCTTGACGAATGATACGCGGAGCCAATCCTAGGTCGGTAACTGATCCGAAGGTTCATCGAAAACCTAACCGCCTTCACTCAACAAGCCCTCCAAGTTATGGGGAGCAAACTGGCAAACACAAAAAACTCAGTCCATCGGGACTGCGAACACACTAGTAAGTCTGCCAAGACAATTTTACACGCAAAAAGGCTGTTTGAATTATCAGGCAGCGCGACTTCCGCACAGGCTCATAGCTCAGTTGGTTAGAGCGTTGCACTGATAATGCAAAGGTCGCTGGTTCGAATCCAGCTGGGCCTATACGCTTCTATTCATTCTGTGGATTTCCCCAGATTGAAAGATACTCGGGGGGATTAGCTCAGCTGGGAGAGCGACTGATTTGCATTCAGTAGGTCAGCGGTTCGATCCCGCTATCCTCCACTTCCGAAACGAATAAAAATCTTGTTCGGGAATGGTCTTGACAGCGTAACGATAAGGTGATAAGTTGAATCTTGTCACTTTAACGACGCGCTTTGTAATGATGTTGGGTTTTTGCTCATAATCTTACAAAGCGATGACAGGGAAGACGTCCCAAGCGACGCCTTCTTCTCTTTTTAGAGGCCTGTCGGCTCCTTAAAAACTGCATATAGATTGATAAGACATTAGGGTGATAACTCCCTGGGTCGTCGTGAAGTCATAGGACTACGGCTGGGAGTTATCAGTGCATCTTGAATCCGTCCCTCCTGCAAATTTGGGGGACGGAACGTATGTTCTTAGTTAGTATAAGAGAACACTTGGTAATTCTGAAGCAAGGTGGTTTTCAAGCTACAAAGGGCGCGCGGTGGATGCCTTGGGGTAGAAGGCCGATGAAGGACGCAGTAAGCGGCGATACGCTTCGGGGAGCTGCAATCAAGCTTTGATCCGGAGATTTCCGAATGGGGTAACCCGGTGAGAGTCACCTCTCATCACTTCCTGTTGAACACATAGACAGGATAGAGGGCAGTCGGGGAACTGAAACATCTAAGTACCCGGACGAAAAGAAAGTAATAACGATTGTCCAAGTAGCGGCGAGCGAACGGGCAGCAGGCTAAACCGCTATGTACGCATAGCGGGGTTGCGGGGCCGATAACATTGTATCTGAATCTTTAGCTGAATGGTCTGGGAAGGCCAACCATAGGGGGTGAAAGTCCTGTAAGCGAAAAGGATGACGAGCATATTCGGTACCCAAGTACCACGGGACACGAGGAACCTTGTGGGAATCTGGGAGGACCATCTCCTAAGCCTAAATACCTTCTACCACCGATAGCGAATTAGTACCGTGAGGGAAAGGTGAAAAGCACCCCGGGAGGGGAGTGAAATAGTTCCTGAAACCGCGTCGCCTACAAACAGTCGGAGCACTACGGATTTAATCCAGTGTGACGGCGTGCCTTTTGCAGAATGACCCTGCGAGTTAATGTGTGTAGCCGCTTAAGTGATTCAGTCACGGAGGCCGAGCGAAAGCGAGTCTGAATAGGGCGTTTATGGTTGCACGTATTAGACCCGAAACTGCGTGATCTACCCATGGTCAGGTTGAAGCGAGGGTAATGCCTCGTGGAGGACCGAACCGGTGTAAGTTGAAGATTGCTCGGATGAACTGTGGGTAGCGGTGAAATGCCAATCGAACGCAGAGATAGCTGGTTCTCCTCGAAATGCATTTAGGTGCAGCGTTGTCTGTTTATCGTCGGAGGTAGAGCGACTGGATACTCAATGGGCCTTCCCGGGTTACTGAGAGTAACTAAACTCCGAATACCGACGATCCAAGGGCAGCAGTGAGACAGTGGGGGATAAGCTTCATTGTCGAAAGGGAAACAGCCCAGACCCACAACTAAGGTCCCTAAGGACGGCTAAGTGTAAAAGGATGTGAAGTCACGTAAACAGCCAGGAGGTTGGCTTAGAAGCAGCCACCCTTTAAAGACAGCGTAACAGCGTACTGGCCGAATGTGATTTTGCGCCGATAATGTATGGGGGCTCAAGCCGTCCACCGAAGTTTGGGATACGCGTAAGCGTATGGTAGAGGAGCGTTGTGTGCGAGGCGAAGCGGCAGTGTAAGCGAGCCGTGGATTGCACACAAGTGAGAATGCAGGGATAAGTAGCGAGAAGACGGGTGAGAATCCCGTCCACCGAAAACCTAAGGTTTCCGTCGTACAGTTCGTCTGCGACGGGTCAGTCGGTCCTAAGGCGAGGCCGTAGGCGTAGTCGATGGATGTCAGGTTGATATTCCTGAACCGGGCGTAAAGGTTAAACTGTTGGGTACGCTTCTTCTGGCGCCGCATAGGTTGTTGGTCTGCCGAGTGGATTCCTTCGGGATGAAACGTAGCGGAAGAAGAAGGGGCCGAGAAAAGCCATACAGGTACAATACGTTCGACCGTACCGCAAACCGACACAGGTAGGTAGGTAGAGGATACCAAGGTGTTCGAGAGAACTATCGTGAAGGAACTAGGCAAGTTAGCCCCGTAACTTCGGGATAAGGGGCGCCACAGCAATGTGGTCGCAGTGAAATGGCTCGAGCGACTGTTTACCAAAAACACAGGTCTGTGCTAAGCCGAAAGGCGACGTATACGGGCTGACTCCTGCCCAATGCCAGAATGTTAACAGGAGATGTCAGGGCAACCGAAGCATTGAATCGAAGCACTGGTGAATGGCGGCCGTAACTATAACGGTCCTAAGGTAGCGAAATTCCTTGTCGGGTAAGTTCCGACCCGCACGAATGGAGTAACGACTTGAGCGCTGTCTCCACGATAGACTCGGTGAAATTGTAGCATGCGTGAAGATGCGCATTACCCGCCGCAGGACGGAAAGACCCCGTGGAGCTTTACTACACCCTAACGTTGCCGCTTTGTACAGCTTGTAGAGCGTAGGTGGGAGTCTTCGGACGCCAATGGAACACCACCCTGGTTGTATGGGGCGGCTAACGGGAACCGTTATCCGGTTTCTGGACCGCGTTAGGCGGGTAGTTTGACTGGGGCGGTCGCCTCCCAAAATGTAACGGAGGCGCCCAAAGCTATCCTCAGGCTGGTTGGAAACCAGCTGTTGAGTGCAAAGGCATAAGGATGGTTTACTGTGAGACAAACAAGTCGAGCAGTTGCGAAAGCAGGGCTTAGTGACCCTTTGACTGCGTATGGGTGCGTCAAAGATCATCGGATATAAGCTACCCCGGGGATAACAGGCTTATCGTGTCCAAGCGCTCACAGCGACGACACGGTTTGGCACCTCGATGTCGGCTCGTCGCATCCTGGGGCTGGATTCGGTCCCAAGGGTTGGGCTGTTCGCCCATTAAAGCGGTACGCGAGCTGGGTTCAGAACGTCGTGAGACAGTTCGGTCCCTATCCGCGGTGGGCGTAGGAAATTTGAGTGGAGCTGTCTCTAGTACGAGAGGACCGAGATGGACTGACCTCTGGTGTACCAGTTGTGCCGCCAGGCGCAGACGCTGGGTAGCTATGTCGGGTCGTGATAAGCGCTGAAAGCATCTAAGCGCGAAGTACACCACAAGATAAGATTTCCCATGGAGTAATCCAGTAAGGTCTGGGGTAGACTACCCCGTAGGCAGGTCGCAAGTGTAATTCCGGTAACGGATTCAGCTAAGCGATACTGATCGACCGAGGGCTTGAAAACTACGCTTCAGAATTCCCAAGTGACTCTGAAACTAACGTTCAAGCACGTACACAAAATGAATCGAAAGATTCAAAAAATGCACTGGTAACCCGAAATGTCTTCTATATGCAGTTTTTAAGGCGAGGCTGACCTCTAAGCGCCTTAACAATTTAACAATGTGACGAATTCTGGTCTCTTTAGCGCAGTGGTCCCACCCGTTCCCATTCCGAACACGGCCGTGAAACGCTGCAGCGGCGACAATACTTGGGGCACAAGCCTCCGGGAAGATAGCGCGGGGCCAGATGTATTTCCAAAACCCGGTAACAATCTCTGTTGCCGGGTTTTGCTTTTTTGTCTTACTCGCTCTTATTTTTCAATTCTTACTCGTCAAATTGGGAACATACAACAAGTTCGATCTATAGACTTAAAGTGATAGGCAGGTTGCACACCTAGTTGGAACGACAAAACATTCGTCATTTTGTCCTTTTCTTGAACTATCTCAGGGGTTGACTCAACACTTTATGAGATTTTTTGGCATTACTATAGCCAACGGGCTAAGTTCGGAGGCTCGCGTATTCGCCGGGCTTCTGGGCAACCGGCATGATTCCTACGAACCCACCGTTATTTATAACGCCTGGGGTAATCAGGATCAAGGCATCGAAACGTTCCAGAAATTATCAAAGGTGGATGTACGTTCTCTGGATATGGGATGGCGACCTAATACGTCTGGGAGTCGCCCGGTCACCGGAAAGATCGCTTCCGCGTTGCAATTCCGACTGGTATTACCCCGAATCCTTCGTCTGGCGCAAGAAGCGCAACCGGATATCATTTATTCCTGTCAACAGGCATGGGATTGCGCCGCCGCTACCTATGTAGCGCAACGACTCAATAAACCTCAGGTGATCCACTTGCACTATATTATTGGCCCCTGGCTCAAGGAACAGCCGCTCGAACGTCTGAAAACTTGCGACCACGTGGTGACGGTCAGTGATTTCATTCGCAAAGAAGCGATGGATTATGGGATTTCACCGGACAAAATAACTACCGTACCCAATACGATGCCGTTGTTTCCTCCAGCGGACAAGGCGACGCGGGTACGTTTACGGTGTGAGTGGAATATCCCTGTAGACGCTCCCGTTATCGCACAGGTGGGTAGGATTGATCCCGGCAAAGGGGTGGACGATACCATCCGGGGCTTCGCGTCGGTGGCATCGAAATTTTCCACGGCGCATCTGGTTATAGTGGGCGATGGGTCAGAACGAAACCGCCTGCAGTCGGAGGTCAACCGCTCGGAATTCGTGGACCGAATTTTATTTACCGGACGACGAAATGATATTCCAGATGTTCTGGCTTCCGTAGATATTTTTTCCCATCCGTCGCGTCAAGACCCTGCTCCTCTGGCGATCTTAGAAGCTATGGCGTCAGGATTACCGATTATCGCTTTCGCGGAGGGGGGCGTTTGCGATTTTGTCAACAGTGGTGAAACCGGATTTCTGGTATCGCCGCGTGAACCCTCAGGATTGGTGGCTGCCATGGATACAATGCTTTCTGACCTTTCGGTTGCGCGACGCATGGGAAAGGCGGGGCGTGAACGGTGCTTCGCGCATTTTAAGCCAGAAGTCTCCGGACAGAAATTGGTCGATGTTTTATTACGTGTGGCAGGAAAATAAAGCGTGAAAATAGGCATTCTTGACCCTGGACTGCAAGACCACAAGGGAAATGCAAGTGTCAATCTGGGTGATTTGATTATTCAGGACGCAGTTAAGCAGGAACTGACCCAGTTATTTCCTCAGGCGGAATTAGTTCATTATTCTTCTCATGCCCCATTAAGTTCGGAGCAACTATCCAATCTGTCGTCATTCGCCGCAGTGATTGTAGGGGGAAGCAATTTACTCTCTTCACGTCTGCGCCCCTACAATCGGTGGAGCGAGAAGTATGAACGCTGGACAAACCAGTGGGCAATCAGCCTGTTAGATGCCATCAGAATTAAGAATGCCACGCTTCTGGGGGCGGGATGGGTACAGTACCAGAATCCGCCGGATTACTTTTCGCGCTTGATGTACCGGTTCGCGCTTTCCCGCCAAACCTTCCAATCGGTACGTGATGAGTATTCTAAAAAGCGTCTCATGGAAGCCGGTATTTCAAATGTCCTAAACACCAACTGTATTACCATGTGGCAGCTGGCGAAGAAGGATTTGCGGCGATACCCGACAACACAGGCGGAAAATGCGTTAGTTATACTGACGGATTACGCCAAAAAACCGGAATATGACGGACGTCTTCTGAAACTATTGAAAAACCGCTATAAAGCTGTCTATGCCTGGCCTCAGGGCAGTCATGACAAGGCATATCTGGAAGAATTAGGCTTCAACGGGGTAATGCTGGATCGTTCGCTGGTAGGGCTTGATGACTTTGTACGCTCGGGTAACCCGTTCGATTATATTGGGACACGACTTCATGGCGGTATCCGATGCCTGCAAAATGATAAACGGGCTTTGATCATCGAAGTGGACAACCGGGCGACGGAAATCGCACGTGACACCAATCTGCCCACCGTCAAGCGAGAAGATTTCGATTTTATCGAAAAATGGATCGGGTGTAGCGAACCCTTGAACCTGAGGCTCCAAACGGGCGCCCAGCAACAATGGCGTGATCGTTTACGGGAAATCGCAGGCGTCCCTGTTGTCAAAGCTTAGTCCGGGAGAGGTATGCCGGAAGACTGCGAGGTCATCATCGTTCGCATCGTTTTCTGTAACGTAGTGGAAATAGTAATCCGACAGAGTAGTCGGTCGAAACCCTCTTGTCCGAATGACCCCCGGCAGATTTGACGCCGTTTTCCTCAGGGGGTATGATTTGCCAAGAGGCGACGTTAAGATGACGGAAACGAATTCAAAGATTTGCCCGAATTGTCGCGGATCGCTGACAACCGGGAAATTGAAGACAGGGAATCAGGAAGCGCAAATAGTGATTGCCGGTAAGCCGGACGGCTTTCTGGGAGTTGTCCCGTTCACCACGGCTCAAATCTCGGCTCAGGTATGCACGGGGTGCGGGCGTATCGAGCTTTATGCGCGAAACGCCAATGACCTCCTGTCGATAGGCGATCCGGAGTGATCGATCACCCGGAGGATTTTGGTGACGAAGCGACTCCCTTCTCTTTTCCGACAGTTCTCTGGAAGCGTGAAGAGGTAACTTTCTTCGTTGCGGCGACGCCCGACGATGGAACGCCAATCCCCGCCGCCCTGCTTTTTCCTTTTTATGGTAACCGTGTTGTACTGGCGGATATCGTTACGCGGGGGTGGTGTATACCCAGCGGTCATCTGGAAGTAGGAGAGACTGCGGAGGATGCTGTGCGCCGGGAGGCGTTCGAAGAAGCGGGCATTACCATGAACCGGGTCCATCATCTGGGGTATTTTGTCCTGACAGATACCACGACCCGGCGCAAGCGTTATGCGCCGACCTTCATCGGTGATGTGCGTAGTATGGGCGAGATTCCACCTGGAGATGAATCGCGGGGGCGACAACTGGTAGCAATCGAGGATGTGGCAAGTCTGTATTACTCTTGGGATGATCTTCTTTCCTCGGTATTCGCTTTCGCCTGGCGATGCAAGGAAGAAGCGCTTAGCTCTGGATACTCGCTGGCGGAATTCACCGAATTATCCTGATCCCTTGCTTCGAGCGAAATAGATTTTTCTAGCGACATAGCATTTTTCTTTTTGCGAGAGTAAAGGGTAGAATGGTTCATGAGTAATCCTGCGGAAATCGCCAGCGAGTTCGCACCTACCTATCTTTATCTGGTACGGCATGGGCAGGCGGTAGTCAATGTAGAGCCGATTATAGGGGGAATGCGCGGCGATTCCGGATTGACTCCACTGGGCGTTCGCCAGGCGGAATGTCTGCGTGACCGCCTGGCAAGCGGTGAGGTCAAAGCGGATATATTGATCGCAAGCACTTTGCCACGAGCGCGACAGACCGCCGAGATTATCGCGCCCGCTTTGAATTTACCGGTTACCTATGAACCGGAATTGCATGAGCTACGGACGGGCGATGAGGCGGATGGTCTTCCGATTGAGGAATATCGGCGACGATTCGGATGGATCGATCTGGAGCGCCAACCCTTTCAAGAGGTAGACCCGGGCGGAGAGTCCTGGGCGACCTTTCAGTTACGTGTGGGTAAGACACTTTACGATATAACGCAGGAGTATGCCGGAAAAACGATTGTCGCTGTTTGTCATGGCGGCGTCATAGATGGCTCGTTCAACTATTTTCTGGGACTGAACCCACTTCTACTTCCGCCAACGGGCGGCGCGACATCCAACTGTTCCCTGACACTGTGGAAACATATCCAGTATCATGGCAGACCGAAGTGGACGCTGGCTCGTTATAACGACGATTGGCACCTGCTAAATCTCGAACCCCCGCAAAACTGGAATTTGCTTGATATCGCTCCTGCGAGTCCGCCCGAAAATAAGGAATGATCCAGTGTTTGAACCAATTCTTGCCTTGCGGAAAGAGTTTCCTTGATTTTGGAGAATGATTCCGCTATACTTGCCGCAATCGCATCCGGCGCGGGAAGTGAACTGATGCTATTGCGTCGCGCTCTTATGATAGGTTTGAGTCTGCTTTCACTGGGAAGCGGAGGGCTATGGGCGCAAAGTTCCGCGAAAAAAGCAGGGTCTTCTTCGTTACCACCTCCCCCGGTGTTTGCGACGACCATACTGGAGACGCTCTCGGCGGCGCAGACCGGATTTGCCCGCCATCAACCCCGTCGGGTGACACTGGGAAGCTTCCGCTACGAGCGTTCCCTGATGACGGAAGTCGAAAATCGAGTCGGGGGTCGTGTCTCTACATTGAGCCTGCTTCTGGCAGGGCGATACGCTACCTTTTACGCGACAATCGGGCGCGATGATGGCGAAACCCGGAATGGCCCTGGCGCGGTTGTTTTTGAGGTCTGGGGCGATGAAAAACCGCTGTATCAGAGCCAACCCATGGTGTCCTTGCGGAACCGTCCCCAAATAAGTGGGGGACTGTCCGGTAAAGTATGGCGCTCCCCGCAAGAATTAACTATCCCAATCGCTGGTGTGCGGGTGTTGCGACTTGTCACACGTTACGCCAGCGAAACGCCACAGGGAGGCGGATTAGCGTATCGCGCTCGGGGATGCATCTGGGCGGATGCGCGTTTAACGCCAGGCGTAGTAGGGAGACTGGAGGATCCGGCGCGAGATGCGCTACGTTCCGCTGCCATACAGTTGAGTCTTCAGTTAGCGAATCTAAATCGGGTAGGAATGGAAGGACGACCGTTGCGTTTCGGTGTTGCGCCGCTGATATCGACGTCCGTTTCAATGAGTGAAGCAGGGCAAGGAGGAGAATTGACGACATCTGCCGAACCGTCGTTAAGAACCGCTCTTCGTGAATTTCTGGCAGGGGCGCGACGCGGCGGCGAATCGCTATTCACGCCTGTAACGCAACGCGAGGAAGATCGTCTGATTCCGCCCGCGACCCTGCGTGGAGAAGCTCGTGACATTGCGCTGGCGGCGGCGGCAGGCAAAATCGGGGCGGATGTAGTCATTACCGGTGAGTACGACTGGGCAGAGGGGCGTCCGTTCGCTCTGTATGCATTGAATGTACGTGATGGAAAGCGAATCGGAAGTTCTCGGAACGATTCCAGAGAGCCGCAAGGCGTTCCTGCGGAAAAAGACGAGAGCCGTGAGCCGCAAAAATAAAACGGAAACTCCCTGTTCAGGGGATTTGTCAAGAACGCGATAGGCGGGACGGTGGGAGCGAGATCCGGTCTCGCTGGCGTTAATCCGTTACCGTGTTATTTCAGGAGGAATGTAATGCATTGGGCGAGGACAATGACCGCAGCGGTGGCGACTCTAACGACCACTGTTATCGCGGTTGCGCTAACGTTGACGGCTGTAGGTGATGCCCGGGCTCAGGAACCGATGGTAACTTCGGCGACGACTGCGAAGCGTGGATTCCACCTTCCGGACCGTCCGTTCCGTTTTCGAGCGGGCGCGTATTTGCCGACGGATGGAAAAGCGAAGGAACGTCTGGGTTCCAACTTTCCATCACTTGGTCTGAGTGTCGATATCGCTAAGACCCAGTGGCTTGTTCCGGTTACCCTTGAGATCTACTCGGACTTCTATCGCCGGATTCGTAAGACCGATGATTTCGGACGTTTTGAGGCGGAATCATGGTCTATCGGTCTGGGCGCTCGTTATGATCTGGCTCCCCACGAAGTGAATCCCCGGTTCAATCCGTATGCGGGTGCGGGTATCAGCCTGAGCAGTTCGTATGTAAAGCAGGATCAATACCTGGGCAGCGCTTCCGTTCCGGGTGTCTATATCCAGAGTTCACGGCGTACCACTCTCGGCGGCAAGTTCTATCTGGGCGTCGAGCATATACGCACAGGGTTCTTCGGCGAGGTCGCCTACGAATTTGCGCCGAAACCGAGTGTTTTTGGTGAGGGCGTTCCGCTTAGTGGAACCCATATCAACCTGGGTTATCACTTCTAAGTCATTCGCGACGGTCGTTTCGTGCGGTATAACAGAGGGGATGGATGCTGATCTGAATACAGGTGGGCGTTCAGTCCCCTCTTTAATTTTATGCATATTCGAGAAGTAGGAGCGGAGGATCATCCGCGATTCAATAAATTTCTGATTGATTTTCCCAATGCTGACGTTCTTCAGGCATGGGAGTGGGGTGAGTTGAAGGCTCACGGCGGTTGGGTTCCCCTTCGTGTCATCGGAGAGGAGAACGGGAAAATCATCGCGGCGGCTACCCTCCTCAAACGCTCCCTGCCTATTCCTGGCGCCAGTATCCTCTATGCCTCACGAGGCCCGGTGATGGATACGAAAAATGCAACGCATGTGCGGGAATTCATTGAGGGGTTAAAGCGCATTGCCCGAAAACATGGCGCCATCCTGCTGAAGATTGATCCTCCGATAGAGATCACAGATACCGTCAGCGAGGCGAACCTTCGTGCGGTAGGCTTTACTCCGGTCGCCGTGGAAGGTTTTGGCGGGACGCAACCCAAATGCGTCATGCAACTGGATCTGACCGGGCGTACCCTCGAAGAAGTCAAGGCAGCCTTCCATCATAAGTGGCGGTACAACATCGGGCTTGCGGAACGTAAGGGCGTGACCGTGCGGTTGGATTGCGGACGCGAGGATATTCCGGTCTTTTACAAATTGTTGAAGGAGACGACGGAAAGGGATGGCTTTATCGTCCGCCCCGAAAAGTACTTCGCCGATATGTGGGATTGCCTGAACCCGCCGGGATTCGCCAAAATCGCCCTCACTTATTTCGAAGGTCAGCCGATTGCCGGGGCATTCTGTTATCTCTTTGGCGACCGCGCCTGGTATACCTACGGCGCATCCTCCAATGCACATCGTAATGTGATGCCGAACCATTTGATGCAGTGGCGTCTGATCGAATGGGCAAAGGAAAACCACTGCCGCTGGTATGACTTCCGGGGCGTCAGTCCCAAACGAGGCGAGGGTGATTCCCATCTCGAAGGTCTCAATCGCTTCAAAGAAGGCTTTTCCCCGCGCTTCGTCGAGTATATCGGTGAGTACGATCTACCACTGTCGCCCGCTCTTTACTGGGGGTGGAATGTGGCGTTGCCGCGAGTGCGCGCCGCTTTGAAGAAACGTCAGCGAGCGGAGTCCGCCAAAACGTCCGGTGGTGATGGCGCATGAATCTGGCGAAGCCCGATGTCTGGGTCGAGATCGATCTGTCCGCTCTGCGCCACAATGCAAGCGCGGTCAAGCAGTCGCTACCGTCCGGCGTCGCCCTCATGGCAGTAGTCAAGGGAAATGGGTTCGGGCATAGCTATGTAGAACCCGCGAAGGCGTTTGTCGCCGCTGGCGCCGCCATGCTGGGCGTCACCCGTCTGGAAGAAGCGCTGGAATTGCGGAACGGTGGCGTCACTGCACCGATTCTTTTACTGGCTCCTATCCAGGCGGATAATGCCGCCATCGCTATAGAAAACGATCTGATTTGCGCCGTCGATAGCCTGCCTCTGGCGACCGCCCTATCCGAAGCGTCGGCAGGGACGGGAGTAAAAGCGAAAATCCATATCAAAGTGGATACCGGGATGGGGCGTCTGGGAGTGTTACCCGATGAAACGCCGGGGCTTGTCCGAGAAATCGCCAGTCTGAAAAATGTCGATATTGCCGGGATATTCACGCACTTCGCGACAGCAACGGAGAAAAACCTTGCCCCCGCCGAGAAACAATTACAGAAATTTGGCGATGTTGTGCGTGCGCTAAAATCAGCGGGACTCCCTGTCGGGATCGTCCATGCCGCCAATTCCGCCGCGACATTACGGATGCCTGCCGC
Organism: uncultured Armatimonadota bacterium; assembly: GCA_903910385.1. Taxonomy (GTDB): domain Bacteria; phylum Armatimonadota; class Armatimonadia; order Armatimonadales; family Armatimonadaceae; genus CAIVZM01. Next base: position 42,849 of record CAIVZM010000063.1, read on the forward strand.
GCATCTGGACATGGTAAGGGTAGGAACCCTGCTTTACGGTCAGTATCCTGCCGCGTATCTGCCCAAAACCATCGATTTACGCCCAACCTGGCGATTGAAGGCGCGTCTTTGCTCGGTACGCGAGGTTCCGACCGGAACGCGTATCGGCTACGGGGGCGAATATGTGACGCAACGGAAAACGCGGATCGGCGTCTGTCCTATCGGCTTCGCGGACGGTTTCACGATGATTCCGGAAGGCCCTTTTTACCGTCTCTCGCCGCTGGGTTTCTTCGCTCGCAAGCGCAAGCGTAGTCTTACCGTCACCATTCACAATCGTTACGCCCCCGTTCTGGGGCGTGTCAGTATGCAACTGACCGTCGTCGATCTTACCGACATTCCGAAAGCGCAACCGGGCGATGAGGTCATTGTGCCAGCATTGCGTCTTGCGACCAACCCGCATATCCCTCGTGTCTATCTAGAGACATTCTGATACACATCCGGGGTATCATGGGCAGTTTTGTTTCCCCATGTCACCCCGGAATTTGATAGATTTAGATTCTGTGAGGACGGTGTATACTATGCGGCGGGTGTCAAGGTAAACTGACGCTCCTGTGGCTGAGCGGCTTCCCGTTGTTGTCGGACGAGGTCTTCTTCCAGAGCATCCAGGCCCTCCAGCGCCTTTTTCATTGCGGATGGCGAAACCTTATTCTCCATGGGAACTTGAAAGGCGCGCCATCGCTGGAAGTGAATTTCGTTGTGCTGTCGGGTCAACTCATGGACTTTGAGCGATTGCATCAGCATCGGCGTTGGTAATGTCGCCAGATTGATGCCCGCCGCCAGTTCTTCGCGGGTAAACTCGCCGATTTTCATCGTATCGATCTGAAGAGTGTAACGAGGCGCGGATAGATCCGTCACCTGTAAGATCTCCTGATTAAGCGCGGCGACAAAATCGGAGGAGTTAACCGCTAATTGTAGTGTCTTGTCTTGCAGATTCAGTGGGAACGGCAAGGCATCCTCTTTCACATTCCACGACAGAGAATTGTCGGATTTTCGTTTCAAATCCTTGATCTTCGCTTGCTCTATCTTCGTCACGCGAACCGAGTCCCCCCCGGAAATCGCAACGCGTGAGACAATAGAAGGCGCATTCCACGCTTTCAGAAGAGCTCCTGCCATAATCAAGTGCCCTGCTGCGCCTGGATGAACCCGGTCAGGAATGATTTCCTGAGAAAGTTTGGCGTCTGTCGCTTTCGCTTTCGTCAACATCGCGACAACATCGGTATTGAGATCGGCGATGCCCATCTGACGGGTGGCGGCTTCCTCTTTCAGATAATTGCCATAGCGCACCAGCACGCTGTTATAACCTTCAGGAAATCCGGGCGCTCGTGTGACATCATCAAAAGGTGAGGGCTGAATCAAGGTCACTCGCGCTTTAGGAAGCGGCCCGGTAATCAAATCTAACAGGCGACGGTAACCGGTGGCATAGTTCTTGAAAATGGCGCTGTCGAAGGGGCGATAGGAGGCATCGTTCATCCCCAGCATAATGGTGACCACAGTGGGACGATAGGGAACGATATCCCGCGCCACCCGCACTTCCGCCGAACCGCCGCCGCCGCCGCTGACCCTGTCTCCGCCCCATCCGGAATGCACAAAGCTGATCTTGCGTTTGGGAAACCGCGTGAGGACGAAATCCTCCGTGAAGACGGTGTATTGCCGCTGGTCTGTAATACTGTCGCCGTAAAACACCACCCGGTCGCCGTCTTTTAGCGCGAAGTCCGTCTTCTGCGCCTGCGCCGTCGCCGGAACTATAGTAAATAGCCCAAGCGCCAGCGTTGCGACGCCACAAACCCGTAAAGAACTGCCGAATCTCATGAAAACTACCCCCTATTCAGGAAATGCCTGACTTTACAGTGACTTCCCCGAACCAGTCCGCTTTCCCTTCTCCTTATCGAGAACGGGAGAGAAATTCACTGAAACAAGGGAGGAGTCCCCGGAGCAGTCATTCTGTTTCCTCCCGTACATCACCCGAACTCTGACCGAAGCCAGGGTGGTTGTGTCGCCAGGATTACAGGATAGATATCGCAATCGGGCGTATGCGCTCCCGGCAGGTATCCACTGCTCATCAGAAATTCATTGACAATCTCGCCGCCGGTGAAGCGGAATGTCTTTTTGAACAGCTTAACCCAATCTTCTTTTGGAAGAGGATGATTGGCATTGAGCCAGCCGGCAAACGAACCATGTTCTTCCTGTAGTTGCACGATTATTTTCGCATTTTCTATCGCGGCATTGACCTTCAACCGATTGCGGATAATACCCACATCACTGAGAAGACGGTTCACATCGTCTGCACCGTAGGCGGCGACCGTTGCAATATCGAATGCATCGTAGGCGCGTCGGAAATGCTCCTGTTTTTTCAGGATCGTCTCCCACGAAAGCCCCGCCTGATTGATTTCCAGAACCAACCGCTCAAAGAGTAGGTTGTCGTCCCTGAGCGGAAAGCCGTACCCCGTATCGTGGTACTGTTTATGGACGGGATGAGCGTTCGCCGTTTTGCAGTATTCACAGTAGGTCATAGGTAAAAAGAAATTCCCTCATAAACCCTTTACCCCGCAAGTCTGGCGGCGATAGCGTCTACATCGTAAACGCAGCCGCCCCAGGTTCCGCCGCCGGCGTTTTGCAGGGCAGCCCAGAGACGGGTGTCATCCGGGAGATCGGGGTCTGGCGCGAGGTCAGGGCGCGAAGGGCGTTCCGCCAGCAGACGAGTTCCTTCAGCGGCGCCGAAATGGGTATCGCCAATGCCGACCAGATTGAGACTGCCTTCGAGACTGTTACGGTCGATGATGATTTCGATACGGTCACCGTCGAGAACTTTTCCGACAGGACCGCCCGCCAGCGCTTCCGGCCCGATATGCCCGATACAGGCTCCGGTGGAGACGCCGGAAAAGCGGGCGTCCGTGATCAAGGCGACGCTCTTACCCCACGGGATAAACTTCAACGCGGAGGTCAACTGGTACGTTTCCTCCATGCCGGAACCCATCGGGCCTCGGCAGATAAGAACCAGAACATCGCCCGCTTCGATACGCTTGTCGCCCTGCCCTTTCAGAGCGGCGATTGCGGCGCGTTCCGTGGTGAATACCTTCGCCGGACCGACCTTGCGGTAGACGCCATCGGCATCCACAACGGACGGATCAATCGAAGTCGCCTTGATAACGGAACCTTCCGGCGCAAGATTGCCGAGCGGGAAGCAGACCGTGGAAGTCAGACCCCGTTCTCGCGCCCGATCCGGCGAAAGAATGACATCGTCCGGGTCGATACCGTCTTTTTCCTGCAAAACGGCGCGGAGTCGAATCCGTCGCTCCGAGGTTTCCCATTCGTCCAGATTCTCGCCAAGCGTCTTTCCGGTAACGGTCAAACAGTCGGTATGCAGTAACCCCAGGCGACGCAGATGGAGCATCACCTCGGGAACGCCGCCCGCAAGGAAGAAGCGCACTGTCGGATGATCGGTCGGCCCATTCGGCAGGACATCTACCAGACGCGGCACAGCGCGATTGACGCGACTCCAGTCCTCCACCGTGGGGCGGGGAAGTTTCGCCGCGTGGGCAATAGCCGGAATGTGCAAAAGAAGGTTTGTCGATCCGCCACAGGCGGCATGGACATACATGGCGTTCTCAATCGCCTGCGGCGTCAGGATATCCTTCGTCGTTAAGCCGCGTTCGTCCATCTGCATTAACGCGCGGGCGGATTCCTTCGCCATTTCTTTCCAGATCGGTTGACCGGACGGCGCAAGCGCCGCATGGGTGACGGTCAAGCCGAGCGCTTCCGCGACCGCCTGAGCGGTCGCCGCCGTCCCGAAGAACTGACAGCCGCCGCCGGGGGTGGCGCAAGCGCGGCATCCCGCTTCCGCCGCTTCTTTCAGTGTGATCAGGCCATGGGCGAAACGGGCGCCGATGGTCTGGATTTTTCCCGCATCTTCCCCGTGCGCCGGGGGCAGAGTGACTCCGCCGGGGACGATCACGCAGGGCAAATCCAGCTGCGCCGACAGCGCAATCATCATCGCCGGAAGCCCTTTATCGCAGGTCGCGACGCCGAGAACGCCTTTCCGTGTCGGCAGGGAACGGATCAGGCGGCGTAACACCAGAGCGGCATCGTTGCGGTAGGGTAAAGAGTCCATCATCCCCTTGGTGCCCTGTGTGCGTCCGTCGCAGGGGTCGGAGACATATCCGGCGAACGGGATTCCCCCCTCCTCCGTGATCGTCGTCGCCGCCGCTTCCATCAGCAGACCGACTTCCCAGTGCCCGGTATGGTATCCCAGAGCGATGGGCGATCCATCGGGCGCACGGATGCCGCCCTGTGTCGAGAGGATCAGGAATTCGCGGCGATTCAACTGCGCGGCGTTCCAACCCATCCCGGCGTTCTGTGATAATCCGAACATATCCCCGGAAGGGCGCGTCAACAGCATCTCCGCCGTCAGCGGTAACTCCCCCGCCGGTCCTTCCGCCTTCGTGGCGACATCAAAAATATCCATATCTTTCCTCAGCGATTCCATCGGCTTAAAAATAGAAATGACAGAAGGAAGACGCGCGCCTCAAACGTCCCACGCACCCGCCGCCATGCGGCGAACGCTGTTTCCGCAGATTCAACTAACGCTTCCGCTTCACTACGCGAATACTTTGGGGCAAGATTATAGTCGGCTTCATGTCTGGCCTTCTGCAACGCAGAAAAAGCGTCAGCGACATCCGCAAGATCGGTAGGGAAGGGTGCGGTGAATAGAAGACGCAGGACTTCCGGGAGGCTACCCACACTGCCGTGCCGAAACGCAGCGGACACCTTCCGCATTTCTGAATGTTCAAGGGCGCGACCGACAAGCGGTAATAGCGCGGCGTCCTTTCCTCTTCCAACAACGAGTTGGGCGGTTTCCTGAACTAACAGGTGGAACAGAGCATAATAGGCGGTAGAGATTGCGCGTCGTAGACTTGCCTGCTTTGGTCGGCGCGGCTCCTGTTTTGCCAGACGGCGCGCCTGCGCCAGAAGGTCATCGGCGAGATTCATATCAGGTCGCTATCGCCTTTTTTTTCCATTTCACGCTGTTCGGACTCAGTGCGGATTCGGGAGTAAGGGACTCGGTATTCGTTAATTTTTTCAAACGCAGGTCGAAGCGCCTTTTGTAACTCCTGAACGACTTGCCTCAACTTTCCGTTTGTTGCCGCGTCGTCTTCGACGATGGCGTAAACCACGACCTCTGGTTCGCCTGTCGTCCAATCGCTCTCAAATCGGAACATGGTCCGAGTGACATAGGGCGGCAGTGGCGTTTCCTTGATGATGTCGCGGATGATCTGTTCGCTCGCTCTTTCCTGTACGGCTGTCATGGGGTTCTCCTGCGCTGACGGTTCATGCCTATCTATAGATTATACCGTCAGGGCGTTTCATCATCCTTTAACCGTTTCACCGAGAGTATATGACAAAAAGGGGCTACAATGGAGACGATGAATCAGATTATTCACGATGAGACCGGAATACAACCAGGCGAAGTGTACGGCGTTTTAGGCGGGGATGATGCCGCGCCGCAGGCGTTCGCGGCGCTGGCGGACGCTTTCTATGACCGTGTGGAACAGGAACCTTTATTACGCCCGATGTACCCCAAAGATGCAGAAGGAATGGCGGAAGCGCGAGAAAATCTTGCCCTGTTTCTGATGCAGTATTTTGGCGGCCCGGCGATTTACAGTGAGAAGCGCGGTCACCCTCGCCTTCGGATGCGGCATGGCCCCTACGCCATCGGCCCTGCCGAGCGGGACGCCTGGCTTGCGTGCATGAGCGGCGCGTTAGATGCTACCCCTGCGTTCGCTCCGGTCGCCCCGCTATTGCGCCAGTATTTCATCCACACAGCCCATTTTCTACAGAATCGGGAATAGCGGACGGCAATGCTCACAGCACTCGCCGGATTGTAGCTCCTCTCTATTCCCTTCTCCCTTTCTGGGAGAGGGAATTCACTTAGGAGCGAATCGGATTCGACTTCGCCGCATCCCTATCAATCGTCGTATTGTGGGCATGACAGATTAACCAACGCTCTCCCGTTTTTCGCAATATCAACGAAAGACGCGCCTGACTCTCCGGACGAACATTCCCTGTTGGTGTCGTAAACCCATCCTGACGCAATGTGCAGACCGCGACTGCAACATCCTGCGCTAATCCCCGCACTTCCACCTGATCAAAATGCAAGGAAACATTCCGAAAAATGGTTTGATGGAAAGCCTTGTGCGCCTTGTAAACATCGGCTTTACCCCGCCACCACATGCCCACAATATTCACCCAATCCGCATCTTCCGTCAAGAGGCTTGCATACGCTTCCATGTCATGCCGGTTCCACGTCGCTTCCACTTCGCGTACCGTCTCTCGAATCGCCCGTTCTTCCACCGGAGTTAGTTTCATGATCGTTTCCTCGCCAAAATTCTCGTTCATAGCGTTTTCTTTAGCTTAGTCTCACCAAAACACATCCGATAGTAAAAAAACGACATCCCCCGATCCGATTCCGCTATTCCTTATCTAATGCCCGCAACGGATTCCATGACTCTGTTGCACGAACTGCCTGATGTAAAAGCGTCGGCGTCTGCCCGGACAACTCCCAAAAATCCTTAATCAGATGCATCTGATCAAAATATCCCGCCTCGGCGGCAATACGTGTCCAATTCCCCTCACCATAAAGCCGTCCCAACGTCACCGCACGCTGAAACCGAGCAATACGCGCAAATCGCTTGGGCGTCACTCCTACATAACGGTCGAATTGTCGCTCAAACTGCCGCAATCCCAAGCCGCTTTCCCGCCGTAATGCATCCAGTGATACCCGACCATGCCCACACAAAATAGAGTCCGCTGCCCATACAATCGGCGGAAAGGAAGTCGCCTTCATCACCTTCGGCAACAAGAATCGCTCTGTCAACTCCACCCGCTCCACAAGGCTCCCAGCGTGAGCCAACTGCTCCTGTAACGCGTTCACACTATCCCCTAAAATCGCATCCGCAGGTATCGCCGTATCGGATAATTCCGACATCGACACGCCAAACAACCGATGAAAGCCCGTTGGTTGGAAGTTGATGGTGAAAACGGCATAATTGCCCTGTAGATGCAAATCAGAGAGACGACGTGTCTGCTGTCCCAACACCACCACGGACGGCGCCGTTGTGACAACCTCCGACGCAAAATCAATCACCTGATAACGATCCCGCAGATAAAATTCCATAAACTGCACGGGTCGCGCAGGTATCGGAAAACGAAGAGATTCCGTGACCACAGATTCACGAAAGCGAAAAGACCGAATAAAGGGGCGCAAAAGCGGTTGTGGATGAACGGTCCGAATCATCTTAAATGGGTTTCTCCGGCGTTGGCGGTTCGCGCCTTTCTACCGATTATACCTGCGCGACGTTTTGTCGTTGTTGACCCGGCAGAATCAATCCTGATCGCCTTTTAAGGGGTGGGGGCGTCTTTTTTATATTTCGCGTGACCATCGGCATATACAAGATTGTTTCCGTGCGAATGGCGACCGGGAACCGGGAGACTGGTCAGGGCGTCATGGGCGTTTTTGGTGAGCGTTGAAGAATCGTAGAGGGTGATAACCGTCTCTGGCGCGCCGATTTTGGCAACTGATTTCTGGCTTACCCCGTCGTTGAAGGCATAGCCGTATTTTGTTGGCGCCGAACTACGGGCAGTGGGACAGCGAAAAATGGACTCCGTTCCGGTATAGGGATACAGCGCATCCATCCATTTGCTGGCGGGAGGCAGGATTCCGTCAAAATCCGCCGCGTACATTTGCAAAGCGTTACTTTGTTGCCGCAGGTTGGCGAGGCAGGATGTCTGACGCGCTTTCTCACGAGCCTGTGCGAACACCGGAAAGAGAATTGCGGCAAGAATGGAAATGATCAGGAAGAACATCCCGCCGCAACCCAGTAACGCCCATCCCCAGGCAGGCATCCCGCCCCGTGGAGGGGCAGGAGAAGTTCCCTGTCCCGTTCGGGATGGATTCGTCTCACTCCAGGGGCTCTGTGGCTGGCTCATGGGTTTCTCCCCCTGGTTTTTAGGCTGGACGTCCCGGTTACATCTTTTCCGGCGCCGCTATTCCCAGTAAGGCAAGACCATTTTTCAGGCCCTGCGCGACTGCGCTGACGAAATTCAATCGGGCATCCCGCAGTTCCGGGGTCGCCGCCTTCAAAACCTTATGCTTCTCGTAAAACCGGGAGAACTCCTGCGCCAGCGTATAAGTCCACTCCGCAACAGTGGCTGGCAGGAATTTGTCCCCGGCTTCACGGATGACATGGGGCAGGCGCGAAAGTTGCTTGAGAACCGCTTGCTCTTCCGGTTCGATCAGCAAGGAGGCATCGGCATGATGCGGTGGAAAGTCGGCTCCGGCATCCCGCAGAATGGAACGGCACCGGGCGTGCGTGTACTGAATGTAGAGCGCTGTATTGCCGGTAAAGGACATGATCCGTTCCCAGTCGAACTTGATATTACGGTCGGGGCCCTGATACAGATCGGCATAGATAATGCCGCCGATACCGACGATCTCGCGCACGGACGCGATAGCGTCATCCGTCAGTTCGGTCTTGCCCTCGGATATCTTCTCCCGAATAATTGCTTCCGCCCGTTCGATAGCTTCATCCAGCACTTCGTTCAGGAAAATCGCGGTTCCCTTGCGCATGGAGAATCGTTGCCCGGCGGCATCCGTCACCTGACCGAAGGGGATATGCACCGAGCGATCGGCGATTTCGACATAGCCCATGCGGCGTACGATCTCGAAGACCTGCTGGAAGTGTAGTTTCTGCTCCGCTCCGACCACGTAGATATTTCGCGCGAGTTCCGGTCCATACGTCTGCCAGCGGTACAGGCACGTTGCGGCGTCGCGAGTCTGGTACAGGGTGGCACCATCGGTTTTGCGCAACAGGCAGGAAGGGAGCATGTCGCCGAAGTCGACCACCACCGGGCCGCCTGACTCCACGGTGGCGACGCCTTTATCAATCGCTTCCTGCACGACCGCATTGAGCATCGGCTCGAAATACGATTCGCCGTGCGTCGTGTCAAAGGTGACGCCGAGTCGGGCGTAGGTGGCATCGAACTCGGACATCGTAATGTCGATAAGCCGTTGCCACGTTTGCCGCGCCCAGGCATCGCCTTCTTCCAGTTTTCGGAACCAGGAGCGGGCGTCGTCCATCAATGCCGGGTTTTCCCGCGCTTCGTTGTTGTAGCGGGAATAGATTTCGACCAGCGATTGCACCGGGTCAGGATCGTTCCATGGCGTCAGTTTCCACTGGTCGAGGGCTGCGAGAAGCGTCCCGAACTGGGTGCCCCAGTCGCCCAGATGGTTGTCTGCGATGACCTCGTAGCCCAGCGCCTGATAAATCTTGTGGAGCGAATGCCCGATGACGGTGGAGCGGAGATGCCCGACATGCATCTTGCGTGCGATATTGGGTGACGAATACTCCATCACGAGCCGTTTTCCCGCCCCGATCTGCGTATCGTTTCCAAAGGCGTCGCCGAGGCTCAGAACTTCCGTGAGCGCCGCCTGCGCGAACGCTCGGGGAGAAACCGTGAAGTTGACGAAGCCTCCTGCCGCTTCCGCTGCCAGAATCAGTCCATCGTCGCTGACTTCCACCTCGGATGCCAGAAGCTTCGCAAACTCATTCGGATTGCCCGCATTACGGGCTTTGGCTACCGCGAACACGGGAAAGGCAAGGTCAGCGATATTGTTCTTGGGAATAGCGAGCGAGACCTCAGCCGCATCGACCAATCCGGTAGTCGCCAGCAATTCCGTGGCTTCCGCCCGCAGGGCATCGTAAAGGTACGTCATAGCCCTATAATAGCGTGTGGCGGGCGGCTTCGCCGCCTGTACTCGTCAGTCAATACGGTCGAAACCTGTCTGTACGCTACTTTCCGGGCTTATTACTCCTGTAAAATAGGTACGCGTGAATCGGCGAGACGCTTCCGATACAAATTCATCGGACAATACCGAACTAACAACTGAGCGCTGGAGGCTGATGGAAAGGAAATGTGGCAGGTCTACGCCGTTGCGGGTCTGCCTTTCTCTGCTCTCGCCCGGATCAGGGGATCAGGCGGGAAAGCTCATTTCTTTCCATGTCGTTACCGTAATGACTTCGTCCAGAAGCGTGTCCAATTGCGCTTCCTCCTGAATCGCTTCCACCGTTGCGACAATATCCGCGGGCAAATCGTCAAAGCGCTTCCGCATCTGCCTCAGTACAGCGTTTCGTTGTCCCTGCAACAGCCCTTGTTGAATGCCTTCCTGAATCCCTTGTTGAATACCCCTGGTCATTCCCCGAAGTACCAGAGTATCTTCATAGGTCTCCATAGCATCTTCGATATCTTCCGCTTTCTCGTTCACTACCAGCATTTCAAACTCCTGATCTTCCTGCGCATTCAAAGGCAGAAAAGTGTAAAGAACGTTCATCAGTAGAAACTTTTTCGCGTCGTTGAGCGAACTTCTGACGATATTTTTGGTCGCTTCGAATCGTCGCCGCACCCGACTCGCCTGCCGGGCTTTCATCAATACGCTGAGCGCGGAAGCGAAAGGGTCGCCTCTAACTTCCCAATCCGCCGCGTTCAAGTCCGGCAGTCCAATGGCGTCGTACTCAAACTGTAAAAGCGTTCGCCCGAACAGTTCTTCCCTGTAACGCTCCTGAGTGACGCCACCGGTACCGGGAGCGAGATAGATGACTACCGGAAATACCCGGCGTTTGTGGCGCAACCGCAACAGGGCGTAATATTCCCACATTCGATACGGAAACTCGCTCCGTCGCGTCGCCTGAACTTCGGTATGGAAAAGCAAAAATTCCGGCTCGCCATCCTTTGTGTAGACCTCCGCCAGTAAGTCTGCATTGCGCTGTGCTCCATCCGGAAAGTCCGTGAACATCTCTTTATTCGGAAATGTCACTTGCGAAAAATCTAACTGTGACGCTACATCAGGCAGAAACAGCGTGACAAACTCCTGAAAGAACTCCCGCACCACTTCCTTAAACAACTGGTCTTTTGTCACAGACCTTATTTTACCAAACGTGCCTGAGTTATCATTTGACCGTCAACCGCTTCACGCCATCAGCGGCGAAGATGTTTTCATCGTCCATGGCGACCGCCTGCTTATAAAGCGCCAGCGCTTCCTGTGTTTTCCCCTTGCGCTCCGTGATTTTCGCCAGACCTGCCAGACCCGCCGACTTCTGGCGTCCATCCGGGAGAAGGGCGATAGCGTCCGTGAAGAATTTTTGCGCTTCGGAGGTGCGTTTTTCTTCGGCGGCGCGTGCGCCCAGAGCGAGCATCGCCGCTCCCTGTTTCGGGTTTGCTTTCAGGCTTTTTTCAAAGAAACTTATTGCCGAATCGATATCGTTGAAGGCTCCCTGAATAGTACCGAGTTGCAGGTACGCTTCGCTTTTGGTTGCGTTCGTCGCGCCGGGCATTTCCGCGACCGCCTGAAAGGTGACCAGCGCTTTGTCCAGCGCCCCGACCGCCATCTGCGTATAACCCAGATACAGTAACGGCGTCGGATCTTTGGGAGCGAGGCGGGACGCCTTATCGAACGCTCGTGCGGCGTCCGCATAGGAACGCGCCTTGTAATACGAATAGCCCAGCGCCAGATTGGCTTTTGGGTCGTTGGGTTTATCCGCCTGCGCCGTCTCCGCAACATCCAACCCGAGCGTATTTTCCGGGGAGGGTCGGTCTTCGACAAGCCGGGGCAGGGGGATGATAATCGGTATCGGCGTCGGTTCCGAGGTGGGAATCTTTTCTTGCGGCGCGCATCCCGCCAAAAGAAGCGCAGAAGCGGCAATCATCAATAGTAAAGGACGCATACCCTATACTATCGTATGACGCCATTGCCGTTTTACCGGCGCTCTCCTGATTTTTCCGGGAGATGGCGAAAGAGCGAATATCGTCACACTTTGATCGGAAAAACGATTTGAAGGGTACAATAAGACCAACTACTATGAAAAAAATCTTCTTTGTTTTCGCTGTCCTGTTCCTGCTGGGAAGCGCCGCCCCGATGGGATATGCGCAAGGGGTTCCCAACTGGTTACCGGGGTCGTACTACACATACGATGGATATTCCCGCACGGACTGTTATTTGCGCGTTACCCGTGACGGTGGCGCAACGCTTAATATCTCCCAGAATGGCAGCTTCATTCGCCGCAAGAGTGGGCGGTATTATCCCAATAACCGAATGATCCTCTCCGGGGAGCATTACACCATTTATCGTAATGGAAATGGCGTCACACTCAATTATGTCAGTGGTAACCATCGCTCGTGGGCTTTCCGTCGGCAATAAACTGTCACTTTATCCGGTGTAAGCAAAGCGCATTTGTACGTTGACTTCCTGAATATGGTGGGATATAGTTTTATTGGGCAGTACGGCCCGGACGGTTTGCACGAGGGCGCGAATTCCAACCCTAACCCCCCGGAAGGAAGCGACCCATGACCACCTCAGTTTCAACGTCTTCGTCGGATATGACGGACGAAAATAAGGCGACCAAGCCCGTCAAATATATCTTCGTTACCGGAGGCGTCGTTTCGTCTATCGGTAAAGGCATCACCTCCGCCGCGCTCGGTCGACTTCTGAGAAATCGTGGCTTCAAAGTGGCGATGCAGAAACTCGATCCCTATATCAATGTCGATGCCGGGACCATGAACCCATATCAACATGGCGAATGTTTCGTTACCGATGACGGCGCTGAAACAGACCTCGATCTGGGACACTACGAACGCTTCGTCGATATCAACCTGAGCCGGGACGCCAGCGTCACCACCGGGACGGTATACGGAGCTGTCATTGCCAAAGAGCGGCGCGGCGATTATCTCGGCGGGACGGTGCAGGTTATTCCGCACATCACGAACGAGATCAAAGAACGTATCGTCACCTATGGGCGAACGACCGGTGCGGATGTCGTTCTCGCGGAAGTCGGCGGAACCGTAGGAGATATCGAAGGGTTGCCGTTTCTGGAGGCGATCCGCCAGATGAAGCGGGATGCCGGAGCGGGAAATGTTCTCTTTGTCCATGTGACTCTCATTCCCTCCGTCGGTCCCTGGGGCGAAGTTAAGACGAAGCCGACGCAACACAGCGTCATGCGACTCCGTGAAGTGGGCATCGCTCCCGATGTTCTGGTCTGCCGAACCAAGATCGATCTGGATCAGGAGCAACGCGACAAAATCGCCCTCTTCTGCGATGTCGATTCGGATGCTGTGATCGAAGCCATCGATACGGAAACGATTTATTCTATTCCGCTGACCTTTGAACGAGAAGGGTTCGCCGATCTTGTCGTGCGGCGTCTCGGACTGCCGGAAACGCCTCCCATGATGAAGGAATGGAATACGATTGTCGAGCGCGTCCTTCGTCCTTTGGGCGAAGTGAAAATTGCGGTGGTCGGCAAGTATATCGCCAATGGGGACGCTTATATTTCCATTCGGGAATCGCTTCAGCATGCCGGAATCGCCAATGATTGCCGCGTCAATATGACCTGGATCGATTCCGAGGAACTGGAAACAGCGGATATAAAAGAAAAATTAACGAGCTTTGATGCGATTCTGGTCTGTCCGGGCTTCGGAGCGCGTGGCGTCGAGGGGAAGATTTCTGCAATCCGTCATGCGCGTGAAAATGGAGTTCCGTTTCTGGGAATCTGCTACGGGATGCAAATGGTAGTCATCGAGAGCGCCCGGAATGTCTGCGGTCTCGATGGGGCGAACACGACCGAAGTCGATCCGGAGACCCCTCATCCTGTGGTGCATCTGATGACCGATCAGTACGGCGTCACCGATAAAGGCGCGACCATGCGGTTGGGATTATGGCCCTGCCGTATCGCCGCCGATTCTCTGGCGGAGAGCCTGTACAATGCGCCCGTTATCAAGGAACGTCATCGCCATCGCTTCGAGATCAACAACGCCTACCGGGAATTGTTAACGGAAGCCGGACTTTCGTTTTCTGGACTCTCCCCGGATGGTCAACTGGCGGAAATCGTGGAATTGAACGGACACCCATTCTTTATCGCGACGCAGTTCCACCCGGAATTCCGCTCTCGCCCCAATCGCGCGCATCCGCTGTTCGCCGGACTGGTCGCCGCTGCGCTCAAACAGCGCAAGTAATTCAAACAAGTACTCGAACAATCGGGCAGGGAATATCGAAAAACAAAGACTCTGGCAGGTCATGTCTGTCAGAGTCCTTTTGTTTTTGTTTCTTCCGCTTTCCTCTCGGATTTATCGCATCGGGCAATCGGGAATGTATTGCATGACAGGATAAACGACCATTCATGACCAATAGTAGGAAAGCGATCCGCTGTTGGAAAGGTTACCCATGTCTGCACGAACGCTTACCATGACCGATCAGTTGCATCAGTACCTGCTGTCCGTTTCCGCCCCGATGACAGAACCGATGCAGCGGCTACGAGAAGAAACCGCTGAAATGACCAGTGGCGGAATGCAAATTTCCGCCGAACAGGGGCAGTTCATGAAGGTTCTGATCAAGCTGATTGGAGCCAAAAAGTGCCTCGAAATCGGAGTGTTTACCGGCTATAGTTCGCTGTGCGTCGCGCAGGCCCTTCCTGAAGAGGGACATATCTATGCGTTGGATGTGAGTGAAGAGTTCACGTCCGTCGCTCGGCGTTACTGGGAAGAAGCGGGAGTCGCGCATAAAATCACCCTTACTCTGGCTCCGGGAACGGAAACGCTGGAAAAGCTTCTGAGCGAAGGTCATGCCGGGACGTTCGATTTCGTCTTTATCGACGCCGACAAGCACGGCTATGATTCCTACTACGAAGCGGGATTGAAACTGGCGCGGCCCGGCGGATTGATCGGGATTGACAACACGCTCTGGTCGGGACGGGTCGCAGACCCCGACGATCAGGATGAACAGACCCGGATCATACGGTTATTGAACGCAAAAATCCATGAGGACGCACGAGTGGATGCGGCGGTGGTTCCCATTGGCGACGGTCTGACTCTCTGCGTCAAAAAGTAGCGATACAGGATTCCTCCCATGGCGGTTCTCCGACAAACGCTGTCTTATGCCTGGAACGGATTCCTTGATCTTGTCTATCCGCCTCGTTGTTTAATCTGTGAGGCGGAAGGCGAGACGGTCATCTGCGAACGATGCGCCGCCGGATTTACGCCTCTGGAGGAACCGCTATGCGCTACCTGCGGACGACCGCAATCGCCCGGCGTTCCCTGTCCGGACTGCGCCAGAGCAGCGAAACGCGGCGGATGGGGCTTCGATGCGGCGCGAGCGGCAGGTATTTATCGGGGACCATTACGCGAGGGAATCCACCTGCTGAAATATGGCAAGCAGGAACTACTCGGCGAACCGTTGGGAGCCTTTCTGGCAAATCGTTGCCTTACTGAGGGATTGTTGCCGCCGGAACTATTGCGCGAGATAGATATTATTGCGCCAGTCCCGTTACACTGGACGCGACAATGGAAACGTGGCTTCAATCAGGCGCGACTTCTGGCGGAACCGATTGCGCAACAATCTGATCTGCCCCTTTCGGGGGAACTCCGGCGTATCCGGCGAACGCCAAAACAGGCAATGGCATCGGGCGATGATCGTCGCCGGAATGTCACCCGGCATATGTTTGTGGCGGACAGGAAGGCGTTCTCCGGAAAAGGCGTCCTGTTAGTGGACGACGTTTTTACCACTGGAACAACCACCAGCGCCTGTGCGGCGGCGCTCAAGGATGCCGGGGCGACAAAAGTGATCGTAGTGACTCTGGCGACGGGAGGATAAACGAACTACCTATGGAACAAACAGCCCGGCGGAACCCGCTTTTTAAACGCCGATATCGCTTTTTACTGGCGCTGATCGCATTGATTCCCTTTCTGGGAGCCTGCAACTCCCGAACGCCTCCGGTAGAAGTAGGGGATCTTGCGGGCAGGACGACCGAAGCGCTATCGGAACTTTTGCTGGGGCCATCGGAAGACGACCCGACACGTATCGCGCCACAGGACAAACCGCTGTTACAACGCGGTTTATATGAAACCGCTTATCTGGTTGCCGATGGTAAAGGATTTGAAACCGCTTCTCGCAAGGTTTTGACGGAAAAGCGCGTCAGCGAGATTATGCGAGCGGTTGCAGAAGATCTGAATAAGCGTGGCAAACGGCGCGGAGTCTCCATCCGGGCGCTCGATTATCCGGCGACACTGACCGAGGCGGAGCAAGACAAAGCGGTGATCGCTACTTTTACCCCGGCAATTACCGATGTTAGCCCAACCGTAGGAGCGCAAGCGAAACGCGACGGGGACAAACTTCTCATGGCGCGTCTGACTGTGGTGGACGCCCGCACGAAAACGACAATTGCGGAGCGCCTGTATTACACCGGGACGGATGTGGGCGGGCCTCAAACCGCGCGCCCACTTCGTTACATCAAGGTTCATTGATAGGGACGATAGCGTCCATCGTCGGCTTTAAAACTTTAATCGCCTGAATGGGGCAGATACAAAACAGGCTCGCGGCATCGCCGCGAGCCTGTTTGTCGTTTTGGTACGGCGGATCGGTCGGTTTTAATTGACCGATTCCGGACTGCGGCGAACTTCCGTATCCGGCGCCCCGATAATGGTTTCGACGCCGAGGAAAGCATCCAGTTCCGCGTCGGTATGTCGGCGCACCCAGGTGTTGAATTCTTCGCCATTCTGCGTGGTGCTATTGAAGTTGTTCAACAGGTTTTCCAGAGCGTACTGCACTTTTTCTGCCGGGACTTTACGATGGATGGCATGGGTGAACGAGCGATTCTGACCTAACGCCCCGCCCAGATGGATATCATACGCCTCGACCTGATCGCCGCCCGCCACACGCGCCTTGCATCCCTGAAGACCGATATCCCCAACATGATGCTGGGCGCACGAGTTCGGGCAACCGTTCATGTTGATACGGACATTGCGGTCAAATTTGACGCTATGATCAAGATGGTTCACGATCTGGATCATGCGACCTTTGGTTTCGGTGATCGCAAGGTTGCAGAATTCATTTCCAGTACAGGCGATGGCTCCGCGATGCGCGGAAGAGCCTTCCCACTGAAAGCCCGCCGCCCGCAGGGCATTGGTCGCTTTGTCCAGATTCGCATCCGGGATATTGGGGACGAGGATATTCTGCATGACCGTCGTGCGGATATCGCCGCCGCCGTAGTTCTCGATGATATCCGCCAGTGCATAAAGTTGTTCGCTGGTGACGCGCCCGGTCAAAACGCTCAGACCGATCCAGTTCAATCCGGGTTGCTTCTGTTTGTGAATCCCGACATGGTCACGGTAGGTGTTCTTCGGTGAGTTGTCGGCGACTCCGGCAATCGGCTCGTATCCCAGGTACTCGACCAGCTTCTCACGGAACTTTTCCGCTCCCCAATCCGCGACCAGATACTTCAGGCGAGCGTGCGTCCGCTTTTCACGATAACCGAAGTCTCGGAAGATTCCGGTAACGGCGCGACAGGCATCCACCGCCTGATCCGGCGTGAAGAAGGCGTCCATCCAGAGGCCGAAGTGCGGCTGGGTCGAAAGACCGCCGCCGGCGCGGAGTCCATAACCGGCCTCGCCGGTCGCCGGGTTGATCGCTCCGACAAGAGAAAAGTCATGGATTTCCGGCATGACGCACTGTTCGGGGTCGGCACAGACGGAAAGCTTGTATTTGCGGGGCAGGTTGGAAAATTCTTTGTTGCCCGCCGTAAGCCGGTGAATCGCCTCGACGGTAGGGCGCGAGTCCAGAATCTCCTCCGGGTGCAGTCCGGCAATCGGGCAGGTGACAATATTGCGCGGAATATCGCCGCACGCTCCCATCGTCGTGATGCCGACGGCATCCAGGCGGGCGACAATATCCGGGAAATCTTCGATGCGCAACCAGTGCCATTGAAAGGTCTGCCGTGTGGTCACATCCGCGAAGCCGCGGGCGTACTTATCGGTGATTGCGGCAATGACGCGCAGTTGTTCCGTGCTGGCGATGCCGCCCGGAACCTTGATACGCATCATGAAATGTCCGTCTTTGGGAATCTGCTGGTAAATTCCATACCAGCGCATTCGCACAAAATCGTCCTCCGCGATAGCGGAGAAGCCTTCCGTCGCGTAGCGCAGGACATCGTTCCAGACATCCAATCCGTCTTTTTCCTGCTTGATAACCTCGACCTTATTCACGAGACAAAAACTCTTTTCCCTTAAATCCGACTATTCCTATCGGGTTGATTGAAATTGTCAGATTAGTATTAATCAGATTGTATCCCGACAGGTTTGAGATTTCAAGAGCGTCTTGCTCATCCTTTCCTCAAGACGCCATGCCGCTATGTACTAAACTATAGAGGAGCATGAGGGGTTGACGCGCAGGTCGCTTCCGTCGTACCATCACAGGCAACTAAACAGCAAGAGAACGTAAAGACTATGGATAAATACACGCCTCGGGACTACCGTCCGGACGCTGCCCCCATCGGCTATCCCGACCCGGATATTATCGCCCTTGATCCTCGATTCAATAAATATCGATTGGGAGCGACCCCGATTAAAAGAATCGCGACAGGATACCTCTGGTCAGAAGGTCCCGCCTGGAATGGGGTCGGGCGCTATCTGCTGTGGAGCGATATTCCGAACAATGTGCAGTGGCGTTATCTGAACGAAGACCATCATGTCTCCGTATTCCGAAATCCTGCGGATTACAGCAATGGGAATACCTTCGACTTTCAGGGACGGCAGATCGCCTGTGAGCATGGGACTCGTCGCGTGGTGCGCTACGAACATTCCGGCGCGGTCACCGTTCTGGCGGATCGATATGACGGTAAACCGTTGAACGCCCCCAATGATGTCGTGGTGCATCCGGATGGCGGTATCTGGTTCACCGACCCCGGCTATGGGACGATGGCAAACTATGAAGGATTCAAGGGCGAGCTTCTTCTGAAAGAGGCCGTTTATCGTATCGATCCGGTGACCGCACAAATCGTTAAAGTGACCGATGATCTGGACAAGCCCAACGGATTGTGCTTTTCACCGGATTACAAGAAGCTCTATATCGTCGATACGGGCTCCCCGCAGAATATCCGTGTCTGGAATGTGACCGACGACAATCAGTTGACCGACGACATCCTTTTCACCGACATGAAGATGGAGATTGATGGCGTCCAGGTGGCGGGCGGTTCGGACGGCGTCCGTTGCGATACCGATGGAAACCTCTGGGCGGCGGCGGGTTGGGGCGGTGCAGGGTATGACGGCGTCCATATCTTCGCTCCAGATCGTACTCGCATCGGGTTGATCCGCCTCCCGGAACCCTGCAGTAATCTCTGTTTCGGCGGTCCGCGTCGCAACCGTCTCTTTATGACCGCAAGTCAGTCCGTTTATGCCGTTTACGTCGAAGCGCAGGGCGCACATATTTCCTGAAAATCGCTGTCAGTTCTCATCCTTAACGCTTTCTCAGCGCCGATGGGCTAACGATGGGCTAAATCGATACATTTTCCTTCTATAATGGAAATGTGATTGAAGTAGCCCTTTCGTATCCGATGCCCTTTTTGTGTCTCCGTTCGTTCCGCTATGGGCGTATGGTTCGCGCCGTCGCTCTGATTCTTATGATCGTACCCGGCTTGCTTCTTTTTTCGGGCTGCGCTTCCAATGTGGCGAAGGAGTCGGGGGAAGCGAAGACCGAAGCCCCTGACCCGGTGACAGTCGAACTTGCGCCCGCCGAGAAACAGATGGTGGAAACCACGGTAGCCGCTACGGGAACTCTGACCGTGCGGCAGGGGGGGGTCGTCCATGTCGCTCCGCAGGCTCCTGGCAAGTTACTTTCCGTCCGTGTTCGTGAAGGTCAGATTGTCGCGGCGGGCGAGGTGATCGCGCTTATCGATAACCGACCCCAACGGGCGCAGGTCAGCAGCGCCGCCGCCGCCCTGAAAACATCGGAGACGCAGGTGCGCCAGAGTGACCTCACTGCCGACGCTCTGGCGGCGGACAATGAAAATGCCATCCAGCTTGCCCGGTTATCGCTCTCCTCCGCCCGGATCGACCGGGACGCTACAGTGGAACAGGCGGCGCTGACCCTGCAATCTGCACAAACGGATTTAACTAAAATTCGCGCCGGGGCTCGTCCTCAGGAAATCGCGCAGGCGGAACAGGCAGTGATACAGGCGACCACTACCCGCGACCGAACTGTTAACGAGGAAGCCCGGAACAAGGCATTGTGGGAGAAAGGCTTCATCGCAAAACGCGACTGGGAAGACGCCGTCGCGGCGCGAGAAGTGGCGGAATCCGCCTTGAAGGCGGCGGAAGCGCAGGCGAATCTGGTCAAGACAGGGGCGCGGAGCGAGGATGTACGCGCCGCTGAAATTCGGGTCGAACTGGCGCAACGCTCACTGGCGGACGCCCGAAAAGCCGGGGACGCCAAAATCGCGCAGGCGCTGGCGGCTCTGCGTCAGGCGCAACAGGGCGCTCTGGCGACACAGGCGAAACGCTCCGAAGCGCAGGCAATGCGCGATACGGTGCAACAACGCCGCGCTGAGCTACTGACAGCGCAGGAAACCGCCCGAACGGCGGAACTGCGGTCGCCAGTTGGGGGAGTCGTGACCCGACGCTTACTGAACGAAGGCGATATGGCGGATGTCGCGACTCCGGTAGCGGAGGTGTCGGATATGACGGCGCTTGACCTGATCGCTAATGTGACTGCTGGTGACGGTATCAAGATACGACCGGGAATGACGGCGCGGGTGACCACTCCCGATGCGCCGGGACGCACTTTTTCCGGTCGCGTTCTCAGCCTGGGGAGCGTCGATTCCCAGACGAATCTGATGCCGGTTCGAATTACCATCGCGGACACCGGCAAGGCGTTACGCATAGGCGCATTCGCCTCGGCGGAAATCATTTTGAGTCGTCAGCCCGATGCTGTAGTCGTTCCCCGGCAAGCGATTCTCAGGCGCGAAACAGGAGAAGTCGTTTTTGTGGTTGGCGCCGATCAGATTGCACGGGAACGTAGCGTCAGGGTCGGCGTCGAAAAAAATGACCGTACGCAAATCCTGAGCGGCGTCCGTGTCGGCGAGCAGGTCATCCGTCTCGGACACTACGAACTGGCGGACGGCGCGAAAGTCCAGTCCGCAGAAGAAAAACCTTCGGGAACCAGCAAGGAAAAGAGCGACGAGAAGAATGAAGAAGCCGGTTCCGCTAAAAACCCAACGCGAGAGGGCGCGGGCGCAAAACCGTGAAACATCCTCCCTTCGCCACCCGGCATGTCGCCGCCATTTTATTCCTGACCATTGTCCTCTGTGGATTCGGGGCATGGTCGTTGCCCTATTTCCCGGTCGCCATATTGCCGGATATTACCTTCCCACGCATTGTGTTGATCGCGGAAGTCGGGGAGCGTCCGGTCAATCGCATGGAAGCGGGCGTCGCTCGCCCTCTGGAGGAGGCGATTGCTACGATCCCCGGCGTCACTCGGATGAGGACGAAGATACAACGCGGCGCGGCGGAAACATCGATCGATTTCGCCTGGGGGACGAATATGATCGTCGCCGAGCAGTTGGTCAACACCAAAGCCAACGAAGTGCGCCCGACATTGCCACCGGAGTCGGTCATCCATGTGGAGCGCATGAATCCGACTGTATTCCCGGTGTTTGGTCTGTCCCTGAATTCGAAAAAACTATCATCGACCGAGTTATGGAATCTGGCGACCTACACCATTCGTCCTCGCCTGAGCCGGATTCCCGGTATCGCCCGTGTGGTTGTGCAGGGAGGGCTTGTACCGGAAATTGCGGTCAATGTCGATCCGGAAAAACTCCGCGCCTTCAATCTATCGCTATCGGATGTCGAAACAGCGCTGACTCAATCCAATATCACCCGAGCGGTCGGGCGGATCGACCATCGATTCCAGCAATATCAGGCGCTGGTATCCGGCGAGACGACGGATGCCACCCAACTGGGCGATATTGTCGTCGTACAGCGGGGTGGCGTCCCGGTGACGCTTCGGGAACTGGCGGAGATACATCCCTCCAGCGAAGACCGGACGACTATCGTCGTCGCGGACGGGACCCCGTCGGTCTTGATCAATATCGTTCGCCAGCCGGATGCCAATACCATCGCTGTCGTGGAGGCGGTCAAGCGCGAAATAGCGGATATGAAGCCGAGTTTGCCCCCCGGAACGGAAACGGGCGTCTTTTATGACCAGACCGTTCTGATTCAGGAAGCGATTGGCAGCGTACGCGATGCCATTCTCATCGGCGCCGCGCTTGCGGTGGTGGTTCTGTCGCTCTTTCTGGGGGATCTGCGGGCGACTCTGGTAACGGCGGCGATTATCCCGGCGACTGCGCTGATCACTTTCCTTCTGATGCGCCTTTCTGGCCTGACCCTGAACCTGATGACGCTGGGGGCGCTCGCCGTCGGTATCGGTCTCGTCATCGATGATGCCATTGTTGTTGTGGAAAATATCGTTCGCCATCTGGCTCAGGGTGAGACCCGAGAGAACGCCATTCAAAGAGCGTCCCGTGAAATCGGCGCCCCCATGATCTCCTCTACGCTCACTACGGTGGTCGTATTTCTGCCTCTGGCGTTTCTGGAAGGGGTTGCTGGCGCATTTTTTACCGCCCTCGCTGTCACATTGACGATTTCCTTGATGGTCTCTCTCCTGCTGGCGTTGTTTGTCAGTCCCGGTCTGTGCGCAGCGTTTCTGGTCGCTCGCCCCGGCGCCCCGGAGCATGGTCGATTATTCGAGCGCGTTCTTGTCGCCTATGATTCCCTGCTTCGTGTTTGCATGCGAAGGCGGGCGATTATTTTACCCCTCGGTATTGCGGTTATTATCGGCGCCACGTTGTTTTTCGCCTCACGCCTTGGCGCCGGATTTATGCCGGAAATAGACGAAGGGACATTCATTCTGGATTACTGGACGCCACCGGGAACATCGCTTGAGGAAAGTGACCGACTCCTGCAAAAGATAGATACCATCCTCAAGGAGACGCCGGAGGTTCAGAACTATTCTCGTCGCACCGGTACGGAATTGGGTTTCGCTATAACCGAACCGAACCGGGGCGATTATACTGTGACCCTGAAATCGAATCGTCATCGTGCCATAACCGCCGTAATGGATGAAATCCGTGAAAAGGTCAATGCCGAGATTCCCGGTGTCGACACCGATTTTCTTCAGGCTCTTCAGGACTTGATCGGCGACCTTTCCGGCGCCCCCGCTCCGGTACAGATTAAAATATTCGGCGGCGATCAAGCGCAATTGAACGAAGTCGCCCGGAATATCAGTGCAGAACTGGAAAAAGTCAGCGGCGTGGTGGATGTGCAATCGGGAGTCATTCAATCTGGTCCCGAATTGACCCTGCAAATAGACCCTGTTCGTGCGGGGCGCATCGGTCTGACGCCCGATGCTGTGGCGACACAAGCGAACGCCGCTATGTTCGGCGATGTAGCGACGCAACTCTTACAGGGAGATCGGCAGGTCGGAGTACGAGTCCGTTTTCCGGAATCCGACCGCAATAATCCGGAGAAATTGGCTCTATTGCCCATTCACGCCCCCGGCGGTTTTACGGTTCCCCTTTCGTCGCTGGGAACTCTGGACACGATTGCAGGAACCACCGAATTGAACCGGGAAGACCAGCGCAGAATGGTCTCGATCGAAGCGCAAATGTCCGGGCGCGATCTGGGAAGCGTCCAGCGTGATGTCATCGCGCTGATGCACAAACAGCGGCTACCGGCGGGCGTCACCTACCTTCTGGGCGGACAATTCCAGAGTCAGGCGGATGCGTTTCGTAACCTGCTGACAGTTCTGGCTCTGGCGATTCTACTGGTTTTCGCCGTTATGGTATTTCAGTTCGGTTCTTTCACCGCGCCGTTGACTATCCTGCTGGTAATGCCCCTGTCGCTTTTCGGAGCGACCCTCGCTCTATGGGCGACCGGAACTCCCCTCAATGTTTCCTCCTTTATGGGCGGAGTCATGCTGGTCGGAATCGTCGTGAAGAACGGGATTTTGCTGCTGGATTGGACGCGTAAAGCGGAACTTGAAGGGATGTCCACCGTCGAGGCCGCGATCCGGGCAGGCGAAGCCCGACTGCGACCCATATTGATGACGACGTTGACGGCGATTCTTGGTCTCGTTCCTCTGGCGCTGGGGATTGGCGCGGGAGCGGAAATGCAAAAGCCACTCGCCATCGCCGTGATCGGCGGACTGACATTCTCGACGTTATTTACACTTTTCTTCGCTCCTTTACTATATGTAACTCTGAGACGTAAGGCTATCGTCGATTCTCCGTCAGAGTAATCAATCCATCCAAAACGTCAGGATAATCGGATAGCGGTAAGATATTGGGGCATTATGACAAACACGAATGTCTTGATTGTCGAGGATGATGAAAGCGTCGCCCGGTTTCTGGAGCAGGCGGTCACAGAAGCGGGCTATAGCGCGGAGTCGTGCGCCGATGGCATTCTGGCGAGTGAAAAGGCGGAAACTCAGGGCTATGACCTGATCCTGCTCGATATCATGTTACCGGGACGAAACGGTTTTGAGGTCTGTCGTCACCTGCGGGCAATGTCGGTAGCGACGCCGATCCTACTGATCACGGCAAAAGATACGCTCGAAGATAAGATCGAGGGACTCGATAGCGGCGCCGATGATTACATCGTCAAGCCCTTCCAGATTGGCGAACTACTGGCTCGGATGCGGGCGCTCTTGCGACGTGGCGCCGCGATGCCCGCCGTCCTGCGTATCGGCGATCTGACTCTCGATCCGGCAACTCGAAAAGCGACTCGCGGCGGCAAGCAAATTTTTCTGTCCAGCACGGAGTATACGCTTCTGGAATATTTCATGCGGAATGCCGGGAAGGTTCTTCCCCGGGCGCAGATTTTAGAGCATGTCTGGAACTACCAGTTTGAGGGGCGGGATAATGTTCTGGAAGTGTACATCAGCTATCTTCGCGGCAAAATAGACCGGGCGCGTCCTGCCCTGATTCATACCGTCCGTGGCGTTGGCTATTGTCTGGAACTGCGTCTCGATGATTAATTCCATTCGCGCCCGAATCACAATCGCCTTTTCCCTTTCGATGGCTCTGATTATTCTTCTGACCTGCCTGATGCTGATTTTGGCGGTTCGTCATACGGCGGAAGAAAGCGTAGCGCGGCGTCTGCAAGTCGCTGTCGATGAAGTGCAACGTGAACTGGTCGCGACAGACGAACCCGTCAGCAGGGAAGCATTGCTCAAGGAAGGGCGCGATCTGTTTGCGGAAAATCTCCATCTGATGGTCATTTCCCCTTCGGGAAAAACGCTTGTCCAGTCCCATAACAATACGCCCCAGCTGCCGCTGAACTCATTGGAAAATCAGACACGCTGGCGGATACGAACCCTGCCCTGGGGGGAGAATACAATCGTGATCGCGCTTCTGTGGGACAAGACCGAACAGGAGTTACAGCGAGAAGCAGTCGCGCTTTTATTTTTCGGCGCAATAACGTCCGGCGTTACGGCAGTGGGCGCATGGATGATCGTGGGGCGAACGCTTTTGCCTATTCAGCATTTGGCGCGTCAGGTTCAGGTCGCCGCTGTTCCGCAAGTTTTCCTGACGCCTTCATCGCAGGATCGTGAAATTGTCGAACTGGTGGGAACGCTCAACGGACTTCTGGCGCGAATTTCCAGCGCAGCAGACGCTCGGGGGCGGTTTTACGCCGCCGCATCGCATGAACTGCGTACTCCCATCCAAGCGCTCTCCGGTCATCTGGAACTCGCCCTGTTGCGGCCCCGTGATGCGGCGCACTATCAGGAAACGATCCGTGAAGCGTATGTACAGACGCAACGGTTGATTGCATTGATGCAATCACTTTTGCTCTTGAATCGTCTGGAAAACGCCCCCGCGCCGATGGGTAAGCTCGAATATTCCGAACTCGATGCAATCTGTCGTCGTCTGATTGCGTTTTATGAACCGTTAGCTAAAGACCGGAACCTGACAGTAGAGGCTGACCTTCAAGCCAATACGGCATTGTCTGGCATTCCGCAACATGGTGAGATAATTGTTCGTAATGTCATCGAAAACGCGGTCAGGTATGCGACGCCACATACTACGATATCGATCACTCTGGCGCAGACTCTGGAAGCGCCAAAGTTCACCATATTCAATATTTGCCCCCCTTTTACAAGTAGGGATGAGTCACGTCTTTTCGAGCCATTCGCTCGCCCGGACGCTTCCCGTAGCGCTCATACCGGAGGTAATGGACTTGGTCTCGCCATCTGCAAAGCAATCGCGGATGCAAATGGCTGGAAGATTGATATCCATCAGGAAAGCGGCGGAGTTTGTTGCGTGATCCATTTCCGGGCGATTCCTGAGAACGCTATGCCTTCCGCCTGAATCTGTGGGAAGAAAATTCCCTCAGGCAGGAATTAACCGGGGTGAGGCGTAAAACAGAGGCATGACCACTTCGACCAATCAAAAACTGTCCGCTTGCGGATACCATCACATCGCGCTTCGCGCCCGTAATTTCGACAAATCGTTCGCCTTTTACACTGAGGGCCTGGGCTTTACGCTGGCGCATCAGTGGGGCGAAGGCGACGGGCGCATCGCGCTTCTGGACCTGGGCGATGGAAACTACCTCGAACTGTTCGCGTCTGCGCCGGGACAGAGCCCGGACGCTAATAGCGATGTTCCCGCCCCCTGGCCGTTTTTCCATCTCGCCTTGCGCTCCACGGATGTAGACCACGATATCGAAGTGGCGCGCGCCCTCGGTTGCACCATTACGATCGAACCTAAAAGTGTTCCGGTCAATGGCAAAACGATCCGCGTCGGCTTTTTCCTCGGCCCGGATGGGGAAGTTCTGGAGTTTTTCCAGCATATGGCAGAACCTGGTGAGAAGAGCCTGTAGGAATTTGCACAACTATCGGTAGAAATCAGAGTAGGTATTCCACAAAAATCCTCACTTGTGAGACGATTGTGGTACATAGTATTCTACTCAGCGAAACAAATCGCGCCGATGATCCGTTGTTCGATAGCTCCCGCGAGGACGGCGCACATGAGATTGCATTCGGCCTCGCGTACAAGCGACTGACTCTGGTCAATGTCGTTTACTTCTGGGAAACCTGTGCGGGCGATAACAACAGAGTTCTAATTGATGCCGGATTGCCGGGAACTGCCGGGATGATAATCGGCAATGATTCCTTCGTTCATCTCATTCGCAATGATGCCCCGCATGGGTCAGCGCTATGATCGCTTGGGTGAGACGTTCGGCTTTGACAAGGATATAGTCCGTGTCATAGGTGGATAAAGCGAAAATCGGAATTCCCGCCTCCGCAAGCGGTGCGACAAGGGAGGCGAGAATTCCGGTGAGCGCAAAATCCAGTTGTCCCGCCACCTTGAACGCCCGCCACCCTCGCTCCGCCGTTATGTCTGCCGGGACGTCCGCGTCCGGTACGATGAGCGATAGCTCGTCCGGCGTCCGAGTTATAGAGAAGAAGGAATTTGCCTGCGCCCACTGTGGAAGGGGAGCATCCGGCGCAAGACGGCAAATGGTCAGGAATTCAGGCGTAAGGATCAAAATCACCCCGATATAATATCCGGGCGTTGATCACTATCGCTAACCCTGACTGTATACCTCCTGTATACCTCGAATGAGATCGTTCGGTGAGATTTCTCCTTCCGGTGAATTACGGCATGGCGATGTTGGTTCCGGAAATCATTTCCGCCACTTTCTTGATACCGTCGTCGGGGTTGTGTTGCGCCTGGTTATCCATGTCGTTATTCCGTCACTTTCCATTCCCGTTCCGACGCACGGGCAACGTTCAGACAGGCGTAATCGTTCGCAAGGTTTCAATAAAATTATATCTGGCGTTGATTCCGAAAAATCTAATCCTGCCGGAGTGCTATCTCTGGCGATAATCAAAAGCGTACCTCCCTTCAAATTATGAGTTTGTTAGCCGTGGTAGGTGTTCTTGATGCCGCCGTTTGCGTCTGTAACCTGATGCTGAACTGTGACACTAAAAAATAAATGTGTTTCAACAAGCCTTAATAAAGTGGAGAATATAAGTGATGATTTCTGCCCAAAAGATATTTATGACCGACAGTGATCAGGAGTTAAGTAAAGTCGCGCCAATAGTAACCGAGGATGATGAAATCCGCCTGGCGCTGTTGGCTCTGGGTGGCTGCCCGACATGCGGTAAGTCCTTAAAGCGAAGATGTGTAGATGACAACCACTTCTTCTATTGTTGCGGAATCGTCTATTGTCCTTTCTGCGGAAGGTCACAAAGAAAGCGTTGTGAGCATCTGGCGGCGTCCCATGTGTCCTATCGCTGGAGGCTTGGCGACCGACGTGTCATCATCCCCGAAAACGCGATTTTCCCTTACCATGAAGATGGCTTAAAATATTCAGACCGCGAATGGTGTAATGCGTTCGGTTCGGAATGGCATTATTACCAGATGTTGATATTGGAATCTCGTTGGGGCGATTGTACATTTTTCCCGTCCAAATTTGTGCGGCGTCTGGTAGCGCATCGTCTGCCGAACAGCATTTCTATATATGATGACTGCACGTTCCAGAGAGATTTGTCTGGTTTTAAGGATGTTTTGGATCAGGACTTTCGTGTCGTTACAGAAGGGCTTATACGCCTGACCGCGAATCCGCCTTTCGTCCGCCGTTTCCAAAAAAACTTCATGACGAAGGGGTGGTATCAGAGACAGTCGTTCTTTACAACCGATGGTTCTTACTGTGGCAATATCAGTACTCGGCATGATGCCACATTGGATTATTGGGACGTAAAAACAGGAAAAGGCGGAAACTATGTGTGGAAAGACAAAGGGGGAACGAAAGACACATGGAGATCTTCCGCGAAACTTATTATCAATCGGGTGATGCAAAATAGTGTGGATGTTACGCTTGTTTCACTGGATTCGTCGTTCAATCGTGAAAGCTGGCGTTGTGATTTCCAGACAGGTGAACGCTTTCGACTTGATCGAACACTGGATCGTATTGCGAGACTACCGCACCACTTCAATAAACCGAAACCGTTTCCATCAGGTACGGATACCGTGATTGAAAAGCGAAGTTATCGCTGCCCTTTTTTGTATAGAAAAATGCTTACACTGACGATTCGTCATGCCAATGCGCCTGTAATCAAGTTGGAATTCGATTATGAACCATCCCAGATCATTCTTTCGCCGGATGGAGAGCATCTTCTGGTTGACGCAAAATCTGGAGGAGTGGCTCTCTATCAAATCACGGCGGCGGATGTACGGGAAGCTATAGAATCTGCTTCAAAGGAAGGATAAATCGGCGGCGCGAACGGCGCGAATAAAACGGCGCAGCTTATCGTGATCTTTACGACCGGGTTCCGCCTCGACTCCAGAGGAAACATCCACCATGTAAGGACGAACGGTTGCGACCGCCTCCCCGACATTTTCCGGCGTAAGACCTCCCGCCAGGATGATCGGCAACCCGAGGTGTTTCGCCTGTTTCGCCAGTTCCCAGTTGAACGTTTCGCCCGTCCCGCCGAGTGCGTTGGGGGAGTAAGCGTCCAGCAGGATCAATTCCTTGGGACAGGGGTCAGTAACGATTTCCTTGAGCGACTCCTGATCCTTAACCCGAAAAGCCTTGATAGGCACGGGCGTATGCCGATACGGCGCGAACGACCCGCTCTGCCAGCCCTGTTCGGGCGCGTTATAGTATTGAATGGCGTGTAGTTCAGGCGGCCCGGAAAAATCCGCGTTGGGATGGTCGAACACCCCGACGCGCCACACCAGCGGCGGAACGTCATGCATCATGCGTCGCGCCTGTAACAAATCTGCGCCGACAAAGCGGGGCGATTTGGGGACGAAGATAAACCCCAGCGCATCCGCGCCATACGCGCACGCCGCTTCCGCATCTTCTGAGTTGGTAATTCCGCAGATTTTGATTTTCGTCATTTGAACAGAGAATTATACCTTGACAGCAAGCCTGAAACACGACATACTGTTCTGACAGAAAAGTGTGTGAACGCCTTTAAGTCCCGTCCCGTGAGGCGGGCAAGGAACGCGCCCTGACCCATTTGATTCGCCGTGTAAAGCGACGCTCCCGAGGAAGGGAAGCAGTCGCCTGCCCTGCGGCGCAAGACAAAAGGACGCCTCCCTGCCTCACGGCATGGGAGGCGTTTTTTGTTTTCGGGAATCGAGGACGCAACAGTGGCGGAAACTCAGGTTATGGATGCGGGCGAAGTGCGAAGAGCCCTTACCCGTATCGCCCATGAAATTGTGGAAAAGAATAAAGGGACGGAGCGGGTGGTTCTGGTCGGTATCCTGCGACGGGGCGAACCGCTGGCGGCGCGATTGGCGGAGATCATCTCCCGGATAGGCGAAGGCGATGTTCTCTTCGGGGCGGTGGATATCGCCCTGTATCGGGACGATTACTCGGTTCGTCATGCCGCCGCACGTACTACTCGTGTTCCTTTCGATATCACCGGTAAGACCGTGGTGCTGGTCGATGATGTCCTGTTCACCGGGCGCAGCGTCCGGGCAGGAATTGCCGCTCTAATGGATCTGGGACGTCCCGCCTCCGTGCAACTGGCTGTCGTCGTGGATCGCGGACACCGCGAACTTCCGATCCGGGCCGACTTCGTGGGCAAAAACTTGCCGACCTCACGCTCGGAACGGGTGAATGTTCATCTTTCCGAACTGGACGGCGGCGAAGATGGCGTCTTCATTGAGAAGCCGGAGGCAGCATTATGAGCGTTATCAATTTTGCGGGACGTGACCTGCTCGGTCTTGAGGGAATGTCCCGCGACGAAATCACCACCATACTGGATACCGCCACGACCTTTTCGGAAGTTTTGCGCCGCGATGTGAAGAAAGTACCCACTCTCCGCGGTAAGTCGGTGGTGACGATGTTCTTTGAGAATTCGACGCGCACCCGGAGCAGTTTCGAAGCGGCGGGCAAGTACATGAGCGCAGACGTCATCAATATTTCTGGCTCTACGTCTTCCGCCACAAAAGGCGAATCGCTCAAGGATACCTTTCTCACCCTGCAAGCGCTGACCGCCGATCTGGTGGTCATGCGGACGCCGCACAGCGGCGCCTGCCATCAGGCCGCCGAATGGGTTAATATCCCGGTCGTGAATGCCGGTGACGGGACCCACGAGCACCCGACGCAGGGCCTGCTGGATTTAATGACCCTGCGTGACGCGAAAGGCTCATTGGAAGGTCTGACCGTCGCTATTGTCGGGGACATCGCTCATTCCCGGGTCGCCCGGTCTAATATCTGGGGATTGCATGCGATGGGCGCGAACGTTCGTCTGGTAGGGCCTTCCACCTTGCTTCCCGCCGATGCGGATCGCCTGCCGGTCACGGTTTTCACTGACCTACACGCCGGATTAGAGGGAGCGGATGTGGTCAATGTCCTGCGCCTGCAACTGGAACGACAGGCACGCGCCCTGTTCCCGACTGAGCGAGAGTACAGTCGCCTGTTCGGGGTCACGAAATCCGCCCTTCGCGTCGCCAAACCCGACGTTCTGGTCATGCACCCCGGCCCGATGAATCGCGGCCTCGAAATCGGCGGCGACGTCCCTGACCTCCCGCAAAGCCTGATCGAAAAGCAAGTCACCAACGGCGTCGCCGTGCGAATGGCGGTTCTGTACTTGCTCTTAGGAGCGGAAGGGTGAAAATACTGATGTGGGCTCTTATACCTTCATCAACGTGACATACATCATCTGGAAAATAATGAAATGATTTTACGCGGAGGCCGGATTATTGACCCGGCGAATAATTTAGATATCGTCGGCGACCTTCGCGTTGCAGAAGGGAAAATCGTAGCGGTCGGCGGCTCTCTGGCGGGAGATTCGGGCGAGCAGGTCATTGATTGCGCCGGGAAAGTCGTCGCGCCGGGATTGATCGATATCCATGTGCATCTGCGGGTTCCGGGACAGGAATACAAGGAAGATTTAGAGAGCGGTCTGGCGAGCGCGGCGGCGGGCGGGTTTACGGCGGTCGCCTGTATGCCCAATACGAAACCGGTCATTGACAACGCCCCGATTGTCCGCGATCTGTATGCGCAGGCGACGCCCATCACCGGAAAGACCGGGGCGCGGCTTCATGTGATCGCCGCGCTTTCCAAAGGGATGCACAACAAAGAATTAGCCGAGATGGGCGATTTGCGGGACGCCGGGGCGGTGGCGGTCTCCGACGACGCCTTTCAGGTGCAGGATTCCGAGTTCATGCGTCGGGCGATGGAATATGCGAAGATGCTGAATCTGCCCGTGCTCGCTCACTGCGAGGACACTTCGCTGACCGAAGGCGGCGCGATGAGCGAGGGGTATGAGGCGTCCGTGATGGGTATCAAGGGAATGCCGCGTGAGGCGTATGAGATGCACGTCGCCCGGAACTGTCTGCTTTCCCTGATGACGGGAGCGCATCTGCATGTCCTTCATGTTTCGACGGCGCGAGAAGTGGAGATTATCCGCTTCTTCAAACAGCAGGGCGCAAATGTGACAGCGGAAACCGGGCCGCATTACTGGTGTCTGACTGATGAAGCGTGCCGGGGCTATAACACGAACGCGAAGATGAACCCGCCCCTGAGAACATCGGCGGATATCGTGGGAATTATCGCCGGGCTACAGGACGGAACGCTGGACTGCATCGCCACCGACCATGCCCCACACGCCCGGTATGAAAAAGATCAGGAGTTCAGTTTTGCGCCGTTCGGTATTCACGGATTGGAAACGTCGCTGGCGCTGGGGATCACGCATCTGGTCAAGCCGGGGCATCTGTCGCTGTCCGATCTGGTGTTACGAATGAGCGCAGCTGCGGCGCGGATTCTGAACCTGCCGGGGGGAAATCTTTCTCCGGGGGCGCCTGCGGATATTACGGTATTCGATCCGGATGCCACATGGATTGTCGAACCTGAAAAGTTCGTCAGCAAAGGCAAGAATACCCCATTCGGCGGCGCTGAACTGACCGGGCGGGCGACGATGACAATAGTCGGCGGCGAAATTGTCTGGGAGGAAGCGTAATGAGGGCGATTCTGGCGCTGGCGGATGGAACGGTTTACGAGGGCGAGGCGTTCGGCGCCACGACGACAACGGTGGGCGAGGTCGTTTTCAATACCGGAATGACCGGGTATCAGGAAGCGCTCACCGACCCATCGTATGCCGGGCAACTGCTCTGTCTTACGTACCCCTTGATCGGTAACTACGGCATCAACGCCGACGATGTGGAATCCAAACAGATTCAGGTCGCGGGATTTGTCGTGCGCCGTCTGGCGGACGTCTACTCAAACTGGCGGGCGAATGAATCCCTCGATGGCTTTCTGCGGCGGCAGGGAATACCGGGCATCTCCGGAGTGGATACTCGCGCCCTGACCCGGCGCCTCCGCCATGAAGGGGTCATGATGGGCGCTCTGGGCATCGGGGATGTGATCGCGGACGATCTCATTGCACGATTGAATGACCGCGCCAACGCTTACGATCAGATCGACTGGGTGCGCCGCGTCACGACGTCCAAGCCTTACTCCTGGGGGCCGGATGAAGGCTCCGCCCGCTTCCGCGTTTCTGTGCTGGACTGCGGCATCAAATATAATATTCTTCGGGAACTGGCGGCGCTGGGCGTTCGCGCCACGGTCTTCCCCGCGACAGCGACCGCCGACCAGATGCTGGCGGATGACCCGGATGGTTTATTCCTATCCCCGGGTCCTGGCGACCCTGCGCTACTGGGATATGCCGTTGATACCGTGCAGGCGGTCGCCCATAGCGGTAAACCGGTCATGGGAATCTGCCTCGGAAATCAGTTGCTGGGATGTGCGTTCGGCGGGAAGACATTCAAACTCCCCTTTGGTCATCGCGGAGCAAACCACCCGGTCAAGGATCTTCCCACTGGCAGGGTCGTGATCACTTCGCAAAACCACGGCTATGCTCTGGATGCGAACTCTCTACCTTCCGATTCCGTCTCCGTGACGCAGATCAACCTGAACGATGGTACGGTGGAAGGTCTCCAACATAGGGAGTTACCCGTCTTTTCGATCCAGTACCACCCGGAGGCGTCGCCGGGCCCGCGCGATAGCACATTCTATTTTGAACGCTTCATTGACCTCATGGAGGCGCGGCGTTGATTGATGAGATTGATGAGGCATTGAAATGCCTCGGAATCCTATTGGGAGAAAATCGTGAATTCAATGACCGAAGAACAAAAAATAGCCTACGAAACGAACGGTTTTCTGACGATCCCTGGCGCATTGTCAGCGGAAGAACTGTCGGAAGTCCGCGATGGTGCGGCAAAGGCGGAGGCAATCTGGAGAGCGGATGCCTCACTGCCCGGAACGCGGTCAGCGACTCTGGAACAGGTGCAAGCCCCGATTGAATACGATAATCGATTGCTGGCGTTGCTCTGGCATCCGAAGGTCTTTCCGGTAGTACGCGAACTGCTGGGCGACGATGTTTCGATGATCGACAACGATTATTTCATCACTCCGCCGCATACGCCTTCGACGCACGCGGGATGGCACCACGATGTCGGATTGGGGGGTATTTATCATCCGCTCTCGACAGTCATGGTCAAGGTGTTTTTCCTCCTTTCCGATGTGAACGCCAACAGCGGCGGGACAGCCATGATTCCCGGCTCCTACCGTTTTCCGCAGAATTATAAATTCCCGGAGGTGGACGACCCGCGCCAGATGCCTGGAGCGATCCAGATGACCGGTAAGGCGGGCGATGCCTATCTGTTCAACGGGCGCACCTACCATGCCGCTGTCAACAATGAATCGGATAACCCGCGTCGTGTTCTCATCTATAACTACGGTCATTTCTGGATGAAAATCTGGCAGGGTTATGAACCGTCCGAGCGGCTGATTACGGAGGCGAAAGCATCCGGCGATCCCGTGCGGATGCAACTTCTGGGAATCGGCGATGCCTACGGACAGCGGCTCACCTGATCCGGTCGCCGCGCCCAAAAGCGCGGCGACCGGATTCCTTATCCTGCTTTCCTGTATCGTTATCTGGGGAGTGAATTCGGTCGCTTTCAAAATGTGTACGAGGCCGGCTACCGGCATCGGACTCGAACCGTTATTTCTGACGGGGCTCCGATTTATGATCGTTGTCCCGTGCCTGGCGGTTATGATCGCTTTCAAGCAACCGGAAGCGTTGAAGCTGGCGCCGGGAGACATAAAAAAGTATCTCGTGTTCGGGTTCTTCGCTATCGTAATGGCGGAGACGTTACAACCGATTGCGTTGCAGTATACATCCGTCGCGAATCTGACTCTGCTTTCGCACGGGACGATGTCCCTGTTTACGGCGTTCTGGGCGCTGGCATTGTTCAAGCAACGAATACCGCCAGCGGGATGGGTCGGGGCGGTCATCGCTCTTTTCGGGGTGGGATTGGTAGCGGCGAACGGCGGCAATGGTGGCTTTCGGATGGATACGGAATCGCTCCAAGGAGATGCTGTCGCGCTATTTCGTTCCGTGGAACACTCTTGTTATTTGCTGTATCTGTCTCGCTGGTTGCAGAGGCGTCCGGTTTTGCAGGTATCATTTTATAACTGCGCGTTCGGCGTCGCCTACCTGATTCCTTATGTCCTGTGGAAAGGGGTATCGTTCCCCTGGGCGCAGGTTCCGGCATCGGTGTGGTGGTGGTTCCTGTGGACGATTGGACCGACCACCCTGTACGGTTTCCTCGCCTGGAACTGGGCGATGCGACGCGTCGGTGCGATAACGGCATCGAACATGTATTATTTGATGCCGGTCGCCGCCGCTATCGCTGCGTATTTCATTCTCGGCGAACCATTGCGGATGGGACAGGTTATTGGCGGCGCGGTCATTATCTTCGGCGTTCTGCTATTACGCTGGGAGACACTGATCGAGGCGGGTATAAAGATGCCAGTGATACGGTTACCGTTCTGGCGCGGTAGAGGCGACGATTAAGGGAAGCGGCTCGTGTAGTATTCGCGCCGTTCGGGATGTCAGTCAGGGAAAAGAATGCCAAAGCGACAAGATATACATAAAGTGATGGTGATTGGTAGCGGGCCGATTGTGATCGGTCAGGCCGCCGAGTTCGATTATGCGGGAGCGCAGGCGTGCCGTGCGTTGCGGGAGGAAGGGTGCTTCGTCATTCTGGTCAATTCCAATCCTGCCACCATCATGACTGATGTGGAAATGGCGGACAGGGTCTATATCGAGCCTCTGACCGTCGAATTTTTAGAGAAAATCATTGCGCGGGAACGCCCTGACGGACTGGTTCCCACACTCGGCGGTCAGACCGGCCTTAATCTGGCGACGGCGCTCGCGAATGCCGGAATTCTGGAAAAGTACAATGTCGAGTTGCTGGGAACGCCGCTTTCCACCATTGCCAAAGCGGAAGACCGTGAACTGTTCCGGGGACTGATGCGCGAGATCGGGGAACCGGTGCCGGAGTCGTTTATCATCGGCTCTGACGAAGAACTGGAAGAGTTGTCCCGACGGGATGGATTACCCTGGCCCCTGATCGTTCGTCCTGCGTACACCCTCGGCGGTTCCGGGGGCGGCATCGCGGCGAACCCGGCGGAATTGATGGAAATCGGCGGTCGCGGCATCCGGTTGTCACCGGTGTCGCAGGTTATGGTCGAACGGTGTCTGGTCGGTTGGAAAGAGGTGGAGTATGAGGTAATGCGGGACGCGAATGATACCTGCATCACCATCTGCAATATGGAAAACCTCGACCCGATGGGCGTCCATACCGGAGATTCCATGGTCGTCGCTCCCTCGCAGACCCTGTCGGACAAAGAGTACCAGATGTTGCGCACCGCCTCGCTGAAGATCATCCGCTCCCTCGGAATCGAAGGCGGCTGTAATGTCCAGTTAGCGCTGGACCCGAAATCCTTTGGCTATTACATAATTGAAGTCAACCCGCGCGTTTCCCGCTCGTCGGCGCTGGCTTCCAAGGCGACCGGCTATCCGATTGCGCGGGTAGCAGCGAAAATTGCGGTCGGTCTGCATCTGGATGAGATCGAGAATAAAGTCACCGGAAAGACGCTTGCCTGTTTTGAACCGGCGTTGGATTACTGCGTGGTCAAAATCCCTCGCTGGCCTTTCGATAAGTTCACCACCGCTGACCGACGCATTACTACGCAGATGAAAGCGACCGGCGAAGTTATGGCGCTGGATCGGTCTTTCGAGTCCGCCCTGATGAAAGCGGTGCGTTCGCTGGAGATCGGCGCGATTTCGCTTCGTTATAAAGGCGCCTCCCTCTGGTCGGACATGCAGATCGAGACATTGTTGAAAACGCCGACGGACGAACGATTATTTGTCATCGCCGAAGCGTTCCGCCGGGGCATGATGGTGGAGGAAATCGCTCCGCTCTGTCACTTTGACCGCTGGTTCCTCGTCAAAATCCGTAATCTGGTAGAGATGGAGTCCGCCCTGTCCGAATGTGGCGCGGGAATCGTCACCGATGCCGGAAAAGACGTTCTCGAAGCGGCAAAACGTATGGGCTACCCCGACCGTACCATTGCAGACCTGACCGGCAAGACCGAGCACGAAATCCGCACTTACCGTAAGGGAATTGGTCTAATTCCCGTGTATAAAATCGTCGACACCTGCGCCGCCGAATTCGAGGCGCAAACGCCCTATTTTTACTCCTGCTACGATAGCGAAAGCGAGAGATAACGGAGTCGTCGAAAGGGCGCTGATCATGTCTGGAAAGATAATCCTGATCAACGGGGCTTCCAGCGCCGGGAAATCGACGCTCTGTCGCGCTTTACAGGCGACGCTGGAAGAACCTTTCTGGCATTTCTCGATTGATCACCTGATACGGCAGGGGACGGGATTGCCGATGGAACGTGTCCGGAAGGGGGATTTCTCCTGGCGTGAGATGCGTCCCGCCTTTTTTGACGGCTTCCACCGTTGTCTGCCTGCGCTTGCGACGGCGGGAAACCATCTTCTGGTCGAGCATATTGTGGAGACGGAGGAATGGATGCAACGTCTGGTAGCGCTACTCCATTCCTTCGATATCTATTTTGTCGGCGTCCACTGTCCTCTGCCAGAACTGGAGCGGCGTGAGATCGCACGCGGTGACCGGAAACCCGGTGAAGCGAAAC
This sequence comes from uncultured Armatimonadota bacterium, assembly GCA_903910385.1. GTDB lineage: Bacteria > Armatimonadota > Armatimonadia > Armatimonadales > Armatimonadaceae > CAIVZM01. The sequence goes on from CAIVZM010000063.1 coordinate 80,781, forward strand.
GAGATTTTGAAGTGACCCATACCTTCGGCGTGTACGATTTTGAGGTAGATGCGACGGAGCCTCTGGACGAAAACGTCCAAAAAGTCATCACTGCATGGAAGGCGCGTCAGCGTCCCCACGCTTTTGACCGAATGTTCGTGAACAAATCTCTCTGACCCCCCCCGTAGATTACGATGAATCAATTCCGAATAGTATCGCTGACGGGAATTTCCGTCGTCGACATGGAATCGATCCTTGCACCGATGGTTAAGGAGAGCGAAGCGGAGGGATTCCGGCATATTCGCCGCCTCTATGAGGATTACATCAGCGGCGCGAACCGATTCGACAAAATCTCGGAAGCTCTTGTGGGAATCCGGGACGGCGACCGCCTCATTGCGATTGGCGGCGTGAATGCGACCGATATTCAGGAAATCGGGCGCATTCGGCGCGTTTATGTTTCTCCGGAGCGCCGTCGACAGGGTGTCGGACGCCTGCTGATGGAAGAAATAATGTCGGCGGCGCGTCCGCACTACCGACGGCTCGTCCTGCGGACACATAACCCGGCGGCGGCAGCGTTTTATTTACAACTGGGTTTCGTTCCTGTCGCCAGCAATCCGGAAGTGACCCATTTTTATGATTTCCCAACCTATGAGACAGAGATGTCTCAGACATTTCCGATAAGCTCAGGAATTCAAACCGCGCAGATGCGCGTGTAAATCTTCCGCCGCTTTGCGGTTCATACCGGGGGCTTTCGCCAGGTCTTCAACCCCGGCGCGTTTCATGCGTTCCACCGAACCGAAGAAGCGGAGCAGTTCCCGGCGGCGGACGGGGCCAATCCCCGGAATTTCATCCAGAACGGACATATTCGCGGCGCGTCCGCGAACATTGCGATGGTAGGTGATCGCGAAGCGGTGGACTTCATCTCGGATACGCTGGATCAAAAATAACGCTTGCGAATTCCGTGGCAGTTCAATCGGGTCTTCCGCGCCGGGAAGGAAGATTTGCTCGAACTGCTTGGCGAGACCGATCATCGGAAATTCATAGCCGAATTGCCGCATCGCCGCCTGAGCGGCGCTGATCTGCCCCTTGCCGCCATCGATGAGAATCAAATCGGGTTCGGAGGTGAACTTGGGGTTGCCTTCCTGCATTTGATTGAATCGGCGGGTAAGCATTTCGTACATCATGGCGAAGTCATTGGGGTTGCCTTCACTCTGTTCGATTTTAAAACGGCGGTACTCGCTCTTCTTCGGCTTACCTTCCTCGAAAACGATCATCCCACCGACGGCATGACGACCCTGCACGTTCGAGTTATCGTACGCTTCGATGCGCTGCAGGAGATTGTCCGGCATTCCAATGGCGTCCGCTAATTGACGCAACGCGCTATTGATGCGGTCGCCTTCAGCGGCGGATTGCGCCCGAATCTGTTCCAGAGCGATACGGGCGTTTGTTGCCGCCATCTCGACCAGTTTGCGTTTCTCACCCTGTTTCGGCGCTTGAAGTGTCACCTTCGCTCCCTTTTTCTGACGGAGCCACGATTCCATTATTTCCATCTCTTCGACATGCGCCGGGAGGAGGATTTCCGAAGGGACAAAGGAGGCATCCTGATAGTACTGCTTGATAAATTCAGATGTCGCTTCCTCAAGACCGTTTTCGCCATCCGTCCCATCCAGAAGGAAATGTTCCTGACCGACCAGTTTGCCGCCCCGGACGAAGAACATCTGTACCGCCGCGCCCGACTCATCCTGCACGACCGCAACAACATCCTGATCGCCCGTTGTCGTATTGACCACTTTCTGGCGCTCGGTAATAATTTTGATGCTGTTCAACTGGTCACGCAGTTTTGCCGCCCGCTCGAATTCCAGGTTTTCTGCCGCGTCTTCCATCTGCTTTTCCATGACTTTTATCAGTTTGTCCTGACGACCGGAGAGGAATAGTTCGGCATCTTTCACGCCCTGAGCGTAGCGGTCAGGGTCAGCGATTCCGGCGCAGGGAGCTTCCGGGCAACGATCCATATGGTGGTAGAGGCAGGGACGTTGTTCGTTTTTATTAGTCCAGAGCTTCCGGCACGTCACCAGCGGAAACAGGCGGTAGACGAGTTTACTCGTCTCGTAAACGGCATGGCTATTGGTAAACGGACCAAAATACTTGTTGCCATCGTCCTGCTGAACGCGACGGGTAATCAGCAGACGGGGAAATGGTTCTTTGGTCGTCAGCATCAGATAGGGGTAATGCTTGTCATCGCGCAGACGGATATTGTACTTGGGGCGGTGCTTCTTGATCAGGTTACATTCCAGAATCAGCGCTTCCAACTCGGTGTCAGTGACTATCCATTCCATATCCGTGATATTGGTGACAAGACGCTTTGTTTTAGGTGTGTGGTTTGCGGATTTCTGGAAGTAAGAGCGTACCCGATTACGCAGGTTGATCGCCTTGCCGATATAGATGATCGTCCCATCTTTATCTTTATAGATGTAACAGCCAGATTGCGTTGGCAGGTTTGCTAGCTTTTGTTCCAGCGTCATCTGAATCGGATGAGCGACGGGAGTCTGGTCAACGGAAGGGACGGACATAAACGTATTGTATCGCTTATCGAAGTATTGCCATATTCGGGCGACAAAAAAACGCTCCCCTCATTCCTGATGAGGGGAGCGTTTCTCTTTTTGATGTGTCTGTTGATCAGACCCGTTGCAGAGAGATTTTAGGGAAGCCGAGTCCGGTATCCGGGGGCGTTGCTAAAGTCTCGGTCGGTTCCAGGCGGGAACGGCGGTTCCGTATACTTTCCGGCGATGTTCAAGGTTGCCGAAGTGAAAGGATACAGAGGCGGGTCACCGGAGAAGCGCAAGGTAATGACTTGCGTCTGGTTCTTACCGATTGTACCGATGTTGATGTTGCCGTTCGCAGGAATATCCGGCGTATTAAACGTCTGTCCTGCCGCGACAATCGCTCCCTGTGTCAGACGAACGTTGAAGGCGGGGCCGCCAAGGTTCTTAATAGACACATTGACAATCAACTGATTATCGATACGATTGATCGTCGAGGTGGTGACCAGAATCGGGTTTTCGATTTTTTCGACCAGATTCTTCAGATCATACCGCCAGACGCCGCGACCGCTCGTAGCGACCACGAGTTGCTTCTGGTCTGCATTCTGGACAATTTTAAGCGAAACGCACTTGGCATTGGGAAGACCAAGTGGCGCCGTCGCATTCGTCCAGGTCGAACCGCCGTCGATGGTGACAAACACGCCGAGATCCGAAGCCACGAAGAACGTGTTGAACGGATCATCGGTATCACGAACCAGAGCGTTCACAGGAACATCCGGCAAGGAAGCGGGCCCCTGTCCGCTTTGCGCCGTGAAAAGCGATCCGGTGAAGGTATTCGCATTGCGCCAGACACGCCCGCCGCCCGCCGCGCCGCCCAGAGAGACGGTAATATCTCCGGAAAAGGCGACTGCCGGGTTGACCGTAATGCCGGTGATCGGTCGAGTGGGAAGCCCATTCGACGCAACTCGGTTCCATCCGCCGTTGTAGTTGGGCAACGGCGTTGCGCCATCGGTGTTGTAGCCTTGCAGGTTATACCAGATTTCCCCGGTACTGGTGCCTACGTAGATGATAGCGGCGTTACGAGGAGAAACGCCGATAGAGGTGATGTATCCGCCGAAGGTCTGGCCCCCAACAGGACGCCAGACGCCACGAGCGCGGTTCGGCTGAGAGCCGCACATCATCGCTACCGGCCCCTCAAGGGCGATATTCGGGTCGAATCGCCACAGACGGTTCGTACCGAAATACAGTCCGCCGCCCGCTGATTCAGCTAACGCCACCTTTTCGCCGTAAGAAGGCTTGGTTGAACCTTGCCATGCTGTGGGAGTGGTCGTATCCTTTGGCTGAACGCGGTTGAAGTAGTAGTTCGGACCGGCGGCGTTCTTATCGAGCAAGATTACCGTTTCCGGCGCGCCTGCAGGAACCATATATCGGTCGGGGGTAATATCCAGACCCGTTTGCCAGTTATCGCTGGTGCGAATGATGCGGCGGAAAGGCCACTTGCCGTCGCCCCCGTTGTCTACATAAACATACTGCGTATCGCCCGTCGGGTCGCTTGTCGCGATCAGTCCGGCGACGCCGTAGTTTCCTGCTAAAACCGGAGTCTCGGCAGGCGTGGGTGGGAAGAACGGCCCATTCGTTGCATCCGTGAAATCCGGAACTACCTTTGTGGGGAGGCAGTCTGCAACCGTCAGACTGTACCGGAAGTCATTGGTGATCGGGGACGGCGCGTAAGGAACGGTGTCCCATTTGACGATGCTGTCCGTATCAGTCAGAGATGCCGCAAACTTGGGAGCTCCAATATTATTCCCACCCGCGATACCGCGCATCTGGTTATCATCGCGCAGGAAGAAGTCCGCATTCAGGAGCGGTTGAACCGTCAGGGACGAGTTCAGGTCTACATTGTAATTCCACAGCCAGTCGGTATCCAGATCGTAGAACTGAGCAGGATCAACGGAGGAAGGGAGATATTCAAGAACATACGCCCCGCCATCATTCGCCACGCCAAAGCGCGCCAGACCGTTGCTGATATTATCAGGAGACTGAGCGACCAGATGCTGGTCGATATGCGTTCCCCAATCCAAACTCAGAGGGTCAATCGAAACCTCTGTCCAATCCAGACCAGAACCAACGTCTTTGCCCCCGCCAAAGAGGGAACTACCGACCCGGACGCCGATTCCAAGCGACGCCGAAAGCGCACGAGATGCGCCGAATAGCGCTTCTCGCGCTACTGGAGTCGTTCCGATCGGATCGCCATTACTGTCCAGCAGGTTGACTGGTACAAGCCCGGAAATCAGATTGGTGTTGGAGAAGGAAGCGTACCAGTTGTTTTCGTATCCCACCGTTGGCATATCGCCGAGGGTAGAAACATAGGGGTAATCGCCGTTTATTCCGACCCAGGTCGCGCCCCGGTCTGTGCTCTTGAAGATACGACCGTCGCCCAACGCTCCGCTGGCATCCATCACATAAACAAAATCCGCCGCGTTCGGCAGTTTGGAAGCCGATACCTTCAGATTGACGTTGGGAACTCCTGCGCCGTTGAATACCAGCGGTAGAGACCCCACTTTTTGCCACGTCGCGCCGTAGTTATCGGAGCGATAGAGGCCGTCATTGATGCGGGTGGCGTAGAAGGTGCGCGACCGATCAGGTCGTCGCGCCGAGTAGTCAATTTTAGACCAATCGCCACCGGGAAGCGTTCCGCCGCCGACCAATCCCGCCTTCGTCCAGGTATTTCCTTCATCAAAGGAGTTCCAGATGTTGCCAGGGGTGGTTCCACGCCCGGACGAGGCGATAATGTGTCGGTTATTTTCCGGGTCGATGATGATCGTGCTGACAGACGTTCCTTCAAAGATAAGTCCGTTCGCGTTCCGATCCGCGATCTTGGTCCACGTCTTGCCATCGTTGACCGATTTCATGATGCCGACGCCAAGTCCCTGAATGCCGCCGCCAGTTCCCGCTCCCGAACCGCCATCGAAGTCGCCGGTGCCGACATAAACGATGCGACTGGTCTTGGGATGGACTGCGACGCTGGAAGTTCGCAGAATCGGAAATGAGTAGTCGGACAGCGGTTGGATTCCCGTAATGGAGACAGGAGCGTTACCGCTCTTAAAAGGCTGCGGACCGCTGATATTGTAATCGATGGTCGCTCGCCAGAGACCGCCGTTTGCTGTCGCCAGATAGAGAATGTTGGGACGTGTGGCGTCCCATGCCATACCATTAATGCGTCCGGACACCGTTCCCGGTCCCATCGCAGAAGTGTAGGGCGGATCCATCTGATTGGGACCGGTGGAAATCCATCGGTTTTCCGTATTGATAGGGTTGACTGCCAGAGAGCCAAAAGAAGCTCCGGACAGACCGTTATTTCCTCCGCCACGAGTGAAAGGCGCGGGCGCCATCTGATCGCGCTGTTTGATAGCGCGTAGCAGGGCGGCGGCCTCTTCGGGCGAAAGGGTGTCGGTCACGGGTTTAGGGCGACCGGCGGGACTGGCGGGAAATCCCCAGTTTGCGTTAAACGGAACGAGCGGCAGACGCTTTAGCAGTTCCTGTCGCCGCCGTTCCGCCGCTTCCTTTCGCAGTCGCACGAGACGTTGTTGGTTCGTCTCTTGCGCTTGCGCCGGGGGGGGCGTCGCAATCAGGGCAGTGACAAAGAACGCCACCGCCAGCGGGACGCTCCGGGTCAAAAATCGGTTAGAATGCATCTTCCTTGCTCTCATAAACTTTCGCTCTCCGTCTGACGGTCTCAGCGCAGGTATAGTTCACCTGCTTGAGATTGCCGTTTAACCGGGTTGCTTGATAAGGGCGCGAGTATGACCTGATAAGAACGGCATCCGGCGGACGGGATCGAGGGAATACTCCCGGAATCCCGTCCGCCGCGCCGCTCTATGGCTCTCCTTCAGAACAGGGAAGCGTTTTGGCGCGTCCCCATCTTTTTGCTCAACGCTTTCCCGGTAATGAAATTTTCCGGGAAAGCGTCGATCTTATTTATTGAATGGCGTAAACAGTGCCATCGAATCCGCCGATAACGAGCTTGCCATCGCTACCCAACGCCGGAGATGATTCCAGAGAGTTGGCGATTCCGCCCACATTGGGCGTCGTCAGTAGCGGGATGGCGGAATGCTCATTACCATTGTCCGACGTATCCACTGCATAGACGGTTCCGTCGCGACATCCGATATAGAGTTGCGAACCATCGCCACTCAATGCGGGTGAGGACGTAAACCCATCCGAGAAGTACGGATTCCCATTGATATCCGGCGATTTGGTTCGCCAGATTTGCGCTCCCGTTGTCGTATTGACGGCGACAATCTTATGGTCGCTGATACCGGAAGTGTTATCCAGAGTTGCGAGATAGATCGTCGTTGTGTCCGCCGAAAGCGCCGGGGTCGAGAAGATCGGCGCAGAAGCGTCGTATCGGAACGGTTGCAGGTTCGAGGTCAGGATTGCGCCGCCGGTAATACCATCGTAAGCAAGGAGCGAACCGCTCGTCGTCGCCACGAACAGGGTAGACTTACCATTGACCGTAGCGATCAGCGGAGCCGCGACAACCGGGCCGTCTACCGCAATGGATTGGCTCAGAGTTGCGCCATTTGCGTAAGAAAGGCTATTGTTTGCCGGGATGCCCGTTGCGATGATGTAGACCGTAGAATCCGTCGTCGTCCGGGAGGCGATGTAGATAAATCGCTGATCTTCCGAAAGCGCCGGGGTTCCAAGAACGCCATTTCGGGCGGCGTACTGCCAGATACGGTTCGGCTGACCCGTGATCGGAGCCTTGATATCGCTTCCGGTCAGGCTGTTGAAGGCGTAGAGTTTGTTGTCCGGTTCGACGGTAGCGACGTAAAGAACGCCGTTGCGGTCGATGGTCGGGGACGCCAGCACTGGACCGCCTACTTTCCGTTGCCAGACTAACTGATAGCCCGTCGTCGTCGCTGTTGCCGGACCGGTGTCCTTCAGCGCGAAGATGTCGCCGTCCAGAGTGCCGAAGTAGATGGTGCCATCCTGACCGATAACGGGAGCGGAATCCACGTAGCCCTTCGCGCCAGCATCGAATACCCACTTGAATCCGCCCGTTTTCGGGTCTAAGGCGTAGAGCTTATGGTCACCCTCTGAAGCCCCGTTTTTCTGTCGGGTGCCGATATAGATGGTTCCATCCTGTGCAATAGCGGCGGAAGACAGTACAAAGGCGCTACCCGTCTCTTTTTTCCAGAGGAAAGTGCCATTCACGTTGGGGTAAGTGGTGATGTTTCCGGGCGGGTTACCAGTGTTGCCCAGATCTCCGTGGAACTTCGCCCACTGCGCGACCTGAGAAAGACCAACCGGGACAACCGTCAAAGAAACCGTTCCGGTCTTCTGTGATTCCGTATCCGTCAACGTAATGGTGACATTTTTCGGCGTGGTGGTATTGGCGAGCGCCGCTGATGCGGTCACAACGCCTGTACCACTGACCGTTGCGATGGAATTGTCAGAGGAAGTCCATTGCAATTTGCTCGGTGTCAGTGGCACCCGGTAGGGACCTGCCGGGGTCGCAGTCGTCGCCGTTGCATCAAAGGCGGTAGCGGTAAGAGTCAGGCTCTGGCCCGGTCGGACACGCGCCAGAGTGTCGGCGCCAACTTCGACATCGGTGGGCAATGCCAGTGTGATATTGGCTATGGTCGAATCCATCGTCAGAGCGACTGGGGTCGCCGATCCTGGGCCGACGGTAATATTGCCCGCCGTCTTGGCTGCCTGCACGACATTATCGCCCGTTGTGGGGTCAATCGTCCCGTTGCCTGCAACCTTCTTGGCGACTGCTGTGGCGGTGTAGGTTCCGGTAGGAATCTCGCCGGTCGTTTGTTTGACCGAGGTGGGCCATTCGGCAGGTCGATTAAATGTCAACTGTGTCTGGAAAGCCGTTGGCAGGTTGGCGTCCGGCGTTCGCGTCAGAGTGACGATAATGGTGTCGGAGGCGGCGGGGATAAGGCGCGAGCGCTCCGGCCAAACGACGGTCATGGTGACCGCGCCTTTGGCGCGAGTCATATTCAGGGACGGCGTGTTGTTTTTTGACCCGCCGCCGCAACCCGTGAGGGGCGCGCTCGCCAGGAGGGCGGTGAAAACCGCCACTCCCGCGAACGCCGCCCGTGCGGATGTCCTCATAGGTACGCTGCTCCTCATATTAGTTCACCGTTATCCCGGCAGAGCCTGATTCTACTTTGACGAAGATAATCGTCGGGGGGAAGGCCGGGTCATAGTTGCTGGTGGCGCGAATCTTTACCTGATCCTGGGCGGTACCCGGCGCGGAATAGAGACCGCCATCGGGCGTTATCGAACCGCCGCCTGAGATAATCGTCCATTTGATGCCTGCGTCCTGTCCGGCGGGCAGATTGACAAGCGTTCCCGTGAACTGGCGCTGAGCATTGATCGGCAGGCGATACGGATTCGCTTCCGTGCCATCTCCCGGCGCGCCCGGCGCCGTGACGGTAATTCCTGTGATAGCCGATCCGACAGGGATCGTCACCGTCGCCTTCTTCCGGGTGTCATATTTGCTGGTCGCAACCACGGTCGCATTGTACGATTCGGCGCGAGTGGGGTTCGAGGTGAACAGCCCGGCGTCGTTGATCGAACCGGAGTTCGCACTCGTTACCTGCCAGGTGACGCCGTCATCTTTACCATCCGGCACGTTGGACACCTTTGCGGTCAATTGTAGAGTTCCGCCCTTGAACGATACCTTGGGGATCGGGGTCGGAAGCACGGAGACAGCAACCTGTGAAGTGACGATCACCGGGACACGGACGCTGACCAACGGGTCATAGTTGCTGGTAGCGACAACCGTGAAAGTCCCTTCGCGTTGCAACGACGTGAAGACGCCGTTAGCGTCGATACTGCCCGCTGAGGCGCCTTCCGCTACAGACCAGATGACGCCTTTAGCGCCCGTGCCAGCATTGTCGTTCTTGATATCCACCTTAAAGGGGATCTGCGATTCGATAGAAACGGTGGGGTTCTTCGGTGTCACATCCAGCGTGACTTTAGAGCGAACCGTGATTGTCGCCGAAGCGCTCACCGCACCGTCGATAGAAGCGGTTATCACCGCGCTACCGGGAGCCTTACCCGTAATCGAAGTCGATTGAGCGGTCACTGCCGGGGACGGCGGAACCGTGCTGGTGTCGCTGACCAGTTTGAGAGTCGCGGGCGTCGATGTGTTGTTCGATGTATCCAACGCAACGATGTTATTTTTTTCATCCCGTGGCTCATACAGAATGACATCGTCACCGGGAACATTGCTCAACCGTTTGGTCTGATCGATGGTGATGCTTTGCTCGGCGGGAATAGTCACTTTCTGAATTTTGGCGACCGCCGCGACGGTAGCGTTCAGGTTACCATCCGAACCAACGCTGGCGCTGGCTCCTGCGGTTCCGACTAGCGTACCCTTGCCATCGTAGTCAGAGTAAAACTTGACGTCTAGGGCATAGGCGCCTGGAGTGACTTTAGAAGTCGACAGGTACGTCTTGGATCCGCCGGTATCGACATCGGCGGTGCGGTTGACCGTCTGCGTCAGTGCGGTGGAGGGATTCTGGTTCGCATTGGTCAGGGACACGACCGCAGAAACGGCGGAGGCGACGCTGGTAACGCCGTTAGTCTGTTGACGCGAAACCCGGTTCGCCCAGATGATCGTCGTTTTGACATTGACCGGGGCTGATGGGGTAGGTGTGGGCGTGGGCGTCGGCGTTCCGGGCGTGGGCGTCGATATTGACCCCCCGCCGGGCGAAGAACTGCTTCCACCGCCGCACCCTGCGCTCAACAGGGGAGAGGCGATGACCGCGACTGCCAGCGTCAGCGGATAAAGCCAACGGAAACCGGTAGGTAAGCGCATAGATACACTCCTCTGACGCGAGGCCGTAATGAACGCCTCGCGTGACATATCCTTACTAAGGGTAACCGCCGCTAAAGAAGTCGTCGGTTTAACTTGCGTGAATCAGGCATGGCGGGAGTGAGAAACACCCCCGGCGAAAGCCATTTCGACACAGCAAAAAAGGATTCCTTCTTCGGTGGCGGTAATGCTGAATAAGAAGGATTTAGAAGGGGCGTATGGAAACGTTAACCCGGCAATGAAATGGACTATCGATGCGCCTCTTTCCTTCGCGACCGATGTCTGCGTTCTTGGCGGCGGTCCCGCAGGCGCGGCGGCGGCGATCGCCGCCCGGCGCGCCGGGGCGAAGACGATGCTCATAGAAAGAATGGGATATCTGGGCGGCGCGGCGACGGCAATGCAGGTTCCGGCTTTCTGTCCCTTCTCTGACCGTGAGAAAGCGATTGTCCGTGGTATCGGTTGGGAAATCATGACGGAGATGCAACGCCGCGCCGGAAATCCCGTTCCTGACCCCGATATTTATCACGTTCCGCAGGATCAGGCGCGTATGGACTGGGTTCCCATCCATGTGGAAACGCTCAAGGTCATTTACGATGAACTCTGCGCGGCGGCGGATGTCGATATTCTGTTTCATACCTTCGTCGCTCAAATTCTTCGCGACGGCGACCGAATCACCGGGGTGGTTCTGGCGAACAAAGACGGCCTTTCCGTGGCGACGGCGAAAGTTTTCGTGGACGCTACCGGGGATGCTGATATTGCGGCGCGGGCGGGGTGTCCCTTCGAACAGGGAGACGATCAGGGACTGACCCAGGGAATGACAATGTGCTTTACCGTTGCGGGCGGATCACGAACGAAGTATCTCGATTATGTCTACCGCACGGGCGATGGTTATCTGGCGCAGCGGGTGGAAGCGGCGCGGGCGGCGGGTGACTATGATCTTCCGGACTCCTCGCTGGTCGGCATGAGTTTCAAAACAGAGACAATCGCTGGGATCAACATGGGGCACGTCTATGGAGGCGATGCCACCAACGCGGCAAGCGTCAGTTGGGCGGAGGCGGAAGGACGGCGTATCGTCCAGAAGCTGGTGACCTTTCTACGCAATTACATTCCCGGTCAGGAGAAGATTTATCTGGTTTCCACCGGGCCGCATATCGGTGTCCGTGAGTCGCGGCGCATCGTCGGCGATTACCGATTGACTCTGGACGATTATCTTGCCTGCCGCTCCTTCCCCGATGATATCGCCCGGAACGCCTACTTCATCGATATCCATGCGGTGACCACCGAGCAAGCGGCGCGCGCCAAAAACATCAGCGATACATCGAGCGAACGTACGGAAAGAAAAAACTACGCTTTGCCGAAGGGGCGCAGTCATGGCATCCCTTACCGCTGTCTGTTGCCGCAGGGCGTCGAAAACCTGATTGTCGCCGGACGTTCGCTTTCGGCGGATCGTGCGGTGCAGGGCGCTGCGCGAGTCATGCCGTTCTGCTTTGCGATGGGCGAAGCGGCGGGAATCGCGGCGGCGATGGTAGCGAGCGATTCCGGACGGTTTCGCTCCGTGAACATCACGGATTTAAGGGCGAAGCTGAAATCCGTGGGGGCGTTTATCGATGAGAAGTTCCTTGAAGAATAATCTGTCGATAAACGCATATTAATCGCATAATTAGGGGAGGGGTTGTATGAACCAGATTGCATTTTCTACGCTTTCCTGTCCCGATTGGGACTGGGATCAGATCGTAACGGCGGCGCAAACGTATGGATACGATGCGCTGGAATTGCGCGGCTACCTGAACTCGATGGATTTACCCAGCGCCGAACCCTTTACGATACAAAACCGCGCATCGACCCGGCGACGCCTGGAGGACATCGGAATCGCCGTCTGTTGCATCAGTTCGTCCGGAGTCGTCGCGCAGGCGAATCTTGATCATGTCCGGGCGCATTGTGAACTGGCAAGTGGGTTAGGGGCTCCGATGGTCCGCGTCTTCGGGGGGAATCTTCCGGAGGGAACCCCACGGCAGGAAGCGATCGCTCACGCCGCTATCACACTCCGTTCGTTCGGGGATGCCGCGGAGACGGAGGGAGTCCAGATCGTTCTGGAGACGCATGACGCTTTTTCGACCGGGGAATCGGTGGCGGAACTGCTGGCGGCGACCGATCATCCGTCCGTGTACGCTCTCTGGGATCTGCATCATCCGTATCGTCAGGGAGAATCGCCGGAGGAAACCTGCCGCTACCTTGCCGGGAAGATACGCCATGTCCATATCAAGGACAGCAAGGATGGCGCCTATACGCTGTTCGGGGAAGGGGATGTCCCTCTGGACGCTATGCTTTCCCTGTTGCGGGAAACGAATTACGACGGGCCGATTTCCGTCGAATGGGAAAAACGCTGGCATCCGGAAATCGCCGATCCAGAAATCGCTCTGCCACAATATGCCCGAAAGATGCGGGGACTGAGCCTTTGAACCCGATAGAAACTTTGAATCTGAGAGAAACTTCGAATCCGAGAGAAAGCGGAACGGGGCGTGTGGCGGTCCTGATTCCCGCCCGATTAGCAGCGACCCGTTTGCCCGATAAGCCTCTGGCGGACCTGGGCGGCAAACCGATGATCCAGCGCGTCTACGAACAGGCGCTTAAAGCGGAACGCGTCTCCGAAGTCATAGTGGCGACGCCGGATGCGGCGATTCGTGAGGCGGTGGAAGCGTTCGGCGGAAATGTGATCATGACCTCCGATACGCACCCGACCGGCACGGATCGATTGGCGGAAGCGGCGCGGTCGCTCTCGGAAGGAATCGAAATCATCGTCAATGTGCAGGGGGATGAACCCCTGATCGACCCCGCAACTATCGATGCCGTAGCGGAACCCCTGCTGTCAGACCCGGCGGTGGTCATGGTTTCCGCTATGTGTCCGTTGCCGGAAGAGGCATGGTCAGACCCCGCCCGTGTCAAAGTCGTCTGTGATCAGAACGGGAACGCGCTTTATTTTTCCCGCCATCCCATTCCTTTTCGTCGTTCGGCGGATGCTCCCGTGAAGCCACGGTTGCATCTGGGATTGTACGCCTACCGCCGTTCATTTCTGCTGACCTTCGCCGCGCTGGCTCCGACGCCGCTGGAGCGCACGGAATCGTTGGAGCAACTCCGCGTTCTGGAACACGGCTATCGTATCCGAATGGTGGAAACGGCGGACGCTCCCCTGGCGATCGATACGCCGGAGGATCTGGCGCGAGTCCGTCTGCTCTTCTGATCCGTCAGGAGTCATTTCTATGTATTTCACAACTTGAGCAAGAGGAACGTACATCATTGGAAGAATGGCGGCGCGATGAATTTTTGATCAGCATGGATAAAAGTCGGGTAGATATTCCGGCAGTGACGAAATGGCTGGCGACGGAGTCCTACTGGGCGGAGGGCATCTCCTCAGAGATTGTGGCGAAGGCGATTGCCAATAGCGACGTGTATGGTGTGTATCATGAACCGGATGGACGCCAGATTGGTTTCGCCCGCGTTGTCACAGACCATGCCACCTGCGCCTATCTCTGCGATGTCTTTATCATGCCGGAATTTCAGGGACGCGGACTGGGAATCTGGTTGATGGAAGTGATCTGGAATCGCCCGGAAATGCTATCCCTGCGCACATGGTCGCTGGCGACGCGGGACGCACACGGTCTCTACGAAAAATTCGGCTTCGAAACCGTGACCAATAATCGGTGGATGGCGCGTCGATTACGCACCTCGTATCTTCCCTGAAATCCCGGAGTGGCGAACAGTTTCAAGGAGAGATCAAGAAGAAAATTTGCGACCGATTTCTATACAGCGAGCGGCGCGTTCGGCGGCATCGGCGAGCCAATCCGAGGCATTCGCAAGTGCGTCGTCGAGGGAGCAGGGGCCTGGCGTCAGGGAGAGGACTGCCGCGACCCCTATCTGTTCCGCCAGAAGAGTCGCGCGTAAATCGGGAGTGATAGACCCTACTATAGCGCAGACCTGAACGCCCGCCGCTTTCGCCCGTCGGGCGACCCCTGCTATGGCTTTGCCGCCCAGTGTTTGAGCATCTAACCGACCTTCTCCGGTGATGACCAGATCGGCGTTGGCGAGATGTGCATCGAAACTGATCGTATCCAGAACGATATCGATCCCCGGTTTCAAGATGGCATGGGGAAAAAGATAACGTAATCCGAACGTGGTTCCGCCTGCGGCGCCATCGCCCGGAGCGGAGGTGACCGACGATAGTATATGTGCGTACTGTGTCAGAGCGGCATCCAGCAGGAGAGTTTCCTTCCCGGTGGCGCCTTTCTGGGGGCCGAAGATCACACTCGCTCCCCGATCTCCAATCAATGTGTTATCGACATCGCAGGCGATATGGATTTCAAAAGCGGAAGGATCGATTTTCAAGCCGGATCGATCCACCCTGTGCAGGCGGGAAAGAGCGATGCCGCCGGGCGGCAGGTCATCTCCCTGCTCATCGAGTAACCGAACGCCCAGCGCCGTGAGAATGCCCGCGCCGCCATCATTGGTGGCGGAACCCCCCAGCCCGATGATCAGACGGCGAACGCCCGGATACCGGGTCGCTTCCAGAATCAATTCGCCGATGCCGTAGGTAGAGGCTATTGCAGGGTTACGTCTTTCGGCAGGGATCTGCGTCAATCCCGCCGCCTGCGCCAATTCGATGACCGCCGTTTCCCTGTCGGGAAGCGTTCCCCAACGGGCGGAAATCGGGCTTCCCATGGCATCCGTGACAATCGTTGCAAACGCTTCGCCACTGGTCGCGGCGAGAAGGACATCCAGAACGCCTTCGCCACCATCAGCGACCGGTAATCGGACGATTTCCGAATCCTGCCATACGCGGCGCAAACCCTCTTCGAGGGCGATAACCGCATTCGGCGCGGAGAGCGATCCTTTAAAAGAATCCGGAGCGAGAAGGATCTTCATCGTCTGATTTTATCCTTTCTCTGAGGATATCCGCCGGATCAGGAAAGTGCGTCAGGCGGAATGGTCACACGGAATCTTCCGGTAATTCTGCGGAGGGGGAGAGGTGCGAAGCGGTGACATCCCGACCCCGCATCTGGGTCAGCAGTTCCAGAAGGCGCTTTGCTTCGCGGTGGCGTTGGGTAAAGACTGAGTCGAAAAATTTCCCCATCCAGAGGCGGTCTGCAAGGGCGCCAAGCGGACCAACAGGCGCGTATTCTACCGTTTCTGTAAACAGGGTACCTGATTGGAAAGGAGCGAAACGGCGTCGATGCAGAAACTGTGCGAACGGTCCCGCGACCTGTCGTTCCGCAAAACCGCTGGGACAATTGAGATCGCAAATTTCCGTTTCAATGACTTGCCAGAGGCCGCCAAGGCGCATTCGCCATCGGATATGCATTCCGTTTGTCAAAGCGGCGGCGTTTTCATTCTCTTCAAGAATCGCTTCCTGTTGTTCCGCCGGGGCGATTCGTGCGTAATTTTTCAGGCTCGCATGGAATTCGAAAACGTCCTTCGGCGGACGGTCAATAAAGACCTGATATTGACGACGTTGCAACGTTGCCATGGTGACAGTTTACTCCAGTAAACATAAGAATGCAATACTATATAATATTGTCTATGTGTATTTGGGATTGTATTTAAAATATTTGAAGTCAAATTGTAATTTATTGTTTGTACATTAGTGTTAAATACCTGGAGCGTTATTATAGGATGCATATTTTTTTATGCTTCAGCATTAATGTGATAATAGCCGGGCAACCCTTCGCCCTCAGATAATAAGCCACAACTCCCGTCAGGTGTTGCGAGGGAATTCACCCGAATGTTTTAAGGATATATACTCAAAGAGTTACAATAGAGCGCTTAGAGGAAAGAACGGGATGAACGAATGAAATATGACCTCCTGATCATTGGCGGCGGCATCAACGGTCTCGGAATAGCAGCGGACGCCTCTGAGAGAGGCTTGAAGACGCTGATTGTAGAGCGAAATGATTGGGGCGCGGGAACGACCTCCGCATCATCGCGCCTCATTCATGGCGGACTTCGCTACCTTCAATATGGCGAGATTGATCTGGTGAGGGAGTCGTTACGGGAGCGGGGTATTCTGGCGCGTCAACGACCTCATCTTGTACATCCGATTTCGCTGTTGATTCCGACGTTTCAGAATCAACCGATGCCCGGATGGATGGTAGGCGTCGGTCTGGGGCTTTACCACTTGCTTGCGCATGATCCTCTGTTTCCGCGCCCGTCCGCGTTGGACGTTCGCGACACGAAAATGCGTGAACCTGGTCTGACGACCGACCGCCTGACGGGGGGATACATCTACCCCGATGCGCAGATCGAATTTCCCGAACGTCTGTGTGTGGAATTGATGCGGGAAACGCTCAAATCAGGCGGCGAAGCGCGAAACCATACGCGTGTCAGAGAACTGCGGCAAAATGCGGAGGGCGCGGTGATCGGCGCCCTTTTGCATGACGAACTGACCGGCACGGACGAAGAAGTCGAAGCGGAATTGACTATCAATGCGGCGGGACCCTGGGTAGATGTCGTCAACCGGACGCTGAAAATTCCGCCGCCGAAACTCATTGGCGGCACATGGGGAACGCATCTTGTTCTGCCAGACCGCGATGCTGGCCCAAAGGGTGCGATTTACGCTACCGCAAAGCGCGATAATCGCCCCTTCTTCCTCCTGCCATGGAACGACCGCTTACTGGTCGGCACCACCGATGTCAAATTTACGGCGAACGACCCGGACGCTCTTAAAATTGAACCCTGGGAGCCGGAATATCTTCTGGAGGAGACCAATCATCTTTTCCCTGATGCTCGCTACCGGGAATCCGATATCGAAGCGACGACGGTCGGGATCCGACCTCTACCATCCACCGATGGTAAAAAAACGGGAGCGATCACGCGGCGTCATTTTCTGGTCAATCATGCCGAGCGCAACGGCGTCGCCGGAATTGTCAGCATCGTCGGCGGAAAACTGACAACTTACCGAAGCTTGGCGGAAGAAGCGGTAAACCTGGCGCTGAAACTGCTGGGACGCCCGCTAGTCGCCTGCAAAACCGCAAAAATCGAGGAAATCCCGACCGTGGAAACGCAGATTCGCGACGCGGAGGCGTCGCTGTTGCGTCTGAAGAGAGATGGCGCTTACGCCCGACGATTGATCGCCCTGTATGGATCGTCGTATCGGGAAATTCTGGCGCGAATCGAAAGAGAGCCTGCCCTTGGCGAATCATCCTCCGAGTATCCAGACACCCTCACGGCGCAGGTAATCCACGCCAGAGAAGCGGAACAGGCGCGAACGGAGGACGATATCGCCCGCCGACTGATGACGAAGTTTTAATTCTGTCCTTGCCTTGGAAGCCTTGCGCTTTTAGTTTATCTTCGACGGCGCAGGGCGATTGCAAGAGGCAGGAATGCAAGAGAAAGCAGCGTCATTGAGGACGGTTCCGGTGCGGTGACGCCGCCGAGGAGTTCCCCTCTCACTTCGATGAAGAACGCGCCTGACTTATCGCCCGGACCCGGACCTACCCACGCCTGCCCCGCCGAACCGGATCCTGCGATTTCATTAGGCGCCCCCGGCGCGGCGCCGTTGCCATCGGTGAAGCCCCATCCGAAAATGCCGCTATCGGCGCTGGAGAATGTTCCAATACCGAACCAGTAATCGGTATTGGCTTCCAGAATAAAATTCGTATTCGGCGTAAACGCCGCATCGCTCAGATTGGCTGCCGTCAGATTGTCGGTCATGGCGTTCGGCAATGTCGGTATGGTAAAGGTAGTCAGAATGCCGGTCGGACCTGCTGTGGGAAGATTTGCCTGCGTATCACTGGAGCGTAATTCCGCGAAGACGAGCGGAGACCGATTCTTACCGACGCGCGCAATAATCGAGGTCAGGCGATAACGCTGTGCGCCCATATGGAACTTCTGTGCGCTTTCCTGATCCAGTTGGGTGAAAAGAGAGGGGCTACCCGTATCCGCCGTCTGATTGAGCGAGCTGATAATCAGCGAATCGGCATAGGAGGCCGATGTCGTAAAAGACGAAAGGCAGATAATCGAAGCGAGCTTCAGAGCGTTGAGAGAGGGGTTGAGAGGGGGGCGAAGCATCATTTCTTCTTCCTCACTGGATTCCGGCACAGGGAAAAATTCACTGAGGACGAGGCCGTGAGGATACCTAGCGTAAGCCCCAGAAATGCCAGCGTGGACGGTTCGGGCGCGGCGCTGATCAGACGTTCGCCCCGGACTTCGAACAGGTACGGATTGTCTCGCGCCAGTGTCCAATGCTCGCCTTCATCATTTGTCAGCGCATACCGTGAAGGTATATTGAGCGGGCCGCCGGACGAACTGTACACCCATTGGTACTCAAAATTATCATTATCCGAGCCTCCCAGACTGCCGAGGGCGAACCAGTACCGCGTATTGGCTTCCAGAATGACCGGGGCGTTCGGAAGAAAGGTTTCGTTCAATAGTCCCGTTGTTGAGATGGTTGGAACAGCGAAGGCAGTCAGGTAATTGGTCTTTCCTGTCACCGGCCCGTTATTGCCGTCATCAGCGCGAAGGTTGGCGAATGGTTTGATTTCCGTCGTCTGGTTCCCGACACGATTTCCCACACGAGCGATAATCGATGTCAACTGATAGCGAAAGGAACCTGTCAGGAACGATTGCGCCTCGGCATGCCCCACTCCATAGATATGCGTAACGCCGCCCTGCTTCAGCGCAAGGGAACTGACAATCGTCTCATCCGCACGGGAAGGCGACGGTGACAGGGTGAATATCGCTGTCAAAATCAGAGCGTTGAATCCCGTCAGGACACCTGTACTACGGCGTTGCATCATCCTATCCTCCGGTAATCTGTTAAAGCTTTTCCATAATTGTAGCCGATTTTAGCAAAAAAACGCAAACGTCACTACCGGGGAACCGCAATCTTTTCTAAAGCTTCTTCGATTATCTGTGATGCGGAAAGCCCGCCATAACGGGATTTGGCATCTAATTGCACCCGATGAGCGAGAACCGGTACAGCGAGCGCCCGCACGTCTTCCGGCAGGGCGAAACTGCGGTTTTCCAGTCTCGCCCGCGCCTGCGCCATACGATACAACATCAGTGAACCGCGCGGAGAAACGCCCAATCGCAAACGGGCATCCTGACGGGTCGATTCGATGACGCGTAACAGATATTCGGTTACGGCGCGGTCGACGCGCACGCCTTTGACCTGCTCCTGCAAGGCGACAATCTCCCGTGTGGTCAATACCGGGCGCAACTCCTCCAGCGGATCGCTGTCGTTACGCGCGGTAAGAATATCGAATTCGTCCTCAATCTCAGGGTATCCCAGAGTGACACGCACGGCGAACCGGTCTAGTTGCGCTTCCGGCAGAGGATATGTCCCGGCATAGTCCGAGGGGTTTTGCGTCGCCAGTACCAGAAACGGGCGAGGTAACGCCCGGCGTTCTCCCTCGACGGTTACCTGTCCTTCGCTCATCGTTTCCAGCAGAGCGGACTGCGTGCGCGGGGAAGTGCGGTTGATTTCATCCGCCAGCAAGACATTGGTAAAGACCGGGCCTTCACGGTAAGTAAAGGAACCATCCTGAGGATTATAAAAACTGCTTCCGGTGACATCTGCAGGCAACAGGTCGGGAGTAAACTGGATACGTCGAAATTCGCCATCGATAGAGCGGGCGAGCGCTTTCGCCAGTGTGGTTTTGCCCGTTCCTGGCACATCCTCCAGAAGCGCATGGCCGCCGGACAGCAACGCGGTAAGAAGCAACCGGATTGCTTGAGGCTTACCCTTGATGACCGAAGAAAGGTTTCGCTCCAGCGACTGTATCTGGTCGGTAAACGCGCCATCGTTATTTTCGCTCTCGTTCACTTCGGCGGTAGTGTCTGTCGGTATCGGTTTCTCCGATGCTAAAGTGGAAAAAGTCATCAAGATTTGGAGTCTACGCTTTCTCTGCTATCGTGTTCCAGGCTTTCCACCAGGTCACGCAAGATCTCTACTTGCTTTGCGCTCATCTCGTTCCCAAAGCGAGCGATGTTGTAATTATCCGCGAATTCGCGCCCGCGTTCCGCCAGAATGGGGTTTTTCGTCTCCAGTTCCGCCAGATATTCCATATACGGAAGCGTTTCCGGAAACGGGAATCCTCGCTTCAAAAAATTCATCTCGAAGCGACGCGCAAGGTTGGCAAGCGCTTCCGCAGGCGGCTCGTAGCCATCTGTCGGCGGCGGGATTCCCGCCCGCCGTCGGTTTCTCGCATAGAGGTAGGCGACGATACCGAAGCCGGACAGAGCAAGTGCGACATAGGAAACTTCTATGGGCAGATGTGTCATATAGTTCCAGAGCGCCTGCCAGGTATCCTGAATCTTCTCCCAGCTACGGCGCCACCATTCCACGCTATCCTCTCCGGCGCTGCCCGGACGCCCATCGCCGGGAGTCGCTTCGACCACAACCCATCCGATGCCATCGATCCATGCCTCACACCAGGCGTGTGCATCCCGCGCCCGGACGATAGCATCCTTCTCTCCTGCTCCTTCGTGGACGTAATAACCTGTGACATAACGCGCCGGGACGCCGACGCACCGTAACAGGAGGGTCGCCGACGTCGCGAAATACTCACAGTGCGCCGACGCTTTCGGTTCTTGCAGCAGAAAACCGGCAATCGGATCGGGAGTTTTCGGCGAATAGGTCGAACTGTACGAGTGGTTCGAAATCAGGTAAGACTCTATAGCCGCCGCTTTTTGTCGGTCTGTTGGCGCATCGGAGACAATACCTTCCGCCAGCGCTTTGACGCGCGGTTCGAAATCCTGCGGCAGTTGCAAGCACGACTTCCGGTAAGCGCTCGTCTTTCCCGTCGCCAGATTCGGTGTCGCCAGCGCTCCCTGAAAGTTCTCCTTTGTGACCACTGTTACCGAGTACTCGAAGGGAGGCCGAGCGCGGGTGCGGATTGGGCCGCCGGTATCCCTCGCCCACTCCAGGTCCGAAGCATCTCCCGGATTGACGGAAGCGGTCTGGAGCGGAATAAAGAGAAGGGGATTATTCGCAACAAGACGGGTCACTGCCATGGTTACTTTATCTTCCGGGGAAGCATCCGTCGCGGCGGTCAACCGGGAAGCGTCTGTGGTCTGGTAGTTGCGTTCCGAGAAAGCGGGTGACCATGACCCACTGTTGTATGTGTCGAAGGCGAGCCCTTTCAGGTGGGAATCGCCGATGAAATTGCTGATACGCAGAACGCGGGCATTGGAACCACGTAGATCGAACGTTTCGCCCAGATGCGGCGTCGCCGCCATGCCTGTCCCTTCGCGTTGACGCTGATACGATGCTAACTGGTCTCCGTATTCATTGAGGCGGCTCTTATTCACATAGACGGTGGCATAGCCACTGAACCCCATAAGGAACGCCAGCCCCAGAAAAATCAAACGTGGCCCCAGCGAACGCCCGGCTTGCGGACGTTCCCGGTACGTCAGAGCGGTTGTCGCGATACTGAGAATATACAGCGGAGCGATCAGGCGGATATATCGTTCTTCGAAAGTATTGGTTGCCGATAAAAAGAGCAGACCGGAAAAAAGGACGACGAACATCGTACTCTTCGTCGTATCCGGTTCCTTCCACCAGAAGCGCAATGTCATTTCCATCGCCCATATCTGGCCGAAGATGTTGCGAATATGGGAAGTTCCGAGGGCGAAATCTCCCTCGGTTTCCGGAGTGATCAGATAGATACTGAAGATCAGAAACGCCCGTAATAACCATGGGAAAACGCCTCCTGCCTCCAATCGCGCCGGAATATAATACGATGCCACAATCAGAAGGAGATAAACCGGAATCAGCGGGAGAGGCCCCGCCGTCAGGTACAGCGCCGCCAGAGCGAAGGCGGCGGTAGCGGCGACCGCGTACGGCAACCGGGTCGCAGGCGCCGGACGAGGGCTGGAGATGGGAAGTGGAGCGGTCACAGGAATTCGACTCCTCCCTCGAAAGTGTCTGCGGAGATAACGCTCAGATAGTGTTCGGAAACCGGTTCCAGAACGCCGCGAGGCGGAGTGACGATCACCTTGACGCCGATGCCGCTTTGTCGAAGGTTTTGTACAAAGTCCTGTTGTCTGGATTCGTATTTCAGGAAGATACAGATGATCGTCGTCAACGTCTCTTGAATCGCCTGAATCTGCGGCTCGATAACGCTTAACGGGTCGGAACCGCTGGTTGTGACCATCGCCAGAATGTCCAGAATCTCATCCTCAAAGGAATTTCCTACGGAGACAGGATACACATCCGGACCGGCGGCAAAAGCATCCACAATGTATTCGCCTGTCGCCAGATGGTGGGCGATGGTGGCGGTAATGGAGACCGCTCGTTCAAATGCCGCTTCGTGTTCCGTCTTGACTTTACCGCGAAGGTTCGTCGGGACATGCGTATCCAGAACGAGGGCGACCCGTTGAAAAAACTCCTCGCGCCATTCGCGCACAATGGGACTGCCAGCCATACGGGCGGTGGTACGCCAGTCGATATCTCGCAATCGGTCGCCGGCGCGGTATTCACGATTCCCCAGCAGTTCCATAGAATCACCATGACGTCCGGCAAGCGCGACCCCGCCGGGGTGATATTTTTGCCCGGTCGGAATTTCAATCCGTCGAAGTGGGGCGATGGCGGGGCGAACCAGAATTTTATGGTCTTCCCAGTATGGCGTGTAGGAATTCATCAGACCGAACGGAAAGTCCGTTTCTACGCGATAGCCCCGTAAAAGGTATTCGCCACGTTTTGGGCAACGAACGCCCAGACGAACGCGCCTGATCTCCCCCGAAACCATCGTTCCCAGTGGCGTTCCCTGCGGCGCGACCGCATCCAGCGCCAGAGGCAGTTTTGTCGGAAGCAGATTCCAGTCGTATCCGGTCAATTTCCCCTGATTGGCGACCTCCGCTTCGATCTGCAATATCTCGCCCGCCGCTACCCGGTTTCCATGACGGATATGCAGTCGGTATCGCGGTTTGGTCAGATAGACGGTTCCTTCGGCTACCGCCCATAGCGCGGCGGCGTATAACGCGGGAATATACGCCTGAATTTCCAGCGTCATCGCCCCGTTGAATACCAGAAGGAAGGTGACAAAGGCGAACCAGCGCCCCGACCGAGTCAATCGCAGGAACCAGTACCGCCAGACCGCCCGCGATAATCCTCCCAGAAAGTACGGATGTTGCGAAATATCCTTTGTGGAGTCCGTTGGCAGTGATTTCGAGGCGGCGAGATCGACGGTATACGCCCTTTTCCACCATGAGGTAGTAGTAATTGAAGCCATGATTAGTATCAGCCGCCGTTATCCTGATTATTCTAAATTATTCTAACCGGGTGAAGCGGTCGTTGAGTTGCGTATTTTGCAGAAAGCTCTGTGCATAAGATATTTTTTGTAACGCTTCCGGGTGCGCCGGGTCCAGACGCAAGATTTTCTTGAACTGAAACAACGCGGCGGCGTACTGACGCTGTTGATATAATGCATTTCCCACCGATAACGCTTCGCCGATTCGCGCCGCATGCAACAGGTCTCTGACCGCTTCCCAAGAGGCTCCCTGTTTCCCCGCTTTGGATAGAGAGACGATAGCGGCGGCGAATTCTCCAGCGACGATATGGTGATGCGCCTGATCCAGAGCGGATGCCGTCGAACGTTGGAGAACGGCGGCGAGGGCTTCGCGAGCTTCCTGATTCAATGGGTCCGCCTCGATGGCGGCCCGGAAATGGGTTTCCGCGACAATCAAATCGTTACTCACAAACGCCGCCTGTCCCATTTCCATAGAAGATGCGACCCAGGCGCGTCGTAACTCGTGGCGCCGATGCATCATTTCCAGATTGAAGGGAGCGATGCTCAAAAATGCGCCGAGGCGTTCGTCAGCGCTGGCGAAATCCTGAAGGCGCTCCGACAATTCTGCGGCGGCGACGGTTTGTGCCTGAAAGACTTGCAGGGCGTCCTGTAAAGCGCGGCAAGCGTCGGCATCGGCGGGCGAATCCCGCAAATGTAGGGCGAGGAGTTCCGCCGTTGCGCGGGCGTTTCCCTGATTCCGCAGCGCTTCCGCCTGCGCACGCAAGGAAGTTCCGCTTTCCCGGGTCTGTCCTTCGCCCGGGTGTAGGGCGTAGGCGGCGATAGAACCATCACGCAGGGTCACCGCTGCTGATTTTCCGTCTGCGGAAAGAGCGATCCCCGTCGGACGCGCCGTGTCGAATTCGATATCCCATACCGGTAAACCCTGCCCGGAAAGGAAAATGAGCCGACCGGATGTATCGGAGTCCCGTAAAAGCGCCGCTGTCGTTTCTCCAGTCGAATCCATCGCGATTTCGGTGACCGGGGCGTCAAAATCGGTGAACCAGAGTAATCCGCCTTCGCTGTCGAGCGCCCCGACGCCTTCATCGGTGGCGAAGATAGTTCGCGCCGGGCCGATTGTGGCGATAGCGCGAAGTGGGGACTCTTGCCGGTGTCGTAATACGGTGGCGCGAGAGGAGTCCATCAGGTCAATTTCTCCCGTCGCTCCTGCGACGGCGATAAACTCTCCCTTGCGGCTGACGCTCAACCGAGTCACAGCGTAGGGCATGTCTTTCGTCCACAGGGAACGCCCACTCATTTCGCCCAGTGCGAGTGAGTACCCGGATGCCATCATATCCGAGTAGGCGACGGCGAAGCGTTTTCCATCCTCCGCCAGAGAAATATCCGCATACGCAACGCGTCTGTCAGACATGAAGCGACTTTTGCGTCCTTCGCAGAAGAGGTAGACATCATCGTCGGTGATCCCGAGCCAGGATTCTCCATTGCCTGCGATTTCCAGTTTACGCAGCGTTTCGACACTGAAGGTCTTTTGAACGACGGCGGCGCTCTGGCTGAAACGGACGATATGCGAGGTTCGCGCTTCTATCTCGTCCGGAGCGGACGCAAAAACATCCCCGTCGTCATCGACGGAATAGCGTGAGAGGGGAGCGACGCCCCGCGCCCGTCGCATAAATCGTAAGTCAATATTGGCAATCTCCGCCATCGGGTAAAACTTTCTCCGGAAGTATGTCGCCTGAAAGTCATGGAAGCGAACTTCTGAGCCGCCTGTCGCGTATGTAAGGAACGGAACGCGGCATTGCAACTTATCGCATTGACGCTTATTTTTCTCTATGATACACTATTCGCCGTCTCACTCACTGTACGAAGCAAAAAGTAAAAACGTGAGCGAAGAGGGCGGGAAGGCGCGATTGGAATGCAGTTTCGCTGGTGGAACTCGTTTAACCTGCTGGGAATCATCCTGGTAGTTTTGGGCCTGGTCGGCGCACTGAGCCGGGGGCATTTTGTCTTCGATCCAGGTCGTGCGGTTAGCGGGTATGAATGGCTTATCTATCTGGTTGCGGGCGTTCTGATGCTGATCAACGGTTCTCTGCCGCCCGCTATTGTTCACACGTCGCAGGAAAACGACAAACGGTAATATTTGCGGCGCGTCGACGCCCCGCCCCGCAAAGGAAATAATCTATGACCATGCCTGTACAAACGACGGTCGAGCCGGATGAGGCTCCTGTCGAAGAAGTCCGGTGCGCCGAAACGAGCGTTCCCCTTCCTTCTATACCTTCCTGGTATGCTGATGTTAATGTGAAGTTTATCAGCCAGCAGGCCGCACGAAAGCATAACGCTCTGAATCCGACATTACTGGCGGAGGATGCAGGTCGTCTTCCCACAGTGGATTCGGAAGAAGCCGAACCGGCTATCGAAGAAATCGAACTCGAGGAAATCTAACTCGAAGAAGAAATCGCCGAAGACGAAGAATAAAAGAAAAAATTCCCCTTTTATCTCTCCGGGGAATTTCTCGGAGAGATAAAAAGAAGCTTTTACCGCATTTCCTGTCCGCCGGTCACATTGATCGCCTGACCTGTCATATAGGCGGCGTCCTCCGAACAGAGGAATACCACCACCCCGGTGACATCCTCATAGGTGCATCCCCGACCCAGCGGCACCTGTGACTCATAACGGGCGCGAACCTGCTCTTTAGTCAATCCCTGTGTTTTTCCGTACTGCTCGAAGAGCGAGTCCTGCCACAGCGTCCCATCCAGAAGGTTGCCGGGACAAACAGCGTTGACCCGTACGCCGTGAGGAGCGAGATCGAGCGCGATACTTTGCGTCAACCCGATGCCGCCGAACTTGGACGCTGCATACGCGGAATTACGGAAGCTTCCCTTTTTCCCGCTTTTGGAATTGATCTGCACAATGCTTCCCGAACCCTGCAATATCATCTGACGCGCCGCTGCCTGAGCGGAAAGGAAGTATCCGGTCAGATTGACATCGATCACTTTTTTCCAGTCCGTCAACTCGAATTCGGTAATATCCGCCGCTTTTAATATTCCGGCATTCGCTACCAGAATATCGAGTTTGCCGAACGCTTTTACGGCGGCGGTTACCATAGCGGCGCAATCCTGCGGGTTCGTGATATCCGCTTGCATGCCCATAGCGCGTCGCCCGGTCTCCCCGGCGATCTTTTCGGCGGCGGCGGCGGCTTTTTCTGCGTTCATATCCGCCAGAACGACATCCGCGCCTTCGCGGGCAAGGCGATTCGCAATCGCTTCGCCCAAACCCTGCGCCGCACCGGTTACAATCGCCGTTTTGCCTTCTAACTTCATGGACACCTCAATTGTTTTGTGCGCCTGACAATAACGCCTCTTCCGCTTCCGCCGTCCAGAAGCGTCCATCACGCAGGAGTGCATAGACATCAGGACGAACCGATGCCAGATCCGTCAGCGCAGTGAGGGGCAAATCTGGAATTTGCGGGAAAATGACGGTCTTGCCCGGGAAACGGCTGTCTTTCACGGCGGCAAGACCATCCCGGAAGGCGTTCAATCCGCCGATCGCGGCAAGACTATCTCCGGTCGCCAGTTGTCCTGATTCCAGCTTGATCAGAACTTCGCGCATATCGGCGATTGTCGAACCGGTCGTGCCGACGATACGGACATTTTTACGAACGATGTCCCCTATATCCAGAGTCGCGGTCACGCCACGCGCCACACCGGCAAAAATGTTCAGGATACCGTCCTGCGCCAACAGTGGGAAGGATTGCTCGATCGCCTCAACGCTCGGTACCATGATAACGACATCATCGAATCCGTTGGGAGCGATTGCGGAGAAATCGATCTCGGGTTCCGTTCGGACATTGACAAGGATCAATTCGACGCCGCGTGATTGCGCCAATGCCCCGAAGCGTTCTTTCACGGCTTTCAATCGTGCATCGTGGCGATCCGTACAGAGCAGGCGATGCGGCGGATGCGGCAGAGCGAGCGCCCGTTGAACGTGCATCATTCCCATCGGACCCGCCGCTCCGATGAACCACGTGATTCCTCCGCCGCGTAATTCGCTACGGTCATTGCGATGCGGGCCGATATAGGCATGTCCATCATAATGGATACGCCCGACATCCACCTTGACCGGACGATCCAGCGGCACATCGAAGCGGAGATCGACCGCCGCGTTCCGGGCGAGCAGAGCGCACGTTTCCTCGAAGACTCTGGCTGTCGGCGTACCGTAGAAGACGGCGGAATAGTATCCCGAAGCGACGCCATTACCAGCATCTCCTTCTGTCGAGGGGCGAGGGACTTCCCCCGCGCCGTTCCAGAAGAGGACGCCTTCTGGCAAGTCCACCTGCGTCCCGCGCTTGCTGTTGACGAAAATTCCCGGTTGTTCCGCCTGCCACTCCCGCTCATGGCTCCAGTGGTAGGCGGCTTCGACGCAAGCCCACGGCTCCACCAGAGCGGCTTCCGCATCATGGGTGGATTCCATCAGCGGAATGAGATAGTTACCCTCATCGCCTTCGATAACCTCGGACCCGATGATGCCGTACTGGCTCATGCCCCCGGCGATTGCATAGCCGTATGCCATGCCGACGCCCTTATAGAAAATGTCCGCCTGAACGACGAAGCGTTGACCAACCGAAAATTCGCCACGGCGATTGTCTCCAACCTTGACTGCTGTCAGAGTCACTTCATGTCCCATGACGACGGGTTCTGTCTGGAGATTACGTCCCGCCAGACGCGGATGCTCACCGCCCAGCGCGATGATTTTAATATCCGAGTAGCAGATACCGCAGGCGTCGTGACGCACCAGTATTTCGTCCGGACCGGGTTCCGGCAACGGAACCTGCTCCGCCTTGCCGTCCCGCCCCACATTTTCCAGTCCCGCTCCGTATAGATGCCATCGCCAGTAGGTTTCTGGCGGATTTCCCTCAGCGCTCATTGAAAATCTCACTCCCGCCCTACCTGATTCGCCGCGATCATCTATTGTTCCTTGTCGTCAAGTTCGTCGTTGCAGGCGCGTAGATAGTCCGTAATCAGCTCAGCAGTAGCGCCCGCTTCCGCGCCCACTTGACAACGGTCTCTACGAACTCGGAGTGACTCCAGGTCAGAGGAGAGACCGTCATCGTAGTAAAATTATAAGGGTGGATCTGCTCGGGGAGGACGCCGGAGGGGAGAGCGGTCAGCGTCGCCCATTCCAGAAGTTCCATCGGTGACTGTAAATCGTCCACAGTGGCGGCTGCGGCGATTTCCCACTGCGCCCGCCAGAGAGTGCAAATGATCCATGGATTGCCCGGCACATTTTTGAAATCCTGCGTGATGCGCCCGTAATAGTCCGCTTCGTATCGCGCCATGCCGCCGATTCCTACTTTGACCCACAGACGTTCGTTAATCTGTTGCATCGTGGAGAGGAGACGGGCATCATCGGGCGGCAAGACATCAAAGAGGTGAAGGGCATGTAAAGAGGAATCCTGGGTTCGATCCAGAGTGATAGCGCCATCGGCGTGAACCTCGGCGCAACGGGCATAGCGCCTGTCCTGTTCGCTCCAGAGGTGCGTCAGCAGCGCTTGCTTGACCGATTCCGCTCCTTCCGCATAGGCGGCGGCGCGTTCGGCATCTCCGAATAATCCGCTCAATTCCGTTGCGGCGCGCAGAGCGGCGATCACTGTGCAGACAGTCCACGTATGGACGCCGCGCCGCTCCTCCCACAAGTCCCATGACGGAAGCGGCAACCCGGAACCGGAATCACGAAAGTTCAAAATGAAATCGGCGCAGGGGCGAACAAGATTGCGGTACATTTCCTCTGCAAACTCGAAATCCCGGTGGCTCAGATAGTGATGCCAGATCGCCCAGACGACCAGGGCGGTCTCGTCTTCCTGTAGTGGCAATTCCGGCTTTCCGTCCGGTGTGAGAAAAGCGTGCCAGGATGCGCCCACAGAGCCATCCGGCGAATACTTCTGAAAGAAAGCGGCTCTTTCTTCGGGAAGAATGCGTTCACAGAAAGTGAAAAACTGGCGCGATAACGAGTTGAACCCGACCGAATCCAGAGCGTGCGCGACCAGAGCGCCATCGCGCGGCCACAGGTAGGAGTAGTGAGCCCGGTTCTCTTTCATGATATCGGTATCGTTCGCCGCCAGGATTGCGCCGCCGTTGTCGATCTGCGTGCGAATAATAAGGAGCGATTGACGGAAAAGGCTCTGTACCCGGAGAGGCAATTCGGCGACCGAATCATTGATATCGCCGCGGGAAAGGCGTTGCTGGGGGGCGACGCCGCGTTGCGCCCACGCCTGCCAGTAGCGATCGGTGGTGGAAAGGATCGTTTCCACTCCCAGTTCCTGAATTTCCCGGCGCATCTTGAGGATCGTATCGCGGTCGGATCCAGCGATCACCCAGAAATCCGCCGGTTCCGACAGAGCGTTCGCCGGAACGGGCAATGTCAACCGTAGCGCAGAATCGACAGACCCCTGAGCGATAGGATTGCCGCCTAATTCGCCGTCTTCGCAGTCCTTCCATGTTCCCTGTAACCCGCCGACTCCCTTCATACCGCAGGCATACCCGGTAATGCCTTTACCTCCCGCGTGTCCGCCAAAGAGAAGGTAGGTCTTCCACTTATAGTGGATGACGGCGTCTCCATAGGGATCATAGTAGCAGGAATCGCCGATATCAGTTTCATTGAGTACGGTATCCGCCGCCAGAAAAAGCCGCGCTTCACGGTCTTTCCCGGAGTGATCTTCTATAGTGACCCGGCGGACGAAGACATCTCGCGTCGTCTCAACGGCATCTTCTATATGAAGCGTCACCTGCAGGCGCGAATTACGTAGGCGACAACGAGTCACTAGCGAATCGGGACGATAACGCAGATCTCGGTCCCAGGAGGCGTCTATCCAGGAAAACTGATGGTTGATCCAGAGTCCAAAGCGTATGGCTCTCCCGGAAACATGGTTGAACATACCGACATGGGGCCAGTATAAATCTCGAATGGACAGGTTATGGTCAAGGCAGACAAGAAGATTCCCGTTACCCAGTACAAGGTCTCGTGGCATATAGGAAGATTGTAAGCGTCTACAGATTAGCCGTCAAGCGAAGAAAGTTCGATTACCGCCGCTTCGGTTTTTTTATCGGAAACGAAGACGTGAATTGGAACGTGCCGGATCGAAACCGTGTATAAAAAGACGTTGATTCCCGACGTTTGAATCGTTTACGCGCCGGGGGTATAATAGACACAGGCAATGCCTTTTCAAGCGGTGTTGCCGAACGGTTCTGAATGATTTTTGTGAAATAATTGCCGACGCGGTAGCGTCGGATGGAGGATAGACAGACATTATGGCGACAGCAATTCTGGAAGCCCCGACGACCACCGTTGACACTGGCTTCGACAAGAGCGAAATCAGCCCGATCACGCTGACGGAGCGGGCGGCGACTGAAGTCAAGGATATTCTGGAACAGCAGGGCAACCCGGAAGGCGTCGCGTTGCGCATCTATGTTGCGGGCGGCGGTTGCTCCGGTCTGCAGTACGGAATGGCCCTTGACGAAAATGTCGAGGAAGGCGATTCGTTCTTCCCGGCTTACGTCCAGTATGGCTCGGAAACGGACACCCGGTTTGAAGTCGATCCGGGCTTTCAGGTTCTTATTGATACGATGAGCCTGAAGTATATCAATGGCTCGGTCGTTGATTATGTCACCACGCCCATGGGCGGCGGTTTCAAGGTCGAGAACCCGAACGCGGTCAAGTCCTGTGGCTGTGGCTCCTCGTTCTCCACGGATGAAGATGCGGCAGGGCAGACGTTGACCGGCGGTTGCGGTTCCTGCGGCTCCCACTAAACGTCCCATTCCCCGGTCACTGCCGTCGGCTGTGACACACAGGGTCAAAATCATAAAGGCTTCGCCGAAACTCGGCGAAGCCTTTATCTTTAATATGGTCATAGGTGGAATTAGTGAGAATAACTGTCTGTATAAGACTGTCTCACGTTCATCTTGATAGAGCGGGAACAGTCTGACACAATTGCGCTGGAAGATGTCGCGGCGGCGAATGCTGTTCACGAAAAAGCCTTACATCAGAATATCCTTGCCGGTCATCTCGTTCGAATGAAGGACGAATCCAGTAACAACATTTCCGCCCTGTCACATTGTTAAATGAGCGGAGATTTCGTCGAAGAAGGCGCGCGTGAAATCCTGGGAATCGTTCCAGATCATCTGTATCCACTGCGCTAATTCCCGGGCGGCGACCTCCTCTGAAATGCGCAGGTTGATTTGCGTCGGGTTCGCCGCAACCGGCAAGGTGATATTGGTCGTTCCGAGAAAAGCGACTACGCCGGAAGATTTTTCGACAATCGCGGCTTTCGTATGCAGTCGGCCTTCGGCGTAGACTCGTACCCGAATACGGTTTGCCCCGATTCCCCGCGCCATCGCCAGCAAAAACGCATCGTTTTCGGGCGTTCGTGGAACGCGTATCAAATTCTCACGCAGGGCGCGCGCTGCTTCGTCACGCACCCGGTCACGTTCCGTGCGGGCGTTGGCGGCGAAATCGAGTTCGGGCGCAATCGATCCGGCATCCGATTCCTGAGCGACAAAGCGCTGCTCTACTGTCAACAGACCGGCGGTATTTCCGGTCAACAGACGGATTTCTGCGGCATCGCTCGCCTCCAGTGTTTTCCAGAAAGGCGCCAGACCCGGAGCGAACAGATAACCCGGCGCAAGAGTAATACGCGTCACCTCCGGCGAAGCGATTTCCTTTGCCAGCGCGGCGCTGAGCGTCTCTATGCCGGGCAAGACTTCGGTTGTCTGACTCATGGCGTCCTTTGTTCGCGAGCGAAGGTTTCCGAAAGGAATGTCGAAATATCCCCGGAGCGAAGCTTGTGTTTACCGCCATTCGGCGCGATGACCGTGATGCCCGCGCCGCAAAATGCCCGGCACAGCGTCGGCTCCACCGCACAGGGCGCGGACTGCTCCAACTTCTGATAGACCGACCGGTGTTCGGGGTCTGCACCGCAACGTGGGCCGCAGCAAACGCGCAGCGGTCTACTGTCATTCGGCTCCGAGCTACTGGCTCGAATGCTGTCACCCGGTGTGATCATCGGCTTTTTTATCCGCCCAACAGATCAAGCGTTTCGCGCAACTGACGCCGGACACAGGTGAAAATGGGAGTGTCGCGAACCGTATACAAACTGGATTCCGTTTCCCGCAATTCCATCACCAGATCCACGAAATCTGAGGGGCGATTGCTCTCGAAGGCGACAACCCATTCCTGATCATCCAGACCGAATGAGTAAATAGTATTTAGCTTGATACTGGGGTACTCATGCCCGACCTTGATATGTCCGTGCATGATGCGCTGACGTTCCTCTTTTCCAAGCAGGAACCATTCGCGCGATTTGACAAAAGGGTAAACGAACAGATACTTGTATTCGCCGGGACGAACGCGACTGCGTTTCTCTTCCTGAGAAGGATGAATGAATTCATCGACATAGACGCTGGTCTTCGCCTGACCCAGATACGAATAAGGCGTTTCCAGGTACTGCCCGAGACCCGTCGCCATTAGACGGGAGGACATCTCCTGGAGCGTCTCCAGATCGTAAGCGATACGCCACAGCAACAAATCGCAGTCCGGACGGATTCCTACTGTGGAAAAAGGAATCACTACCGCACGTCCCTGATAATCCTCAACGACCTTTGCGAATTCTTCTTTCCCACGTTGTCGTTCTTCTTCCGGTAAGCGTCGCCAGGTCGGGTCAACTTTGTAAAAAGCGTAATTAACGAATTGTCGTGGCGTTGTGTGCTGGATGTCCATGATAGCTTCAGTATATCGTGATACGCCCGTTTCGCGCCTTCGCTCTGGCTCCTACGCTTCGGGTAACGTCGATCCTTATGGATAGAAAAAAGAGACGAATACTCTCCTATGCAAAGAAGCCGATGGATCCTTTATCAGGTTCCATCGGCTTCTTGTTTAATCGTAATTTCCGAAGAGAGTACGGAGATTAGCGGATCGGGTTGCGACGCCAGTCGTTATCCTTGAAGGAACGCCAGGTTTGTTCCGGACGGCTGAACTTGGAGTGACCGTCCGCATAGGCGAGATTTCCCCCTCTACTATGACGGGCAGAGAAACGCGCCTGCTGTTGCGAATCCGCCAATTTTGAGTCGTCGAAGACCCAGGGTTGCGGGTACATACCGCCGCGAGAAGCGATACCGGAAGCGCGGGAAGCGTCGCCGATCAGAATAAAGTTCGCTGGGAACTGGATCGCCGCAATAGGCGTGGTCTCGTTGAAGCCGAAGTCAGAACCACCGGTAATAGCGTTCGGATCAGGATTGCTATCGTCGGTCGGGGTCGAGTAGAACTTCTGCTGTTTGGCATTCGGCAGGTTCGCTTCATTATGGTTGTTGCCGTAATCAGTCGTGAACCATGCGCCGGGAGCCGACGCGGGCCATGCCGGAGCCGATGGGCATTTATAAACCTGCTGATTTTTCACATACGGGTCTAACTTCGTTTTATAGGAAAATGGGGCGCGAGCCTCCGCCGTGTCCGCCGTTCCGGCAGGTGCAGTCCGTTCCGTCACATGGGGCGGGAATGACTCATCGTAATCCTGCAGATACATCATATATGCCAGACCCAGTTGCTTGGTGTTGGAAAGGCAGGAAGTCTGACGCGCTTTTTCTCGTGCTTGCGCAAATACCGGAAAGAGAATAGCGGCAAGAATAGCAATAATAGCGATAACAACCAGCAGTTCTATGAGCGTAAAACCCGTTGTACGCGACGTAAGCGCTTTATTATAAGTTTGCATAGTTTCCTTTTGCGAGCGAGGCGGATATCAGATTCCGCTCATCTGAGATTGGAAGTAATGTAGCATACTTTATCGGATTTGTCAACATTGAAGGGATTGTTTTTTTGAGTAAAGATAGCGAAATTAAAGAGTATCTAATTTTGTCACAGCAATATCGATATTGCAACTTTATTCTCTGCCGGGCGCCGTACAATAAGAGGGGGAGAACAAACTCCCGGAGGCCGGTTCATCATGTATGATTGGCTCATAAATTTGCATCATATTGTCACTGTGATTTTTCAAACGCTTGACAGAGCGTATGGAACCTTGCTACTGATCGGGGCGTTTGGCGTTGCGGCGCAAGCTGCCCTCGGGTTTTTGCATGGCGGGCATGGACACGATACGCACGGACATACGGGCGATGTGTCTCATGCCGGGCATTCTCATGTCAGCGACGCTGTCCATACCGCGCCTGCCCATCACACGCCAATTCCGCATCACACTCCTGATGGCTTGCATTCTCCGGGCGCGTCCGCGCCACATGGAACTCAGGGGACGCAACATCAGGGAGGCAATGCCATTTCGAAAAGTGGCGGGGGCGCCTGGAACTGGTTGGGTCTTCTGTCGCCGATGACGATTTTTAGCGTCTGTCTTGGAACGGGGGCTGTCGGCCTGTTGGTCAGAGCCTACATGGGCTCAATCCCTACCGGTCTGCTGGCGACAGCAGGCGGCATCGCCTTTTATTGTTTGGCTGTGCGTCCTTTGATGTCGCTGATCCTCTCATTCGCTTCCAAACCCGCTACCAATCTTTCCGGAGTCGTAGCGCGAGAAGCGGTGGCAACGGGGCGTTTCGACGCACAGGGTAGGGGAATTGTCCAGGTCAATATCGATGGAGAAGTGAAACGATTGCTGGCCCGTCTCGATGCGGAAGACCACAAAGCGGGCGTCACGGTATCTTCCGGCGACCATGTGCTGGTGACAGATATCGATCCGCAGAAGAACGCCTGCCGCGTTACCCGATTATGAGTGTTCTATGGTTATGAGTGTTCTATAGAGAAGCGGTTCTAAGAAAAGCGCTGTCGCAAATTTTAAACGCCGCTTCGATGTGTTCAGAGATGTCTGTAAAAGACAGCATCCAGGGAGTCTAATGATGTCTGATATTCTATCCAGTCCGCTGGTTATCGCCGCTATCGTAGTAGGCGCATTATTAATGATCGGTGTGATTGTGACCCGTTTTCTGACGACAGTTGAAGCGGGAACGATACGACTCGTCACCCGTCTGGGCGGCTACTCCAAAATCTACCGGGGACCGGGAAAAGCGACGGAAATCCCGATCTTTACGACCGGAACGACAATTCCCTCAAAGGCGATCAACATCGACCTCGATATCGCAGATCAGACAGCGGATATGGATCGCGCCAGCGGTCAGCCCAAGCCGATCAAGGTGCGCGTTCTCGCCTCCGCCATTGTCTCCGTGGGCGATTCTGACGAGATGATTCTGACCGCCGCGAACAAGTTTTTCAGTCGGGATCAAGGAGAGCAGACCGCGATTCTGACCGACCTGCTGACCTCCACCGGACGTCGCGCCATCAACCTGCTACACCATGACGAACTCTTTAACGCCCGTGTGCGCCCGGACGGAATCATCGAACCTTCTGAGGGATTGAGCCTTGCAGCGGTGGAGGATGACGACCGTCTGGCAATCATTATCAAGTCCGCCTGTTCCCGCGAACTGCAGGACCTCGGTCTGGTCTTCAATTCCCTGAACATCAAGGAAGTGCAGAGTGAAGTCGCGGACGCCCGTCGCCGTCAGTCCGCTGTGGAAGCGAAAGCGAACGCCGATATCGTCGCCGCTGATCAGGAACGCCGCGCCAAGGAAGCGCAGATTATCGCCGCGCAGGCGGTCAACAACCGGGAACGGGAACTGGATCAGCGTCGCGCCGAGAATGCCGCCACGGTCGCTGAAGCGGAAGCGAAAAAACAGGACGCGCTCGCCGTTCAGCGTGAGTCCGAACTCAAGGCGACGCAAATCGCGCAGGCGAACGCCGATGCCGCCCGCACCCGTATCGCCTCCGAAGCGAACGCCGCCGCTGAAGCGGTCAAAATCCGCGCTCTGGGCGCTGCGCAGGCGGATGCCATCCGCGCCGTTAACGATGCGATTCGGGAAGGCGGTAGCGCCTATCTGTCGCTCAAGCAACTGGAACTTCTCCCACTGATCACGCCGCAAATCGCCGCCGCGCTCGCCAACGCCAAGATGATCAACATCAACTCCGGCAGTGGCGCGGAGGGACGCGGCGCGGCGGGCGGCGCCACCGACCAGATCACCGGGGTTATCCAGACCCTTCTGGCGACCCAACTGATCAATACCCAGTTAAAGGATGCCGTGACCACAAACGGCAATGGCTCCAATGGCGCCGTTTATACGAACGGCGCTCCCGCTCCTGCGGAACCCGCTGTCGGTGGCTACGACCTCCCGCCGACCGCCCCTGCCGCCCGACGTAAATAGGCGATTG
The DNA here is from genome assembly GCA_903910385.1 of uncultured Armatimonadota bacterium. Lineage (GTDB taxonomy): Bacteria > Armatimonadota > Armatimonadia > Armatimonadales > Armatimonadaceae > CAIVZM01. Next base: position 117,620 of record CAIVZM010000063.1, read on the forward strand.
AGCAACGATTAGATGGCAGACAGCTATAAGGGAACGATTCCCTCGGCTGTCTGCCGTTTATTCAATGACACAAGCGATATAATGCGTCGGTAGTAAGACAATGACCCAAATACCCGAACATTTGAAGCGTTACTTTGCTGATTCCAACGAAATACGCCGTACCGTGGACGAGGCGAATCGCAAAATGGGACTTCCGCCCGTCGAAACCATCTCCGCTGAGGATTCCCGCGAACGTGTCCGCGCCCTGCGCCAGAGTATGCGCGACAGCGGCATCCGCGCCGAAGACAATATCTTTACCTGTCTCCTGTATAAAATGCGTGACGGCGACGACGAGGCATAACACCTGTGGGATTCGTGTTGTTCGATGCCAGCGGACCCGCCAAAGGCTACACGGAAGAGGACGGGGCGGAAACAATGGCGGCGGTCTTCAATCATCGCGGCGGTCACGAGTTTATCTGTACGCCATGGGGCTATCTGGAAACCTTCGCCGTTATGTTGCGGCGCAGGAACAATAATGTTATGTCCGCCGCGCAGTTCTCAACAGTGGTTGCGACCTTACAGGCCGAGATTTTGAATCCGGCGACATTCCGTCTCTTAACTGTTGACGACGCCGCAATTGTCGGCGCGACAATGATCGTGGAGCGACACAATCTGAACGCTACCGATGCGGCGCTCCTGTCTACGTTTCTGATGTTCGCGCAAGCGGCGGGTCTCGCCTCCTGCCTGCTCATCGCTTCCGACAAACGCCTGATTCGCGCCGCCCGCGCCGAGAATCTCGCCGTCCTCAACCCCGAAGAAATCCTTCCTGATGCCGTCCCCGCCCTTCTTTCCTACCTTCCCTGAAAAAGCCGGTGACAAGCGCCCATAGAGAGTTATCTTGTTACGCCGCCCTGCGCTCGCTGCTCACGGTCCGCCCATAAGGACATTGGATGGTTTTTAACGTCCCACTCCGAAGGCGGTTCGGTGTCATTTGGAGGGCAGGGAATTGTTCCCTGCCCTGCAAACGGCTGGTTAGAAGTTGGCTTTGGGAACCGCGACGCGGAGCGCCCAGTTACCGCCATCCTCGCAGGTGACTTTGACCAGAAGGCGGTTGACGCCGTCTTTCAGGAAGACAGACGCTTCGCCATCGTGACGGTTGAGAACGTCCTTTTCATGGACTGGTTTGCCGTTCAGCCAGATTTTCACGCCGTCGTCGGACATATAGTTCAAAACGGTTTCCCGCTGATGAATGGAGTCGATTTCGGCATACGCGTAAGCGACCTTGTTCCTCTCGCCGCCCAGAGCGCGGCGCAGATCGACGATACCCTTTTTGTTCGCGGAGACCGCTTTCGCCGTGTCGGGCAGTTTCCCCTCCGCGAGCGCCGTTTCATCTATACCGCCGGGAACGAATGCCGTGCTGATAGTCCCGTTACTGTCGTGAAAGGGGCCGAAGACTTTCCAGTCGGTCAGGTCGTCATCGTGACCTTCCTTCTGGGCGGCATCCCAGGAGGCGCGAAGTTCCTGCGGGGTCGGTGGGTTGAATGTCTTCCCGCTGGTCGGGACGAGCGTCTTTTTGGCGTCCAGATCGGGCAGGTAGCCGCCATCCTTGAGGAAACCGTGCGCGGCGATGAGTTCGTCGCACATCTCGACGATTTTATCCGGAGACATCGTGGCGGAAGTCAGGGGATCGAACATCGCCGCCTGATAGACATGGTCCCGACGACCTTCCTGCGCGGCGCGGATAAACAGTTCATGCTGGGTGATATGCGGATTCATATAGCCGACGAGTTGCGGCGGTAACGCCCCGACAGTCGTGAACTGTAATCCTGCCCGGTCGACCAGTGTCGGAACTTCCGCGATTGCGTCCGGCGGTAGATTGCTGATAGCGCCCCGGTTCGGCATGTTGCCGTACACGACCGAGGGCTTACCCGTCACAATGGAGTGGATAATAGTCGATCCGTACTCGTGCGATTTATGGACATGCATCGGCTCGTCGGATTTGGAGAAGATTTTCATGCGCTCGAACTCATCGACAATACCGTCGCAACGGCGCAGGTATTCATCCATCGGGACGCTGAACTTCTCGATTTCCGTCGCACCATGCGGGATAAAGTAGGGGGAATACTCTGCATTATGTTCCGACGACTCGGTGACAAAGTAGCCGAACCGCTTCATCATCTCGAACCGGACTTTGTTGGTGTTGTAGACCTTCGAGTCGTTCATCGCTTCGAAAAGCCGGGGATAGAGATCAACGCCGTTCTTTTCCATTTTCAGATAGAACGCCATGTGGTTGATGCCCGCACAGATAAAGGTCATGTCATCCGGGTTTTCGCCCAGATACCCCATCAACTGGTTGAACGTCCCCTGCACCGAGTGACACAGACCGACCGCCTGAATATCGCTGCTGCGGGTGATGGTCTGCATATTCATGCTCATCGGGTTGGAGTAGTTCAAGAGGACCGCCTTCGGGCAGAGTTCGGTCATGTCCTCGACCAGACCTTTGAGCATCGGGTACGTCCGCAAGGCACGGAAGAACCCGCCGGGACCGGTCGTATCCGCAATCGTAAAGCCCAGTCCGTACTTGCGCGGAATTTCAAAGTCCACCAGAGTGGAATCGAATCCGCCGATCTGCACCATATTAATGACGAAGTCCGCGTCTCGAACCGCTTCGCGCCGATCCTGTGTCGCGTTGATCGTCGGATTAGCGTCGAGCGCCTTCCCGACTTTCCGGCACAAATTCGCCCCGACTTCCAATCGTTCGGCGTCGATATCCATATAGGAAAAGGTGGCGTCTTTGAATTCCGGATACCCGAGGATATCCCCGGTAAGGTTCTTACTGAAAACGACGCTACCCGCGCCGATCATCGCTACTTTGATTGCCATGCTTGATTCCTTCCACAACGCTTCGCCGTAGTATCTCTGACGTAGCGCAGGTAAGTTTGAAAACGCTTAAATTTCGTTGACCCCGAACAAAGTAGACGGGGAATTCATAATCCTCGTCGGGCATCCGGAAATCCTCCCTGTAATATGAAAAGCCTCCGCGCCGTTTTGGGCGCGGAGGCTTTTTCTCGCAGGGATATGCTGAGTTGCGCCATCCTGCGTTCTGAATAACTCAGAATTACCAGGCGTAGGCTTCGGGGGCGGGGCCGCCTTTGCCGACGGGCGGGAAGATTTCGTCCAGTTTCTTCAGTGCCTCGGCGTCTAACTTGATTTCGAGGGCGCGGAGGGAACCGTCCAACTGCTCCAGTGTGCGCGGTCCGATGATGGGCGCAGTGACGACCGGGTTATGCAACAGCCATGCCAGAGCGACATCGGCGGGCTTTTCGCCGTGTTCCTTGCAGAAGCCTTCCCACGCTTCCAGTTTGGCGCGGTTCTTCTCGATAGCGTCGCCCATTCCGGCGCGTCGTCCTTCGGTCGGCTTGTCCAGCAGGCCGCCCAGGAATCCGCCACCCAGCGGCGACCACGGAATCAGGCCGAGTCCGTAATGCTTGCAGGCGGGAATTACTTCCAGTTCGACCGTGCGGGCGTTCAGGTTGTACAGACTCTGTTCGCAGACCAGACCAAGGAAGTTACGGCTTTTAGCGGATTCGTTCGCCTGCGCGATGTGCCAACCCGCGAAGTTCGACGAGCCAACATACAGGACTTTGCCGGAATTGACGGCATACTCGCAGAACTCCCAGATTTCTTCCCACGGCGAATCGCGGAAGACATGATGGAATTGGTACAGATCGATGTAGTCGGTCTGCATGCGCTTCAGGCTGCCGTCGAGGGCGCGGCGCATATGGACTTTGCTCAGGCGGTTGGTATTCGGCCAGTCGCTCATATCGCCCAGACCCATATCGCCGTAGACTTTGGTTGCCAGAACGACTTTTTCGCGGCGATTCCCACCCTGTGCGAAGTAGCGTCCCAGAATCTGTTCGGTGACGCCTTCGCCCTTTTTCCATCCATAGACATCCGCCGTATCCCAGAAGTTGATTCCGAGATCCAGCGCCTTGTCCATGACGACATAAGAATCTTCTTCCGATGTCTGTGGACCAAAGTTCATCGTGCCAAGGCACAACCGGGAAACTTTCGCGCCTGTTCTGCCTAACTGCGTATATTGCATACGTTCCTCCGTTGGGAATATTGTTTTGGGGTCTTATCCATGGTCTGGGGCGTCGCACCTCAGCCATATGACTGTTGTACCTCATACCGCATGAAAATGATTCAGGCTCGAGTTGGAAATATGGATTGTCAGGAGTGAAGCATCATTGGGAAGCGGTTACCAGATCGTGACGAAATCACCTTAAAGGTCAGCGTCTGCGCTGCGATAGCGGTACGCGTCTGCGAGGGGTAAGGAATATCAAGGGTAAACCTTTTCGGGATCATTGAGGAATATCGTATAAGAGCGGCAATGCCTCCCCTGAAATTATATCCTTTCGTAAGGCAGGGTAGTTTCCCGATGCTCTTCATTTCTTTAAAAAACCCCTGAGAGGATTGCGCAAAAAATATTGTGAAGAAATTCACGAAGTCAGGGTGAAAACTATGGACTTACCGCCGAAATGTGGGGTAATATACGACTGTCGGATGCCGGGAAGGGCGTCGCGGCGGGCTCTGTTCCCCTTTCTGCAATCATGCACCTGCTGGCAAACAACGAGAAATCCTTGACGGACAGTCGAAATGCGGCGCGTTCCCCGGAGCGCGATGAGCGCCTTGCGAAATGGCGCGTACCGTATTCGCGTCTGGCATGGATCGCGCTGGGAATCAACATTCTGATCATCCTGATCGGGACGGTTGTCCGTGCAACCAATTCCGGCGATGGGTGCGGGAGTCACTGGCCGCTTTGCAATGGCGAAGCGAATCCTCTCCTTTCAAACGACCCGCAACTCAAGACCATCATCGAATTTACACATCGTATCACTTCCGCGATCGATGGTCCGCTGATCCTGACATTGCTCATTGGCGCATTCGTTCTGTTTCCCCGGGGCGCCTCCATTCGCAAAGCGGCTGTCTGCACCTTTGTGTTGACGGGAGTAGAAGCGTTTATCGGCGCGTATCTGGTCAAAAAGGGATTGGTCGCTACCAATACATCTATTACCCGCGCCGTCTGGCTATCGTTGCATCTGGTAAACACGTTTTTCCTTCTGGCATCACTGACAGCGACCGCATGGTTCGCTTCGGGCGGGGAGAAACTGAAGTTCCGGGGTCAGGGATCTGTCGGGGCGTCGCTGATTTTTGGTATTTTCGCGCTGATTCTTCTGGGCGTCAGCGGAGCGGTCACGGCGCTGGGAGATACGCTTTTCCCGGTGAAAGACCACGCGGACGCTCTACAGCAAGCGGCTACCGGGACGCACTTCCTGCAACAATTGCGGCTCTGGCATCCCTATATCGCCGGCTCGGTGGGACTCTACCTGATTTTGATCGGCGGATTGGTTGCGTATTTCCGACCGACGAATTATACACGTCAGTTCGCACAGTGGCTGGGCTATATCTTCCTGACGGAAATCGCTGCGGGCTTTGTAAATGTGTTGCTCCGCGCCCCGGTTCCGATGCAGGTCATACACTTATTGCTGGCGGACTTCACGTGGATCAGTTTGATCCTGTTGTCGCTGGCGGGGCTGGCTCAGAATGCGCCGCAGCGGGAAGTTCAGGCGCTGGCGTTCGCTGATCCGATGCAGAAACCGGTTCTGGAGAAAGCGACTCTGGGCGATTACATCGCTCTGACCAAGCCGCGTGTCATCAGTCTGTTACTGTTCACCTCACTGACAGCAATGGTGATTGCGGCGGGAGGTTGGCCCCGATGGATACCCTTTATCGCGGTCGCGATTGGCGGATATCTCTCGGTGGCGTCCGCCAAAGTATTAAATATGGCGCTGGACTACGATCTGGATCGCCGTATGAGTCGCACCGCTGACCGTCCGACCGCTACCGGAAAAATTTCGATAGGGACGGCATTGACATACGGACTCGCTCTGGGAATCGGATCGTTCGTTGTCCTCTGGCTCGGCGCGAATCTGTTGTCCGCAATGCTGGCGTTAGCGGGTCTGGTGTTTTACGTTATTGTCTACACGCTGTTTCTTAAACGGCGTACCTGGCACAATATCGTCATCGGCGGGGCGGCGGGAGCGTTTCCTCCGCTGGTAGGCTGGGCGGCGGTGACCGGAGATTTGAGCGGGTCGCTAGCATGGTATTTGTTCGCCATTATTTTCTTATGGACTCCCGCCCACTTCTGGGCACTGGCATTACTGCTGAAAGATGACTATCGTGAGGCGGATGTCCCAATGCTGCCGGTCGTGCTGGGTGACCGTGCGACCGTGACGCAAATTGTCCTTTACGCTATACTGACCGCGATTATTTCGCTTGTTCCGCTGGCGCAGGGACTTGTCGGACCGATTTATATCGTTTGCGCTATTTTGCTCAATGTTGTTTTGCTGGTGTGTTGCACTCAACTGTTCGTGCGGACGGATCGTCCACATGCATCGCGTGCATTTCATTATTCTATGCTCTACCTCGCCCTGTTGTTTCTGGCGATGGCGATTGATAGAAGTGTAAAACTGTAAGATTTTTGGAGGTGACGAGGGGGACGACGTCCAAAAAAGGCTTTTGCCCCCCTCTTTACAAAGTTCGTGAAATCGGGTACAAATACAAAGCGTGTGTCCGTAAGACTCGGACGACGCCTCTACCGCGTCCCTTCGCTCCCGCTCACGGCGGTCTATTAAACGCGGAAAGAAAACACAGACGAGGCTATGGCTCAAATCTTCCGACCGACGAGTAATCTCGTCGCCAAATTCATTTTGATCATTCTGGCTATCCTGCCTCTGGCGACGATGGTCACGATGTCGCAGTTCACCCGTTCGTCCTATGTGACGAAGGTCGGGGTTGCATATGAACAACCGGTGCCGTTCAGTCATGAACACCATGTCAACGAACTGGCGATAGACTGCCGGTACTGCCATACGTCCGTGGAGAAGTCCGCTCAGGCGGGCTACCCGACGACGCATACCTGTATGTCCTGCCACTCGCAGATATGGACGAATAGCCCGCTGCTGGAACCGGTGCGCGAATCATATGTCAAGAACGTCCCGCTCAAGTGGACAGTGTTGAACAAAGTCCCGGACTTTGTTTACTTCAACCACAGCATTCATATTGCACGTGGCATCTCCTGTAATAACTGCCATGGGCCGGTTCAGGCAATGCAAATGGCGTACAAGGGACAATCGTTCCAGATGCGCTGGTGTCTTGAATGTCACCGAAATCCGGAGAACTATGTCAATAAGCCGGAATTCATCTGGGAGTTCTACAAGACCGTTCAGCGCGGCAAGCATGCCGATGGATCTCCGTTGACCGCCGAGGAAGAATCGCTCCGTGCGGGAACGCAGTATAAACGTACCCGTGAAGAACTGGAAGTCGGCGCGGCGTTAGTCAAGCAATACAACGTCCAAACCAAAGCGATCAGCGACTGTGCGGTTTGTCATCATTAATTCGCTTTTGCCGGGAGTCGGTACATTTCCGGCAAAATGAAACAACTTATGCAGAATCACGACCACGACCACGAGAACGAGAATGGTGCGACGCCGCGGGAAGCTGCGGAAGACGCCGTACAGGGCGAACGGACAGCGGAAGGGCGCGAAGCTCTCGCCTTCATGAAGACGCGCATTATCGGACATTCCGGTAAGCGTCTCTGGAAGTCGTTTGAAGAACTTGCGGAGACCCCCGAATTCCATAAATGGGTCGCCGATGAATTTCCGAATCGCTCATCCCTGCTCGGCATGGACCGCAAGACCTTTCTGCGCGTCAGCGGCGCCGCGATGGCGATGGCGGGTCTTTCCGGTTGCCGCATCTTGCCGCAGTCCAAAGCGGTTCCTTATGTCCGTTCCCCCGAAGTCCTGGTGCCGGGTAAACCGCTGGAGTACGCCTCCACGTTGCCCCGCTTCGGGTATGGGGTGGGAGTGCTGGTCACATCCCATGAAGGACGCCCGACGAAAATCGAGGGTAATCCGCGCCACCCTGCCAGCCTCGGTTCAACCCTGCCGCAGGAGCAGGCGGAAACTCTGGTCATGTATGACCCGGATCGCTCGCAATCGACGGTAAGCCGAAGGGCTCCCGGAGATATTAACCCTGTCGCGGAAATTACTTCGTACGATCAGGTCGCCGACGTTCTACGAACGGCTCTGGTGAGTCAGGCGGTCAGCGGCGGCTCCGGCTTCGCAGTGTTGACTGATACTGTCACGTCGCCGTCGCTCAAAGCGCAGATGGCTGCTCTCAAGGCGAAGTTCCCGGCGATGAGCTGGTACTCCTACGAACCTCTGGGTCGTGAAAATGTCCATCTTGGAACGCAACTGGCTTTCGGTCGTGCGCTGAATCCGGTCTACCGTCTGCAAAACGCGCGCGTCATCGTATCGCTGGATGCAAACTTCTTCACCGACATGCCGGGCAGCATTCGATACTCCCGTGATTTCGCGGAAGGGCGGCGCATTCGTCGCGGCGTTCGTGCGATGAACCGTCTATATGCGGTTGAAAGTTCCTATACGAACGTTGGCGCGATGGCCGATCACCGCTGGGCAGTCAAGCCCAGTGAGGTTGAGACCTTCGCCCGCGCTCTGTATGCCGCTGTCGCCGGTGGGAGCGAAACGAAAAACTTCTCCGGTATGGCGGAACTGGTCGCAGACCTGAGAGCCAACCCCGGAGCCGCTGTCGTGGTGGCAGGAGAGCAGACTTCCGCATCGACTCAGGCTTTGGCGAACGCGATCAACGCCGCTATCGGGGCGATCGGATCGACCGTCGTTTACACCGAGCCGATCGAAGCGAATCCGGTAGGACAGACCGCCGGTCTCAAGAGCCTGACCGATGCATTGAATGCGGGAAATGTCAAGCTTCTGGCAATTATTGGCGGAAACCCTGCTTACGATGCCCCTGCGGATATGAAGTTCCCTCAGGCGATTCGCAAAGCCGCGCTTTCCATACGGTTGGGTCTGTATGA
>CAIVZM010000064.1 GCA_903910385.1 uncultured Armatimonadota bacterium
CCGCCGACGACCGCCGCGACGAAAGCCTTCAACCCCATACTGACGCCGATCAAGGGCAACACTTTTGCATAAGTCAGCGCCCCGAACAGGACTCCGGCGGCTCCCGCCAGCGCCGCGCCTAGCGCAAAGGTAAAGGAAATGACAGCGTCCGTATTGATTCCCATCAGGGCGGCGGCGTCCGTGTCATGCGCCACTGCTCGCATCGCTTTTCCCATGCGGGTTCGTTGAACGATATACCAGAGGATGGTCATCAGGACGCCCGCCGCAATCACCAGCACCAGTTGATCACGCGAGACGATGACGCCGCCGAAGTGCAGGGTCTGGGCTTCCCCCTGTGGGGTCACCGAGGGATAGTACTTCGGGTTTGTCCCAAATACCCATTTTAGCTGAGCGACGTTCTCCAGAAGTAAGGAGACGCCTATCGCGGTAATCAGGGCGGTCAATCGCGCCGCTTTGCGGAGCGGTTTGTACGCCAGACGTTCGATCACAAGACCGAGCAAGGCGCAGACCAGCATCGAGATCAACAAAGCGGGAAGTAGCGCCAGTAATGCCTCCCCCATCGACGCCTTTTCGTTGACCAGGAACAACTTGTTCCCCAGACGTTCCGCCAGAATATTCTGATAAAAGAGCGTATAAAACCCGACATACGCCCCGACCATGAAAACATCGCCATGAGCGAAGTTAATCAGACGCAGGACGCCATAGACCATCGTGTAGCCCAGCGCAATCAGCGCGTAAATGCTGCCAAGTTGGATGCCGTTAATAACCTGTTGAAAAAAAGTGGACATGATGTAGGTAGTAGGCAATCAGTAATCGGCAGTGGGGCGAGCGCATACAAGCGCTCGTCCCACTGCCGATTACTGTAGCGTTCGCCGTCTATTTCGTTGGTTTGACGGTGGTCTTGTAGGTGAACTCATTGCCCTTGATTTGCAGAACGACGGCGGACTTGCTGGCGTTGCGGTTCTCATCGATCGTGATATTGCCGGTGACGCCGGAGAAGTCTTTGGTCTGCGCCAACGCTTCTTTTACTTTCGCTCGCTCGGTGGAATTCGCCCGCTTGATCGCATCCGCCACGATCATCATCGCATCATAACCCAGCGCGGCGAGTCCGGACGGCGCCACATCGCCGTAATCCGCCTTATACGTCTTGACGAAATCCTGCACGCGAGGAGTGGACGCATCCTTGGAGTAGTGGTTGGAGAAATAGCATCCCTCCAGCGCTTTGCCGGGGCCGCCGGCGCCCTTTACCAGGTCAGGAGAGTCCCAGCCGTCGCCGCCCATCAGCGGAACGGTGATTCCCTGCTCTCGCGCCTGTCGAGCAATGGTTCCTACTTCGCCATAGTAGCCGGGGATATAAATCGCGTCCGGAGTCTTGCCCTTGATCTGGGACAACTGGGAACGGAAATCCGAGTCCGTCTCATTGTAAGAGACATCGGCGACAATTTCTCCGCCCGCCTTTTTGAACTCGTCGGTGAAGACCGTCGCGAGACCGATGGAGTAGTCACTCTTCTGGCTCCGCATGATGGCGACTTTTTTGGATTTGAGTTCATTCGCCGCAAATTGCGCCATGACCGCTCCCTGGAACGGATCGATGAAGCAGACACGGAAGATGTAATCGCCGACTTTGGTGACGTTCGGGTTCGTAGACGATGGTGAGACCATCGGAATGCCCGCCTTTTGAAATACCGGAGCGGCATTCAGCGAACGGGTGGACGCCACCTCGCCGATGACCGCGACCACTTTCGAGTCGGCGGCGAATTTGACGGCGACCGTCTTCGCCTCGTCCGGCTTGCTTTGATCGTCCTCCGTATTGAGTTCGAACTTTTTGTTCAGAACCCCGCCTTTGGCGTTCAATTCCTTGATCGCCAGCTTTATGCCATTGTCCGTCTCGTTGCCAAAGGTGGATGTTTCCCCGGTCAGGGACGCATAATGCCCGATCTTGATGGTATCGCCGGTCGTATCCTGTGTCGCTCCGCCACCGCCCGGTTCCGTGGTTGCGCTGGCGGTAGCGCCAGCGGTGGGCGATGCCGTTGTCTCCGGAGTTTCTGCGGGCTTACATCCAGCCAGCAAACTCAAAGACAACAGCGAAATGACTGCGCCGCAAACGCGCCAGACAGATGAAGAAAAAAGAGAAACACGTACAGCGTTCGACGCCAATTCCTTACCTCCCACGAAACCGCCTGAGTGACGGTTCGTCCCTTTCGCGACTTTAAAACAATGAAACCACCGATCTCGGAGATTCATGATGGAAAAAGATAACAGAATTCACGCCGAAACGCAAGAGGGCGAACGGCGAACGTCCCAGAAGAAACGACAGAAATGATTAAAACGATGCCTTGCGGGAACGATGGTTGCATTGTACCGCATCGCCGCCGGGATTCTCTCAGGCGATTTCGGAAACCATTCCCTCACACTATTTACTGCGAATCAGGGTAATGCCCGCAATGAGCAAACCGACGCCGACCAATCGCCATAGGGTTATCGGTTGACGTTCCGCGCCCAGCAGACCAAAATGATCCAGTATCAGCGAGGTCAGAAGTTGACCGGCAATCGCGGCGGCAGTGAACAGGGCGAATCCCAGACGCGGCGCGGCGAGTAGCGCAAGAGTGACATATACCGCTCCGATCAATCCCCCACACCATACCCAGATCGGAAGTCGTCCCACCTGCGCGACGCTTGCAGTCGGGAACGCCCGCGTGATGAGGATGACTATTATCAACGCCGTCGTCCCCACCAGAAACGAGATCAAGGCCCCGATGAGCGACGAGCCCATTTCCCGCCCCAATCGAGAGTTGACTCCTGCCTGCACGGGAAGCGACGCCCCACCCAGAACCGTCAATAATAATAAAGGGAGGGTCATGGCGAAGGAAGAGGAATTATTCATTAGTGCGTTAGAACCAAGGGAGCAGGTGATGTAACGGAGGATCGATTTCTCTGATTATAACACGCGATACCGGAAGAGCGATTGACCTTTTGACAACCGGGAAACTATAATCAGGCTTCGTCAATAAGGGGCGCTGGCAACGGTCAGGAGATTATTCCGCTGAGCGCCTATATGTCGCTCGAAAATAAAGGGATGGATTTTATGAGTGTGGGATTTGGCGGGCTACCAACGATCAAGTTCGGTACGGACGGATGGCGTGGCGTAATCGCTGATGACTTTACAGTCGCAGGGGTTCAGATGGCGACACAGGCTCTCTGCGATCTGGTGAAATCCGGCAGTGAGTTTGCGCCGGGTGACACGATTATCGTCGGCTATGACCGCCGGGCGCAATCCGAGGTCTTCGGCCCTGCGGCGGCGCGTATTGTCGCCGCGAACGGTCTCAATGTCATTCTGACCGACCGGGCAGTTTCTTCGCCGATGGTTTCCTGGGCCTGCGTCGAGCGTAAAGCGGCGGCGGGCATTATGATTACCGCATCGCATAACCCGCCCATCTTCAATGGCTTCAAGATCAAGGGATACTTTGGCGGTTCAGCGATCCCGGAAATGGTCAAGGAGTTAGAAAACGCCCTGAACGCCCTGCTCACAAGCGGACGAGCGCCGGCTCTTACTACTGATACGCCGCCATTGACCGACCTTACACCAGGATACCTCGACCACTGCCGACGCTTCGTGGACGCTGACAGAATCAAGGCAGGAGCCTTCAAAGTCGTCGTTGACCCGATGTATGGTTCCGGCGCCGGTTTCCTTTCGGGGATTTTGCGGGAATGGGGCGTCGAGGTCATCGAAATACGGTCGGAGCGTAATCCGTTCTTCGGCGGCGTCAATCCTGAACCGATTGATAAGAATATGCAGGCTCTCTTTGATGCCGTGCGCGAACATAAGGCGGATGTCGGACTGTGCATGGACGGCGATGCGGATCGTATCGGCGCCTGTGACTCTCACGGAAATTATGTGGACTGTCACCGCCTGATCGCCATATTGCTACGCCATCTGGTCGAACAGAAGCAGGAGACCGGGAAGGTCGTTCGCACGGTATCTGTGACGCGGGCGATAGACAAGCTTTGCGCTCATTATCATCTGGATATGATCGAAGTCCCGATCGGCTTCAAGAATATCGCGGACCTGATGCTCAAAGAAGATATTCTGATCGGAGGCGAAGAGAGCGGCGGCATCGGGGTAAAGGGCAATATACCGGAACGAGACGGAATCCTGATGGCGCTCCTGATTCTGGAAGCGATGGCATTCGCCGGAAAACGCCTGGAGGACCTTGTGGAAGACGTCTTCGCTATCACCGGGCGGTATGAATTCGCCCGACGCGATTTACATCTCAAGTTGGAAAAGATGCCCGCCGTGCTGGCGTTGGTCAAAGGATATGAAGCCTCTGAATTCGGCGGTTCGGCCATTGCCCATATTGAGAAAAAGGACGGCACGCGTCTGGATTTCGCGAACGGTTCCTGGCTCCTATTGCGCCCCTCCGGCACAGAACCCGTCGTGCGCGTTTACGCGGAAGGCTCCACGCAGGAACTGGCGCAATCTCTGGTCGCTCAGGGCGTCGCCTTACTGGAAGCGATCTGACTTCCCAGTACACGTAGGAATTAACACCCCAAAAAAACGCCTCCGCTGGTAAAGCGGAGGCGTTTTTTACGGAGGTGCAGGCACTGAGCGGCACGCTCTCGATCCGTCCGCTTATTCTTCGGCGATTCGTGCGATGACCGGGTCTTTGATCATATTCAATTTCCCCTTTTCCACCTCGAAGACGCCGGTAGCGACGGCGTCGATGAAGGGTTCATCGTGCGACGCCATCAGGATCGTGCCCTCGAAGCGAGACAGCGCTTCCTTCAGGACATCACGGGACAGAGGGTCCAGGTGGTTCGTCGGTTCGTCCAGCAGGTAGAAATTCGCGGGACGCATCAGGAACTTCGCCAGCGCCACACGAGAACGTTCCCCGCCGGAAAGCACACCGACTTTCTTGAAAACATCATCATTTTTGAACAACAATCGCGCCAGAAGGCCACGCGCCAGTTCTTCCTGTTGATGATCCAATCCCCAGAGCGTTTCTTCCATGATCGTGCGCCCGTGTATCAGAGCCTCCGCCTGATGCTGTGCGAAATAGGAAACGACCGCCTTGGGATTGACTGAGACCTTACCGCTGGTCGGGTCTTCGGCGCCGGCGACCATGCGGAGCATCGTAGACTTACCGACTCCATTGGGTCCGACCAGGGCAATCTTGTCACCCCGTTCGATTTCCAGACTGACATCGTCCCAGATAACCTTATCGCCGTACTTTTTGGTCATGTGTTCGATGACCGCCGGAACGACCGGCGATGTCGGAGGCTCCGGCAACTGCAGGTACATCGTCCGTGGTCGCGCTTTGGGCTTGGGCAACATGACGATCTTTTCCAGTTGCTTGACCCGGCTCTCAACCATCCCCGCCTTGGATTTATTGCCTCGCCATCGCGTGATGAACTCTTTCCAGTCGGCTATTTCCCTTTGCTGGGCATCGTACTCTTTCATCGCCCGCTCAAAAGCTTCATCGCGCAACCGGGTGTAGTCGTCGTAATTGCCGGTATAGAAGTTCACCTGCGCGTCTTCCACTTCCCAGATTTTTTCACAGACCGCATTCAGGAAATCAGGTTCGTGTGAAATAATGATGACCGACCCGGAATAGTTAGGAATATAGTCATACATCAACCAGAAACGCGCTTCTACATCCAGGTGGTTTGTCGGTTCGTCCAGAAACAGGTAATCCGGTTCTTGCAATAGCAGTTTCGCCATAGCGATACGCATTTGCCACCCTCCGGAATAGGTATCCGTCAGGCGATCTACCGCGTCCAGATCGAAGCGCAGACCGGAAAGAACGCGCCCGATTCGAGCGTCAATCGTGTGAGCGTCGAGGCGCGTCAGATCGTCGGCGGCTTTTGCCAAATCCGCCAGATCGGACTTACTTCCTTCGCCCGCCGCAATCGCTTCGGACGCTTTCAACAATCGGGCTTCGATATCATCGACTCCGGGAAACGCGGAGCGCATTTCCTCGCCCACCGTTACTCCCAGACGGCATTGCGATTCCTGCGAGAGATAGCCGACGCTACTATTATGCGTATTGACGACTCCCTTGTCCGCTTCTTCGATTCCTGCCAGAATTTTAATCAGGGTCGATTTGCCCGCGCCATTGACTCCAACGACGCCGATTCGTTCCCGTGGCCCGATTTGCACGGTTATATCTTTGAGGACAATCTGTGGCCCGAAACTTTTATATATTTTATCCGCTTGTAGCATGGTTAATATTTTTCCTCGCCGCTATCTCACCAATATTCAGACATGAAAAAAGCGGCCCGCCTCCCATTCGGGGCAGGTCGCCATTGTTTTTCGCCCATATATTATACCGCGAATGAACGCGAACGCTATCAGAGCAAGAGCTTCCTCCCGCTCTGATAAAGCGAAATTTCTATCGGGGCGTTATTTGCGACGCATTCGATACAGACCCGCGCCAAGCGGAATCAGTCCCAGAGCCATCATGCCAAACGTTCCCGGTTCGGGCAAGTCCGTGACTTGGAGATTATCCAGAGCCCAGAAGTCGTCCTGTTGCCCCTTTTGCCCGGTTATGTTACTGACATTGAAATTGCTGATCCACTGGATTTGCGCCGTATCGCCCGTAGCGACGAAAGATATTCGTGGAGCCGTTGTAGCAGGTCGGTTTGTTACGGGTTGGTTTTGGTTGATGCCAGACCCGAAATAATAGATGGAGTAGTTATTATACGCCTGATTCAAACCAGCGTCTTCCCGGTGAACTACATCTGCACCCGTGAACGGATCGTATTTGGCGGACTGTGAAGGATTAACGGCGTTGAAACCGGTCAAATTCGTATCTGAGTACGCTTGACCCGCATTACGAACCGCAGCGGCATTAATAGAGGGACCGGTATCATTGGCGTCGTAGTTGTTAAAGCTGGTATTAACCAGAGTGTTAGAGTTTACAAGGACACGGAATTGATCCGGAGCGCTGGCGAAGTTTCCATCGAGGCTCTTTCCCAAAAACAGATCAAAACTGACCCAGTAAAGTTTATTTGCCTTCAACCCGTTCAAATTCAACGTTACTGTGGTATCTCCTGTAAACCCTGAGATCGCAGATGGATAAGGAGCGGCAACATCACTGATACCAAGGTAAGTGTTGCGTCCATCCTGCGGACTCCGCCAACCGGCGCCTGTCGAGGGCAATGTAGTAAAACTGGAAGAGTTTGCGAATGTATACTGTGATTGAGCGCTGGAAATAGAAAGCGTTCCTTCCGCCCTTACCAGAGACTTGTCCGTAAAGTCGTTGATATAAAGGAACTGCGCCGATGCAGGTTGAGCCAACAAGCCCATCGACAGCGTAATCCCCGCCGCGCTCAGAACATTTATTTTCATTCGCAAATGTGGCATCCGTTTTATCTCTCTGATCAAGCCAATCATACCTGATGAATGCAGTAGGAGTCAAGACCGTATGTCCGATCTTCCTTCCGACTCTTCTGCACTGTAAAGCGCCTGCCTGAGCCATTCAAATCATGACCAGACAACTTGTCCAACTCTTTAGTGTCCTCAAGACACTATACGCATTATACCCGGATTACGAAAAAATTAAACCCTCATGAGTTAGAGGTCGATTATTATGTTATCAATCTGGTTTAGCACGTGCGCTTCCCCTTGATTTATTAATCAAAATCGTATTTACTTGCACAACAAAACTTCACGTTTCGACAAAGATTATTCAGCGTCGGAGATAACGGTTTGTGATGGCGTCGCCAATATCCCAGCAACGTTTCTGAACGTCCTCCAGAAACACATGCAAACCCATTCGGTGCAATTCCTGCACAGTCAAAAAGGAAAGATCGGCATGTAAACGCCCCGCCAATCGCTCCGCGTCATCCGAATAACGCCGACCTCCGGAACCGGAAATCTGACGCAGACAGCGTTCTACTTGCGAGGCGGCATGATGGACTGAAGATGGGTATTCCCAATCGAGAATCAGAAAGGAAAGCACGTTGTCCGGAGTAATTCCGCCCCGGTACGTTTTACGAAACGCCTCAAACGCCGATGCGGACTTCAAACAGGAAATCCACCCATGCGTATCGAAGTCTTCGTTTTCCTCCAGAACGTAATCACCGCCCGTCAGTTCCCGTACCAGAACGTCTGTCAGACGGCTCATCTGATCCGCACGTTCCAGAAAAATACCTACTTTCAAAAAGTTGTAGGCATCGCTGATCAACATCGTCCGCTCGGTGAGACCATTAAATAAATGACAGCGGTTACGGATATCGACCAGAAACGTGTGCGGTGACGAAGAAAGCATCTTGTCCAGATCGCTGTCCTGCAACTGCAAATACGCCCGGTTCATCGTTTCCCACATCTCGGAAGAAATAATTTCGCGGACGCCCTGTGCATTCATTCGCGCAGACCGGATACAGGAGACGATCGAATTCGGGTAATCCGGGTCGAATACCATGAAGCGCACCAGGTCGCGCTCGTTCGGGTCGCCGTACCGCGCCTTATAGATCAGTTCATCACCGGATATTTCCAGAATCCCGCTCCAGAGGGAGTGGGGATCGCCCCCTTGCAGACCTTCAGGACTGATATAAGACGCCGCCGCGCCCCCCGAGGACGCTTCCAGTGCGGCATGGTACTGCACATCCACCAGACGCGCCGTCGCTTCCGCCCGCTCGATATAACGTCCCATCCAGAACAACGAATCCGCTTCCCGCGATAGCATGCCCGAATTTTTCCCTTCTCTGCCCCTGTAGCGTATGACGCTGCCTTCGCACCGTTGTCTTTACAGTTCCTGCTCCTGTGACATCGCTCCCATGCGCTGACTCTGGCGCATTCGTGACGGCGCGATTACCCATGTATCTTTGGAACCGCCACCCTGTGAGGAATTGACCACATAAGAGCCTTCCTTCAGTGCGACACGGGTTAAACCGCCGGGAATGATCGTTATCTGATCCACCTTCGGACCGGTCAGAATATAGGGGCGCAAGTCCACCCGGCGCGGTGCGATTCCCTGCCCTTCTACAAAGCAGGGAGCGGTGGAGAGTTCCACCACAGGTTGCGCCAGGTAATTGCGCGGGTTTTCCCGAATCTTTTCGGCGAATAACGCTCGTTCCTGCGCTGTCGCCTGAGTGCCCACCAGCATGCCATAGCCGCCGGACTCGTTCGCCGCCTTGACGACCAGTTTATCCAGATTGCTCAAAATATAACTGCGGTCGGCTTCTTCCCACGCACAATAGGTGGGCACATTAGGCAGTATCGCTTCTTCTCCCAGATAGTACTTGATAATCTCAGGGACGTATCGGTAGATGACTTTATCGTCGGCGACACCGGTACCAACCGTATTGGCAAGGGCGACATTGCCCGCGCTATAAGCCCGCATCAGGCCACGGACACCGAGCGAGGAATCCGGACGGAAGGTTTCCGGGTCCAGAAAGTCGTCATCGATCCGACGGTAGATCACATCCACGCGTTGCGGCCCGCGTGTAGTCCGCATATAGCAGACATTGTCGCTCCCCACAAACAAATCTGCACCCTGTACCAGTTCGATGCCCATCTGTTGCGCTAGAAATGCGTGTTCGAAGTAAGCAGAGTTATAAATACCCGGCGTCAACAAGGCGACCGTAGGCTTCGGATTCGGCGAAAGCGACCGTAAATTATTAAGCAGTTGGGTTGTGTAGTGGTCTACGGGCAAAATGCGATTCGCTGCGAAGAGTTGCGGAAAAACGCGCCCCAGAATCAGGCGATTCTCCAGCACATACGAAACGCCGGACGGCGTCCGAAGATTATCTTCCAGAACATACCAGTTGCCGTCGTCCCCCCGGATCAAGTCCGTACCGCAAATATGGACATAGATATCCTGCGGAGCCTTGACACCTCGAAATGCGAGACGGTAGTGCGCCGCAGACTCGATAATTTCTCGCGGAATGATCTTATCCGTCAGGATTTTTGCGTCATGGTAGAGGTCGTGGAGAAACAGGTTCATCGCATAGATGCGCTGCTTCAGTCCCCTTTCCAGCAGTTCCCATTCATTGGAAGGAATGATTCGCGGCACCAGATCGACCGGAATAGTGCGCTCGATTCCCCGCTGATCATTATAAACGGTGAAAGTGACGCCCTGGTTCATCAACGTCGCATCCGCGTGCGCGACCCGTTGCCGGAACTCCGCGACGCTCAGGGAAGAAAGTCGTTCAAAAAGGGCTTTGTAATGCAGTCGCGGGGTCAGAGTCGCCGGGTTAGCGAACATCTCATCATAGGCGGCAGTGTACGCGCCGCGCTCCCTCCCACTACCGTAGGCGTCAAACAAGTTCATATAGTAGCACGAGAACCCTTACTTTTCTTTAGGTGTACGGACTAACATGAGAGTTTGTCGCGCAACATCGCGCTTACTTTTTCTGCGGACAACTTATATCACAGGAAAAAGGGGAACGAAACGATTATACCGTGATTTCCCGTCGCGCTGTCAAGGCGCGTTCAACTATCAAGAAGAAATAAAGGGGCCGCAGGCAATTTACCCGCGCCCCCCCTTATTTGTGGAGCCTTTGTGGTAACGCTATAAACAGGAAAACGGCATCACAGGAAAACGGCATCACTGTGATCCGATCATAGACCCCGGATGTTTACAGGTATTTCTGAAACCATTCCAGATTAGACGCCATGATCTTGACATACATGCGCGGTTCCGTCGGCCCATGGGTCTGGCGAGGAATGCGCAACATTCGCACCGGGACGTTTTGCCGGCGCAGAGCGTTATAGAATTCCAGACCCTGCGAGATAGGAACCCGGATATCGCCTTCGCAGTGCTGGATCAGGGCAGGCGTGGAAACATCCTTGACAAAACTTATCGGGGAGTGAGTGGCATAGATATCTGGATCATCCCAGAACTCCGCGCCGAAGTAGCTCGGTAAAAAGGACGGAATATCAGCAGTCCCGTTGAAACTGACCAGATTCGTCACCGGCGCCCCGATGGAAGCCGCCTTAAAACGTTGGGTATGGGTGATAATCCATGAGGTCATAAACCCGCCATAACTCCATCCCATCACCCCCAGTCGATCCTTATCAGCGATTCCCTTCGTAACAGCAAAAACGACTCCTGCCATCAAGTCCAGATAATCGTCGCCGCCCCAGTCTTTGAGGTTTGCATGACGGAATTTACTGCCGTAGCCGGTGGAGCCACGAGGATTGGGACGCAGAACAGCGATGCCCTGCGCCGCAAAAAGCGCGGCGGAATAGATACCCGGCATCGCCGTAAATGTATCCAGAAAAACGCCAGCAGGACCGCCATGTACATTCAGGATCAAGGGAACCTGCTGACCGGGTTCGTACCCGACTGGATAGGTCAGCAATCCCTCGATTTCCTGACCATCAGGAGCGTTCCACCGGATGATCTCGGTCTTTCCGAGAGGGAAATCTGGCAGATTTTGATTAATAGCGCTGATTCGGACGGGAACGAAGTCCGTGACGGGCACAACGAACGCCTCCACAGGCGTATCGGATGTCTGACGATGAAAGCCAAAATGCGTCTTTGTGGTATTCAGATGGAACCCCCAGGAAACGCCATCCGCCGCATAGATCATGTCGATTTTCCCAGATGCCACATCCATAGAGCTTAACGCCGTTCCCGTACCCCGCATTTCCGCAAAGAAAATATGCTTGCCATCGGCAGACCATCCCGTAAGAGTAGGGCCTTCGTTGTGGGTATTCGGGAGGGAGTGGATCTCCCCGCCGGACGCCGGAATCAGGTGTATCTGCCAGGCGCTCGCCCAGGTCGGAGGGTTATAGCTCAAAACAAAGGCGATTGTTTGACCATCCGGCGAAAAAACGGGTTGGGCGGCGGCGGCAGGTTCAGCGACCAGAGGTCGGACTTCGCCGCTGTCAACGGTCACTATTGAGATTTTCGACGATGGCCAGCTATCGGCGGTAATTCCCTCCATGTGGACAAAAGCGATGCGCTTTCCATCCGGCGACCAATCGAACGGCCCTTCCGCTAAAGCCCCGACATTGTAGTCTTCGGCGGTGAGTTTACGGAATTCCCGCTTGCCGTTGGCGTCTTTTTCCACGGGAACGACATACAGACGAGAGTACTTGAGGTCTTCGTTCTCATACCGCCAGTCGTTTTTGGACTTTTCGTTCTTTTCCTCGTCTTCGGTCTTCGGATCAGTCATCAGGAACGCGATCTGCTGTCCATCCGGCGACCAGCGGAATTCCCCGACATCGCTTTTCAAATTGGTCAGAAGGGGTTCGGCTTCGCCTCCGCTCAGACGCAGGCGGAGAAGATTCACTTTCTCTCCACGTTTGGCGGTAAACGCCAGCCATTTACCATCCGGCGACCATTGCGGATTTCGTGAGGAGGTTTCCCCAAAGGTAGCAGGATACGAGTCACTGCCATCGATATTCCCCAGCCAGATTTGCGCGACGAACTCACTTTTTTCGTCCGTCATGACAGCATCGGTAACTACAAACGCGGCGCGAGCGCCATCAGGAGACACTCGTGCGCCTTCAACCCCTCGCACCTTCATCATCGTTTCGGGCGTCCATGCCATCGGCGCCCCGGTATCCGTCTCTGCGCTGTCCGTCTCGTTAGCCATTCCCTATTGTCCTCGCCTGACCTGTTTTCGCCTATGGTACCCGAAAGTATTCTGGTTTTGCTCCAGAAGCGAGAGGATGCCCCCAAACAGACTCTGAGATCGGCTTTTTTTCCCGTGTTCCTGATCATTAGTGAGAATATTGCCTGATCATCTCCGCTATCCTGTTAGAATCGTGTAAAATACATTTATGCCGGTAAAGACGGGCCGCGAATATTACGAGGTTTTAGGCGTGACGCGTCAAGCGTCGCTGGAAGAAATCAAGAAGCGCTACCGGGAATTGGCGCGTCAGTTTCACCCGGACGTCAACCCCAACGATCCCGATGCGGCGCAACGATTTTCGGAAGTGAGCGCGGCTTATCGCACTCTTTCGGATACTGATAACCGAGCGACCTACGACGCTGAACTTTTACTCAAAGACCGACAGTCAGAGAAAGCGCGACAGGCGACGGCGGCGGCGGCGGCACAGGCCCGCGCTACCATGAATCAACCGCGCCCCTCGCCCAAACAGACCGCCGCCCCGCAAACCCCTGCTCAGAATGGAGCGCAAGCGCTGGCGGAACGGGCACGCACGGCGCGTCAACACAATCGGTTCGTGGAAGCGAAATCTCTGGCGGAACAGGCGATCCGCATGTATCGCAAAAACCCACTGGCGTACGAAGTTCTCGGCGATATCTACCGATTGCAGGGCAAGAACGACGATGCAATCAATATGTATACGGTCGCTTTGCAACTCAATCCCGCCAACCAGTTGGTTCGTCAGAGTTTCGAACGGATCATTCGTAACAATGGCGGTTCCCCTTCCGCATCTACTGCACAGAAGGTATTTTACGACAACAGCGATACCCGTAGCCGGGACACTCCCCTGCGCCCCGCGCCGCTTCGCAGTCCCGCCAGAACGATGCATCCTCAGGTGGATCGGGACAAAGCGCCGCTGTTGCGCTTTATGATCGGCTTTGTCGGATTCGCTTCTGTCCTATTTCTGATGCTTTATCAGGGCATTTTTCCGGGTGAGGGTCCCCAATCCGTCGCTCTCCTGCCCTTCGTTTCTACCTGGAACACTCAACTTTTCTGGATGCTGATCGCCTGCGGAATGCTTTCCGGGGTTACTCTGGCGCTTTCTGGTTGCGTCAATCGCATTGATGAGGAACTGATTCTGGTCGGGAGCGGCCGGACGGTTTCCGCTCCCCTGGGTCTCGTTTTGATCGTACTGGCGTTGATCAACTTCTGGGCGGGAGCGGCGATCTACGCCGCAGTTTCCTCTTTTCAGGAATCGTTTACCCGAAGCCTGAAACTAGTGTTTCTGGTGACGGCGTTTATCGTTCTGGGGATGACTCTTGCCTACTCAACGACTTACTTTAAGGCGTGGAGTGAGGTGTTGATCTGGGGCGGAAATGTCGTTTTCCTCTCTCTGATCATCGGATGGCTCTTAGGAGATGTATTCCGTCCCTTGGAATATTGACCGGGGGTAAGCTCCCGATCTTCGGATTGTTTTTGCAGGAAATCGAATGAGAAAATTGCGAGAGAATGCAATTTGGTAGCAACGGACAGAGAGGAAGACAGATTTATGTCAGAGGAAATTACGCGGCGGGCATTCGTAGTGTCTGGTCTGGCGGTCGGTTTTGCTGCGGCAGTTCAACCGGTAACCGCACAGACACAGATAACGACTGATACCAGAGGACTGGTAGCCGGTGAAGTCAAATTCAAGGGGGCGGACGGCGTGGAGATTCCTGCCTATCGCGCTCATCCGGAAAAAGGAGATAAATTTCCCGTCGTACTGGTGGTACAGGAGATTTTCGGCGTTCATGAGCATATCAAAGATGTCTGCCGACGCTTCGCAAAAAAGGGGTACTACGCAATCGCACCAGAACTTTATGCGCGTCAGGGCGATGTCTCAAAAATCGAGGATTTTCGCAAGATCATTTCCGATGTCGTCAGCAAGGTTCCGGATGCTCAGGTCATGAGCGATCTGGATGCGGCGACCGCCTATGTCAAGTCTACCGGCAAGGCGAATACCGATAAACTGGCGATTACAGGCTTCTGCTGGGGCGGGCGAATTACGTGGCTGTATGCGGCGCATAACCCGAAATTGAAAGCCGGAGTCGCCTGGTACGGTCGCCTGGTAGGCGCCGCGACCGAACTGCAACCCAAAAACCCGGTCGATCTGGCGGCGGAAGTGAAAGCCTCTGTTCTGGGTCTTTACGGAGGCAAAGACCAGGGCATTCCTCAAACGACCATCGACCAGATGGAAGCGGCATTGAAGGCGGCGGGCAATCCGACCAAATCCGAATTTGTGGTTTACCCGGATGCGGAACACGGCTTCCATGCGGATTATCGCCCTTCCTATAACTCCAAAGCTGCCAAGGATGGATTCGAACGCGCCCTGACATGGTTCAAAAAGCGTGGCGTCGCGTAAGATGCAAACAGTAAAGAAGCGATTCCCGGCGCCGGGAATCGCTTCTTTGCATTATGCTTTCCGGATTGTCTTTAGCATTTTCGAATCAACTCCGCGATAGCGATATCGTAGCGCCATCCCTCCGGGTCGCCTTCTGTCGGCCCTCCGCCGGCGCCATCCTCCAGACTCCAGCAGGCGGAAAGTACGGAACGGGCGATCCCCCAGGCGCGAAGCCGCTCCCGGTCGAATCCCATTTCCGAAGCGCATTGATCCAGGCGACGGCGCGTGAGTTCCTGAACATTGCCGAGGGAGAAAAAATGCCCGTTCGGATTCAACAGCAACGCGCCGATCTCATATTCCGGTTCCCCGAGAACGCCATGCGGGTCAATGGCGATCCAGTTCTCGCCGGAATTATCGCATTGCAGAATATTGTACTGATGGAAATCACCGTGAATAACGATTTGCGGTCCGGATGAAGCGAGCAAATCCGCCGCCAGAACTTCCGCCTCACGAAATAAGACTTCCGGAATCGGTCCCGTTCCTTCGTACAGAGCGCGATGTTTGGGCAATGCCTCGAACCAGTCGGCAATCGTCGGGAAGGAAACGCCTTCCGGCGCAGGAAGTCGAGGCAACGAACGAAAGGCATTGCAAGCGAATGTCGTCGCAACGGCATCGGTCGCGTTATCTTTGATCAGGCTTGCCAGAGTCGTCGCCGGGAAGATCCGTTCGATTAACAGGGCGTTTCGCACGGTATCGTGTTCTAAAAGGCGAGCGCAACCGTCGCCGTTCCAGAGACGCAACGCCGCCGCTTCATAACGCATCTCCGGGTGCGGACCGATTTTTAGCACAACGGCATCCCCGTTCGCCCGTCGCGCCGGAGCGACATAATGGTAAGGGACATTCGGAAAGGGAGGTTCCAGCGTCAACTCCCACTCCCCGGCGATCTCGTGCGCCAGCTCCGGCAAGCGCCTCAGCCATTCCGGGCCTTGCTCGCCGTACATGCCCCTGATGGTTTCCGTCAGTCGCTCCGAAATCTCGATCATGCTGTGCGCTTTCTGCAAGCCGTTCCGGTTCCCTTTACGAACCACTCAGGATGATTCGCGCCGGTTCTCCGGTCTTTGCGGACACATGGACGGAACGCTCCGTAGTCACGCCATCAACCGTCAGTCGAAGGGTATCCACTACAAGTTCTCCCTCGGTCATCGTGATAGTGAGAGAATCATTTTCCAGTTGAATTACGCCAAATCCGTCGTTAGCGGAGAAAAAGGCGGTGAAGCCCGGTGTATTTTGTCTGGGGCCGAAGTTTAGCGTTCGCGTCGTCGCCTCATACCGGAAGCCGGACAAAGCGTTCAGGAGGGCGTAACTTGCCAGCGCACGAGCGTAGTAGTTTCCGCACTCATACTCATTGAACGGGTTACGGACGCGTCCATCATAACGCGACCGCACCGCCTCCACGATTTTCAGACCTTCCTGAACCATCCCCTCGGTAATCAGGTGCGAGGCGACCTGATACTCGATCCCGGTCCATACTTCGTCCGAGTAAACGAAGGGCAGAGTGGGGGTACCGCCCCGGGGCCAGGAACAGAGCAGAAGTCCGGGTTCCGATCCCATAGCGTAGCCGGGACGCTGCAGGCAGGCGTGTTGGCTGAGATTTTCTTTAAAGTTATAATCGAAAATCGCCTTCAGATGGCGGTTGATATTTTCCTGAGATAGCGGCGTTTCGACGCCATAGATAGCTGCCATCCATGCCCCGATCACGCCATCGGAGAGGCATCCGGTTCCATACTGGTACTTCGGCCCTTCGCGTTTGAGCAGTAACGCCATTTCGTCATCGCTATCATCGGGAATCGCGGCGATCTGCTCCGCGAAGGAGGTATCGCGCAATCCTTCCCACTGCACGCGTTGTTCATAGTATTCGCCGTTGAAAAGTTCGGCATCCAGAAACGCCGCGCCACGTCGAGCGATTTCTTCGTAGGCTTCCGCTTCATCGGATTTTTCCAGAGCGCGGCTCATCAGCGCCATTGCGGAAAGCGCCCCGATATAGATGCTGGAACACATTCCATCCGGTCCCCAGAACTCTATATCGTAGGTATTGTGGTGCGGTTCAGTGAGCGCTCCCCGCTTGTCCGGGTCCCAGGCGGCGATACAGAAATCCAGACTCCGCTTCGCCAGCGGGTACAAACGTGCCAGCCATTCGGTATCGCCGCAGATTTGCCAGTCGCGGTACAGTTTCAAAATACCGCCCAGTTGTCCGTCCGAGGCGGCATGGAAGTCATGGGATGTGGGAGCGTCCGGCAATGCCGCCCGGAAATTGACATGACCGCGCCCGTCCATGGAGCGCAGGTACTCCTGCTCGCGCAGGGTGCGTTCCAGTGACGGGAAAAGGTGCGGGAACGCCTGCGCGTAATTCCAGACATGCGTACAGGTCCCGTGACAGCATCCCCCGGTAGTGAAGCATCCTTCCCAAGCCCATAGATTTCCGTTCGCCTGCCGCAAAACTGTCGGTGATTTGATAATCGCCAGATTCGAGGCGACCGCATCGATGGCAGCGGAGGGAATGGTGGATGAAAAAAGCGCGTCACGGAACGCCGTCGTCCGCGAACGCAGCGAATCCAGATTCTCGCTTACGAACGCGGACACCTCGCGAACGTCCTTCCATTGCGTCGTGTAATAGGGATGCCAGATGCGGTTAATTTCCTCTCCGGCGACCACTCCGACTGTCTGCGTGCAGTTCGGGAAATGCCAGGTCAGGATCACCGGATAGGTCACCGATTCGCCGGGCTTCAGTGAACCATGAACCAGAAACGAGCCGCCGTTTCGCCCGTCCAGTCCCCGTTCGCTCAATGCGCCATCGTTGGGAGCGAACGACCCGTTGGAGACTTCGCGCCAGAGCGCCGATTGCGGATCAAACCAGCCGCCACGGAACCACATCGCCTTGATGGTAGGTTCCTGCCCTGCGATGACCACCGCCCCCTCCCCAAAGGCGGGGCTTTTAGCATCGTCCGTATTTCCGAACCAGATGCCCTGCCCCGGAATCACTTTGTTTCGTGTTCCCTTATCGCCTTTACTGCCGGGAGCAGGATGCGCCATGTGATAGGAAAACTCGAATTCGATTGTTTCCGACGAGGTATTTTCCAGCGTATAATCCAGAATCGCACAGGGAATGCTCGACAATCGATCATCCAGTGGAATAAAGGGACTCCACCCGGTGATGGTGGCTTTCAGAGGGAGCATCGTATCGGTCAGACGAACGACTCCAAAAGGGTACTGCGCCTCGAATGTCGCTTCTGCGAAGCGGGGCAACCCTTCATGCCCGCCTTTTCGATAGCCTTGCCCTTGTAACCCCTGATCATAAATCTTCTCTGGCGAAAGCGGACCTTCCAGAAGCCGGGTTACCGGCGTTTCCCCCTTAATATACAACAGGGCATACGCGGCATCCGTGAATCCGTGCCCATCCTGCATCGCCGTCGTCGCTGGCTGGTTACGAATCGCGAAATCCTGCAACCCACCATATCCGTTCAGGCAAATGCATCCCGCCCCGATCCCGCCCATTGGCATGGCGATCTGCAAAAGTTTATCACCGGTAAAAATGCGAGTCGCTCCCTTATCGGGAGTTGCGGCGTACGTAGTCTGCATCGAAGCGTAACCTCGGAATTTTTCATTAAGTTTCGTTCAATAACGAAAGATTCCTCTCTTCCCTGGCGCGACGTTCCGGGTATCGACAACGAAGCCATTATCAGAAAAAGAGAGGGCGTTTCCTCTCAGGCGCAATCTCCTGTGGCCCGAAAACATCCCCTTCTCAGCGAGAACCATGCGGTACAATGCCCTTGCGCTAAAATGTTGGGCGAAAAAAGCGCAGGGAGTGATTGGTCAAGATGGCGAAGGTACTGGTAAGCGATCCCGTAGCGGCAGAAGGTGTTGCAGTGTTGCGCCGCGCTGGCTTGGAAGTCGATATCCGCACGGGACTATCGAAAGAGGAACTGATTCAGATCATCGGTGATTACGATGCGCTGGCGGTACGCTCAGAAACCAAGGTAACCGCGGAAGCGCTGGATGCGGCAAAAAACCTCAAAATCATCGGGCGGGCAGGCGTCGGCGTCGACAATATTGACGTAGAACGCGCAACACAAAACGGTATTCTGGTAGTCAATTCTCCGGAAGGAAATACGATCGCGGCATCGGAACTGACGGTGACATTGATCCTTGCGCTTGCCCGCAATGTTCCTCAGGCAGCGGCGACTATGAAGGCGGGCGAATGGAAACGCTCGAAATTCGTCGGCGTCGAAGTGTACGGAAAAACTGTGGGCGTCATTGGTCTGGGGAAAATCGGTCGTGAGGTAGCGAAGCGTCTTCAGGGAATGGAGATGAATATCCTCGCTTATGACCCCTTCCTCTCCGAGGAGCAGGCGGCGAAACTGGGCGTCCGTTCCGTCAGTCTGGAAGCCATTTACCGTCAGGCGGATTATATTACCGTCCATGTCCCGAAGACGAAGGACACTGCGGGAATGATCGGTCCCGCCCAGTTCGAGATGATGAAAGATGGTGTCCGTATTATCAATGTGGCGCGAGGCGGCATCATTGACGAGACGGCATTACTGAACGCTCTGAATTCCGGTAAGGTCGCCGGAGCCGCTATCGATGTCTGGGAACAGGAACCGGTGCCGACAGATCATCCGCTGGCGCATCATCCGCTGGTTATCGCGACGCCGCACCTGGGAGCCAGTACGGAAGAAGCGCAAATCGGGGTCGCTATCGATATTGCCGAACAGATTGTCGATGTCATGCAGGGCAGAGCGGCGCGGGCGGCGGTCAACATGCCCTCGCTCCCGGCGGATATGCTCTCTAAGACCGCTCCGTTCCTGCGGTTGGCGGAGCGGATCGGATCGATGCAATCCCAACTATCCAGTACCGGGATTGTTGCAATGGATGTTCTTTACGAAGGCGATTTCGCCCAGAATCAGATCATCCATATCACCCGCGCTCTGATGAAAGGGCTTCTCTCGCCGGTACTGGCATCAGCGGTGAACTATGTCAACGCTCCTGCGCTTGCACAGCAACGTGGCATCCAGTTGACCGAAGCGCGACGCGAGGAAAGCGGAAATCCGGAATACCGCAACCTGATCACAATCAGAGCGACCGCCCGAAGCGGTAAGTCGAGCATTATCTCAGGCACCGTCTTCGGCGCATCCGATATACGGATTGTCAGCATAGATGGGTACGCGGTGGACTTCAAGCCCGAAGGTTGCCACATTATCACCCGACATACTGACCGCCCCGGCATTGTCGGACGAGTCGGGACGTTACTGGGCAACAACGGGGTCAATATTGCCGGAATGTATCTGGGACGCGCTATGCCGATGGGTCATGCCGTCATGGCGCTTTCAGTGGACAGCCTTGCCGCTCCGGAAGTACTGAAGGAGCTCTCCGCCATGGAGGGCATGGAACTCGTGCGTCAGGTGGAATTGTAGACTCTTAGACGTCATTCCTGCCGGATCAACCAGAAAAGACGCGGAATATTTCCGCGTCTTTTCTTTTTCAACCGTGCGACGGTTAGGTGGCGCTTATTCGTAACGCAGAGCGGTAATCGGGTCTAACTTACTCGCCTTCTGCGCCGGGTAGAAGCCGAAGAAAATCCCGACCGCCGTCGCAAAGCCGAAGGAGAGCAGGATCGGCGTTAGCGTAATAACTGTCGATGCATCGGTCAGCAGTTTCGGCAGGGAAAGCGCGATCCCCACCCCGACCAGAATTCCGATAATGCCGCCGAATATAGAGAGCGTTACCGCTTCGATCAGGAACTGCAACAGAATATCGCGCCGTTTCGCCCCGATCGCCTTTCGGATACCAATCTCGCGGGTACGCTCGGTCACGGAAACCAGCATAATATTCATGATACCAATACCACCGACCAGTAACGATACCGCCGCGATTCCCGCCAGTAACGCGGTAAACGTATTCTGCGATTCCTCGGCGAACGAAGCAATCTCGCTCTGGCTCTTGATCGAGATCGTCGCGGGGTCACCCGGCTTAACCTTGTAGCGCTTGCGGAACAGAGCGTCGATCTGTTCTGATGCGGAACTCATTTTTTCTTCACTGACCGCCTGCGCTGAGAACGAGCGGATTCGCCCTTGCCAGAAGTTGAACAGGCGTTTCTGCGCCGTCAATGCCGGAACGGCGATCATATCGTCGTTATTGGTATTACCGGAGTTGCCTTTTGGCTTGAATACCCCGATAACTTGAACGCCGACGCCATTGATACGTATCATCGTACCGGTCGGGTCACCGCCCTGCGGGTACAGATTCTTGTAGACATCCTGGCCGAGAATAGCGACTTTCGCACGCATTTTGTTCTCGTCCATGGTGAAGATGCGCCCGTACTGTAACTGATAGTTACGAATATCGATCCACCCGGGCCAGACGCCGTAAATTTTGGTATTGGCGTTTTCCGACCCTGCCTTTACCTGCGTGTCGGTCTGGATTTCCGGCGATACATTCGCCACATCCGGGCAGGTATCGGGCGTTACCGCCTCAATATCTGTCAATTTCAGACGGTTCCAGGAACCCGCCGCGCCGCGTACTGCTCCGATTCGGGAGCGTTCCGGTTCGATAAGCAACAGGTTTGTTCCCATCGCCTTGATCTGCGCCAGCGTTTTTTCCCGTGCGCCCTGCCCCAGAGCGATCATGGCAATGACCGCCGCGACTCCGATGATGATCCCGAGCATGGTCAACAAGGCCCGCAATTTGTTTGCAGACAGTCCCATGAAAGCCAGCCGGAAATTCTCCAGAACCGGCATTCCGGCCCCAATTCGCATTCCTGCGGACGGCGGCGCGGATGGCCCGGGAGAACTTCCCATCTCAGAGCGCCCGGGTGGAATTGGAATCGTCCCCTTGCCGCCTGCCAGAGCGGTCTTCGTCTCTATAGCCATGATAAATGAAATCTCCGCAACGCTAATTCCGCTTGCCGCCGCCGCCGCCAAATCCACCGCCACCGCCGTAACCGCCGTAACCGCCGCCTCGTTTGGCGTCGCCGCCACCCTTGCCGGGTTCTATACGCGCCGTAACGACCTTCTCGCCTTGCTTGAGTCCGGAAAGGATCTCGACAGCGTCACTGGTCTCCATGCCGACAGTCACTTCGCGTTGCTCAGTCTTCTTTGTCTTTTCATCTACCATGACCGTCGCGTACTTCTTGCCGTTCTCGTTCTTGATCGCCCGGGACGGAACCACCAGTACATCCTTCTTTTCGGCGACGATAAACTCGCATTCCGCATTCAGACCGGGACGGAGATTGATATCCTTACTCGTGATCTCGATGCGGGTTTTGATCGTCGTGATATTTTGATCCGTCGTGCCGCGCGGTTCGATACGCTGCACCTTGCCACGAATATCGGCATCCGGCAGCGAGTCCATCGTCAATTTGACATCCTGATCCGGCTTCACGTTGGAAATATCCGTCTCATCTACAGCGGAATCGACATAGACCTTGGTCAAATCGCCCAGTTGCACGATAGACTGACCGCCACCGGAGGAGAATGCCGAACCGGAAGCGATAATGGTGCCTTCTTCCACAAACTTCTGTAGAACCACGCCATCACGCGGGGCGACGATAGTGGTCTGACCGAGGACGATCTGGGCGTTATTGCGTTGCGCATTCGAGCGGGCGATATTGGCTTTCGCCGTTTCGATATCAGATTCGCGTATCCCGATCTGCAACAAATTCGCACGGGCAGTAGACATACTCGCCTGTGCCTGAGCGTAAGCCGCCTGCGCCTGAGCGACCGCCGCTTCCGCATTTTTCGCGTCCTGACGGCGCAGTTCAATTTGTATACGGTTGGTTTCCGCCGTGCGCACCGATTCCTGCGCTTCGGTCACTCGCGCTTTTGCGGCGCGGATCAGCGATTCCTGTCCCTGACCAACCGTATCGAAGCGGGTCTTTGCGGCGTTGTACTGCGCGCGCGCCGCATCGCGTTGGGCGCGGGCGGAATCTTCCGCCGCCTTGGCGACGAAGCCCTTCGCCGCCAGTTGCTGTTGGCGGGTCAGATTGACTTCCGCATTATCGAGAGTCGCTTTCGCACTTTCCAGAGCGGAACGAGCCTCCGCACGCGCCTGCGGATCACCAGATTGCTGTAATTGAATCAATTGCTCTTGTGCGGATGACAGCGACGCCTTCGCCTGACGGATATCCGCCTCCGTGAGCAAGGGCTGCGCTTCCGCCTGCTTCCGCGCTTGTTCCAACCGGATTTGAGCGACGCGAATAGCAGCCTGCGCGGAAGCAAGTTGGGCTTGCGCTTGCTCTACGGACGCCGCCGATGTGCGCCGTTGCAAGGCAAGCGTACGCTCCGCCTGCGAAATACGAGACTGCCCCGCCGCAACATCGGCATCGGCAGACTGGAACGCCGTTCGGGAGTCTGTGGGATCAATACGGGCGATCAATTGACCTTTCCGCACAAAATCTCCCACCTCAACTGCCAGTTGCTGGATTTCGCCGCCCGCCCGCGACTTGATATCCACAATCTTAAAAGGTTGGACAGTTCCGGTCGCAGACACCGTCTGTCTCAAATCCTTTTTTTCGACTGACGCCGTTTTATAGATGATGGCGTCGTCCGCCGAGTTGCGCGTCCAAGCCCACGCGCCAAGACTCGCCGCAAGAATCGCTCCCGCGCCGATGATAATGCCCTTATTACGGTTCATACCCTTATAAACGCTTTTTACGCCAGAAGGTTCACGCAGATTAAAGCGAACATCGTTGAATTTTGAAGCGTATTGACAGGAGTGAATAGAAATTTGCGATCAAGGAATGCAAGCTAAAACGAATTATGAGTATGCTACCTTCGCCTGAGGGCAATAATGACCGGAATAAAACGGTGGAGGAAAGGACTAAGCGACGGAGTCAGGGTTCTAAAAACGCCAGTGACTCTACGCAAAGCCCCTGGTCGTTGCGCGTCGCCACTGTCTCCGGTATTCCGATTCGCTTGCATTTCACCTTTTTTCTGGTGGTGATCTGGTTCGCTCTTGCCGATATCAATCAGATGGGCCATGTCGGGATGTTGCTGGCGATACTGGGCTTGTTCTTTTGCGTCGCGTTACATGAACTGGGTCATTCACTGGTAGCGCAACGGTTAGGCTACCCGGTACAAGATATCACTCTGTATCCCATCGGCGGAGTCGCCTCCATCGAAGGTAGTCCCCGACCACGGCATGAGTTGCTGATTGCGGTCGCCGGTCCCGCCGTCAATTTCGTGATTGCGGTCATTCTGAATTTCGTTCTTCAGATGACGGGAGATGGTCGTCATAATTTAAACGTCCATTTGCTTCAAGGCGAACCACTGGCGTTCCTGTATCGTGCGAACGTCATGCTTGCCGCATTCAATCTACTGGTGCCCGCCTTCCCTATGGACGGCGGACGGGTTCTGCGGGCGACTCTGGGAATTTTTATCGGAAAGTACCGCGCAACCCGGATTGCAGCTGGCATTGGGCAGGTAATCGCCGGATTGATGGGACTGATTGGTCTGGGAGTTTTTGGCGCGCAGTACCAGAATTTCGGGTTGGTTATCATCGGTATCTTCGTCTTCTTCGCAGCGGCGCAGGAACGTGAAATCGAAACCACGGAAGCAGTGATCTCAGACCAGAAAGTCGAGGCGGCAATGGTGCGCGATTTCCACACCCTTTCGGTTGGCGATACGCTACGCCGCGCCACCGAACAGTTGCTGGCGACCAATCAGCAGGACTTCCCGGTCATTCTGGGCGAGGAGGTGCAGGGGGTACTGACGCGTCATTCGCTTTTACGTGCGCTTGCAACAGAAGACGATTCCGCCTATGTCACGGGGGTAATGGAGCGGAATGTAGTCTTCGCTCGTCCAGAAGACCCTCTGGACGAATACCTGTTACGGGCGGATGGAGTACGTCGCGCCCCGGTGCTTGTTACAGACGCCTCCGGTAAACTCATCGGGATGGTGACATCTGAAAACGCCATGGAATTCCTGATGATCCGCCAGATATCTGAATCGCGCAACGCCACCAGAAAATAAGCCCGAAAACAGGAGAGGACGCCTCGTTTCCGGGACGTTAAAAAACACCCTTTTGCGGATCAATAATCGGCCATCCGGTCAGATGGGAAAGGTATTTCGCCAGGGCGGTCATTTCATCGGGTCGGGTGTCTGGCAGAATTCCCATCCCCATAAACTTGCTGAGCGCGAAATCCAGAGTTTGGGACACTTCGTCAAGAATCATCTTCTTGCCCAGATTTTCCGCCCGCAACCTTCGGATTTGATGTGACCTGCTCCGCGAAGTCATTTCTGTGGAGAGAATCCGTAAAACCGCCATTCCATCGATCCGTTGTGTCCATGCATAACCGGGCAGAGAGGTGATCTTTTCGATACTGCCGCGCCGAACACGGATTTCTTCACGTTTGAAAAATACGCTGACAATTCCAGCCAGACAAACCACAAACAGCAAACCGAGACCGGACCAGAAAACCATGGGTCGCGCCGCTGCATTCCCGATGTTCCCTCGCAGGAAATACAGGGTCATGACGAAAAGGGGAAATCCCAGACGAATGATCCATGCCGCAGGGATATCGTCTCTTCCACGAACGCCATCGCGGGTGAGAATCGCCCCACCGCCCGGTAACTCCCTGATATCCCAGCGTGATAACGCCAGTATCAGGAGCGTTTTATCAAAACCGAGAGAGGTTTCCGCCGAGGGCATCGCTTGACTTTCGGTATCAGAAGTTGCGGAGGTCTTTAAATCTGCAGTCGATTCTCCGGCGCTTGCCGTCACGGGTGGAGAAAAGAGTTCGGCGCCGAAAAGTCGTCCGCAATCCCCGCATTCCTTTGCGTCGCCCGGTACAGGCGAACCGCAATTAGGGCACGCCGTCATTGCAATTGACGGCGTCGCTGTCACGATGCCAGATTGAGAATTCACATTCCGTTAGACAGAGAACCGCCGTAGAAAGTTACGCAACCGACGCTTCGGAAGTCGGGGCATTGTCACAATGCTTTTTCCCACCATGGAACGTATGATGCAACAGATTGCCGGGGGTAAGTATATGGAATAAGGATATGGAACATGAGCGAAATCTCTGTTCTTCACTTTAAAATCTTCTTTTGAACCCGCTTGAACGTACGCTGGGAAGGTTCCCTTACGCCCAGAACTTACGGTCAAGGGCGCGATATTGAACGGATTCCGCGACATGAGCGATTCCGATGTTTTCTTCCCCCGCAAGATCTGCAATCGTTCGGGCGACTTTCAGGATGCGGTCATAAGCGCGGGCGGAAAGGCTCATGGCATCGATAGCGGCGCGTAACAGGGTCAATGCCTCTCCCTCTACCGCCGCACACTCTCGTAGCAGTCTCGGCGTCATTTGCGCATTGCAATAGACGCCGTGTCCCTGAAAACGCTTCCGTTGTCTGTCCCGCGCTTTCTCCACCCGTTGCCGGATGGCGGCTGACTTCTCTCCGGAAGGCGGTGTCGTGAGTTCATCGGGGCGTAGACGAGGCGCCTCTACATGGAGGTCGATACGATCGAGCAACGGTCCTGAAATCCGTTGTAAGTATTTCTGCACAGTCGTAGAAGAGCAGTTACACGGCTTCACCGGGTCGCCATAATATCCGCAGGGGCAGGGATTCATCGCGGCGACCAGCATGAATCGCGCCGGATACGTCAGTGCGGCGGCGGCGCGAGCGATAGTGACCTGTCCATCCTCCAGAGGTTGTCGCAGGATTTCCAGAACATTCCGGTTGAATTCCGGCAGTTCATCCATAAACAGGACGCCATGATGCGCCAGCGAAACTTCGCCGGGGCGCGGGATTGTCCCGCCACCGGTCAGACCGGCATTGGAAATCGTATGGTGCGGGGAACGAAACGGACGACGGGTAATCAACGCTTCTCCCGCAGGAAGTCTCCCCGAGACGGAATAGAGTTTCGTCACTTCCAGCGCTTCTTCCACCGAGAAGGAGGGCAAAATCCCCGGAATGCGACGCGCCATCATCGTTTTACCTGACCCTGGCGAACCGAGAAGAAGAACATTATGACCGCCAGCCGCCGCGACTTCCATAGCGCGTTTGACCTGCGATTGTCCCTTGACATCGACAAAATCCAGGGAATCGTCCGTTTCCTGACGCAGCGCGGCTTCCGGGTCTTCCCGCACCGGCGCGACGGAATCGGGATCAGCCAGCAGGGCGATGACATCCAGCAGGTTTCGGACGGGGTAGACATCCACATCCCCGACAATCGCGGCTTCCCGCGTGTTTTCCGCTGGGACAATCAGACGACGGCGACCATGTTGACGCGCCCAGACCGCCATCGGCAGGACGCCATGCACCGGTCGGATCGCGCCATCCAGCGAAAGCTCACCCACGAACAGGGCATCGTTCAGGGCGGCGTCGCTAATTTGCCCGCTGGCGGTCAGAATCCCGATGGCGATAGGAAGATCGAAAGCCGCGCCCGCCTTTTTCGTATCGGCAGGGGCAAGATTGATGGTAATGCGTTTATCGAACGGAAAGAGTAGTCCGCTATTCTTGACAGCGGCGCGGACACGTTCCTTCGCTTCGTTAACGGCGGCGTCCGGAAGACCTACTATAGAGAATTGGGGAATAGTCGCATTGGCAAGATTTACCTCGACCCGCACCAGATAGGCGTCAACCCCTAAAATCGCGCTCGATTCCACGACCGCCAGCATAGCATCTCCTGCCTCTCTTCTCGTTTCGTCTGCACGGTAACGATAAAGATTTATTAGGCATCGATATTTAATTTTCCTTCGCTCGCCACAACTCTGGTTTCAGGGCTTCCGCTTTCCTGTCATTGCTAAAAAACAACGGGGCAGGCAGGAAAAACAAACGAGGAAACGGTAAAATGACGGTGTGAACAAGACACCCCCTGTTGAGTCGGCGACAGCGCCGGACCCGGCATTTGTGCGCCTGCTTTGCTGTCCGCTTTGTGAGGATCGACCGCCGCTGGAATGGGAACGTGCACGGAATATCCTGCGGTGTAGCCATCGCGGACATGAATTCCCGTTCGGCGGAGGTGAAAACGCCGATTATTCCTTTCCCGATTTACGCCCCAGCGAGGAGGCGACGCCATGCAAATAACGCCGACATCCGCCCTGAAAATCGCCGTAATCCATGGGCCGAACCTGAACCTGCTCGGACTACGCGAACCCGATATCTACGGCGCGGATACATTCGATGACGTCAACCGCAAGATAGAAGAACGCGCCCGTCAACTGGGTTTAGAAATTCGCATTCGCCAGACCAACCACGAAGGCGAAATCATTGATATCATCCATGATGCTGTCAACTGGGCGGACGGAATTGTCATCAATCCGGGCGCTTATACCCACTATGCTTATGCTATAGCCGATGCGATTCGCGGTGTCCGGCTTCCGGTCGTGGAGGTACATTTGACGAATGTCCACGCCCGGGAAGAATGGCGTCACAAATCGGTGATTTCCCCGGCGACCGTCGGGCAGATCGTTGGCTTCGGCGCAGAATCCTATGCGCTTGGACTGCAGGCGCTCCGCGCTGTTCTCTTACAGGGTCGGAGCTAGCCACTTTCTCCCGTATCCGCTCCCGCAAGACTTGAACTTAACTATTTTTGATTTTAACAGGAACCTTATATGTCCGAATTCCGCTTTCCCCATCGCATTGCCGCACTTCGTAGCGTTCTCTCTCAAAACAGCCGACCGGATACGGATGACGCCGTCGATGGCATGATCGTCTCCTATCTGGAACACGGCAAATACCTGACCGGATTCACCGGTTCCAACGCCCTGGTAATCATCACGAAAGACCATGCGCTGTTTCTCACCGATGGCAGATACGATTTGCAATCGTCTACAGAAGTCCCCGGATTTGACCGTGTCATCCTTCCCCCGGCAAGCGATCTGGCTTTAGCGGCGGCGCAGAAGGTCGCCGCGCTGGGTATAAAAAGAGCGGGCTTTGAGACGACGCACCTGACATATGCCGCCTATAACAGTCTGGCGAAAAATATGGCGGAAATCGCGCCTGCCGTCCAGTTGATCGGTCGAACCAATGTGGTGGAATTTATCAAGGCGATCAAAGACGCCGACGAAATCGCCGCTTTGCGAGTGGCAATCGATGCCGCAGACGAAGCCTTCACGCACCTTCAGCAGATTGTCAAACCGGGAATGAGCGAATTGGATGTCGCCTGGGAACTGGAAAGCTTCTTACGCCGTGTCAAGGGAGCGACGCGCCTCGGATTCGATAGCATCATCGGTTCCGGTCCCAATTCCGCGATGATCCATGGCCGTCCGACGGAACGTATTCTGGGATCGTCCGGCGGTTCGGAATTTTTGCTGTGCGACTACGGATGCGAGATCAACGGATACAATTCCGATCTTACCCGCACTTTCGTCGTTAACGGCGAACCGACAGCACGACAGCGAGAAATTTACGATGTGGTCAAAGCGGCGCAACTGGCCGCTCTGGAAGCCATCAAACCCGGCGTTATCGGTAAGGATGTGGACGCCGCCGCCCGCAACATTATCACCGCCGCCGGTTTCGGCAATAATTTCAATCACGGATTGGGGCATGGACTCGGACGATTGGTTCACGACCAGTATGGCGTCTTTAACGCCACCTCGGAGCTTGTCATACGAGAGGGCATGGTCGTCACTGTCGAACCGGGCATTTATCTTGATGGCTGGGGCGGCGTTCGCATAGAAGACGATGTACTGGTCACTGCCACCGGTTATGAAGTTTTGACACATTCGACCAAAGAAATGGTCATCCTGTAAATCAGGACTGATAAATGCTGCGGGAGCGCGGGCATAAAATAGCCTTTGGTAGCAAATTGCGGTACTATGTTCGCCAGTGATTTGTACCGGGGACGTTGCACCGACGTTTACAGCGGTAGCGGGAACTACTCTTGCTTCAGGATTGTAACATTGGCGTAACCCTCCATGGGAAAGGAATAGACAAATGAGTAAAGCCATTGCCGTAACGGCGGCGGATTTTGATAGTCAGGTTCTGCAATCGGAAACGCCGGTTCTGGTGGATTTCTGGGCGGCATGGTGCGGCCCTTGCCGCCGCGTTGCGCCCGAATTGGATGCCGTCGCTGAACAGTTGGGCGACAAGGTCAAGATCGTAAAGGTGGACGTAGATGCGGAGCAGGATCTTTCCGCCAAGTACGGTATCCGTAGCATCCCTGCCCTCTTCATCTTCAAGGGTGGTCAGGTCGTTGATCAGATGCTCGGCGCCTACCCCCGCCAGGTCATTGCGGAAAAGTTACAGCAACACATTTAATCGACTGACGCTCTGAAGGCGACATGGAATGGACAAACGCGATAAGGGAATCAGTTTACTGATTCTCTGCGTTTGTCCGTTGTGTGTCGCCTTCGAGTCGTCAGTCCTTCTGAAAGGACAACATGGCAAGCAAACAATATTCCGCTCCTCCGACACTGACAATCGACACTGCGAAGAAATATGTGGCGACCTTTACCACATCACAGGGTGTGATTGTCGTCGATTTATTCCCTTCGGACGCCCCGATGACCGTCAACAACTTTGTCTTTCTGGCGCGGGAAGGCTTCTACGACGGCACGGTGTTCCACCGTGTCATTGGCGACTTCATGATTCAGGGCGGTGATCCGACTGGAACGGGACGGGGCGGTCCCGGCTATCGTTTCCCGGACGAAACGGCAGGCAACCCGAACCGACACAAGGTTGGTTCCCTCTCGATGGCGAATGCGGGTCCGAACACCAACGGTTCGCAGTTCTTCATTACCCACGTCGTCACCAGCCATCTGGACGGCAAGCATACCGTTTTCGGTCAGGTGCGAAGCGGTCAGGACATCGTCAACAAAACCAAACAAGGCGATACCCTGAAATCCGTCGTTATCACTGAAGAGTAGACAGTGACAAAACAATTCCCCGGTCAACTTTGACCGGGGA
>CAIVZM010000065.1 GCA_903910385.1 uncultured Armatimonadota bacterium
AGTCTGTATTTTATGCAGAGAACGCTCACAACTATATTATACAACTATATTATACAACTATATTGAACAACTATATTATACAATTTTCCGTGTAACTCACCTGCAACGCGGCTTCGCCGGTAAAGTCCCGCCTCGCGGGACTCGGCTTATATCCCCATTGCTAAAGCAAGGGGTCTTATGCCGAGAATCGATAATCGAAATCTGGCGAAACGCCCTGTAATCTACCTACTTTGAGATTACAGGGTTCGCCAGCAGGAACTTTCGAAGACCAGGAAGGTCATCCGCATTCAACAGATCGACGCCCGCATCGCGTTGCACACGCCAGATTTTTTCGCCATCTGGAGCGCCCCAGAACCTGACTTTGTAACCTTGACGGTGCGCCTTATCAATAATCATTTTTAGTTTCTGACGAGATTCCTCCGAAAAATCGCCGATGCCGTACCATCCGAAAGCTTCGCCCCAATCATCGCTGATCCAGGGAAATACGGAAGGCGGCGCTCCGGAATCCAGGTCAGAAAGCCGACCATCGATTCCGCAGAACCGACGCTTTTCCGCCTTTATCGTATCGATATCCCTGCCGCCCGAGATGACGACAGTCACCGCCTTTTTACGGACGCCGTCTTCTCGAAACTCCGTCAGCAAGTCCGGGTACTTTTTCAAGACCTCGCGCAAAGCGGCATATGTCAATCGTGCATCCGATTTGACATCGATTAAAAGATAGAATATGTCGTTATCGGGGTAGACGCGCCCCTTGTTTTTACGGACGCGTTCCCGCAACGGATTCAGATACAGAGACTGCAACGTTCGCTCCGGTTTGACATCCTTCCGATCATGCGCCACCAGAAGTTGACCATCTACCAGATGAATATCCGCCTCAACGCTACAAAATCCCTGATCGAGAGCATCAAACAACGGGCGAACATGCTCGTAATCATTGTGCGCATGCGCATTACGGAGAGCGGACGGTTCCTGCGCCCCTGCGGAAGAAATCAGGACACTGACGGAAAAGAACCAGAAAGCCAGATGGACGCGCCTCAGAAATGTCATAAATACCTCAGGTGTCATTATTCAGAATGAAACAAAGAGAGTCAAGTCGAAACCAAAAACAGCATACCCGGAACGGTCACTGTTTCAGCCGTTCCGGGTATGCTGTTTTCAAAACTATCAAAGGTTTCTTCAGAGGCTGCGGATAACGCTAATTGGTAACCGTCACCGCACCCAGAGCGCGGTCTATGCGGTTGAGGCACTCTCGCAGGAAGGGTTGACCGTACTCCCCTTTCGCATTGGGCAGTGCGGTCGCAATTTGTCCACGCAGAGAGCGCAATTGATCTCCGGCGAGGGTAACGCCGTCCCGGGGCGTACCAGTTCGTTTTCCAAGCGCCGTTTCGATGAGCAAGTCGAGGTGCTCCCTTTGTAGTGATCGACGCAGACCGGAAATCTCCGCATTCGTTTTTAACTCCGACCAGATGTTACCGGTTACCGAGCGATACAGAGTCGCCAGCGTCAACGTTTCAGAAGGATTGATGACGCGAAATTCATTGTTGACGATGCGGTTCTGGGCATCCGAAGCGAAAACATTTTCCAGTGTCTGCGCCTGAAAACCGGATATCGTATCGAAAACCGGATATCTATGCGCATCCGCTCCCGCCTCTCCGCCAAGATTGTTGGGATTGGGCGTCAACAGCGAGAAATAGCGCTTGGGATAGTTGAACGCCGTTGGTGCGAACACGTACTGGTTGATCAGGTTCAACGCCCGCTTTTGATCGGTCACGGAAACCGGAGTCAGCGGCGCTTTTTGACCGGGATCGCCCTTGAAGTTCGAGGAGACATTCATACCGCCGATATATCGAGTCGCGTAGACGGTCGCCCCAACATAGTAGTTGAACAGACGGGCGTATCCCCGGGTGAACTCGTAAAAGCTATCGCCCGATTTGGGAGCGCGTTTATCGAGAGTCCGCATCAGGTTGTCCGAAACCTGCATACGTCGCGAAACGTAAGACAACGGATCGGACGTGAAGTCAAACCGCGCGATATTGGGGTCCCAGCTATCCGCCATGCCATCGGTCTGAAATGCATGACCGAACCCATTGGTCTGTGATGCGATTTGACGCAAACGAGGCAATTCTTCTTCCGAAGTTTTCGCCCCGAAGTCGGTGTAACCATACGCGACAGCCCACTTATCGTACGGTCCGACCGTCTGGGAGAAGTGCGGCACATCCTTCGTTCCCAATGCATAGAGATTGAAGGGAATATAGTCCATGACCGACGAAGTTGCGCCGTTCTTCGCCACAAACACAGGATCCGCCAGCTGGGCGGCGGTATACGATTTACTGGCGATAAAGTTGTGGCGTAGTCCCAGACAATGACCCAGTTCGTGAGAGACAACCTGCGTGATGCGCTGACGGACATACGCTTCCTTATCGAAGGGAACGCCTTCCGGCGCCATCAGTTCTGCCATAGTCATCCCGGCATTGGCGTCAGCAAGACCGGCGCTCGCGTAATCGCAATTGCCATTTCTGTCATTTTCGGAAGTTGTTGCGGATTTTGCCGGGAAGAACCGGGAAGGATCGACAAAACCATCGAAATCCGATGCGCCTCCGGCAGCGAAAACGGCATCCATGTTGATTGCCGCATTCAGCAGTTCGCCGGTAAGCGGATTCGCCCGCATCAGGGCTATCGCGAACGGGTTGCCATTCGTCCATCGAATGATGTTGTACCGAACATCCGCGATATCGAAATCGGCATTGTCGGGCATCTGCTCGACCACGATGGCGTTT
Source organism: uncultured Armatimonadota bacterium (assembly GCA_903910385.1). Taxonomy (GTDB): domain Bacteria; phylum Armatimonadota; class Armatimonadia; order Armatimonadales; family Armatimonadaceae; genus CAIVZM01. The sequence continues at coordinate 2,778 of CAIVZM010000065.1, forward strand.
TTGATGCCAATCTCTTCAAATGCCTTGTTGTACATCAGGAGACCCTGTTTGACGGCTTCACGGTACTTCACCGGGATGCCATTGTCCATGTACCACTTGATCGGTTTCACCGGGTCGGAAAGCGGGGCGTTCGGGTCTTTCTTCTTCAGGTTCCAGCGTTCAATCAGATTAACACCCTGATCGGTGTTCGAAGGATCGCTGATATCGCGATAGGAAGTCAGGAAATACCCGATGCGAATATCGCTAAAGCGCGGCACATAGTCGGTCTGGGGTAAAGCGGACAGATTGTAACTGATCGCAAAGGGGTAGGCGCGTTCTCCCGGCCCATTCCCTGCGCGATTGAGCTTGTACATCGATCGAATGACGATATTTTCGGGGAATGACTTCAAGCTGTCGATATAGGCGTACGGTCGATCGAATGCGTAGCCAGACGGACGTCCCGGACCGGGAGCGAATCTTCCGCTGATATCCGGGATATCGCTCTTGAACCAATCCGTCACATCGATCAGGTAAGAATTACGCTCTTTCTGACGAGCTTTGATATCGAAGGACTGCAGGATCGTGTCGGGGTAGCCGCGCTCCGCTGTCCGTTGCATCGCTTTGTCTTTCGGAGCGCGCGCCTCCAGATTCGGCTCGATGAAGACGATTCGACTATCATCCACCATGCTCATCCGAAAAGGAATATCGCCCAGAGGACTGCCCTGAAAAGCGTTGAGCGGCGTCTGCGATAGTCCGGTGCTGGCAGTACATTGGATCAGATAGAGCTTTCCGAGTTGCGCCTCGGTGACTTCCATCAAAATGCTGTCAGAAGCCGCCTTTTTCTTACGATAAAGCGTCCAAAGACCATCGATTTTTTCGTACTCCTTGACGAATTCATTGATATCTTTTTCTTTTTCCGGCGGTTTCGACGCCTCTGGCTTCGCCCCCGCAGCCGGGGGAGGCCCGACAGGCGCTTTCACATTCGCACTGTTCGTAGTTGGTGCGGGAGGCGCTTGACCAGCGACAGGAAGGACAAAGACTGGCAACACAATTGAGCCGACGATTAAGGATGGCGTCAGAGTGACAAAAGGCTTGAACGAAAAATATCTCACAGTTTACTGGGGACCCTCTCAGATAAGCTTACGATTATTAATGGCGGATTCAATGGTCATTCACGAGGAATATTCCTCCCTGGAGTGCGCCAGAGAACTTACCCGATGATTTCGACGTTGGCGCGGGGCACAACCGCGAGATTTCCATCAGGCAACGCCGCTTCCAGGACGCGAACGACAGCTCCCGAATCGATTTTTACGGGTAGTGACGGTAATTTTGTTACCGTCGCTAAAATACCGAAATACGGTTCACGGATAATGCGGATATGCGTTCCGATTGCCAGCGCATGATTGTCTTCAACTCCGTCGGCGGCACGTTTTTCGCTGATATCCGCAGATTCATCGGCGATAATGACCTCCGGGCGAATGACCCCGGCACGGATCTGTGTGGCTCCCGACAGGGAGGCAAGACGATGATTCCTCTCGGAGAACAACCGGAAAGTGCGTGCCGCCATCGCGATATTCCCGAAGCCTTCGGTCAGGATCAGAGTCAGGGGAATATCTTCATGACCGGTAATGGCGACGCCGATATCGTAACCCAGAAATTCCACGAGGTCCGTATCAATGATCCCGCCGACAATAATACCCACGACACCGCTTTCCGCCGCCTTTTTCAATGCCGCTCCGGTAATATTCGCTCCGCCGACGATGATCTTCCCAGCGGTTTCCGGGGTGATATCCGTCTCCGTCAACGTGTCCGTCGGGCGCTCCGCCACGCAGAGCAGGGGGGCGCGACGCTCGCCGCCGACGCCAAAAATTCCCTGCGCCATAGCGCCACGCGCGGTAACGACTGCGCCTTCGCCCGCTATTACCTCCGTGACGATACCGGGAATGTAGGCGTTTATCTCAATGGGCGTGGGCGCTTCGCGAATCCCGATATTTCCTGTGATGGGCGAAACCATTTCCACCATTCCGGTTGTGGTGGCTTTTGCATCCGATTTGATGAGTCCCCAGAGAGAACTGGAATGCGCTACCACCTGTCCCCGTGTTACCGAATCGCCGATTTTGACCGTAAGAGCGTTTTCCACCTCACCCGGTTCCATGCCCAAAGCGGCGGCTGCCTTGACAGTATGCATTATTCCGGGAAGTTCGGCGCGAGCGATGATCGTTTCCGGTCCCACTCGCTGACCAATTTCGACCAGCGTTTTCCCTTTGAGCGGAAGCCGTCGCGTTTTCGAAATAATCGTGTCTGGGCTGACGGTCAGCCCCGGTGTGTATCCGGTTGCCATAATTTGTCTACACAAAGCGATACGGCGCTATTAGTCGCCTAAGGCTTCCTTCCCCATAAGAGATGGTAATATAACAACTTTTCGGTAGACTCACCGATGCAAAAGTTGACGGCGAAAAGATGCTTAAGTTCATCCATAGTAAACCGGCGAAAATAGATACCGCCCTCGTGATGCCCTTCGCGTTCCGACATCCAGTTGATCGGGGCGCCCCAGCGATAGGCGGAAAGCGCAATCCTTCCACCTTCGGTGCGCGGTTTGAGAACCCGCCCCATTTCGGTCAGGGCGCGACTGCGTGCGTCCGGCGTTGGAATATGCTCATATACTCCAAAGGAGCCAACACGGTCAAAAGAATCGGATCGTAGCGGCAGTTGCGATAGGTCTGCCTGAATAAACAGCGTCTTCTCCGCCAGTTCGGGACTTAATTTTTGACGTGCAGCCAGAATCGAGGCGAACGAAAAATCAGCGCAGACGAGTCCACGAACTTTCTGAGAGAACGCCGCCGTCATTCGTCCCGTACCACACCCCCCCTCCAGCATGAGATGTTGCGGTTCAAGCCACAGATAGCGCAGCGAAAGGGGCAGTTCCACGGCAGTAAAGATGCGCAGACCAAGCATCCGATCATAGTCTTCCGCCTGGGCGTCACGAGCGTCCATTTCCCGCTTCTTTTCCGCCAGTTCACTGGCATCGCTTACGAGCGGAGCTGTCGCTTCTTGCAAAAAAGTCGGTAATAGGCAAGGTATCCCCTGCCGTATCGGGTAAGTTTTCCCTTCGATTGTCGTCAAAGTTCCGTAACGGGAAGCGCCATCCCATCCTGAAAGCGGTAGTCCTGTCTCAGGACAGACCAATAGGGAAAGCAGTTCGCGGCGGATTTCCGAAGAAGCGAACGAGGACATGGGGTCATTGTACAGGGAGCCGGGAAGATACGTCAATTTTTGATTGCCCGGTCGGGAACTAATTCGTTCTCCCCAAACGCTAAAAATAACGTTACAAACAGCCGGACAATTTATGATGTATGATAGTGTGGGTGCGCTGTAATAGTCCGGTAACCTTTACCACGCCCCACTACATTATTTCTGAGGATTGATGAAAATGAAGAAATCAAACATGTTTGGATTTGGCATCGCACTCAGCGTTGCCGTTGGCTTGATTCTGGGCGGATGCGGCGATAGCGCCGCAACCGACGCCGCTAAAGATTCCGCTAACACGGCGGCGACCAAGGCGACGGAAGCGGCAGGAGCCGCTAAAGCCGCCGCTGGCGCTGCAATGAATGCGGCTGGCGATAAGATGGGAGCCGCCGCTGGAGCGGCGACTGATGCAACCAAAGCCGCTGCTGGAGCGTCGACCGATGCAACCAAAGCCGCAGTAGGCGCCGCAACGGATACCACTAAAGCCGTCGTAGGAGCAGCAGCGGATAAAATGGGAGCAGCAGCGGACAAGATGGGCGCTGCCGCAGATAAGATGAAGGATGCGGTGAAAACTGCGCCTCCCGGACCCGGAGCCAAGTAATCACCTCTAAGGCAACTCCGTGCCAGGAGATGTCAGGACTAACAGAGACCGACGGGGATTCTTCCCGTCGGTCTTCCTTGTTTTTAGAAGCAGGAACATTCTCCTAGACTGTTCGCTACGTTTCCTGCAATGCGGCAAAGTCGCAAACGAACGGATAGGAGAAAAGAAATGATGACACATCGAACAACAGGATATGTGGCTGGAATTACTATGGCGCTGAGTATTGCCGTCTTTATTGCGGGATGCTCCCCGGATGCACGGCAGGATCTGGGCGAAGCGGGCGCCAAAGTAGGTTCCGCAACCGAAAAGTCAGCACAGGCGACCGAAGACGCCGCCAAAAAGACGGGACAGGATATCAAAGTAGGGGCGGAGAACGCAGGCGAAGCGGTCAAGGGGGGCATTCAGAATGCGGCGGACGCTACCAAAGAAGGCGCACGCATGGCGGGTGAAGCGGTCGGCGGTATCGGTGACAAACTGGAGTTGACTCCAAAAATCAAAGCGGCGCTCATCGCCGATAAATCTATCGATGCCAGCACGCTGAACGTGGACACTATTGCGGAAAGTAAGATGGTTGTGATCAAGGGTATTGTCCCCTCCGCAGAAACGAAGTCCCGCGTCACTCGGGTAGCGCAAAAGGTGCTTGACGATACGAGCGAAGGCAAATCCGGCTACAAAATCAAGAACGATGTCACTGTCGGCGGCGGAACCAAAATGTAGCCTCACTCTCCTCTAAAGAGTAACAGCGAATGAAACATAAATGAAACATAACCGGGTGCGGACTCAGTCCACATCCGGTTTTCCTTTTGTCCGAGCGTTAATACAATAGCCTGTAACTATCAAAATAATAGAAACTATTGATTTGCCATATATTTGACCTGATTGGTACAATGAATGCATAATCAAATGGAGGAGCCGTCTCATTATGGCAAACGAACCACATAACCTGTTCAATTCTTTGAAAGAATTCACGTACGCCGGGGGAAAGACCGGTACATATTATTCCCTTCCGCAATTAGAAGCGGCGGGAGTCGCGCCCGTTTCGAAATTGCCGGTCAGTATTCGCGTCATTCTGGAATCCGTCCTGCGGAATGTCGACGGCAAGCGGGTCAGCGAGAATGATGTCCGAACGCTGGCGAACTGGCAACCGAATTCCGAACGCACCGAGGAAATCCCTTTTGTGGTGGCGCGGATTGTGTTGCAGGATTTCACAGGCGTCCCGTTACTGGTAGACCTTGCCGCAATGCGTTCCACCGTCGCGAGCCTTGGTAAGAACCCGTCGATTATTGAGCCGCTGGTTCCAGTCGATCTCGTCGTCGACCACTCCGTACAGGTGGACGTTTCCGAGCGCTCCGATGCGCTGGAAGCGAACATGAAGATCGAGTTCGAGCGCAACTTCCAGCGGTATCAGTTCCTGAAATGGGGTATGCAGGCGTTCGATACGTTCTCAGTAGTGCCGCCGGGAATCGGTATCGTACATCAGGTCAATCTGGAATATCTGGCGAAGGGCGTATTGGAAAACGGCGGCGTCTTCTATCCGGACACTCTGGTAGGGACAGACTCACACACGACCATGATCAATGGATTGGGTGTAGTCGCCTGGGGAGTCGGCGGAATCGAAGCGGAAGCCGGTATGCTGGGTCAGCCGGTATACTTCCTGACGCCCGATGTCGTCGGCGTCAACCTGACCGGAACCTTGAAACCGGGAGTGACCGCAACCGACCTTGTCCTAACCATCACCGAATTGCTACGTAAGGCGAAAGTCGTCGGCAAATTCGTGGAATTCCACGGAGAAGGAGCCGTATCGCTCTCCGCTACCGACCGCGCTACCATTGGAAACATGGCACCCGAATACGGCGCGACAATGGGTTACTTCCCCGTAGATGAGGAAACCTGCCGATACTTCCTGGCGACAGGACGTTCTGAAGAGCAAGTCGATGCGATTCGCCAGTACTACAAGGCGCAAGGCTTGTTTGGCATTCCCGCCGCTGGGCAAATCGCCTACAGCCAGTTGATAGAATTCGACCTTTCCATCGTCGAACCAAGTGTCGCCGGTCCGAAGCGTCCGCAGGATCGAATCGCTCTGACCGATGTCAAGCGGAAATTCAGCGAGTTACTCCTCGCTCCTGTATCGTCATCCGGCTATGGCAAAGGAGAGAGCGATGTCAGTAAACGCTTTATGATCCTGACCACGGTCAATGCGGGAAAGACCGCTGATCTGCCCTCCGTCGAGCGGAACCTCGACAATGTAGAACTTGAAAACGGCGCTGTTGTCATTGCCGCCATTACCTCCTGCACCAACACGTCCAATCCCTCAGTCATGTTGGGCGCGGGACTGGTCGCGAAGAAAGCGGTTGAAAAAGGTCTGACTGTCCCGGAATATGTCAAGACATCTCTGGCTCCGGGTTCACGAGTAGTGACTGATTATCTCGAAAAATCGGGATTGCAGGTTTATCTGGATCAAATCGGGTTTCAAACGGTCGGCTATGGCTGCACCACCTGTATCGGTAACTCTGGCCCTCTGGACGCATCCATCGAACGGACAATAGTCGATAACGATATTGTCGCCGCCGCCGTCCTGTCGGGCAATCGCAACTTTGAAGCGCGGGTGCATCCCAATGTCAAGGCGAACTTCCTGATGTCGCCGCCTCTGGTAGTCGCTTACGCGCTTGCCGGGAACGTCGAGAAAGACTTGACGACCGAGCCGATCGGCAACGGTTCCGACGGTCAACCGGTGTATCTGAAGGATATCTGGCCCACCAACGAAGAAATCAAGGCGGCCGGCGAGTCGGCGAGCTCTCCGGAGACTTACGCAAAATTCTACGGCGATTTCGAGGCGCAAAATCCTCTCTGGCGCGAAATACCCGCCCCTGCCGGCGAAACTTACGCCTGGGACGAAAAATCTACTTATATCCAGAATCCCCCCTTCTTCGAGAATTTCACGATGGAACCGGGAACCGCGCAAAATATTGTCGGAGCGCGACCTCTGGGCATTTTCGGAGACTCCGTCACGACCGACCATATCAGCCCGGCAGGAAATATTAAAGCGACATCCCCGGCGGGCGTTTACCTTCAGGAACAGGGCGTCACCCCGGCGGACTTTAACTCCTATGGTTCCCGGCGCGGTAATGACCGTGTCATGACCCGAGGCACGTTCGCCAACGTTCGCATCAAGAACCTGATGGTTCCCGGCGTCGAGGGCGGAGTGACCGTTCATTACCCCTCTCACGAACAGTTGAGTATTTTCGATGCATCCATGAAGTATCAGGCGGAAAAAACGCCACTGATCATCATCGGCGGTTCGGAATACGGAACTGGTTCCAGCCGTGACTGGGCGGCAAAGGGTACGCGCCTGCTCGGAGTAAATGCAGTTATCGTACAGTCGTTCGAGCGGATTCATCGGAGCAATCTGGTGGGTATGGGCGTTCTCCCCTGCCAGTTCAAGGAAGGCGACTCCGCCACATCCCTGAATCTTGACGGTACGGAAACCTTCGACCTCATCGGTGTGGAGAACGGTATCAAGCCCCGGATGGAATTAACGCTACAAATCCATCGTGCGAATGGAACCATGGACAGCGTCCCGGTCATTCTCCGCATTGATACCCCGATCGAGGTGGACTACTTCCTGCACGGCGGTATTCTCCCCTATGTCCTCCGGCAACTGGTCGCTCGGGCGTAGTTTCCGATTAAATAAAGTTAAAAGCAAGGAGACTCCCCGGCATACATCGCTCCGGGGAGTCTTTTTTGCCATGTCGCCGCCATGAAATATTGGAGATCCCTGTGGTTACTGCCCGGATACGATAGTATGGATTATGTGAGCTTTCCCGCAGATTCATCTAACCTTACCGAAATGAAAGATTCCGCTCCCCTTTCCCCGGTGGCGGTATTACGGAGCTATCCGACATTTCGAAGATTATGGGCGGGGGCGATGGTATCCGCGCTCGGAGATACCCTCACCTGGTTAGCGTTGCTCTGGTTCGTTCTGGAAAAAACGGATTCCGGCGCGATGGTCGGCGGTGTGTTGCTCTGTTTTGCGCTACCGGCGGCGTTGACCTCAACTCCTATCGGGCGGTTCCTCGACCGATTTCAGCCGCGCACAATCATGGTGGTGGATAACGTGCTCCGCGCATTCATTATCGCCGCAATCCCTCTGTTCCATTGGTTGGGGAACCTGACGATCACAGGCGTTTATATAATCGCCGTCTGCGCTGGGGCGTTATCGCCGGTGACCCAAATAGGGGTACGCGTCGTCATTCCTGCGAGCGTTCCCGACAATGCGCTTCTGGGAGCTAATGCGGCAATGGCGCTGACACAGCAGATATCTGTCGTCTTTGGCCCGGTCATCGCAGGGTTGGTTATTGCGCGATGGGGGGCGCCGAATGCGCTTCTACTGGATGCAGTGACGTTTCTCCTGATGGCATGGGCGTTGGCTGGCGCTCCGGACATTTCCCGAAAAGCGTCGCTTGAGCGAGAGGATTCCGCCAGTATCGGATGGAAAACGATGCTAGCTTCGCCTGCCGTGATCACCATGACCCTGGTGTCGTTTGTTTTCTTCTTCGCTTATGGACCGACGGAAACGGCATTGCCGGTACATATCAAGAAAGCGCTGAACACGGATGCGCAGGGTTTCGGTTGGCTGTGGTCGGCGCTGGGAGTAGGAAGCATACTGGGCGGATTGAGTGTCTCTTATCTATCGAGACAGACGAAACCGGGTCTGGCATTAGGCTGGATAGCGGCATTGTGGGGATTCGCTCAGGCGGGCGTGGCGCTCGCTCCAACCCTCAATCTGGCGATTGGCGCGATGTTTGTAGGTGGCGTTGTCTGGGGGCCATATACCGCACTGGAAACCTCCCTGATTCAACGAATCATTCCCTCACATCGCCTCGGGAGCGTCTTCGGAGCGCGAACCACACTATTGACACCTGCAGTTCCTCTGGGGACGGCGGCAGGCGGTTTTCTCCTGACAATTGTTTCTGCGCGGGATATTATCCTCATTTCCGCTTTAGCCTGCGTCTTCGGGGGAACAGTGGCTCTCTTATCGCCCGGCTTGCGCCGCATCAGGCAGGAAAACACGACAGGCGACGGCAAATAGAAACTATTATGGAAGAAAACGCGATACTTTACGGCGATCCTGATTTCACCCCTCCGACAACGGAATCGCTACGCGCCGGTCCCCTTACCCTGATTTACGAAAACGGGGAGCTACGGCGGATTCGACTGGGCGAGACGGAATTGGTCAACCGGATTTACGGGGCGATTCGCGGCGACGATTGGGGAACGCCGATTGGATCGCTTAGCGAAATCGAAAAGACCCTCGGAGAAGATTCGTTCCGCATCGTTTATGAATCCCGTCATACCGAGCCATCAAAAGGGATCGATTTTGTCTGGCGAGGAACATTGACGGGAAGCGCCGACGGAACAATCACTTTCGATTTCGACGGCGAGGCGTTATCGACTTTCCAGCGAAACCGCATCGGGATTTGCGTTCTTCATCCCGCCTCACTAACAGGAACCCCCTGCACTATTGAGCATCCAGATTCCTCCCGCGAAGACAGCGTTTTCCCGGCGACTATTTCACCTCTTCAGCCTTTCGCGAATATCACCGCCCTATCGTATCAAGCGAGCCAGACGGCGGGGTTCCAGATCGAATTTACCGGAGATATCTTCGAGACGGAAGACCAACGCAACTGGCTCGACGCTTCGTACAAAACCTACTCCACGCCGCTGGAACTTCCCTACCCGGTCGAAGTCCCGGCGAACTCTCGGATACGCCAGACCGTTACCTTGAGGATTCAGGGAGAAACGTCTCAACCACAGTCTGTTTCGGTTCCTTCCTATCCCGGCGCCGATTCGGTTGTCGTCACGCGAGAGCAATGCGGCAGATTCCCCGGATTCGGATTGTCGCTTCCGGAGAATATTCAGGTTTCCAGCGTCATAAAACAACGGATCGGTGCAGTTCGATTCGATCACTTCCGCGCTATTATCGATGCGAGTTCCGACAACTGGCAGGATACGCTCTCCGCCTGCCTGAGACAGGCGAAGCGACTGGATGCGCCCTTGATGGTCGCCATTCAAAATGGAGAAGATTTAAAGGGCGCCCTTCGGGAAGCCGATGCCGTCGCGGAATGGCAATTGATTGACCCAACTCCTGAAGCGGTGACGGCGGCGCGAGCGAGTCTTCCTGCAGGAACGCACATTGTGGGCGGATTCGAAGGAAACTTTGAGGCTCTCAATCGCCGTCGCGAGGTAGCCAGCCTCGTTGATGCACTTTATGTTCCGGGCAATCCGCAGATTCATGCCTTCGATAACCGATCTATCCAGGAAGTCCCGCCGACCATTCAGGATGTCCAGAAAACGGTTTCAGATTTTGCGCCCGGCAAGCCATTGCTGATCGGACCTCTGACATTTTACGGCCCGTACCACCCGGAAGATGTACGACAACAAGGGTTACTCGGGGCTTCCTGGTATCTGGCGGCGCTTTCCTATGCGGCGCAAAGCGGAGCAGAGCGTATTACCCTGTGCGGCGTCTCCGGGGCAGGCGGCATCGTCTCCGACAGTGGAGAACCCTACCCGCTCTACAATATGCTTTCTCCGATAGGAACGGCGACCGGCGGAACCACCCACCGGACGATAGTCAGCGACCCGGATTCCATTGCCGCTCTGGCGATTCATTCTGAGGACGAAGCATGGCAGGATATATTCGTCGCTAATCTCACAGCGCAGGAGCGGACGATTTCGATATCCGGTCTGCTGGGTGAATCGGCGAGAGTGCGTATTTTGGACGCTCGCAACGCTCCCCGTTACAGCGAATCACGTCCGGCGAATGCGCCGAATAAAACTCTGTCGTTAACGCTTGCGGCATTCGCTATCGCACAAGTCATCACCGGAGACTCCATTTCCTGACAGAATGGATTCTCGCCTGCGAGAGAGTCAGTGACGGGTTAGGAGTCGTCGCCGTCGATTATGCCAAGCGCATGCGGCGCGACTCCTCCCCGAAACAGGGTAAGAGCGATCAGGGTAATGGCATATGGTAATAGTGTTAGCAAGTCCGGAGGCAAGATAGTCGCCCAGCCGAGCGTCTGCATCGTGACCTGCAATGCATCCCCTAACCCAAACAGACAGGCAGCTCCGACCGCTCCTATCGGCGACCATTTACCGAAAATCACGGCGGCAAGCGCAATATATCCCCGTCCCGCCGTCATGTTTTCGGTAAAAGCCCCCAAACCGACCAGAGAAAGCGCAGCGCCGCCGGTTCCCGCAAGAATGCCGCTGAAAAAGGACGCCTCGTAGCGTAAACGCACTACTGGAATTCCCGCCGAACGTGCGGCGACGGGATTCTCACCGCAGGACTTTAATCGAAGACCGACCGTCGTCCGCGATAGCGCAAAACTGACAAGGATCGCGCCAAGAGCGGCGAGTAAGACGATAACGACTGGCGCAATCTGAGGTGCGGATTCATAGAGATCAGAGGACTGACGCAGAGCGAACGTCGTCATTCCCAACGCCGCCAGATTGATGCCGACCCCGGAAAGCATATGCGGCGTTTTCAGTCGTTGTGTCAAAAAGGCGTGCAACAGACCGATCATTCCCCCGGCGATAGCCCCAAAAAACAGACCAATAATGGCGTTACCCGTAGCCTTCGCGGCTGCCGCCGCCACGAACGCCCCTGTCAACATAACGCCTTCCAGATGCAACGCGATGATCCCGGAGCGCTCCGATACAACGCCGCCTAAAGCCGTAAGAGCAAGGGGAGAGGCGAGCCGTAGTGCGGCGCTAATCAATTCGTACATCGGCTTTGTGGTTCTCTCTGCCATCAGCGTCAACGCTGTCGCTGCGGAAATTTCTTCGGATCGGGGTTAATCCCGCTGTCGCGGAGATCGCAACGATTAAAATACCCTGAATCACCTGAACGATTTGCTTGGGCGTTCCTACAGAAAACGCCATCGCTTCCGCTCCGGCGTTCATTCCCCCAAAGAGAAGCGCGGCGGGAATCACTCCCCATGCGGAACCGCTCGCCAGCAACGCGACGGCAAGACCATCAAATCCATAACCGACCCCGTAGAAATCCGCCGGAAAACGTCGAAAGGGAACTTCGCCCAGTATCAGGACGGCTCCGGCAAGACCGGCAATCGCCCCCGAAAGGAGCATGGCGGTGACCTGAACGCGCCGAACCGCAATTCCCGCCGCTTCCGCCGCTCCCTTCCCCTGGCCCACCGCTCGCGTTTCGTAGCCCCAGACGGTATACCGCAACGCCCAGGCGAAAAGGCAAACGAGGATAAGGGCGAGAGGCAGTCCCGCGTGTACATCGTATGCTGCCCATAGTCTGGGTAAGGTCGCCCCGACCTCCGGCGTTTGGGGAGCTTGCCCTGCCGGGTCTTTCAGGGGATAAGCGGCCAGATATCGCGTCAGGTTTTGGGCAATGTAGTTAAACAAGATAGCGGTAATCACTTCATGAACGCCACGTGTGACACGAAGCAAAACAGGAGGAGTCGCCCAGACTGCGCCAGCCAATGCGCCAACCATGCAAGAGAACGGCAGAAGGCAATAGCCGGGAAGGACATCTTTCAGCCCATACCCGGCGACGGCGGCGGCAAGCCCCCCTACCGCCATTTGCCCTTCCGCCCCGATATTGAACAAGCCTGCCGAGAGGGCAACCGCTACCGCCATCCCGGTAAGCAATAACGGCATTGTCTGACGCAGAGTATTCGCCCAACTGCTTGAGGAACCGAATGCTCCCGTAAAAAGAGCGTTATACGCCGCAAAGGGAGCCTTGATATCGTGCTGAAGCGAAGCGATAAGCGCGCCGCCCAGCAAAAACGCGATAACCAGAGAGAGGCAGGAACGACGAGCCGTTTTCAGGACAGCTCCGGTCACGATGCCACCACTCCTGTCATAAGCTGACCAAGCAGGGTCTCATTGGCTTCCTGTCGGGAAAGGATCGCGACGATTCGCCCGCTCAACATCACCGCTATCCGGTCGGAAAGCGCGAGAATTTCCTGTAAGTCAAGAGATTGGAACAGCACAGCGACCCCCCGGTCGCGTTCCCGTCGGAGAGCGTTATGAACGAAGGCGGCAGCGGCGAAGTCCAATCCACGTGTTGGTTGCATCACCGCCACCAGAGATAAATCACGGGAAAGCTCACGAGCGAGAACCAGTTTCTGCTGATTGCCACCCGATAAGGAGCGAACCGGAACGCCGATTTCTGCGCCACGCACATCGTAGGCGGCAATTCTATCAGCGAAGAACGCCTGAATCGCAGTTTTATTCAGAATGCCGCTCTTCCGGGAAAACGTTGTCTCCCGTTGACGCCCCAGAATCATATTTTCCTCACAGGAGAAAGACAGGACAAGCGCCCGTTGATGACGATCTTCCGGGATGTAGGCGATACCGGCATTCCGCCGAGCCTCGATTGACCAATCGCTGATATCTATACCATTAAGGGAGACTTCTCCCCTGTCCGAGCGTCGCAAGCCGACGACCGCTTCAATCAGTTCCCGCTGACCTGAGCCGTCCACACCCGCCAGACCGACGATTTCGCCCGCTCGCACGGTTAGGGATGCTTCGACTACAGATATACTTCCCCGGTGATTGTTAACGCTCAGCTTTTCCAGATGGAGACGAGTCCCGCCCGGCGTAATCACTTTATTGTCTATCGGTATGTTGAGCCCTGTTTTACCCCCGACCATCGCGGAGGCGATCTGTTCCGGCGCCGTTTGTGATACTGGTGATGAAAACGTTTTCTCACCGCGACGTAATACCGTCACAAAATCGGCTTCCGCCATTACCTCATCCAGCTTATGCGTCACGAAAATTATCGTCGTCCCCGTTACGGAGAGTCGTCGGGTCGCTGCCCAGAGTTCGCTGGCTTCAGAAGGCGCAAGCGAGGCTGTAGGTTCATCCAGTATGAGGATGCGTGCGTTCCGGTAGAGCGCTTTGAGAATTTCTACCCGCTGTTGCGCCGCAATCGAAAGTTCCGCCACACGCACCGAGGGATCGATGGGCAGGCCGCTTTTCTCCGCCAGATTTCGTACGGTGGATTCAGCGCCCTGTTTATCCAGAAGGATGCCACGACGCATTTCCGCTCCGAGGACGATATTCTCTGCGACGGTAAACGAAGGAATGAGTTCAAAATGCTGCTGCACCATTCCGATCCCAGAGGCGATAGCGTCTGCGGGCGAGGAGAAGCGTTGCGGTTTTCCGCCCAGAAGAACATCCCCAGCATCCGGTTGGATCAGACCGAAGAGCGCGCGCATCAGGGTCGATTTTCCGGCTCCGTTCTCTCCTACTACAGCGTTTCGAGAACCGGGTGGGAACGACAATGTTACCGCATTCAGCGCAATATTTGAGCCAAATGCGACGGTTATCCCGCGCAAAACCACTTCCGGCGTCGTCATCGTGACGATTATCGCCGGAAATGGCATCATGAGTCAATTCAATTCCGGATTTCCCAAAAATCCAGACAAGAAAGAGGATTGCTTGGATAATTTGCGTATGCACTGTTATCCCATTATTGAGAATTATTCGTCAGACCCCGCTCGATTAAGCTTTGTCACAACCAGCAGGGCAGGTATGGCAAATCCAAACAATGCAAAAGAAGCAGGTTCGGGAGCGGCGACCAATTGCATTATGTATGGCCCCTCCGAATTGGGTTGAACCCCTTTGCTGTTGGCATTCTGGAAATACTCGTTGGCGACATGATGTCCTGCATCAGAGAGAGTCCACCCCCAATAACTGGAAGAGTTCCCTGTATCCCGAAGCACAATCCAGTAGCGAGTCTGTGCATTGAGCGAGTAGGAGGTTGATAGACTGTAGACACCAATATCCGGATTGAGTTGGGAATCATTGACTGTCGCCAGAGTCGCCAGAGTCGCGCCAAGACTGGTAGAGTTGTCCGCGACAAGGTTAATGGTAAAGGAACCGGTAGCCAGTTTCCCATTCAGACCGAGCAACAGATTGACATTGGTCAGAGTGGTGGCGGACTCTGTGGAAAAAGATGCAGCCTGGAAGATATCGGAAGAGAGACTGTCTCTCTCGAAAGCAGGTTGATTCAGGTTATTGAAAAGATAATCCGCCCGGGCGGATTGGCACATAAACAAAGTCATGGCGAGAATCATCATAGCCCATCGCCCTAACCGCTTTATCGAAAACATAACACAAAGCCTTTCATATTAGCGATAATGAGATTTGAGAATCAGGAATTCAAGAACATCCAATTTGCATACGATATTCATCGCCATAATCAGGGCTAACTGTATGGCGATAGCATCGGGGATTCAACCACCCTATCTCAAGCGCTCATATTACCTGAAAATAATAGAACTTGACAATCAGACTTTATCTTCAAGATACAGAAAAGGAAAGTAATGAATAGCACAGATTAAAGCCATGATTCCGGCAATTTAGTCGGAATCATGACTTTAAAACGTATAATTATTTCTACCTTATCAATACTTCAGAGCCGAATCGGGTTGACTTCCTGCTTATTTTCCTGGCAACATTACCATCTGAATCACATTGGACGGATTCATATACTTTTGCGCTGCGCTTTTAATTTCGGTGGCATTGAGCGCCTCAGACCGTTGCGCATAGGTTGCGGCGGCTTCTGCTGTGGCAGGGTCAGCATAACCGGAAAGGAAACGCGCCAGCCAGTATTCGTTGGTACGCAAGTCAACACGATTCTTTTGTCGGAACGTCGCCTTCATTTTCGCCATGTCGGCGTCAGTCGGGCCGTTCTCTCGCAAATCGGCGCTAATCTCGGCGACCGCCTTTTCGACTGCGGGAACCTGCGCAGGAGTGGCTCCAATTACGAACTGCACGATGGAATTTCCTATCGGGACTCGTCGCAGATCGCCGCCAGCATACGGAGAGTAGGCGCTGCCCATATCCTCCCGGATTTTCTCGATGGTCTTGTTCTCCAGAATATACGAAAGGGCTTCCATGCGCAGATCATCCTGCGGCGTAAAGGGGACTTCATTGCGATACATCACCATAATGTTCGCCTTGTCTTCGGTTCCCTTTCGGACGGTCTTTTCCAGTTTGCCTTTCGGAGCGCGAACATTCCTGTCTTTAAAGGCGGGTTTGATCGGTCGGGAAGGCAGTCCGCCCAGATACTTCGCCAGCAAGGGCTTAACCGTTTCTGGCTTGATGCTCCCGACAATATAGAACTGATATCCATATGCATTCCCAAACCGTTCCTGATGGATTTGCAGACTTCGGGTCAGGGAAACTTTGTCTACATCGGCAGTAGTAGGAGTTCGAGTCGCATACGGGTTACCGCCCGCAAGCAGGTCATACAGGCTTGCCTGAAAAAAGACATCCGGATTATTGCGCTGTGTCGCTACATAGGAACGCGTTTGAGCTATCTCCGCCTTGAAGAGCGCTTCATCCTTCCGGGGCGCGGTCATTTTGAGATAGAGCAATTGCAACATCGTCTCAAAGTCTTTGACATTGCTTGCGCCATTTACGCTGTCATGGTACGGAGTTATCGAAAGAGAGGCGTTCGCATTTCTGCCGGTCAGCAGGCGGTTCAACTGTGTCGGGTTGAACGCGCCGTAGCCCATAGCCCCAACAATACCGGTTGCGAATTGCGCGGAAGGCAGATCCGGGACATTGTAAAGCAACGAGCCGCCATAGCGCGTACCGCCCAGAAGAATTTGATCATTCTTGAAATCGGTCGCCTTTACCGTCACAGTGACGCCGTTACTGAAGGCGTAGGTGGTGGCTCCATCTCGCTGATTGACCGTCGTTTTCGTAATCTGACCGGGGATCGGAGCATTGGGCAACAACGTCTTCGCCGTCACCGTTTCGGCGTAAGGTGTCACTTTTGCCGTGCGGGCGTTGTTCAGGGACGCCAGCAATTGCGATTCCGACGGTAACGGAGTTTTTGTCGCGCCGGGCGCCAGGATCATAGAAAAGGGACGTACTCGCGGATCGGATGTCAATCGTCCCTTCTGTCCGTTGATATCCGACACGGAAATGGCAGGTAACGCCTTGCGGACAAAATCATACTCCCAGACGACTCCGGGCGCGGCGTCCCCTTCCAGATGATGCGTGATCAATTCTTCGGCGAGCCGAGAGGATTCGATCTTGTCCTTTTCCTTCGCGGACTGCTCGTAGTTCTGCAACACTTCCGCTTTCGCACGCGCCAGTTCCGCTTCCGTGAATCCGAAACGGCGGACACGTTCCACTTCGGTCGTCAGGACGGTAGCGGTTTTTACCGGGTCTCCGCTGGTGCCGCCGACGATGGTCAATGCCTCATATCCGCGCAAAAACCCTCCCCGGGACGCCTGACCGAACAGGAAAGGGCGATCCGGGCGTTGTCCGACCTCATACAGTCGGGCGTTCATCATCTGGTTGAACAGTTGATCCACTAACGAGGCGCGATAGGCGGCGACATTGGTGACAGGCTGGCGACGGCGGAAATACTGAATCGTCAACGTCTGCGAGGCGGGCAATTCCTTATCCGTCAGAATCATCGCTTCCGCCTTTTCGCGCTCTGCAATCGGCGTGATAGTCGGACGTGGCGTCGGATTATCTGGCATCTTCAACTGCCCAAACAATTCCTGAATCTTCTTTTTGGTAGCCTGTACATCGACATCGCCCACGACGATGATTGCTTGCAGATCGGGACGATACCACTGTTTGTAAAACGACCTCACTTTGTCCGGAGTGAAGTTTTTCAGTACATCCTCATCGCCAATCGGGATACGCTCCGCGTAACGGCTACCGTTCAAAACACGCGGGAAGTACTGTTTCCGTAAACGTTCCTGGGCGCTCTTTCCATCACGGAGTTCCGAAAGCACGACCCCGCGCTCTCGATTGATCTCATCCGCATCCAGAGTCGCTTCCCCGGCCCATTCCTTGAGAATCTCCAGCCCTTTATCGAAGTTGGCGGGTTCCGTTGTCGGAACGGGAAGAATATACACCGTTTCATCGAAACTTGTGTAAGCGTTCAAATCCGCGCCAAAACGGATTCCCAGACCCTGAAGATAGTTCACCAGTTCATTCTTGGGGTAACCCGGAGTCCCGTTGAACATCATGTGTTCGAGGAAATGGGCGAGACCGCGTTGTTCCTCGGATTCCAGAATGGAACCGGCATTCACTACCAGACGCATCTCCGCCTTTTGCGCGGGATAACTGTTGCGCCGGATGTAATAGGTCAAACCATTATTCAGTTTGCCGGAAATAATATCGGGAGCCAGGGCGGGAATGCCTGCATTCTCCGCCGGGCGCGACCCCGCGGCAAGAGGCGACGCGGGGACGCGAATCAAGACCAAATCCACCTTGCTGGGAGCCTTGTTGGTCAGGACAGCGTAGCGGGTGTCATTGATGAAAGTCAGTTTTCCTGCGATAGTGATACGGGCAGATACCGCATAGGTGTGATTGGGAATAATGGTCTTCGGCTCGTAGGAAATCGAAAACGGAAACGGCGCCTGCTTGCCATTCGCCTTCATCATTTGTTTCCCGAGAGTTTTCGCCGGAGCGTCCGCCAGCGAGACATCCGCCAGAGTCACTTCGATGACCGCATCCGGCGGTAACGCCATCCGCTCCCGGTACGTCACCGTTCCTGTCACCTTTGCTGAACCGGCAGGAGAAACCGGTTTCTGACCAGATAAAGCGGCGGGAGCGACATATTTCCCGGCGATGACCTTATCCAGATCGAGTTTTTCCACCTTTGCGGGTTTTGCGGTGTCAAAGTCGCCGGTGGCGGGTTCTCCAGCGGGATAAGTAGTCAGGGACACGACGCCGCCAGCGGCAGTTCCAAACCGGGCGAATTTCCGCTCCCATATCGCGCCTTTTTCCGGGTCTACCAGAGCGGCTGTCGGCGCGCCCAGAGCGCTATCCTTGCTGGTGACCAGAACGATATTCTTACCGGAACGCGTCTTCGTCGGCGCCACATTGGTAATGTACGCCTGCGACATGTAGAGAATCTTTTTCCGCCCGCTGTCCATTTCGTAGCGAATCAGTGTCTGCCCTTCATTCTCGAAACCGCGACCCATACGGTCAGAGACCGCATAAAGAACGGTCTGGTTATCCTTCGAGAGCCAAAATCGCGTCACATCATAAGCGACTATTTTGCTGTTTCCCGCACTTTTGGCGTAAAGCTTTCCAGAGGGCGCATCGCTATGGTCACGCACCAGACGAACGCGTCCATCGGGAGACGTTGTCACTGCCTGATTTTGTGCATGGGAAGGAGCGCCCGTTAGCCACAGAGAGATAGAGACAGCAAGAACCCAAAGCATTGTCTTAGTTGACCGCCTTGGATGTCGTAATTCAGAATACATTCACATTCTCACTTTTTTCAAGGCAAACAGCGGGATTATATTCGTCCCGCCTTCCGACAATGACCGCATGTATGAATAAAAGCAACACCGCTACCCCACTTCGTATCCACCCAGTCGTGAAGTTTTTCCTGAGAAGTCGCGCACACTTTGATATAGGACTGCGTCCAATGAATCTTATGTGTCGCCTTTTGAGGGTTTATGCAATGACAGTCCGCTCTGTGAACCGAGATATATTCCGGGCGAGGCGGGTTCCACGACACCAGAACGAACCCCTGCGGATGAGACTGCATCCAATGTCGATATCCTGCCTCATCATTGGCGAACACTTCCACAATCATCCCTCCCCTGGAAATTTAGGAAAACTTAAGAATTGCATCATCAGGACTGACCGGGCAGGGGTGCTGCTCCGATGTTTTCTTGCCGCCGGCGAATTCCGTTAACTGCGGGTTCCCCAGAGCGTTGTAGCAAATGATAAATGAACGCCGGTGCGTCGCGGAATCGTTTGAACCGGATGTGTGAAGCAGATTGCTATGAAAGAAGAGGGCGTCTCCCGGTTCCATCAGGCAATGAACGCGATCAAAAAGCGGTTCCAGTTGATGAATCCGTCCCGGATCCGCTCCAGTCTGCGCCCCCACTTTGCCATGCTCCAGTCGTCCCAGCATATGAGAGCCTTTTAAAACCTGGAGACAACCATTCTCCACCGTGCATTTATCCAGAGCGACGAAGACCGAAATCAAACGCGGAAAGACGAAGCCCTGATTGTACCAGTACCCGTAATCCTGATGCCATTCCCAGGCGCCGCCCGTTCCCGCTTCTTTGAGCATCACCTTGCCGTGAAAGAAGGCGGCTTCTTCGCGCAGAAGCAGGCGCACTCCGTTGACGATACGCGGATTCGTCGAGACCGCCGCCCAGATATCGTCGCCGAGTTCGTGCCAGATGGCGAGTTTCGCCTTACGCCCGGAGGCATCCTCATTTCCCCGTGTATGAGAAACCACACGGCTATTGCCCCCTTCGACATCGTTCAGCATAGCGCGGATTTCGGCGGGCGTAAACAATCCGGGTACAAGCAACGACCCTTCTCGCTTGTACTGGTCAACGTGTTCTTCGGTTATGTACATGATTCACCCCTCTTTTTTGCAAGCCTGATTAGATCTTCAAATCGTTCGAACTGCGCCAGGAACCTTGCCGATTCCCTCATTGGCAGCGGAGATCGCCGCAAAGCATAACGCCAGACTCTGGAGGTTTTCCCGGGCGTTGTTTGTGGGAATCCGGTCTTCTTCGATAGCGCACAGTAACTCCCCCATCGTTCCATGAAAGCCATCGTTGAACCAGGTTCCGGTCAGTTCAGGAGTTGCGGTTCCCTCCGCGGTGTGAAGAGTGACCGACTGCTCGCCCAGATTCGGCCCGACACTGATCAGGGAGCCTTGGCTTCCGCCGATATAGGTGGCGTCCTGCGCTCCATACAACAACGGCGCATCGAAAATCAGCGAGGCTTGCCCACCGTCGAATTCAAGGATGCACTGCGCCAGCATCGGAGGCTTGATATTTTGCCCCTGAGCATAGGAACGAGAAGCCTGAATCCGATTCGCTTTACGACCGGACGACTGCAGCAAAGTCGTCACAAAGTCAAACCAGTGAATGGCGAAATCGTAAAGGACGACATCGTGAATATTCTCGAATGCGGTTCCCTTGACCCAAGTATGATCCCAGTGAATGGAGATATGCGCGGAGACCAGATCGCCGATGACGCCCGCCTTGACCGCCTCACGCATATACGAAAGATGCGGCGCCCATCGCCCATTCTGATTGACAGCAAGTTTGACGCCCTTCTTATCGGCAAGGTCACAAAGGCGTTCCCCGTCATCCAGATTCAGAACGAACGGCTTTTGTGAAAGGACATGTTTCCGGGCGTTCAACGCCGCTTCAATCAACGGCAGGCGATCCGCAGGATGAGTTGCGATATCTACAACCTCGATATCGTCGCGACACAATATCTCATCGGCTTCTGCGGTGGTTATCGCATCCGGATAAAACTCCGCCCGCCGGGATTCCGCTCGCGCCAAGTTCGCATCACACAGGGCGACAACCTGATAACCGGCGCCGGAATACGCGGACAGATGCGCGGCGGTTATTCCTCCGCAACCAATGAGCGCGATACGGGGACGATACCCCTTCGGATCACGCGGAAGGTACGGAAGTTCCGGGGCGGCGAAAACGCCGCCCGTCGAACGCCCTTTGAGAGCGTAGTCGTCTTTTAACGCCTTTTGATCATCGGTGTCCGTAGATATAATTTCGCTCAAAGGTTGTTTTCCTGCGCTTCGGTCAGCAAGGGGTTACCTTCCTTGAATTTCTTCGAGGACAGGTTTTCGGCATTTTGCCGATCCCAGAGTTTCCGGGCGAGAACGCGACGGACTTCCGCCAGTTGCAGGGCGATTTCCGCATATTCGTTCTGCGCGGAGTGGTGCTCTACCCCCCAATAGCCCTTATAACCGGCATTGAGTAGCAAATCGATCTTATCCGCCAGTCTGCCGCCGAACGTGATATTCCGGTCAACATGCGTATGAATCGTGTAAGGCGCAAGGCGGCGGTCGCCTTCATCTGGATCGCCCAGTTCCCAGTGACCGATATGCAGGAGAATCCCGTATCCGGGGTGATCCACCGCTTTCACGATTGCATCCATGTTGTCCGCCAGCAGGGAAATGCCCCAGTGCGTCTCTGGTCCGACGGTGAAGCCATGCTCCTCCCCGAAGACGCAGTACTCGCGAAACTTCGACGAGATGTAGTCCAGTTGCTTCGGCGTCATCGGTTCCAGACGCCCGCCGGTATCGATACGAACAGTCTTCGCACCAAGAGTCGCCGCCGCTTTGAGTTCCTTCAACGCCTTCTGATAATTGCGCTCGCGCGCTTCCGGATCATCCTCCCAGACATGGCAACCGTCCGCATGGTAATTGACCAGCGTCAATTCCTTTTCATCCTGCGCCTGCTTGACCTTACGGATGACATCTTCATCGGTCGTTCCGATGAGGCCGTTCCAGATATCCGCCGTATTCAATCCATACCGATAGCGGCACGATTCCAGATACCCGAAAATGTCGATCTTGCCTTCGGCAAGCAATCCATGGACGCTATAACCAGCGATAGAAATATTCATAGGTTGTTCCTGATGCGACGCTCTGACCGTCTCAGGCAGAGCGAGAATAGTTATGGCAATAGTTTGACAGTGCGCTTTTCTCGCGCCGAAAGGACGGCGCTATCCACGATCTGCTGTCCAACCCGGCATAAGACCGGGTCAAGCGGACCTTCAACCTTTTCGCCGGTGGAAAGACAGTGGATCAGATATTCCAACGGATTGCGACGGGGCGCCGATAATTCATCTACAGGAACTTCGTGCGTTTCCGGGTTCTCCGTTGTTTGGAGACGTATGACGGGTTCGTAATCGTAACTCGAAATCGTGCCTTTCGTCCCCATCACGACAAATCCGCATTTGGGTTGCGGTTGCAATGTCCAGGGGTCAGTGAAAGTCCCCCACCGTGTCTCGTATTTGGAAAGCCCGACATCATATCGGCAGATTGTGACCGAGTGTTCGTCGACTTCCAGACCCGCCTTTTCATCGACCATCGAACAAACTTCGATAGGCGCTTTACCGCCATGAAACCAGGTTCCCAGGGTGACGCCATAGCCGAGATAATCGAGTAAAGAACCTCCGCCCGCCGCCTTTTGGTACCACCATGCCAGTGACTTTTGCCGTGCCGCTTCTTCGGCGCCGATTTCCTCTTTGTCAGCAATATGGCGGAGCGGCCCCCGGTTCCCATCGTAATAATGCACTTCGACAACTTCACCGATGACGCCTTCGGTAATCAGTCGGTGCGTTGTCACATGGGGCGGATACCAGGCGAGCGGCCAGTTGATCACCATCGTTTTGCCGGATTGTTGCATGGCGGCGATCATTCGGTCCGCATCAGCAAGGGAAGCCGCAAAGGGTTTTTCTACCAGCACATTCACGCCATATGGTGCGACCCATTCGACATAATCGCCATGTTCACCGGTTTTTGGACAAAGAATGACGATATCAGGCTTCGTCGTTTCGATACACTGCCGGAAATCCGTAAAAACGCGCTCGTCAGGAATTCCGAACTTCTCTATTGTCCCCTGCATTCGCGCCCGGTCAGCGTCCGCGACTCCGACAATTTCCGCATTCGGGTTTTCATGTGTCAGACGCAGGAGGTCACCCATATGCATATGGTCGAAGTTAATTCCCGCCACACGCCAAATCTTCGTTGATGCCGTCTCGCTCATGCCCTAAGCGTACCAGAATCAGGGCTTGAGAATCAAGACCGAACTTTAACCACTTCACCGAACGTAGATATTCTGTGAAAACTACGATTATTCCGATGCAGCGACATTCGCTGGCAGCGCTGACAGTTTTGGCGCTGGCGACAGCGGGTGTCTTTGCCGCAGGGCGACTTACCGGCGTCATCCGTCCAGAGGTTTCAGCGACGACGCAGGCAAAGGAGCGGGCGGCGACCCCTCCCGGTATGGTCTATGTCCCCGGCGGAGATTTCTATCAGGGTTCGGACGACCCGGACGCTGATCCAGAAGTCAAACCGCGCCATAGCGTCTTTGTCCCATCGTACTACATTGACCGCACCGAGGTGACGAACCGGGAGTTCAAACGTTTCCGACCCGATTTCGTCTATCCCCTCGGCGAAGACAACTTCCCGGCGACCAACATTATCTACGATGACGCGGCGGCGTTCGCGAAATGGGCGTGCAAGGAAATCCCGACCCCGGAGCAGTGGGAGAAAGCCGCACGAGGAACCGACGGTCGCCGCTTCCCTTGGGGCGATACATGGGATAAATCCCGCGTCGCGGCACGGGCGAAGACCCTCGGCGTTCCTGCTCCGAAGTTGCCTGAATCCGCCCCGCAACAGAAGGTGGCAGGGTGCCGCCTCGGCCCGACGCGCGTGCAACCGGTCGGCTCGAATTTAACGGGAGCGAGTCCGTATGGCGCACTGGATATGGCAGGGAACGCCTGGGAATGGGTTCAGGGCTACTATCTCAACAACCCCAATCAACGGGTTCTGCGCGGCGGAGCCGTGGGCTACGGCGAACGCGCCAACCGCACCTATGAACGCGCCGTCGAAGGCTCCCAGACCACCTGCCGCGACACCGGATTCCGTTGCGCGAAAGCGGTGAATGGCATCTGACTACCGCCCGACGCCCAGCAGACGAAGAATCCAGAAGATAGAAGAATCCAGAAGATAATGGTCCCGATCCCGACCAGAGGCGCGACGAATCGGTTCTTATGGCAACGATCATACCCCTCGTTCCGACATTCACGGCGTATAGGTCACGGATTTGATAACGACTTCCACTTCTTTGCCATCGGTGGGTGGTTTACCTTGAAAGAGCCAGAGATTGAGGTGGAGCGGGACAGGCTTTTGCGGTATGAGGCGCGAATCCATCGGGGCGTAAGTCCATGTTGCGATACGTTGTTCCGGTCGAACGATATGCCCTTGATACGAATCATAGACAATTCTGTCACTCACCCATCGGAACCGATGCAGGGACGTATCGCCGTTCAGAGTGAAGGGGAAAGTATGACTTTTGTTTTCCGGGGCGGGGCCGCTGGCGGGATACACCGTATAGTTGCCGATATTCCACTTCGGGTTGCCCCAGTGGGCGAACTCGATGTCAATCTCGTTGGTTCCGTCCGTCCCGACATCCGGAGTTGGGTAGGTGAACAAACCGAGGACGATATTGGAGTCGAAGGTATCCGGGCGACCGATCAGTGCGAAGGAATACATTCCGAATCCCTGACGGGTTGTAGTCGAAAGTTCGGCGCATCTCCACTCCGCTCCGACCTTACGGATTTTGAGATGAAGGTATCCCTGAGAATCCAGCCAGACATTCTGAGCATCCCACTGATTCGGCCCCGGTCCGCCTTTGCCCGCGCCGCGCACCTTCCAATCAAACCCGGAGAACTTCAAGGTTTTCGCCTCCGATTGTGCGAAGGTCGGCGACGCTGAGAGCAAAACAGCGCTGATACAGAAGAATCCGGCGGAACGACCCCATTGGATAAAATTCATTATTCTCCTATCATTTCCAAAGCCACCCGTATTATAGCAGGGGCTTCGATTATAGCAGGGGCTTCGGAATGAGGTAATATAGAGAAAGCGACGACCGCCGCCCATTAGAAAGCCGCATTCATATCATGTCCGCTATTGATTTGCTTGACACTGAAACGACGCCGTTTGTCTCCCATGCCGATAAACTGGGGCATTTTGGGGAGTTTGGGGGACGCTTCGTCCCGGAAACGCTGATCCCCGCTCTGGATGAACTGACCGAGCGCTACGAAAAAGCGAAGGATGACCCCGAATTTCAGCAGGCGTTCGCCTACCATCTCCGGGAGTTTGTCGGGCGGGAAACGCCGCTCACCTTTGCCGAAAAGATGACCGCCGAACTCGGTGGGGCGAAAATCTATCTCAAACGGGAAGACCTCTGCCATACCGGAGCGCACAAAATCAACAACACCATCGGTCAGATTCTGCTGGCGCAGAAGATGGGAAAACCGCGCATTATCGCCGAAACCGGCGCGGGTCAGCACGGAGTCGCCACAGCGACCGTGTGCGCCAAATTTGGCTTTGACTGTGTTGTCTATATGGGCGAAGAGGATGTACACCGGCAATCCCTGAATGTGTTCCGCATGAAGTTGATGGGCGCCGAAGTTCGCCCTGTCACCTCAGGCACGCGCACTCTGAAAGACGCCACCAACGACGCCCTGCGCGATTGGGTAACCAATGTACGGGACACCCACTACATCATCGGATCGGTCGTTGGTCCGCATCCCTTCCCGACCATGGTACGCGACTTCCAGAGCGTCATCGGTCAGGAAGCCCGTGCGCAGATTCTGGAAAAAGAGGGACGATTGCCCGATGCGGTCATCGCCTGTGTCGGTGGCGGCAGTAATGCGATGGGGATTTTCTACCCCTTCTCCAGCGATGCCTCCGTCCGGTTGATCGGCGTCGAAGCGGCAGGCGATGGCGTGGATACGCCCCGTCACGCCGCTACCCTGAGTATGGGTCGCCCCGGCGTCCTTCACGGATGCGCATCCTATCTTCTGCAGGATCAATACGGGCAAATCGCGGAAGCGCATAGCGTTTCCGCCGGGTTGGATTATCCCGGCGTCGGCCCGGAACATTCCTCGTTCAAGTCTCGCGGACGCGCCGAGTACGCCAGCATCACCGATCTGGAAGCGCTGGATGCATTTGGCTGGGTCGCTCGCACCGAGGGGATTATCCCAGCGCTGGAAACCGCTCATGCCTTCGCCCATGTTCGCAAAATCGCACCGACAATGCGCAAGGATGAGATCATTATCATCAACCTCTCCGGTCGAGGCGATAAGGACGTTGACGCCGTTATGAAAAACCTGAACCGGCTGAACGCGGCGTAATCTATAGATCGCCCGTCTCTTTTCCGAGCGATTGTTGCAGGGAACGGAAGACATCCGGGAAATCGAGATTGATCAGGTCTAATCTTTCCTCGATGACACGGCGGAATGCCACCGGATCGTTTTCCGTGACCAGCGCCATCAGCGCCACCTCCCTGGAGTGACAGGCAGACACGATTTCGGGCGATAGACAATCGAGATTGATCTCAATAATCTGAGCGTTATAATCCGCGATGGCGCGTTCAATATCCTGAACCGTCGTCGCGTTTATTTTCATCGCCAGATTCGGACTCAGCGAGCGGAATTTCATTGCATCCGATTCGTTGTCAAACCAGAAGAAACTGTCTTCCTCAATTCCGATCCGGTGCGTCATTTCTATCAGGGTGGAAAGATCGGCATCTTTGACATCGAAAAACACGCCTGCTTTCCCTCTGATCCACTGCAAATAGGTTTCCAGACGCGGAAGCGGTTCGCCCGTAAATTGCGGCGCAAACCAGCTTCCGGCATCCAGTTGGTCGATCTCTTCCGAGTACAGGTCACGAAGTCGTCCGCTGCCGTTGGTGGTTCGATCTACGGTAGGGTCATGCAAAATGTAAAAGACGCCATCCTTGCTAGTGCGTACATCCACTTCGATATAGCGAGCGCCCCGGTCGATACACGGCTTGCCCGCCGCCAGCGTGTTTTCCGGAGCGACGCGGTTCGCGCCACGATGGCATACCATACCCACTTCCGAGAATTTTCTCTTCGTCATTGACCTGTCCTGTTCGGGGGACTCTATCGAATGATCGCAGACCGTCCAGAGTGAAATGTAGCGGTCGCTTGAATCATCCCCTCGCATGTTTCCATAACGTGATTGACAATCCTCCCAAATGCGCCTAAAATCCTCAAAATTCCGGCGCTCTGAGTTACCGCAGGAACGAAAGGCTTTTCAATGAAGATTACCGAAGTGCGGGTGATTGTCACCTGTCCGGGGCGCAACTATGTGTGCGTCAAGATTATGACGGATGAAGGTCTGTACGGCGTCGGGGATGCCACTCTCAATGGACGGGAGTTAGCGGTAGCGGCGGCTTTGCAAGAACATATCGCCCCGTTGCTGATAGGTCGTGACCCGGAGCGCATTGAGGATATTTGGCAGTCGCTGTTTCGCGGTTCTTACTGGCGAGGCGGTCCCATCCAGATGACAGCAATTGCCGGAGTCGATATGGCCCTCTGGGATATCAAGGGAAAGCAGGCGGGATTACCCCTGTATCAACTACTCGGCGGGAAAACGCGCGAAGGGGCGCTCTGCTATACCCATGCCGGGGGGCGGGACGCCATCGAAGTGGAAGATAATGTCCGTAAATCCCTCGAACGAGGGTTCGAGGTGATTCGAGCGCAGGTAGCGGTCCCGAAAGCGATTGGGACATACGGAACGGGCGGCGCGGCGGAAGCCGCTTCTGCATCATGGGCGGGCGCAACGGCGGAAGGAGTCGGCGACGGTGGCCCTATGCCTTATGTCGAGGCGAACTGGGAGCCACGTGAATATCTGAAGATTGTCCCGAAACTTTTCGCGCATCTCCGCTCGACTCTGGGTGAGGATGTCGAACTGCTTCACGATGTCCACGAGCGCCTGAATCCGATCGAAGCCGCACGGTTGGCGCGTGAACTGGAACCGTATCACCTGTTCTTTCTGGAAGACCCGCTTCGTCCGGAACACAAGGAATCGTTCCGAATGGTGCGTAATGCATCCACAACCCCGATTGCCATGGGGGAACTGTTCCATACGAAATATGACTGCCTGCCGTTGTTCACCGAGCAGTTGATCGATTTTATCCGTTGTGACCTGACCCATATCGGCGGCGTCACGGAGGCGACAAAGATCGCCGCCCTCGCGGAACCTTTCCAGATCAAGACAGCATGGCACGGTCCCGGCGATATCGCCCCGATGGCGCATTCCGCCAATGTCCATGTGGATGTTTCCATTCCCAACTTCGGCATTCAGGAAATGGTATTCTTCCCTGATATTGTGCAAGAGGTTCTACCTGGCGCTCCCGTGTATCGTGAGGGTCGTCTCTGGCCCAACGAAGCGCCCGGTCTCGGATGCGATATCAACGAGGAAGCGGCGGCGAAATACCCGTATCAACGCAACTACTTGCCCGTCTGTCGTCGCGCCGACGGCGCCGTACACGACTGGTAATCTCGAACTGATTCCCCTGCTGAGGCAGATTTAGCGCTTCCGCCTCAGCAGAGGGAACGATCATGGCTCCGAATTAGTTGTGCTTGGCTCTGCGCTGACATTTACCCCCTCTGGCAGATTCGAGACACTGGAGTATTTACGCCGTAGCAAGCGATCCAGAAAATCGGAGATGGGATAACTCAAGCCGACAGAAACACGGGTCAAGCGCTGGTCGAAGCTCAGATACGGTTCCAGGGCTCCGACATATTCCGAAAGATAAACCTGCCATCGTGTCCACCGATGGATGCGCTTGCTATACTGGTTCATAATATTCAGGTGAAATGACCCCAAAATAAAGTCACCCCGTGCCGTGTAACCTTCGTCGGCGGGGACTTCATCGTAGGGGAACCTCGGTTTTCCCTTCTCCGCGCTATTCAGGTAGGAAAAGGAAAGCCGGAATCCGGGGGTCAACCGGGTCGTTATGCCTCCCAAACCGCGTAACCAGGAATAGGAACCGCTTCCCCCGTTTCTGCTCACGCCCTCTGCGCGTAGAAAAAGATGAGTTCCCCGAAAAAGACGAATTGGCGGAGGACCTGCCATACCCAGAGCTACCCACCGGGAATCGGAGCCGTATCCATGGTCGTCCACCCGTTCGCGGGAAATTTGAAGGCGGGTTCCCAGGACGTTTCCAAAGCCTTTGGTCCCTTCGATCCGCACGGCGTAAGGAATATTATTTGTCTGCTTTAAGTCTGTGCGCTCATCTACATAGTGCAGATTATGCCCAGCATAGACGCCCGTGAAAAGCGCAGGGCGGAACATACGCAGGTTTTCCCCCAGGGGGCCGTCATTGCGTATATCGTAGTAATAACTACCGAGATACTCTTCCTGAAGGTAATCGGCTTCGGTGAAGCGGTCGAGACGATCCGTAGTCTGCAGCAGGTTATAATTAAGACCTATTTCCCAGGTGGTTTTGTCACCGGTATAGGTGCGGATTGAAAACGGGATGGTGAAACGCTTTGCAAATTTATAAGCGTTCCGGTAACCAAAGGTCACCCCACCACTTTCATACCCGATAGTCGGAAGAACGATCAATTGTGTAATCGGTGACTGCCCTCTTGGTTCCTTTGGTCCCTCCGGAACGTCGGGCTTGGGCTCGGGCGGGGCGATATAAGTATGAAATTTCGGGATCGTCAGCAGGCGTAACCTCAACGCTGTTACCTTGACGTTTTCGACATTCAGGTCGTTACCTTCCCCTTTAGGTGTCAGCGAGACCCGGTCTGACTGTACGGATACCAGCGTTTTGCCGTGATAAAGGGCGAATAGGCCGGGTTCTACGATTTCCCCCTGTTTTTCGTTGAAATCGATATTTTTCGCTCTGAGATCGTAGGGGCCGAATTTGATGCTGAGGTCGTGAAAGAACCCTCGCATTCCGCGCAAATCCAATCCCATCGCCGATGCTTTCAGACCGAAATAGGAATCCTGAATATCGATGCCTTCGAACGCACGGACGCCGAATGCGCCAAAGGGAAGGATCAGGGAATCACGAGTGATAACGCGTGTATCCTGACGAGGGTAGAGAACATCATTTCTTAGAGGAAGCGATACCTCTTCTTCAGGATACAGGCGGGATCGGGCGACGAGCGGTTCCTCCTCGGGAGCGGCGGATCTTAGCAGATCCCACAACACCTGCGGAAATCGATTTAAATCGGTGGGGGTTCCCCGAGCGTCATCGGTTGATTTCAGGATATCTTCAAGGGTAGTGACACGTTTTTCGATCAGGGATTTGGCTCTGGGTGAGACGCCCGGCGCGGCTACCGCCTGTTTTGCATAGGTTAATAACCGCTCCAGTGCGCTTCGTCGCTCTTTACGGTCCGGAAGGCACATATAGACCAGCAGTTGCAATCGCCCCAGGTCTTCGGCGATTTCCGGCGACTTTGCCGGATTGAGAAACGAGAGTGATTTTAGGATTTCCGTCTTGCGTTCGGACAACGCCGTAGATCTTCCGACAGAGCAGAGGGCGTCAACGGCGTAATGAGCGTTTTCCGACGCCATCAAATCTGATAGCCCCGGATGTTCCAGCAATTCTCCGAGCAACTTTTTTTGCAGGGCGAGATCGGGCGTATGCTCGAACGTTACCGCGCCGAGTAATCGCAATCGAACAGTAGCATTCAACGCATCGGGCGGCAGAGAGGACAACCGGGTCGCGCCCCGTTCCCTGAGTTGATCTGTATCGAGTAACCCTTCCGTGGTCGCAACTGCCAGTTCGGGCAGGGAGAGGGTTTCCAGAGGCAGTCGGGCGGCAAACTTCTCCACGAGAACGATGTAATTCGCCTTCGTTATGCCGGCATCGGCGATGTATTTGTTGCGCTCTTTGACGAATTCCTGAATCGTGGATGCCGTATCTTCTGGAGGTTGCGCTTGCAATATTGCCGGATAAAGCGCCGAGGAAATCAGGGATAACAGACACAGAAGCGTTCTCGCCAAAAATATCGCTTTGCGCGTATAATAGGAATCATTAACAAAGAGTCGGCGAAGACGTCTGACAGGTTTTCCTTGAGTGAAAGGTTGCATGAATCCTTGAATCTGCGCGAGTTTCCGTTTGGCTACGCGGCGCTTTCGATGTTGGCGTTGGCTTTGATCACCGGAACGATTATACTATTAAATCCTCCTCCAAAGAAGGAAGCGGATTTAACGTTCTGGACATTCGCCAAGCCCCATTATGAGGCTTACGAGAAGGTCTATCACGAATTTGAGAAAGAAAATAACTGTAAGGTTGATTTACAGTTAGTTTCCGGGCAGGGACTTCCACAACGCTTGCAGGCAGCCTTCCTTGCAGACCTCAACGATGTGCCCGATATGTGTGAAAATGAGATTTCGGCGGCGGGGTCTTTTTTCCGGGGACCGGTCGAGCATATCGGTTTTGAAGACCTGACGGATCGAATCAAAGCGGACGGTCTTGAAGAAAAAATGATCGCATCCCGCTTCGCACCTTACACGAGTCGGGGGCGTGTTTTCGGTCTGCCGCATGATGTCCATCCTGTCCTGTTCGGATATAACCGCACGATCATGGAACGTGAAGGCATCGATGTGTCGAAAATCGAGACCTGGGACGACTTCATCAAGGTGGGGCAAAAAGTCACTATTCCGGATAAACGCTATCTCATCGAAATGTCGGCGACCGGACGAGACCAGTTGGAGATTTGCCTGTTCCAACGTGATGGCGGTTACTTTGACCCGGCAGGGAAAGTGATTTTCGATAACGATATTGCTGTCGAGACCATGAAATTTTACGTGCCGCTCGTGGCGAAAAACAGTAAGACCCGCATCGCCAACACACTCAGTTCATCCTTCGGTGCGGTGATCGCGCAGGGAATGGCGAATGAGTATTTCATTGGCGTCATGCTTCCCGACTGGCGCTCTAAGATATTCGAAAATGAAATCGGAACGCTCGAAGGCAAGATGGCTCTTATGCCGCTGCCCGCAGTGACCAAAGGCGGACGACGCACTTCCACCTGGGGCGGTACGATGCTGGGCATCACAAAAAAATGTAAAAACAAGGATCTTGCCTGGAAATTCGCCAAGTTCCTGTATCTCAATGAAAAAGACCTGGCGCGACGTTTCGCCGGAACCAATATCCTTCCTCCGGTTCGTGCCGCCTGGAAAGAGCCTGCGTTCGATAAACCGAACCCTTACTGGAGCGGTCAGAAACTGGGTCGAATCTATGCCAATCTTGCTCCAGAAGTCCCGGCGCAGTACACGCACCCCTTTATCGGTCTGGCGAAATCGAAATTCGAACAGGCGCTCAATGATTGCGTCAAACGCTATGAGGCGGAAGGCGATAAGGATTTCGACGCCTTTGTCCGGCAATCACTCAAAAAACGCGCCGACGAAGCGCGACGACAGATAGCGAGGAACCCTTACTAATGAGCGCTACAACGCTATCACGCGGAAAAGAGAATGACCTTGGCGGCAGTAGCGGATATCTGAAATGGCAGGCGAAAGCCGCCCCCTACCTTTTTATCGCGCCGTTTTTGATCCTGTTCGCCGTCTTCGGCGCGTACCCGATCATCAAGAGTCTCTCGCTTTCCTTTTACGCCACTAATGGTCCAAAGGATGCGGTACCGGTAGGCATTGCGAATTACTCTTTCTTGCTGTCCGATCCCGATTTCTGGATTGCGGTCAAGAATACAGTCGTCTACGCACTATTTTCTATCTTCCTGCAGTTACCCATTGCTCTCGGTCTGGCGCTTCTGCTTTCGCAGGATTGGGTGAAAGGTCGCAGTTTCTGGCGACTGGCGTTTTTCTCACCGAATCTGATGGGTCAGGTATTTGTCGGTGTGCTTTTCGCTATTTTGTTTCAGCCGCAATTCGGATTGATCAATATTGCGCTGAATAAACTGACAGGCGGTTACATCCCCCTCGACACGAAATGGTTGAACGATTCCGCGAACGTTATGCCGGCGCTTGTCATCACATCCATCTGGATGTACGCGGGCTTCAACATGATCTACTTCCTTGCCGCTCTTCAATCCGTGGACAAGGATCTGTACGAAGCCTCCGCTGTCGATGGCGCGAATCTCTGGCAACAGTTCCGTCATGTGACCATTCCAGCGATTATGCCGGTCATTACGTTCGTTCTGGTCACATCCACCCTGGGTTCCCTGCAACTCTTTGAACTGCCTTACCTGCTACTTGGTAACGGGCCGGGGCCGGACAATGCCGGTTTGACCATTATCATGTATCTGTACGACCGGGGATTTGTCACGGGCGATCTGGGCTACGCCTCCGCCGTCGGTTGGACGCTTGCCATCGGAATGTTGATCATCAGTCTGATTCAGGTCAAGTTGACCGGAGCGAGTCGGGAAGCATAGACGCGTTTCTGCTACCTGCGCTCCCCTCAAGAGCGCTTCTATATCAGGACGGAACTTTCGGACGGACCAGGAGAACGGTTACGTCTTCAATCGAAAAGACATTTATGGGAAGAACCATCGGGCGATTCGCCCTCTATATAATCCTTGTACTGGCGGCGATTCTGGCTTTGGTGCCGTTTGTGTGGCTGATTGCAGCAACCGTCAAGCCATCGCAAGATATGTTTGTTTATACATTTTTCGGGCCACGGGTGACTTTCAAGAACTTCACCGAGTTGTTTACCACGGTGCCTTTTGCGCGGTACATTATCAACAGCGTCTTCATCGCCTGCGCCTCAGTTTGCGTCCAGTTATTTCTTTCCTCTCTGGCGGGCTTTTCGCTCGCGAAGTACCAGTTCAAGGGGAAGAAATTCGTTTATCTTTTGATGCTGGCGACATTGATGATTCCGGGACAATTGACAATTGCGCCGACATATGAATTGCTCTATCGCATGGGATTTGTCGACACCTATATCGGTCTGATTATTCCCGCCGCCGTCAGCGTCTTCGGGATTTTTCTGTTCGAACGTTCCATGAGGCAGGTTCCAGACGAACTTCTGGATGCCGCCCGCATCGATGGATGCACCGAGTTCCGCATCTACCGGGATGTGGTCATTCCTGTCTCACGACCGATGATCGGAGCGTTCTGCCTGATCGCATTCATGGGAGCCTGGAACTCGTTCCTGTGGCCCCAGATCATGTTGCACAGCAACCACCGCTTTACGCTACCCATCGCTCTGAACCAGATGGTCAATCTGTACAGTCAGTCCTATGGCTTGCTCATGGCAGGAACCTTCCTCGCCATCTTGCCCGTTATCGCTCTTTTCTTCCTGTTGCAGCGGGAGTTCGTCGCTGGACTCACAGCAGGGGCGGTAAAGGGATAATCGGATGGTCGAAGTCACTCTGCATCGAACCCAATCGGAATCAGAGGATCAGGTTGTCAGAAATCTCTTCGCGGGTTATTTCGCCGATATGGCGCGATATGACGACAACCTGGTAATCAATCAGTACGGCGTGCCCACCTGGAAACCGTTCGGACTTCCCGGCCCGACGACCCTCGCGGAATGCGCCACTTTCAACTGGTGGATACGGGATAAATGCGATCTGTACCTTATCCGCTTCGGAGGCGCTCCCGCCGGTTTCGCCATTGTCCTCTCAGATCGCACTCATCTCTATACCGGGGTTGATTTCGAACTGATGGATTTTTTCATCGCCCCGAAATACCGTGCGCAGGGAATCGGAACAAAAGCCGCTCGCCAGATTTTTGAGGAGCGACGGGGGGCATGGCAACTTTTCATCCTACTAAAGAATGAACCCGCGCGTTCTTTCTGGCGTAAGATAGTTAATGAGTACTCGGGCGGAAACTACCGAGAATTGCAAGAAGGAACCGAGATACAGTTCAATAATACGTCGTTTGCACGAGAGAAGTAAGAGAAAACAGACGTAGACTAGGAGAACAAACGATGAAAAACAAGTTCATTTTTTCCACCTTATCTCTTGCGGTAATCCTGGGAGTGATGCCGTTCCTACTTCCCGCAAACGGGTTCGCGCAGAATGCAAGCCCACGAAACGCCGCTATCGCGCTCACGCCGGATCGGTTAGAAAGACTGGTTGCGCCTGTAGCGCTGTATCCAGACCCTGTTCTGGCACAGATTCTTCCCGCGACCACTGCGCCCGACGACATACAAAGGGCGAACGCCTTTTTACGAAGTAATAATTACCGACCCACCGCCGCGATCAATAACCAGCCCTGGAATCTCAGCGTCCGTTCTCTTTCCTACTATCCTCCGGTCATCAATGGACTGGCGAATAACCAGAACTGGACGACTCTGGTAGGGCAAGCCTTTGTGACGCAGGAAAGAGATGTTCTGGATGCCATTCAACGGCTACGTGGCAGGGCATACCGGAACGGATCCTTGCGGTCTTCCTCGCGTCAGCGGGTGGTGATCAATGGCAACACGATTGTCATTTATTCCACCCAGCCGAATTCGCTTTATTTGCCGCAGTACAATCCCGATCTGTTCTGGTCGACGACCGTCACTCAACCGGGAAGTCCGATTTCCATCACCTATAGTAACGCCCTACCCGTTGGTCCGTGGCTCAATCTTGATCTCAACTGGGACAGTGGTGAAGTGTACTACCATGGATGGAATACCAATGTCGGGGGATGGGTATCCTACTATCGCCCGAATGTGACTGTCAATGGGGGCGGAGTCTATGTGAATAACGGCTATGATGACAGTTATTTTGTCAATAACAATGTCATTTACCGTCCGTCGCCACCCTTTGGCGGCGGGGTCACCTACCCGTCATTCCCTGTCATTGTGAATCAACCCTGGCGACCAGGCGCAGATACACTCAACCGCCCTACGGGCGTTCCGCATCCGGCCGTCGGCTCCGTTCCCCATCCAGGCGGATTCAAACCCTGAGTCCAGATGGCATATATTGCCCTCTGATGAGGTATCAATCATGCATCATGTTACCGTAGCATTCGAACCGGGACGGTTCAAAGGGTGGCCGGCGAATTACGGTCTCTGGGTCTGGGAGGATGAAGTTCTTGTGATGTACGAGGATGCCATTTCCGATACTTCGGATATCAATCGGCATACCTTCGACCCATCGAAAGGATTGTTCGTCGAGCAAGCCCGGAGTAAGGATGGCGGTAAGACATGGCGCATCGAGAAATGTCCCATCTTGCGCCCCGGCCCTCAGGGCAAGCCCTGGAATGGTCAGGACGGGCCGCCCGTCACCGCATTACGCGAACCGATCAACTTCCAGCATCCTGATTTCGCTATACTATTTCGATCGGCATGGCACGAATACGGGCCGCATTATTTCTTCTACACGTACGACCGAGGCAGGACATGGCATGGACCGTATGCGTTGCCCTCATGGAAATATGAAGCGGTCTTCGCACGGACTTGCTTCATAGCGGATAGCGCAAATGAGGGAATTGCCTTCCTCTCCGGCGGCAGGGACGACAACAATGAAGATGGCGCGGAAACGTTCATGGTACGGACTAGAGACGGTGGCATCAACTGGGAATGGGTCGCCCGCTCGAATCGTCCGACACCGGAACAAGGCGTCCGTCAATCGAATTTCACCATTATGCCTGCTGCAGTGCGAATCAGTCCACAGTCATTACTATGTCTGGGACGTTGCACCGAGCGAACGAAGAACCATCACTGGATAGAAGCCTGGGCTTCCGGGGATGATGGCGCGACATGGAGTCACCGTTCGATGGTGGACACCTCTAACTCTTCCACGCCCCCGGCGCTGTTACGGTTGCCGGATTCACGTCTTGTACTGACCTATGGCTATCGTATTCCTCCCTTCGGCATACGGGCGCGAATCAGCGAAGATGACGGCAGAACATGGGGTGATGAGATTGTTCTTCGCTCCGATGGCGGCAATTTTGATCTTGGCTATACGCGAAACGTTCTTTTGAGAGACGGATCTATTCTGACCGCTTATTACTTTAACGATGACCCGCATAAAGAGCGTCGAATCGAAGCGACTCTCTGGCATATCGACCAGTAGAGATTGATTCCGGCAAGAGGCGATTCGATGCATTATGATAGACCCACAAACTTTTTCTCCGATTTTCCCGTCGTAGAGATGACTTTCTGCGACGACGAACCGCCGCAACCTTTGATATAATGCGTTCCAGCTATTCCCGCCCATCGTTGCGAAGGGACGGTGAGCAACGAGTCGAGATGCAGAGGGAGTAACAGTATGAAGCGAGTATTGGTAACAGGTACAAGCGGACGCGTCGGGTCGGTAACAGCCAATGAGTTTCTGGTTCACGGATACCAGGTGCGCGGTCTGGATGTTCGTCCGCCTCATGAAAGCCTTCGGGGGAAAATCGAGACAACTTATGTCGATCTGACTGACCGTCTCGGATTGATGCGGGCTGTCGAAGGATGTGACATGATCGCTCATCTGGCGGCGATCCCCTCCCCTGACCGGGATGGAGAAAAGATATTTCCGGTCAATGTGCTGGGAACGCAAAACATTCTGGATGCGGCGGAAGCGAACGGCATCAACCGAGTGTCGTACGCTTCCTCGTGTTGTGCGTTTGGCATCTACTTCGCTTCCCGGCAAATCGATCCGCAATACTTGCCCATGGACGAAAAGCATCCGACCCTGACGCAAGACCTGTACGGATTATCTAAAGTCCTCAATGAAGAAACGGCGGCGGCATACACCCGGCGTATGGGGATGACCACTATCGGACTTCGCCTGACGACCGTCATGAACTTCGCTTCCGTGTCTCATTCCCGCTGGTTACGCCACGGCCTCACCTCGGATGAAGACCGGCGAAACGATCTCTGGAGCTATATTGAAGTGCGAGATGCTGCCCGCGCGTTCCGTCTGGCGCTGGAAAACGCGCCGGAAGGGACGCATCACACGGCGATCATTGCGGCGCGGGATTCCTTCACCTCACACGATATACGGCATCTGGTGCGCCGCCATTTTCCCGATCTGGCGCAACAAATCGAACATCTGAGTCCGACAGACTGCCTGTATGATACTTCCCTTGCGGA
The DNA here is from genome assembly GCA_903910385.1 of uncultured Armatimonadota bacterium. Taxonomy (GTDB): domain Bacteria; phylum Armatimonadota; class Armatimonadia; order Armatimonadales; family Armatimonadaceae; genus CAIVZM01. The sequence continues at coordinate 40,944 of CAIVZM010000065.1, forward strand.
AAACGCCTTCGGTTTCGTCGCGGAACGCTCCTGGCGAAATGAACCCGAACTTGCCGATATTGCGGCGTCCCGGTGAGGGCTTTCATAGTATTTCTATGAGGGAGGAAGCGAAGATGCGGAGCGGCATTATCCAGTTCCTGACGATTACAGGTCTGATTCTCACCGGATGCGAAAACTCGGAGATAAAAGCAAGTTATGCGGAAACGATGAACACGCAGGTAACGGTGTCACAGACGGTATACAAGACGGAATACAAAGGGTGGAAAGACGCCTATCGACTGTCCAACGGGACTGTGGAAGTTATTGTCGTCCCTTCGGTCGGGCGCATCATGCGCTACGGATTTATCGGCGGGCCGAATATTCTCTGGGAAAATCCGGCGGAGGCGGGAAAGATGATTCCGTCGGGACGGTGGACAAATACGGGCGGTGACAAAATCTGGCCCTGGCCTCAGGATGATTGGGGAAAGATACTATCCTATGCCTGGCCGCCGCCGGTCAATGCGGATCAAGCCCCGCACCGTGCGGAGATTATCGGTAAGGACACTTTACGTCTGACATCGAAAGTTGTTGCGCCCTGGGGAATACATATCGTACGCGACATCAAACTCGCATCCACCGGAACCCGGGTTTCTTTCGTGAATCGCTTCGTGAAATCTATCGATACGGATCCTGCTCCTGCAGTCGGCGTATGGACGATAACCCAGATCCCAGCTACAGAGTGGATAATCGGGCGACTCAAGCAATACCCGGACACGTCTTCAGCTACCGCTTCGAACAATCAGCGTTACCAATCCATGAGCGGCGATATGACTTTCAAGTCAGTCAAAGTTCAGTCGAACAATGTCCTTGTTGTGGAAAGAAATCCCTCGGTAGCGACCAAAATCGGATTTGACGGCGATATGCTGGCGACTGTTCAGGGCGATACGCTTTTCACCATCCGCAGGGATCAGGAGAAATCGTCCGACAACATAGGCGCTGTCTATGCAGTCAATGAGCGTTTACAACTTTACAGTCATCCCGATAAATCTGATGTCCCACCGTATATCGAGATGGAAATGACTTCGCCGAAAAAGATACTCAAAAGCGTCGGCGATTCGCTTACTCTGGCAACCATCTGGGAGTTAAAACTCCTGCCTGAGGGAAAACGGGACCCCGCCAGTGTAGCGCCATTGCTGACCGATTGACGGGCGGGTTCATGCTCTATCGTGTCCGGGCTCAGAAGAAATGGCTATGCATATTCATTTCGAGTATCGCCATCGGGAGCGTGAAACGAAACGGCAAGACTTGGGAGCGACGATGCGAGACGGCGCGCGAGTTCTTCGGTTCCCGGTGTCTCTGTGGCGGAGTGTCCCGCATCTAGAAGGAGTAGACCCCGTTCGGCGGCATCGACAAATTCATGATGCCGGACATCAGAGGTCACATAAGCGTCCGCTCCGGCAGCGATTGCATCCGGGGCGAATTCTGCGCAGGCTCCTCCTCCTACCGCAACCATCTTCACCATCCGCGTTTGTGGACCGCCCATGCGGACGGCATCATAATCTAAACCCTTCCGTACATGACGGAGAAAATCGTCCGGTGTCATCGCTTCAGGCAATACGCCAACTCGTCCCAGACCAAATTCCGAACCGGTATTTCGGAGGGGATAGACATCATAGGCGACTTCTTCATAAGGATGCGCCTTTCGCATCGCCGCAATGACCGCAGGAAAACGACCTTCAGAACAGATCATTTCCAGACGTTCCTCGCTTGCCGTTTCCTGCCGACCAACAGCGCCGACGAACGGCGTTGCGCCGGGAAGAGCGCGGAAAGTCCCCTTTCCAGTTGACCAGAATCCGCAACGGTCATATTTACTGCTGGCGATTTCGCCTGCTCCCGCAACGGACATAGCATCGAATATCACGTCGTGATATTCGGGAGTGATATACACCGCAATTTTTACCAACGGTTCTCGGTCGGTGATATGTAGCGGACGCACATCCTGTAATTCGAGCCGATGCGCCAGAACATCGTTGACACCTCCGGGCGCAATATCCCAGTTCGTATGGGCGCAGGCGACCGCGATGCTCTGCCGGGCGCATTCCAGAGCCACTGGCGCGGGAAAAGCGGCGTCCATCCGTAGCGATTTGAGAGGATGATAGATAAGAGGATGGTGCGCGATGATCATTTGCGCTTGCCGCTCTTTTGCCGCCTGTACCACTGCAGTCGTCACATCGAGAGCGACAGCGAGCGAAGTCACTTCCGCCTCTGGATCGCCGATCAATAGCCCGGTGGGATCATTCCCATATTTCAAATAGGGCGGGGCGATGAAATCCAGCGCATCGAGGACCTGACTTACCTTCATGTCGTTTATTCCCTTCGATTTTGGATGATACGCCCCGGACGCTCATTAAGACCGCCCTCTCTTCCGAGGTGAACCAACCCGATTGATATCAACTTTTCGTATCAATAGGTTGTAATAGCGACAACTTCGTAGCCGGGAAGGCGATCACGCCCTTGCAGAAAGCCAAGTTCGATCAGAAAGCAAAACCCTGCGACAATCCCGCCCAGAGCTTCCACCAGTTTGGCGGCGGCTTCCGCCGTTCCGCCCGTCGCCAGAAGATCATCGACAATGACAACACGTTGTCCGGGTTGAATGGCGTCGGTATGCATCTCGACAATCGCCGCACCATACTCCAAGGCGTATTCTTCGCGAATCGTCGTATGGGGCAGTTTGCCTGCTTTACGGGCGGGAGCGAAACCTACCTTCAGATCACAGGCTACCGGGACACCGAAGATGAAACCGCGTGACTCGATACCGACGATGACATCGGGCTTCATCGCCCGCGCCGCATCGCTCATCGCGGCGATGACTTCGCAAAGCGCGTCGGAGTCGCTGAGGACCGGGGTAATGTCTTTAAACAGGATTCCCGGTTGAGGAAAATCGGGAATATCACGAATGAGAGTCAATGCGCGCATGGGTAAAATCCTTGTTTTCACGACATTTAGGGAGCATGCCTTCAAAAAAGCGTCTGAAAGCAGCGGAAACGATTATACCCTTAATTCGCCGTAGAACCGATGCCTGACCCGCCGGTAAGGTTTTCCAGACTGCGTAACGCCTGTTCGGCGGCGGCGAGATGACGGGATGCGGCGCCGCGTAACTCTTCCCGATTATCGGGACGGGAAACGGCGTTCCGCAGGGTCGCAAGATAAGTCTTCAACTCTTTGGAAACCTCTCCGACTCCATCGCGAAGCGGAGGGGCGAAGTTATCCGGATGGGCGACAACCGAAATATTAGCATCAACGCCATTGGACAGATCCAAAATCCGTTGCATAGATCGGCGGCGGGCAGACTCTGAAGATAAATCCGTATTCCGGGAATCCGAGACATCATCCTCGCGGGTCTGCATAGCGATAGGCATAGAGTTAGCGTCCCCGGATGAGAATCCGGTGTTGACTACTCTACTATCGAAATCTTGGACAGTCACCATCAAATCCTTCAATGGGGACAGGGAAGCCGCCGCTTCACGCCGTTGACTCTCCACTGCGAACGCCGTCCCGGGAGCTATCATTGCAGGTGGCATGAGGGAAGAGGATGCGGGAGCCACATAGGTAGATGCCGGAGCCGCGCCGAGGGGTTGACCGGATGCATAGGCGGCGTTTGCTGCGCGGGGGTTCGAGACCGCTCCGCCGCCTGCAACGGTCGGAAGACTGTTGAGGGGAGTATCAGGTACAGCATCAGCATCGTTTCCGCTCTGCTGGCTATAGGTTCCCTGGACGCCCATACGCGCCTTTGTGATTGTCCGTTGCACTGCCACAACAATCAGAGCGACGAGAGTAAACGCCACCAGAGTTGCGACCCAGCGGAGAAAGATGGCGACCTGCTCGTCGCGCCCTTCCTCCGTCCACTTATGTATCATCGTTCTCCACCTGGTCAGGAAACGCAGGGCGCACAGCAGACGACAGCAAAAAGGCTTGACAGATTTGTTACGCCTTCATATGACAAATTCTTCATCCCGACCCCGGTTTCCTCTCTCTTGATTGCACGAGAAGCGAAAAGGTTTCCTCCTTACACTTGAAAAAGAATATTCATGACGTCCCCATCCTGAACGACATATTCCTTTCCTTCCACCCGCAACCAACCCCGTTCCTTCGCGCCGGGAATGCCGCCCGCCGTAACCAGTTTTTCCCAATCCACCACTTCGGCGCGGATAAACCCTCGTTCCAGATCGGAGTGAATGACTCCTGCCGCTTGTGGAGCCTTTGTCCCTGCACGAATCGTCCAGGCACGCACTTCTTGCACTCCGGCGGTAAGGAATGTCCGCAGACCGAGCATTCGATAGGCGATATGGATCAAGCGGTTCAGACCGGGTTCCTCCAGTCCGAGGCTTTGCAGATATTCCGCTGCCTCATCCGCTTCCAGATCACCCAGTTCGGCTTCGATACGCGCCGAAATAACGACTACTTCGGCTCCCTGCTTCGTAGCGTGGGCGCGTAACGCGGCGACATGCGGGTTATTGGCGCCATCCGGCAAATCTTCCTCGGCGACATTGGCGACATAAATTCCCGGTTTGGAAGTCAGCAAGGTCAATACCTTGAACGCTCTCGCCTGCGCTTCCGGATCACTGTGGACATACTCACGAGCAGGTCTTCCCTGATCAAGCAAGGCGTACACCGGTTCGGCGACATCGAGGAGTTCTTTATCATCCTTATTGGTGCGGGAGGATTTTCGCAAGCGTTCCATCCGCTTTTCGAGCGATTGCAAATCGGCAAGGGCAAGTTCGGTGTCAATCGTCTCGATATCGGCGATTGGGTCTACCTTTCCTTCCACATGGATAATATTGGTATCTTCGAAACAACGAACGACATGCGCGACCGCTGCGACCTCACGGATATGAGCCAGAAACTGGTTGCCCAGACCTTCTCCTTTGTGAGCGCCGCGAACGAGCCCGGCGATATCCACGAATTCGACGCTGGTTGGGACAATCGGCGGAATGCGCTCGCCTTTGATATAAAGCTTTTGCAACGCATTCAGGCGTTCATCCGGCATGGCGACCACGCCGACATTCTTATCAATAGTGGCGAACGGATAATTCGCCGCCAGCGCTCCCGCCTTCGTAATCGCGTTAAACAAGGTGGACTTGCCCACATTGGGCAGTCCCACAATACCCACTCCCAGAGCCATAAATAAAATCTTTCCGGAAAATTCCCGTACTACGTTACGGCATCGCCGGAGAAACGTCAAACGGCGTTTCCGTAGCGATCCCTGCATCTGAGTCTGACGAAGGGATCGCGCCACAGATTCCGATAGAAAAAGCGTTCCCGATTACGACTGTTTAGGCAGTGTCGGAAGGACGCCAGAACGCCATGCGGCGATCAATTGATCTTCGAACTCGTTTTCTTTTACCGGAGCGTTCTTGCTGTTGGCGTCCCCCCAATCAATGGTGCGGGAAGCGCCTTCGCTGAGTGGGATCAGTTGACCGCTGTAGTCGGTATGAGCTTTGATCTTTCGATTATCGAAGATACTGGGCCATGCAAAAATATCTTTCGTCCCGCCCGAATAATGCGGCGCAACCTGCACCAGAATATCGGTGGGAATAAAGATTGGGTTATACGTTCCTCCGGCTGCCGCCGCGACAATTTCCCCATAGGTATTCCAGGTCATGTACTCATCGCCCGTGATGTTGTAGGCTTCCCCGTAGGTTTTTTTGTTACCCATGACGCCGATAAAACCACGCGCCACATCATCGACATGACAGGACGCCCACAGATTGGTGCCATCGCCGGGAACGATCACTGGCAGACCGGTACGCAACCGGGCGATATGCGATTCCGCCGGACCGAACGGGCGGATTAACAGACCGCCTTCGCCGTAGGAATGAGAAGGTCGCATGATGGTGGCAGGAAATTCGCTTTCCGAAAATGCCGCCATCAGTAATTTTTCGCATTCCGCTTTATTCTTGCCATAGCCGCCCGGCGAATGGAAAGGCTCTGTCTCCGGAGTCGGGATGGTGATCGGCGGACCAGAGTACACACAGACCGTCGAGCAGTGGATAAATTGCCCGCACCGACCGGAAAACGCTCGAATCGCTGATTTCGTATCATCCGGGTGAAAAGCGACCATATCAACGACTACATCGTAGGTTTTATCGGCGAAAGTCGCTTCAAACGTCCCGACATCCTTTCGGTCGCCCAGAATCACTTCATACGTCCCATCTTCCAGTCGACTTTCGGACTTTCCGCGATTGTAGCAGGTCACCTGATGCCCCTGTGCGATCAACTGCCGGGCGATCGCTGTCGATATCAGCCCGGTGCCACCGATAAATAGAACATGCATAATTCTGAATCACTCCCCTGTTGAGTCAGATATCCGTTCGCCATTCCCGAAAGGATTCCCTGCCCCGAAATCGTTTCCGTGGAGCGTAAACGGTGACAGAACAGCGGGGAAGCGGTATAATATTCAGGCTTTCCGTACGGTAGCGTCCCTATCGCTTGCTTTCCGCAATGGCTCGCATGCCGAACGGTCACGATTTTCAGGGAGACGAGTTCAGCGCTATATGCCCACAACCCGACAGATCCGAACGCGTATTCGCACTGCGAAAAACATTCAGCAAATTACCAAGGCGATGAAAATGGTCGCCGCCGCCCGCCTCAAAAAGGCGCAAGACCGCGTTCAAGCGGCTCGTCCCTATTCGGAGAAGATGCGCGAGGTGATGGCCTCCCTCGGCGAGGCTGCCGGCGGTTCCGTAAGCCATCCACTTCTGGAAACGCGCGAGGTCAATCGCGTCGGCTTCATCGTTATCTCCGCAGATAGAGGTTTGTGCGGTTCGTATTCCACAAACCTGCTCAAAAAGGCGGCGGAAGCTGTTCGTCCCTATCAGTCGAATCAAACCCGAATCCTGGCAGTCGCCCGAAAAGGCGCAACCTACTTCCGACGACGAAATTATCCTATCTCGGCGGAGTATGAACTCAACATGACCGGAGCGGCCTTCGCGGAAGCGCAGGAAATCGGAAGTCAAGCGCGGCAACTGTATATCTCTGGCGAAGTCGATGCAGTTTATCTCGTTTACACAAAGTTCATTTCCGCCCTGACTCAACGTCCTTTGACCATTCCTTTGCTGCCACTGTCAGCGGAAGCGACCGGCGAAGGCGAAGCGTCCGCAGGCGGAGAAGATTACATCTACGAACCGGGTGCAGAGGCGATCCTTTCGCGATTGCTCCCGCAGTATGTGGATGTTGTCATCTACCAGGCGCTTCTGGAAGCGGTCGCCAGTGAACACGGTTCCCGTATGACTGCAATGAGCAGCGCGACCGATAACGCAGGAAAAATGATCTCGACCTTGACCCTTGCCCTGAACCGCGCACGTCAGGCGAGCATCACCAAAGAGATCGCCGAAATCGTCGGCGGCGCCGAAGCGATGAAATAAGCCGTACATCAACATTCAGGCATGGTTGAAAGCGTCCGTATCGCGATGAAAAGGGAACTGTTTCCCGACGTTTCTCGCGCTACGGGCGCTTTTTTTGGAGAATGAAATGAATCGTTTTTATCTGAGCGTAGCATTGGGCTTGCTGACCTGTGGAACTGCGATGGCGCAGGAAGCGCCACGCAACCCCGGAGCTTTTGCGGAATCATTGAAGAGACCGCGAAACGCGGAAGAACTCGCCAATGGCGTCCGTAAGTGGTTCGGCGCCGACAATCTGAAAAAAGGGCCGGGACCAAAAGTATCCAATACCGAAGCCGCATGGGCAATCGAGATACCAAACGTCACCAGTAAAGCGGGCGAACCCCGCATCATTTCAGAAGATAACTCCCTGACGCTTCCCCTGAAGCGGATCGGCAAAACGGACGTTTTTGCGTCGGCTGTCAAATTACCGGAAGGCGCCGCCTTCCGCTGGGCCTACGAAGCGGACGGCAAGAAAATCGGCGATTGGCGCAACCTTGAAGTTTACACTGACCCGGTGGAATTCACTCCTAATCCCAACGCGCCGCACGGCGCGACGACCGCAATGCCCAAGTTTCGGAGCAAGGTTTTCGAAGGCACTTCCCGCGACTGGTGGGTCTACATTCCCGCGCAGGTCAAAGAGAAACCGGATGTTCCTGCCGCCCTGATGGTGTTTCAGGACGGGCAATGGGAAAAAGACTCGATCCCGGTGGCGTTAGACAATCTGATCAGCAAGGGGGATATTCCCCCGATGGTCGCAGTGTTTATTACGCCCGGAACCTTTGACAATGGCGGTTCCAACCGCTCCGTCGAGTATGACACCCTTTCGCCGAAGTTCTCGCAGTTCCTGATCGAAGAAATCATTCCGGAAGTCAATAAACTGGCAAAAATACGCACGGACGCCGCCGGCAGGGGCATTTCCGGTATCAGTAGCGGCGGAATTTGCGCCTTTACGGTCGCCTGGGAACGACCCGACCAGTTTCATAAAGTTCTGAGCGGCGTCGGTTCCTTTACCAATCTGCAGGGCGGCGCCAACAGCATCAGCGGCGGACATAATTACCCGTTTCTGATCCGTAACGAAATCGGATGGGACAAAAAGGGCAAGAATCGCCCGATCCGTGTCTTCCTCAGCGACGGGAAAAACGATCTGGACAACAAGGCGGGAAACTGGCCTCTGGCGAACCAGCAGATGGCAAAAGCGTTAGAGTTCGGCAGTTATGATTACAAGTTCGTCTTTGGGAATGGTTTTCATAGCGGCGCGTTTCATCACGCCCTCTTTCCTGATGCCATGCGCTGGCTCTGGCGGGATGAAGTGAAGAAATAAACGGACATCGAAGGTCGGAGCGGTAATCCCTGATCGGCGTCCCTCGCATCAGGGATTACCGCTCCGACCAGAATAAAATTTGGGAGAGCGCGACCAGAGCCGCCGTTTCCGTACGCAGAATGAGCGGCCCCAGTGATATCGGTTTCGCTCCCTGACGGGTAAACAGCTCAACTTCAACGTCAGTGAACCCGCCTTCCGGGCCTACCAGCGCCAGCAACTTCGCGGGAGCGCCAGGTGTCCCGGCAAGCGCGTTCATGGTTTCCTGTAAGGGTATCGTCGCGGATTCGTGAAGAATGAGGACGCCATCATAACGGGGGAAAGTCTGAGCCACTTCTCTGGCTCCCGCTAACCAGGTGACCGAAGGTAACACTCCCCTTCCAGACTGTTCCGCCGCCCCCTGAACGATTCCCTGCCAGCGAAGAACCCGCTTCTCGATTTTATCCTTGCCTTCCATTCGGGCAACCGAACGATCGGTCTGGAAAAGGACGAATCCTTCCGCACCGATCTCCGTCCCGTGTTGCAAGACCTGTTCCGCTTTATCCACGCTTTTGGGAAGCGACTGTCCCACCGTGATCGCAATCTTCGGTTCCACCTGCAACTCCCGCACATTCCGAATGACGACGCTGACCGTGTCCCGCGTGATTTCCTGGATCACTGTATCGTAGGCGCGGTTTTTCCCGTCGTGCAGGGTGATCGCTTCGCCAACGCGCATACGTAAAACCGTCCGGGCATGACGACCCGCTTCCGGAGGAAGTAGGAACGTCGTGTCGATAGTAGGGGAAGCCGGGACGAAAAATCGGGGGATTGAAGACATAAAAGGTTTACCGGCGTCAGGTCTACACGAATCAGACTTTTTTAGGCGTTAATTTGAGCATCAGCGCTTCCGTGGCTAATTGTGCATTGGCGTTCCGGGTCAGGTAACGGCGGAACTTCGCCAGCGTCTCCGCGTTTTCCGTCAGTTGCTCGAGACGATAGCGCGAAGCGGCGGACTGGATAGCAGTACGGCGATCCTCATGAATCAACGGTGCGTCCCCGCCGCGCAATGAGATCGCCAGCAAATCGGAATACCAGGCGGATAGGACATCGAGCGAGCGAGCGAGGTCGCCCCTGCCGCTTTTCTCTTCGCCTGCATCAGCGTCCTCTCCTTTTTTCGGTTTTGCCGGTTTTGCGCCATTTCGCAGTTCTTCCGCCAGACGAAAGGCGGCGATTCCCGGACTTCGTGCGATTTTCTCCGCCAGATCGAGCAGGGATGCACGTTGATCCCGCAATTCGGTGGCGTCCGCCAGACGAATCGCTCTGCCCGGTCCCCCTTCGCTGTAAGCAGCCAGCATTCGCGCTTCCGCCAGCGATACTCCCTTCCGTTCCGCTACCGTGCGTGCGATTGCTTCGGCAGGAACCTGCCGGAATCGTACCATCTGGCACCGGGAAAGAATGGTAGGCAGGACAGCGGAAGGAGATGGAGCGCACAAAATAAAGTTGACGTAACGGGGTGGTTCTTCGAGCGCTTTCAGCAACGAATTGGCTGACTCATCATTGAGCGTTTCCGCCCGTTCCAGAAGGTAGATTCGTCTTGGCGCGGCAACCGGAGCAAAGGACAACGTCTCCAGAGCGCCCGTCGGATGTCCGGATCGTGACCATAACTGCCAGATACGCGTGAAATCTCCCTCAGGCGCGATGCGGGTGAAATCTGGATGCTCGTTGGCGTTGATTCGGTTACAGTTCACGCAGGAATCGCACGGATCACCATCGGGCGAGGGGCGCTTGCAACAAAGAGCCTTCGAGAACTCGATCGCCGCCGTGGTTTTGCCGACCCCTTCCGATCCGACGAAGAGATACGCTTGAGGGACGGCATCCCGATTGATCGCCGCCTTCAAAGCCGCAATCGCCGTATCCTGACCAATTAACGAAGAAAAAGACACTTTCCGCTTATCTTACCATTCGGCGCATCGATCTTGCTTTCTCGAACCCGGAGAAAGATGAAGACGGATGATAGCGCTCAGGGGGCGTTCATGCCGGGGGATTTGGTCTCTCCGGATACCTGCCCGGTCTTGGTCGCCGCTTCCATCAGGGTCGACAGACCGCGCTTTGCCGCTTCCGGGTGGTTTTCCAGCATATAGATCATTTCTTCCTGGCGTTTCGCTTTGTCCGGCTCATCATTGCGGGTGTAAAGATCCCTCAACGCGCGGTGGACAGAGATATCGTCCGGGCGGTTTCGTTCCAGGTCTTCGAGTCGGGAAACTTCGGTAATGTATTTAGCCAGTTGATCGGCCTGTTCCCTCGTTTCCTTCGCCTTATCGATCTTGCCGATGCGTTGATACGCCTGTGCGAGAAGGCGAACGGCGAGGATGTTACGTGGGTCGCCTTCCAGAGCCTCAACCAGCAGAATCCCGGCGTCCGCAGCGGAGCTGGCATCGGCGCGATCCAGCAAGAGTTGCGCCAGACGGATTTTCACTATAGGAACATTCGGTTCGATTTTTAACGATGTTCTCAGATGCTCTTCCGCTTCCGCGATGCGAGCGTTGTCCGCTTTGCCATTGAGAATAATGTTCGCCAGCAGATAGTGGCTTCGTGCGTCCTCCGGGGCGGCGGCAAGTCTTCGGCGCAAGATCGTTTCGGCTTCGTCTGCATGGTAGGTAAAGGTCAGCGCATCCGCAAAATACGGATAGAAATCGGTTCGGTTCGGCGCCAGTCGTTCGGCGTTTCGGAAAGATTCCAGAGCGCGATCCATACGAAAAGCCTGTTGCAGGTGAGCGCGTCCCAGCCCGATCCAAGCGTCAACATCGTTTGGAGCGAACTTGACTGCCTTCTCATAGTTTTCGATAGCGAGACGAAAAAGGGACTTTTCGACAGCGACGGCTCCCAGACCTTTCAAAGCCGGTAACCAGTCAGGACGGAGGCTGAGAGCCGCCTTATATTGTAGCCCCGCCTTGGCAAATATCTTCCCCTGGAACAGGGCGTCGCCGTAAGCGAGACGGATTTCCGGTGAATCAGGAAAGCGGGTGACCAGTCGCCGCGATTCCGTTTCCGCTTCAGGCAACCGACGATTCTTGCTCAGCGCTTGCACCCATCGCGCCTGCGCCAGAGAATCATCAGGTTTAGCGAGGGCTTGCTTCTGTCGAAACGAAAAACCTCCCCGCTCCGGATCGCTTTTTTGTCGGTAGTTCATTACCGGGTTCAAAAAGCTTCCGCTCGCATAAAGGGCGACCAGCGGACGAATGCCATCCGGGCTGATGACAGAAGCGATAGCGGTAGGGTCAGGAGTCTGACCAGTACGTTCGGCTTCCGCGAGGGGGGCTTGCAGACGAGAAAGCGCTTCCCGAGCAGGGCCGGAAGGTTGGCACTTTCCAGACCCTACCGCAAGTTGTAAAACGGCGCGAGCTTTGTTCAAGTCATTTGCTGCAGCAAAGCAAGAAGCCCAGGTGAGCCACAGCGCAGGTTCTCGAATACCTGCCCCAACCGCTTTTTCACAGATTGCTGTTGCAGTGGTGTATTCTTTCGCTTCCGCCAGTCGCGCCGCCAGCAAGGCGAGAGACCGGGCGTCCGCAGGGTCTTGCCGGACGCGTTCTTCCAGTTCCGGAAGGAACGCTTCCCGGCGCCACTCTTCTTGCAAAGCGTTACGAACGGCGAAGACGCCCCCTCCGATCAGGGCGAACATGAGAACAGCGACCAGAACAAGGCGCGTTATACGCCGATTAACAGGGCGTTCCATCAAAAATTGCCAGCGTTACTCCAGGGTTACCAGACGGCTACTTGTTATAATTTTTCAGCTGATCCCGAACGCCCGCCGGGATATTGGGATTACTTGCCGCTGAATTCATGTTCGTTGGAGTGACAGCATTGGCGGCAGGAGCACCGGGCGCAGGCGTTGGCGCGCCTTTTTCCGCCGGTTTAACAGGAGCTGCGGCATCTTCCGTTCCGGAAGAACTGCATCCAACCATACACAGGGACGCCATCATTGTGATGACGGGTAAGAACTTTCGGACATTCATGACAGTCATAGATTTCATTCACTCTCGTGATAGATTTGAGGTTAAAAATAGATTCGGCGCAGAGCAAGACAATCCTGCTCTGCGCCGAATTTAACGTTCGAACAGATTACGGGGTGAAGGTCGTGGTGGGCTTCTGCTTCTTGAAGAGGTAGAAGTCGTTCTTACGGGTAGCGCCGTAGGTGAGCGATTTCACGTGACCGTCGGTGAAGACGTAGTTGCCCTGATCCTGATGACCCTTGATACCTGCGGTGCTGTTGAAAGCAGCCTTACAACCGGGAACGATATCAGCATCCTGACCCTTTTTGCGACCCGCCAACTTGTAGGTATCGCAACCGGTGAACAGGGAACCCCACGCGGTGCCGTAAGCGGCGTCTCCGGCGGAGCCTTCGGAGCGGGACGTGTCATCGCCATTGAAACCACGGATTTCCACCAGCGCAATGGTATCGGCAGGCTGATCGATGGCGGCAAGCGAGGCGCCGGGACGACCCCAGTCAGAGAAGTCATCGCCAATCTGGGTGTACTGCGTAACGCCGGTATTGGAGTCATTCTTACCGGGGCTCTTCTGTTCGCCTTCTACAGTACGGATCGCGCCGGAATAGGTGTAGGAGCGAGCGGTAGACTTGGTACCGGCGAACGAGCCGTCCCAGAGAGAACCCTTGTCCAGCGGCGGTGGAGCGGGCTGATTCGCGCAGGTCCAGACGCCGGTGCTCTTGATATAGGGCTGCAACTGGCATTCCAGCGGGATTCGGTCCAGGGTTCCGCCGTTGATCGGGGTTACCTGAAGGAAGGCGCCAGGATACGTTTCATCGTAGTCCTGAACGTACATGGCAAGGGCGAGGCCGACTTGCTTGGTGTTGGAAAGGCAGGCTGCCTGACGAGCCTTGTCTCGCGCCTGAGCGAAGACAGGGAAAAGGATAGCCGCCAAAATAGCGATGATGGCGATAACGACGAGGAGCTCAATGAGCGTAAACCCTCTGCGACGTAACATAGGAATTCCTCCGGTGTCATTCAATACAAATGATAGTCCTGCGATAAAAAAGGTTATGCATCAAAACAGGAAAACTAAAGAGGGAAGACTTAACTCTTTCATTCTTTGCAACCCTGCTTTCGAACGTCTACGATGATCTGATGCGGTCTTGGAAATGAACCAAAATAAAACCGTACCGCACAGGCCTTTCGTAGCCCTGTGCTCCCTTTGACTATCAATTTGTCTTAACGAGAATTTAACACAAGATAGCCTTCCTGTCAAGGAGAAAACAATTATTCTTCTGAAAAAGAGAACATGAACCCCTTAGGAAAGCGGTTTCCGTTAACGTTTAATGGTCATATAACACCCTAATAGCGGAGTTGATATTACAGATGTCCCTCCGCCGGGCCAACGTACGGTAGCGCTTTCTATTTTCGTCGCCGTCCCAAGACCGAACAACGTCCGGGGGTCGGAGGCGGACATATAAGAACCGGCGGACTGGCAGATTTTGGTCTGGGTTAATCCTTCCGCTTTCACAGTCACGACCGCCCCGTAGGCGTCACGCCCTGATTTGTCCAGTAAACGGAAACCGATCCAGTTGTTGGCGCCGACTTCATTGTGCAACAGTAAAGGACTCCCCTCACTATCAACGATCAGGACATCGATTTTGCCATCGTTGTCATAATCGCCGGACGCCAGACCGCGACCGACGATGGGTGGCAGACTGCCTATTCCGCTGCTCTGAGTAGCATCCTCGAACTGTCCGGGCGCGGAATTTCGCATCAGGACGACCGGCTGCGGATAATCGACATTTTCAATCTGCTTGATATTGTCCTGAACATGCCCGTTGCACAGGATGATATCCTGCCAGCCATCATTGTCGAAATCCAGAAATTTCGCCCCGAAAGTGACATAAGGCAACGCAGGGCGAGCGACACCGGCAGGATAGCTGATATCCGTGAACAGAGAACCCCCATCGTTTCGGTACAGCGCCTTCGCTTCATTCCGAAATGTGGCGACAAACAGATCGAACTTGCCATCATTGTTGTAATCGCCGAAATCCACGCCCATACCACCATGTACAGAACCGCTTCGGTCACGCGCTGTACCGGACACTTCTCCGATATTCTCGAATGCCATTGCCGTCCCCTGTCGGGCAAACAGATCACCGGGAGCCTCATCGTTTGCGACCGCGACCGCGATGCGACCGGAATTATCGATATCGGCGAAAGCGACACCCAGACCGCGACCATTATGCGTATCGAAGCCCCATTGTTTTGTCACATCGACGAACTTCCCGCCAACGTTGTGATACATTGCCCCTTTGATCCCGGTATAGTAACGCGGGCCGCAGGAGGACAGGACATCGCCATGATCTTTGGTCTGGAATTTACAGAGTTGTGGCTTCGTCTCTGGCGAAAAATCCGCATAGTTACAAATGTAGAGATCCAACGCGCCGTCGCCATCCAGATCGGCGAACCCTGCCGAGGATCCCCACGGTTGCGGTTTCAGGCCGGATGATGCCGAGACATCGGCGAATCGCTTTCCGCCCTGATTGTGCAGGAGACG
Organism: uncultured Armatimonadota bacterium; assembly: GCA_903910385.1. Lineage (GTDB taxonomy): Bacteria > Armatimonadota > Armatimonadia > Armatimonadales > Armatimonadaceae > CAIVZM01. The sequence continues at coordinate 56,211 of CAIVZM010000065.1, forward strand.
ACCTTCACGATAGCCCGAAAGATAGATATCAGGGTGTCCATCGTTATCGTAATCGCCTACCGCGCAACCCAGAAGATAGCCTTTGAGTGCGGAAATGCCGGTTTCGGCAGAGACATCTTTGAATTTGCCTTTACCATCACCCCGATAGAGCGCCGGCGCCGGTCCAACCAGCAGAATATCCAGATTGCCATCGCCATCGTAGTCCAGAAAGGCGCAACCATTTCCGATCGTCCCGAGAATAGTCAACGGCCGCTTGCCCGGAGAAGACCAGCGATAATTCAGACCCGCTTCCTGCGCGACATTACGAAAAATTGATGTTTGCGGGTTCTGCGAGGGCGCCGTGGAACTGACGGAAGGCGAAGTTGCGGTGCGCGAGGTCGATCTGGAACCGACCGGATTTACACAACCTGCAAGACTGACGGAAGCGCAAATAAGGAAAAAAAGGGCGATTGATACGAGGCGGCTCTGCATGATTACGTGTACATTCAAGAGGCGGCGTCTCAATTGACACTGCCGACTTTCCGCCGTTATCTTATCATTTCCGCTTTTGATTCTGTAACCGCCCGTGATCCGCGTCGCCGTCTGGAATCAGGGCTTTACAGGTTTCGGCTCCGACTTGATCACCTCTGGAACGCTTTTCGTTTCTTCTTTCGACGCATCGGCGCCGGAACCGGATGACTCCGCCTTACGCGATGAGGTAGCGGCATCACCTTCGGATTTGCCTTTGGCGCCCCCTCCCTTGCTTGCAAAAACCGTCGCTTCACTCTTTGGGGCCGGCGGGAGCAACGTCACACGGGTAACGCCCAGCGCCCCCTTCGCATATAGACCGATAATGCGTACCGCATGGTCGGATTCTTGTAACGCAGCGTAGAAATGCGCCGCCGTTAACGGATCGCCTTTTCCATCGAAATACAGCGTCGCCGGCGAAGTGACAGCGGAAATGCCCTTCCCTTCGCTTTTGCCAAGGATTCCCTGCCAGTTCGTCAAATCGGATACCGTAAATTTGCCTTCTGTTGCGTTGATTGATTTCGGCGTCCCTTCCGCCGAGGCGGCGAAAGCGGGCAAATTATCGGGTTCGGCAATCGAGGCGCGAACTGCCCGGAATGTCGCGGTCACCGGTTCATACGATCCTTCCACGGCTAGACGCGCCTTCTTCCCTTTGAGCGCATCGAAGAATTGTTCCGAGGTAATAAGCAGACCGCCGGGACCTCGCAAGACGGCGTCCGCTGTCAACTGTGCGGTAATCGCGCGTGCGGTGGGCATCAAGCCCTGCGCCTGTACGGGGGAAAGGGTCACGGACAGCGTTGGTGCGTCGGCGCTTTCCAGAGCGCCCTCGAAACCTGCGATTTCCATGCCGGGCGCATTCTCGCCGTAGATGGCGACAGTGTATGCGTTGACGCGCTTTGTGTCCGGCGAGAGAACGCCACGCACCGCCACTTTATACCCTTCTTTTAAGATAGGGTTCGGCGTCGCTGTAGAATTGAAGTACCGAACGGCATCACTGGCGGATACGGTAACGCTACGATTGGGAGCGATTCCCAGCGAAAACGTCGTTTCCTTTTCCCCGAAGTGCAAATCACTCACCGCTCCGGTAAAGGTGGCGGGAATCTGGCGTTCCGTCTGCGCTAACCCTTCCCATTTCGCTTCCTTGATCGACGGCGTGACGCGCCCGTCACGAATCAGGGTTTTCGCCAGATCGAACGCCAGCGCAAGATTCTGCTTTCCATTTCCAAAATCACGGGGCTTTTCCAGGGAAACAGTAATTTGAGGGTTGTCTGAGGCGTCACGACCTACGGAATCGGCAATGGGCAGTGAAAGCGCGGCGGCGGCTCCGGTAGGAAGCAGAGAGAACCCTTTTCCAAAAGTGATACGGGCGCGGGTATACGATTTTCCGGTGGGGACCGCTCCCACGCCGACCAGAGCGAACCGTGGCGCTTTTTCATTGACCAACTGTGTCAGATCGGTAACGAAATTATCCGTCGCGCCGTCGAAGACAATGGCGCCTGTCTCATCCGCGTCCAGAAGTTCGATCTTCCGTATATCGACCCAGAATCGGTCATATCCGGCGACAGCGCCAGCAACCGTGATAAAGATTCCCAGACGTCCACGTTCCGCCTCTCCCTTAACGGATTTATCGGTCGCCGCGTCCGATGAACGAGAAGACGACCCGGAAGCCAACCCGGTGGAATTTGGATTGGTATTGATTCCCGAACCGCCGCATCCTGTCAAAACGGTGATCGTCGCTCCTGCGCCGACCATCATCAGCCACAATTTCCGTCTCTGAAGCGCGTTCCGTAACCGCATAATCGTTTCTCCCTGTCCACTCATTATATCGTCCGTTCCCGGCGAGATTACCTTCAAAACCGACGGAAATTACCCGGGAAAAAACCTCGCGACACTTTGCATTTCCTGTTGCGGCGAAGCGTCTGGCTGTGCTACAATCGCCCGTGCACGGAATTATAACCACAATGGAAATCTGTGGTGTAAAACGATTTCGTAGAGAAGAGAACTATGGCTGACGAACGTGAAGAGGAAGAAGGCGGGTTTACAGTAAGAGACCGGAGACGGTTTCTGACGGAGGATACGCCTTCGGAGCCAACGTCAATCCCCACATCCCCTATCAATTCATCTCCGCTGGTGCAAGACGCCCCGGAGGGATCACGCTTCGAAACCATAGGGAATCTCATCGATGCGCCTGAAAGCGATGATACCTACGGAGGTGATCCGGAAGCGCAGGAAACGAATGAGTTACCGGATATTTATTCCGTTGTCGCCATTTTTCTCGACGAGATGCGCAGTCATGCGATTTTACGCCTCGGCCTCGCTCCTAACCCCATGACAGGACAATCGGAGCAGGATCTCGCTCAAGCGAAAATCGCCATCGATACCGCTGTTTTTCTGGGTTCACAGTTGGAGAGCGTCCTCACGGCGGAAGAGAAACTTCCGTTACGCGCCATGCTCAGCGAACTGCAGATGTTATTTGTCGAACAAAGCAAGAAGGCTTAAGACATCTTCCGCCCTTACGGAAGGGGATGTGATCCCAGTCTCCCAAGCGACACGTTCTACTGATTCGCGCACGAATCTGTTGTTTTATTTAAGGGTTCTTTCCTGTGAAAACGCCTCAACACAGGAAAGAAGGCGGCAGTGCGATGCCGCTTATCGGAGGAGAGTAAAATAGTGATTAAGACGGCTAACCCCACACCGTCCGTCAGTCAGTTTCGATTGCGGTTCAACAGCGAATCGCGTCGAGCGCGGCGCGTTCTCGAGCGCCGCCGTCATACCAGCGTTTCCTCAGCGCAGGACATGCAGCAAACCTATAACGCCCTGCGTGATAGTATCGCTGCCTATCGGGAGTTAGAGCCACGTTTCGAAGATATCGTCAGCCTGTTTTGTATCGCCGCCCATGAAGGCGTCACGACAGAGCGAGAAGCGGAATTCCGGACACATCGCGCCTGGTTCCTGAAGCATTATTCAGGATTCCAGAGTTACTTACAAGATTATCTGGTAGCCGATGCGAGTGATCGCGCTCCGGGGTGGTGGCGCTCACGCCCCTGTGACGCTTTCGAGGCGTTATTTTTGCCCCGAACGCTTACCGCCGCCCTGGAAAGCGATAATGGTCATCTGATCCATCGCCTGACAAGGACTCAAAACGCGATGCTCGCATGGCAGGACGCTCTACGCCGCCACGTCAAAATTTGACGAGCAGGTTTCTGAGGAAAGAATAGCCCCCAGTAAGCAGCGTCACTGTCACAGGGGGTTCAAAATCCCGGCGGGATCAAGCCCCGCTTTGATGACCTGCAAGACCTTCATCGCCGTCGTTCCTCTTTCCACGGCAAATGCATTCCTGCGCGCTTCGCCGATTCCGAAGTGATGCGCGATGATGCCTCCCTCATGCAGGCAGGCGCTGTAGGCGCTTTCCGCTATCCGATTATAGAGGTCGATAGAATCCGTCGTTGTTGGAGGTTCCGCTTGCGCTTCCCATCGCCATTCCAGCGCCGCTCCCTCTGTCGTCGGGTGAGCGATTTCCAGGGCAAGACTCGTTGTCAGAGGTGACATCGCCGCTCTTACCGCCGCCTCGATATGCTTCAATTGGCTCCAGGTCGCGCCAAAAGCGAAAACATCGGCGATTCCGCCGGGACGACCGTTCGCCGACCATGCCGAAGTCTCTTCGCGTCGCTCAAACCACTCATCCCCCGGCGATGTGGGAGATTCCGGAATCGACATTCCCCCGATTTGCTGGCAGACCGCATACGCCAACTGATAGTTCCCTGCCTGGCGGATTTCCTCTCCTTCAAAGCCCATCAGCAGGAGCGCTCCCCTCTCAGGCGCCGGGTATATGGTCGAAGCCGCTTCCGTATCGAAAACGCGCAGGACAGCGGGATCGGAATCTGACCGACTGATCAGACGCATCGCATCGATAGCATCGTTCAGAGAATCGAAGGCGAACGCGACCCAGGCGCGAACCTCTGGCGCGGGTTGCATACGAAACGTTACGGAAGTGATGACCCCGAATCGTCCTTCCGCGCCGATAAAAAGCGAATGCAAATCGAATGCGGCGTTTGCGCCAGGAGCGGAGGAAGTCCGAAGAATTTCCCCTTCGGGTAGAACCGCCTCGATACTGACAGTCAAATCAGATTGTCGCCCGTAACGCCCGGATAGCAAGCCAATGGCGTTGGTCGCCGCCGACCCCCCTACCGTCGCCAGTCGGACGCTCCGGGGCAGATGCCCCAGAGTATAGCCGTGGCTTCCCAGTTGTTCTTCCAGAGACGCCAACAGGACGCCTGCGCCCGCTGTGACGAGTAAGGATTCCTCATCCCAGGTAACGCTATTCAGTCGGGACAAATCGAGAGCGATTGGGAAAGCGTCGATATCCCCGCCATTATCGCCCCTGTGCGTCCCGTTCCCGGTCACATTAGACCCGCCGCCCATAATATGAACGCGGGTTCGTATCTGGCTGGCGAGACGCAGAATCGCCGCAACCTCCTCCGTATCGGATGGCGCAACAACGGCAGCGACCGACGATACCCCGCCGCCGCGTCGCTTAATCTGAACAGGATTCCAGGAAGCGAGCGCACGGAGCCGCGATTCCTCATCAGTCCTGACATTCTCCGCGCCAACGATTGCGATCAGAGCGGCTAACGTTTCTTTCATCGCGTAACTCTCTACCCGGCAGCCTTTTGCAGATGTCGGACAAAATGCGTGGGGTTCAACGGTTCCCCGGTAGCGGATTCGATCAACGCATTCCAAGGTAGCCGGGCTCCGCAAGCGAAAATCTGATGGCGCAGATAATCGCCCACTGCCGGGGAAGAAACGAGATAGTCATCGTCGCCGGAAGGAAGCGTCTTTTCCTGAAGATAATCCAACAACTGGGACGCCATCATCTCACCGAGAAGATAATTATGGTAATAGACAGGGGCAAGAGCCAGGTGCAACTTCGCCGCCCAGTCAGGCGCGTTTCCGCCTTCGGGCTTGCGCACATTCTGGTACCGTGCAACCAGAGTCCACCATAAAGCATTCAAATTCTGAGTCGGATCTGTGTACAGGGCGCGTTCGAAATGCGCCATCACCGCTACCCAGCGCACAAGAATCAGCAGTTGCGCCGCCGTTTCCGCATTGCCTTCCGCTGACACCGCTTGCGCTTCCGCCGCAGGCACTCCCACATACCGCGTCAGAAAGGCGGCGTTGCGTGAGAGTCGCCCCATCAGCATGGCGACCGCCTCCGTCGTCAACGTATGCGAAGGTCCCCGGAGGAAAAAAGGCAAATCCTCACCGATGTATTTGTCGTAGACAGCGTGCCCGAACTCATGCAGCATCGTTCCCATCCATCGTTCAGATTCGTTGCAATTGCAGAGGACACGAACATCGCCGTACCGCCCCACAGTGATGCAAAAAGCGTGCTGGCATTTGTTGTCGCGTTCATACAGGTCGGAGCGGGCGAGAATGTCACGAACGTCCAGACCGATCGCGTCAAAGAAATTGGTGGTCAGCGTTTCGAGGTTTTTGTTTTTGTAGAACGCATCGAAGTCGGTTTCCCCGGTAGGAGCTTCCTGAAAGAAGGGATCGGGATAATGCCATGCTTGCAATTCGTCGATGGTCACTTTGAAGCGGGCGGCAAGGCGGGTGTCCAGATCCGCCTTGTAAGACCTCCAGAGCGATTCCGTCCGCTTTGTGACATCTTCCAGAAGCGCGAAGAGCGTCTCCTCGTCCTGCTCCTGCAAGCGTAGCGACATCTGATAATAATTTGCGTAGCCCAGACGTCGCGCTTCCTGATTGCGAATCTCTACCAGACGCAGTACATCCTTCTCGACATGGACGCCGATTTCCTTACTTGCCTCCCATGCCTTTCGGCGTAATTCGGAATCATCGGAAACACGAAGGATATCGCGAAGCGCATTCTCCCCGGTCGGTTGACCGAGCAATTCGGGACGGTAGGTATTGTAGGCGCTTTCCACGCGCCGTTCGGTATCCACCAGTTCTTCAATGACGGCGTCTTCCATCTGATTCCCGGCGACGGTGTTCAGCAGGAGGTAGTGTTGCCGCACATGATCCGCTTCAAACCGGGATGTATCCATTCCGCGCAGCGTCTCAAACATCGCTTTGTCCGCATACAGTCGCGTAATCGCTTTCTGCGCATTCCCGGCGCGCATCTCACTTTCCTCAGATGCCGATACATTCGCCTGCCACCAGGCGTCGCTCATTTCGATTTCCAGAGGTTCGACACGCGCCCGCAACGCGGACAAAAAGGGTTGTATATCGTTTGTCATAATTTCTTGAGACTCTATGATACCGTGAAGCGATCCTCAGGTTATACAGGCATGCGCTTTATGCAGAACTGCGCTGATAATAAGCGCACTCTACGATATCTGACCACGGATTTTATACAAAGGCGCAACTGAAGGCATCAACGCCCTTGACAAGAGCCCGAGGGGGAAGATACGCCGGTAAGCATTCCATACCTCGGCAACCTCATTGTAACGTTCACGCACCAGAGCAATTTCCGCTTCTATTTCCCGCACTTTCAAGACCGCTTCGCTTACTTCCGGATCACCATCTGTATGTAACAAATTTTCTTCTTCGGCTTCTTTACACAACCAGAGTACCAGACGGGAAAGTTCCTGCTCCGCCTCCATTTGCATCTCGCGACGATTCGAAATCACAGGATCGCTTCTTCGCTTGAGCGCTCCTCGCACATCGTCGGCCGGAAATCGCAATTCGTTGTAATAACTGGTCCTTTGAATCAAAGTTGGCAAGCTCTCGGCACGTCGTGCGTACAGCGAGTCCATATTCTGAAGTTCTTCCAGTATGCTCATCCAGCGCAACTTCATCGATGCGCCGTCTCTGAAAAAGGCGAGCAGGATGCAGGCGCCAAGAAAGAATAACGCAATCGCTATTGCGAAGGTATCGGTCACTTGCGGAGCCCTTTCACGTATTCGCTTATCGTGAAACGAATAGGCGGAGCATCGGCGGGCGTTAATATACAATAGGCGGCAAGCCCGAAGGATAGTGTAGCAAGGATCGCCAGCAACATTCCGGCGAACGGCTTACGGGAGAACAGACGGGAATATGCCCCCTCAACAATGATCAGGCACTGCGCTACCGGATCGTAGCCGACTCGCTCTTCATGGTGACCGGGAATCGGGGATGCAGTGCGGTAACGTCGCCCCCATACCGTCACCAGCGCCCGTTCGGGTAGAAAATAGATTTCCGTTTTTGTATCTCCTGCATAAGGGGGCGCAGGAAATGATTCCACCGGGATATCGTTATAATAACGAGCGACGCGCAATGGATGAAATTCCCCGCGATCCGCGATCACATTTACCTCGCCTGTTTCATCCCGAATGACAAAGTCTACCGCTCGGACATCATCCTTCATCAGTTCCCATCGGTGTGACAAGCTGTTTCGTGAGCGATCATACGGGGCATCCGTTTGCGGGTTATATCGGTAGTTCATCTCCCTCAAATAAATAGCGGGAAGTTTTCCCACCGCGCTGTAGGTCAGTCCGTTGGGCGCAACCGTTTCACCGCTGACCCGCACCAATCCCATGCGCTCGTCCGCCAGTTGTCGCGCCGGAGTCGCCCGCAAAATTCGATCACGTTGAAACAACCCCAGCGACTTACGCCAGAACCAGACGCCCAGAGGCAGACAGATGGCGACCAGTGCAGAGTCTCTGGTTCCCGGTAGATAACGCGATACCAGGAGTGTCGGTAATGGCGTCAGGCAAGCGCCAGCAATGCCTGTGAAGACAGCGTAAATGATCTTATAGGAGAGACTACCCGCGCGATTTTCCCCGAAACGCAACAAATAGAAGAATGTCAGACCTCCGACAATTCCCCCACCCAACAGCATTATCGGTAACATGAAACGGAACGCTCTTGCTGGTTCCGGTGGCATATAGTCCATGCTCAGGTTGTAGGTCAGAGACTGAAATCTTTGCTCCCATGTCGCCAGAGGAGGATCAGGCATCCTCTGTGGGACAGGGATCGTCGCATCGCTGAGGGGAACGTTCAGGGGGGATATCGGTTCACTCTCAGTTTTGTCCTGATCCGACACTGGCTTTACGGATTGCGCGTCCGGCGCCATCCGGTTCTTGGCTGGCGCACTGTCTCTGGCGAAAGGCGGGAGAGGTATATTTCTCCCTTCCGAGTCGCCCCACATTCCCCGGTTCGCATTTCGCGCTTCCTGCTCCAGACGCGCCAGATCATCTCGTTTTGGGGCGTAGTTCTGCGCCCAGGTGGCGAGACCGACACGAATCAGTTCCTTATTGAGACTGCCACCATTCGGCGTCGCCGGAAAAACCTCGCCGAAGAACTGCCGATTCGGCCCTGTCCCCCGGACTTCGACGCGAACAATCGTCCCTGCAACGCGACGCTCCGTATACTCCTTCGCCCGACGCGCCAACGCTTCCGGCGTCTGAGGAACCTCAACGCCGTGAAGATAAACCGTCGTTTCCAGGGTATCGAGACGGACGCGCAACTGATCCCCGGCGATGATTTCGATAATCCGACCGGAAAATGCGTCCTGCCCCATGGTTCGGGGGACGATCAATAAAAGAATAATAAAAACAAGGAAGACGCCGTTAATGGCATAGCGGAGCGATTGCCGCAACCTCGGTCTCCTCCAATCAGGAAGGGATAAAGCGACTTTCAGCCAACATTATACCGGGGGTTCTCGTTTTTTGCGTCAGTTGAGGTCAAAACATCACGAAAGATTTGAAGAGAACTTTCAAGCAAGCGGTAGCGTACCTTAAGTATGGATGATTCATCAACGAAGATAACAGAAACGACCAACAGTTTTGAGATCGCGAAGCAGCAGTTGCAGATTGTCGCGGATGCGATGGATTTGAATCCCGGAGTTCATGAAATTTTAAAACGACCTCAACGGGAATTGACCGTAAACTTTCCGGTCAAGATGGACGATGGCTCTATTCAGGAGTTTACTGGCTACCGTGTCCACCACAATCTGGCGCGAGGACCGGCAAAAGGCGGTATCCGCTTTCATCCTGAAACGGAGATTGATGAGGTAAGGGCGCTTGCTTTATGGATGACTATCAAGTGTGCGGTAGTCAATATTCCCTTTGGTGGGGCGAAGGGCGGAGTCGCCTGCGACCCCCAAAAGTTAAGTTCCGGAGAATTGGAACGCCTGACGCGCCGTTACACCTCCGAAATCTCTATACTTCTCGGGCCGGACAAGGATATTCCCGCCCCTGATGTCGGCACGAACGGGCAGATCATGGCATGGCTGATGGATACTTACTCCCAGCAGGTCGGTCATACCGTCCCTGCAGTCGTTACCGGCAAGCCGCTCGCCATAGGCGGTTCCGAGGGGCGTGTGGAAGCGACAGGTCGAGGCGTAGTCACGGTCGCTCGTGAGGCGTTGCTAGCTTCGGGGGGACAGTTGCCAGACTCGCGCATTGTCGTACAGGGATTTGGCAATGTCGGAGGCGCCGCCGCCGCTCTGTTTTTCCGTTCAGGAGCGAAGGTTATCGCTGTTTCTGATGTCAACGGAGCCCTTTTCAACCCTAAAGGAATCGATATTCTCGCACTGCAAGCTTATCAGCGGGAGACAAAAACGCTGATCGGGTTCCCCGGAGCCGAACCGATTCCAACAGAGGACTTTCTGACAACCCCCTGCGACCTATTGATTCCAGCGGCGTTGCAGAATCAGATAACCGCCGCTAATGCGCCCCATATTAAGGCTCGTTTTGTGATCGAAGGCGCAAACGGCCCGACCACGCCGCCTGCGGATATTATCCTCCGCGAGAATGGCGTCACCGTCGTACCGGATGTACTGGCAAATGCTGGAGGAGTCACCGTTTCCTATTTTGAATGGGTGCAAAGCTTGCAGTCATTTTTCTGGTCGGAAAATGAGGTGAACTCCAAGCTGGAATCCATTATGGTCAAAGCCTTCCAGCAGGTACAGGCGGCGGCAAAACGGCATTCCTGTGACTTACGAACCGCCGCCTATATTGTGGGCGTCAGCCGCGTTGCGGACGCTATTCAGGCGCGAGGCATCTACCCATAAAACGATCAAACCTAAAAACCGCTGCCGCAAGACCGGGACGAAAGAACTCCCCCGGTCTTGCGCCAGCAGTCGGAAATCCGCTATATCCCGGCGGCGAGACCATCACATCGCGGGTCGGAACCAAGAGCATAAGTTCCGTTCGGAAGTTGCGCCAGCAACTGGGCGGAGGAGCCGTGAGCCCATTCTCCAATAGGCAGGACTTCATGTCCCAGTGAACGCAATCCAGACACGACGGATTCTCCCACACGCTCCTCGATTTCCACGACTCCCGCCCCGACTGGTTCGCTCACCGCCCCTTCGTTCGTCATATGTTGCCAGCGAGGACGTTCGATAGCGATTTGAGGGTTGTCGCCTCCATCTACCAGATTGACCGCAAGTTGAAGATTGGTCTGGACTTGAATATGCCCTCCCGGTGTTCCGCCAACATAGGCGAGGGAGCCATCGGGACGGGTCGCCAACCAGGCGTTCAGGGTATGCGCGGGACGCTTTCCCGGTGCGACCACATTCGGCGAATGCGGGTCCAGAACGAAACCCGTGAGGCGGTTATTGAGCAGAATCCCGGTTTCCGGTATAACATACGCGGAGCCGTAACCATGATAAACGCTCTGGATAAAGGAGATCGCATTCCCCTCGCGGTCCGCTGTCAGGAAGTAGGTTGTTTCCGATCCCTGTTCGACCGGGGTTAATGGGACGCCTGCCGGATACTCCGGCATCGCCTGTTGTAGATCGATCATGGCGCGACGCTTCGAGGCATACTCTCCGGAAAGGAGCGCATTTACGGGTACATTTATCCATTCCGGGTCCGCGAGATAAGCGTTCCGGTCGGCAAATGCGAGTTTTTTCGCTTCTATAAGGAGATGCGTTCGCGTAATTTCATCCAGAGTCATCAAATCGAATCCATTGACAATCTGTAACTCCTGCAGGAGGATATGCCCCTGTGAAGGAGGGGGTTGTCCATGGAAGATCAAATCACGGTAGCGTGCGCGTAGCGGCGTCAAAACGCGGGTACGATGCGCGGCGAGATCGTCAAGCGTAAAGTGCCCCTGTGATCCCGCCACGATCCGTTCCGCGACAGGGCCATTATAAAACGTACCGACGCCGTCTCGGGCGATATTTTCCAGAGTCCAGGCTAATTCCGGTTGACGAACCAGATCGCCTATCTGCGTATTAGTGGAAAGGCCGAGCGTCTGTAAGAAAGGGTTGCGGGAAAACAAGTCTCCTGCCGCAGAGGCGACCCGTGCGACTCTTGGGCCGACCGGATAACCGTCCCGGGCGTATCCTATCGCCGGGCGTAGCGCCTCGGTAAAAGAACGTGACGCGTAACGCTGATGTAACTCCCCCCAGCAATGGACAAGCCCCGGAACAGTTGCCGCCCTGACGCCATGAAGGGGTATACCTTCTCGGTAGGAATCCCGCGTTGCGGATTTCGGCGCCGCTCCGGATGCGTTGAACGCGATGGTTTCCCGATCTTTCGCGGAGTAGTAAACAATGAAGGCGTCCCCTCCCAGATGGGAGTTGTGAGGTTCCACCACACAGAGAACCGCCGATGCCGCTATCGCAGCATCGATACAATTCCCGCCGTTCGCCAGTGCGGCAATGCCCGCGCTTACCGCCAGAGGTTGCGAAGACGCCACCGCGCCGCCCTTCGCCACGACCACGCCACGATGCGCCAGAGACGTACTTGCCAAATTATCCTCCGCCTCGAATGCCGCTTTTAACAAGCGACAGAATTACCTTGCGAGCGAGAAAACGTTTGCCCTACTCCCACTCAATGGTGCCAGGCGGCTTGGAGGTGATATCGTACACGACTCGGTTGACGCCCTCCACTTCACCGACGATGCGGCTACTGATCCGCTCCAGCACTTCGTACGGCAAACGCGCCCAGTCGGCAGTCATGGCATCCTCGGAGGTGACGATACGAAGAACGATGGGATAAGCGTACGTGCGCTGATCGCCCATGACGCCCACCGATTTCGTATCGGGCAACACGGCGAAACTCTGCCAGACACGGCGATAAAGCCCCGCCTTCTTGATTTCATCTACGACAATGGCATCAGCAGCGCGTAGCGTTTCCAGCTTTTCCAAAGTCACTTCGCCGGTAATGCGAATGGCAAGACCCGGACCGGGGAATGGTTGTCGCCAGACAATATCCGCAGGCAACCCGAGTTCCTCCGCGACGCGGCGCACCTCATCTTTGAACAGATAGCGCAATGGCTCCACCAGTTTGAGAGCCATATTTTCCGGCAAACCGCCGACATTATGGTGCGTCTTGATCTTCGCCGCGTTTTTCGTTCCGCTTTCGATGACATCCGGGTAGAGAGTGCCCTGCGCCAGATATTCGACATCTTCAATCCCGCTGGCGATTTCATCGAAGACCTGAATGAACTCATGCCCGATTATTTTGCGCTTCTGCTCCGGGTCGGAGATATTGCAGAGCTTCTGCAAAAAGCGCGCTTTTTCATCCGCGTAGATGAGTTTGATTTTGAAGGCGTCCTCGAACGTCTTACGAACCTGAGTCCCTTCGTCCTTGCGTAACATCCCGGTGTTGACAAAGATACAGGTCAACTGGTCGCCGATGGCGCGATGGACCAATGCCGCCACCGTACAGGAATCGATCCCGCCGGACAGACCGCAAATCACGTTCGCATCGCCGACCTGCGCCCGAATCGCTTCCGTGGCGTCGTTGATGAACGAGGTCATCGTCCACTCACCTTTGGCGCCGCAGAAGTTGTACAGGAAATTGCGGATAATCTCCGTCCCCCAGGGAGTATGTACGACTTCCGGGTGAAACTGGACGCCGAACAACTTTCGATCGATATTCGCCATCGCTGCAACAGGCGTATTCGGGGTATGGGCGGTCACTGTAAATCCGGGCGGGGGTTCCTGAACGCAGTCGCCATGACTCATCCAGCAGACCAGTTCTGTATTCAGTCCCTTGAAAAGATCGCTTGCATCCTCGACATCGAGTTGCGTCTTTCCATACTCACGCTTGTTGCCGCCGGGGATGACCTGTCCGCCTAGCTGGCGTGACATCAATTGCATCCCGTAGCAAATGCCCAGAATCGGCAGTCCTACCCCATAAATCGCCTCATCCACCAGGGGGGCGCCTTCTTCGTAACACGAAGCGGGGCCACCAGAGAAAATTATCCCTACGGGTTTTCGGGCAATAATCTGCTCTATCGGGGTATCGGAGGGCAGAATTTCACAATAAACCTTACACTCACGGACGCGTCGCGCAATGAGCTGGGTATACTGCGCTCCAAAATCAAGGACGACGACATTCTCTTTGGGTAAGTTGAGCGTTTGTACATGTTGCGGCATTTCCGGCATTTTACCACATTACGCCTCTATCCTGAATCAGGGATTCTCGATACTTTCATCATTTCGCTACCGGGTTGTATGACCATCACACATCAAGAGGACAGCGGCGTTATCGCCAGCCTGAATAACGATGATAATCCCCATACTTTTACCGTGGATCGCGCCGGAGGAATTACACCGACAGGAGGAACCATACCGTTCAAAAAGGACTTTACAACGCGCATCAAGAAGGGCGAAAATCAGTCCATCTCCTTTTCTAATCTGACAATCGGAGCGCTTCTGCATGTTGAGGGTGTATTCGATACCCCGTCGCAAACCCTGACCGCACGTAACATCCACACACCGTAAGATTTGCATCGTTAACGGTGAAGCGAAAACGAATAGAACCCGGCACATGGCGCTCGGGTTCTATTCCGGTTCTATTCAAAGTGATAAAAAATAAGCCCCGCGTCTTTTAGAAGCGGGGCGATAAACGGTAATCATTCACCGTTCCTTATTGTAAAGATAAGGAATTAACCTTTGCGCTTGCGAGCGATCAGTCCGAGAACGGAACCCGCAGCAAGGAAACCGAACGCTACAACTCCCGGTTCAGGCACAGCGGTAACCTGCATGTTGGGACCGAAGTAACCGTTCGTAGAAGAAGCGGTGGGGTCATATTTGTACACATAACTGAAGACATTAACGTCACTGAACAAAGCGCGACCAAACGTGATCAGCGGGTTGCTGGTAAAGACGACGTTTTCCTCAGTGGTGAGCAAACCTTCCGTATCCATATCGTCATAGTAAGCGCCGACAGAGTAGGTCGTACCAGCGGTGAGCAGAACCGGCGAAATGGGGACATAGCGGAACCCGCCACGGGTTGTTGACCCACTTGCATAACCGCCTACAAGCGCGGCGGAGGTGCCACGAGGAACCGTAACGGTCTTGAGAGTGCCAATACCGTCGAAGAGACCGACCTGATGAGCTTCGTCCAGACCATCGCCGAAATCATCGAGAACTCCGAGAGCGGTCACATAAAGATCAGAAGTAGCCGTAAAAGAGTATCCGTAAGTAGCTCCCTGAGTGACATTAACAGGGTCACCGGCACCGGTAATCGTAATGGCTGGCGATTGCGCATGGGCAGCCGCTCCTGCAAAGAAAACTGTCAAGCCAACCAGAGCGAGACGAGAAGTCGAAATTTTCAATTGTCCGTCCTTTTTTCGCGTGAAATATCCCTCGCGGCTACCCGTGAGAGGGAGAGATGACCCGATTCCTGCTCTGAAACAATGCCTGGGCGAAGACAAAGATCAGAAAAGTAACCGTGATCCAAAGATTCCATTACCGGAGACCCGATAAGAGAGTATTAAGACACAATCTAATATGCTGTAAGGCAAGACAACGTATCAGACGGTCTTATTATACCCGTATAAATCGCACTTTTAAACAATCCCGTACTGATATTTTTATTTCTATTATCTGGTCACTGCTACCCCTATGGCAAACCAGTATTATATACAAAAATAGATTTCAAATTTGCACAGCGTATCGATTATTACTTTTTTCGGATATCCCCTGAGCATCTTACAATGAACACGAACTCATTGGATTCATTTTGCATCATAATTTCTCTGCCACAAAACTTGCCAAGACCTGCGTGTACTCGATGCCACCCGGCAGGAATTACTTACTATCGCAGCGAATAGTATTGTACATCTTAACATCATTGGCATCTTTAACAGCATCCCAATTAATGCTATTTAATTCTATCTCCCACGGCGTCCCGGACTCCCATCGCAAAACATATGTCTACATTCATTACCTATTACGTATACACAATATCATCATCTAAATTATAGTTTCTGGAAATCAATACTGTCCATATGTTTAGAAAACGCATAGACGTGGTATACTTTAGATTGTTAATACAGATTACGCCCATTTGTATTTAACATAAGTTGCAATGTGTTTCATTCATCATAGTGAATCGTTTTGATTAAACTTTCAATAATTCGCAATTTGAGTTTCCGTAGCGATACTTTTGATATAGTTTCGATTCTTTTGATATAGTTTCGATTCTAACGATATCAACGATTGATTTGATACCTTCAACTTTTCCGCGACGATCGATGTATAAACTATCCATTCTTACTTTTATAGGGTACGGTTAGTTGACATTGTGAAGTGAATCGCCATTGACTGAATAAGATAGTTCAGTTTTGCGATTCAAAAACAGTTCTGACGAATCACTGACGGTCTGTTAAAGGGATGGACAAAGGTTTTTCTACTCGATTCGCAACGTAGCATCTCCAGTAGGACTCGTGTGTAAGCATATTAGGGAGGGCGTGCATAATGGAAAACCAGATTATTAAGGGCAGCGGTGTCTCCAGTTCCTTAAGAGCAGCATCAAGCAGTGACAATCGCAACCAAGTTGTTGTTGCAAAGCCGACTACTTATCTGATGGCGAAACGGTCACTGGATGTCGTTGGAGCTTTTGTGGGATTAATCCTGCTGGCGCCTGTGTTTTTCATCGTCGCCATACTGGTGAAATGCACCAGTAAAGGACCGATTCTCTTTTGCCAGAAGCGGTGGGGACAGGGCGGGTCGACATTTACCTGTTATAAGTTTCGGACGATGGTCACGAATGCTGAGGAAATACTGAAGAAGAACCCGGAGATGATGAAGGCTTTCGAGAAAGACTTTAAAATAAAGAACGACCCTCGAATCACTCCTATCGGAAACTTCCTCCGTAAATCAAGCCTTGATGAAATTCCGCAATTATTCAATGTCTTCCTCGGTGATATGAGTTTGATCGGACCGAGACCAAAGCTTACGCCGGAGCTCGAAAAATACCATATTTATGGACCCAAAGTCCTGTCGGTGAAACCGGGATTGTCCGGGCTGTGGCAGATTAGCGGACGTAGCGAAACCAGCTACGATGAACGTATCGCTTTGGATGTAGAGTATGTAGATCGATGCAGTATGCTTCTTGATTTGAAACTTATCTGCCAAACGGTCATTATCGTCATCGCTAAGCGCGGTGCAGTATAAAACCTGCTGTTTGATGGGTAGTTATAATGGAGTATCTATTCCCAATACGCTAGCGAAGTGACAAAACCAGAAAATTGTTCGCATTTGGGAAGGATTTAGGAATATGATAAAAGCGTTGGTTGCAGGTGGTGGTGGCTTCATCGGCGGGTTTCTCGCGAAGGAATTGATTGAAAAGGGTTACTCCGTTCGCGTAGCGGATGTTAAGCCCATGACCAACTGGTATCAAGTGCATCCGGAAGCGGAAAACTTCCATCTTGATTTACAGAACCTGGAAGCCTGCCGTCAAGCAGCCGACGGTATGGATGAAGTTTACAATCTTGCCGCCGATATGGGCGGTATGGGCTTCATTGAAAACAATAAGGCCCTGTGTATGCTCAGCGTCCTGATCAACACCCACCTTTTGATGGCGGCGCGGGAAAAGAACGTTCAGCGCTTCTTTTTCGCCTCCTCCGCCTGTGTCTACAACGGCGAAAAGCAGACTGACCCCAATAACCCGGGCTTAAAAGAAGAAGATGCCTACCCTGCACTGCCTGAAGATGGTTATGGTTGGGAAAAGCTGTTCAGCGAGCGTATGTGCCGCCACTATCGTGAAGATTTCGGCCTGACCACTCGCGTCGCCCGTTTTCACAATGTCTATGGCCCATTGGGAACCTATAAAGGCGGACGTGAGAAGGCCCCGGCAGCAATGTGCCGAAAAGTCATTGAAGCGAAGATGTCCGGAAAACACGACATTGAAATCTGGGGCAATGGCGAGCAATCTCGTAGCTTCATGTTTATCGATGACTGCGTTTTTGGCATCGATCGCATCATGCGAAGCGATATTCTTGAGCCAATCAACCTTGGCAGTTCTGAAATGGTTACCATTAATCAGCTGGTTGACATCGTTGAAGATATCGCAGGCATCAAACTCAACCGGCAGTACAATCTGGGTGCGCCAAAAGGCGTCAATGGTCGCAATAGCGATAACACGCTCATACAGAAATATCTGGGATGGGAACCGAGCATTTCACTTCGTAAGGGAATGGAAAAAACCTATCACTGGATCTATGAACAGATGGTCAAAGAAAACTAGAATAGATCTCCTCTTCGTCACCCATTCGCCAGCGGCGAATGGGTGACGCCGCTTGAAATATCTTCTTGATACACTCTTCACAAGAATTTTTCGCATGAAAATCCTCGTTCACGATTATACCGGGCATCCCTTTCAGGTACAGTTAAGCAGAAACCTTGCGTCACGCGGACACAATGTTCTCCATGCGTACTCCTCTTCTTTTTTGACGCCACAGGGCGCAATGCAAAAGACGGAAAAGGACCCTCCCGGCTTCAATACGACGCCCATTCGTCTCAAAGAGCAGATTGATAAACAAAATCTGTTCAAGCGACGAGAACAAGAGCAAGAGCATGGCAGGAGTGTCTCCAGGATTATAGAAGAATTCAATCCGGAAATCATTCTTTCCGCCAACAGTCCTCTGGAGAGCCAGAAGATTCTTCAAGCGACCGCTCGACGTAAGAGTATCCCGATGGTCTACTGGCTGCAGGACATTCTCGGAGTCGGTATGCACATGTTACTCAAGGACAAGGCTCCTATTATCGGCGATCTGGTGGGTCGTTATTACCGCAAACTTGAGGAATCGCTGTTAAAGGAATCCGCCGCTATCGTCGCGATATCGGAAGATTTCACCTCGGTGTTACTCCCGATGGGAATTGCTCCCGCAAAAATTCATGTTATCGAGAACTGGGCTCCGTTGGATGAAGTGCCTATGCGCCCTAAAAAGAATACATGGACGGAAAAGCTGGGTTTAGACAACACTTTTAATTTTGTCTACTCCGGCACTCTCGGTATGAAACACAATCCCGGTCTCCTGAGCGCTCTTGCCTCCGCCTTTCTGGATAAACCCGATGTGCGGGTGGTCGTCATTTCCGAAGGTCCGGGACGGCAATGGCTGGAAGAGCAAAAAAGGGAAAAGAAGCTAGATAACCTGCTCCTGATGGATTTCCAACCCTTCGCGGATGTCCCCAATGTCCTTGGAGGCGGCGATGTGGTAATCGCCATCCTCGACCCCTCGGCGGGCATTTTCTCTGTACCTTCAAAAGTCATGACCTATATGTGTTCCGGGCGTGCAATGTTACTGGCAATCCCGCTGGAAAATCTGACGTCTCGCATCGTCGGGAAAAATGAAACGGGTCTTACCTGCGCTCCAACCGATGAAGCAGGTTTTGTCAAATCCGGACGCACGCTTTATAACGATGCGGCGGTCCGACAACGGATGGGCGTCAATGCTCGCGCTTACGCGGAACGAGCATTCGATATTGACGCTATCTCCGACCGCTTTGAAAAAGTGTTTGAACTGGCGGCAAAACTTCATTGATATGATTGAAACCATGGACAATAAACACTTATCAGACATAAATCTTTCCAATGGCACAGAACCTCAAGTAGATTTATCAAAATATAAAAACCCACCGAATCTTGATAAGGGAAGAAGTATTTTCTTCATCGCTCTATGGTATTTGATGAATGCACTTTTTCTTCAAAATCCTATCAACCCGTTCTCAAGGGTTAAGATATTTATTTTAAAACTATTTGGATGTAAAATAGGTCGCAATGTCCTTCTTAAACCTAGCTTGAACGTAAAATCTCCATGGTTCCTAGAAATAGGAGATAATGTGTTTATTGGGGAGAAAGTTTGGATCGATTGTTTAGCGCCAGTCCGAATTGGGAATAATGTTTGCATATCACAAGATGTGTATATTTGTTGTGGTAATCATGATTGGAAAGATCCAGCTTTCGGCAAAAGCGTTTATCCGATTATTATAGAAGATGGTTCTTGGATAGCCACACGTTCCACGCTGCTTCCTGGTTCATATGTCGCTTCACATGTTGTAATCTCTGCTGGTACGGTGCTTGCTAAATCGACAGAACCGTACACGATTTATTCAGGTAATCCAGCTAAACCCATTAAAAAGCGCATTATAACCTCAGGTTAATAATCCGAGGCCGTTTGATTTTCAATTCGCTCAGAATTAATTTCTTAACGAGAGATTAAAGAGTCTTTAAAGTAATGTTGAACGAGTATATTGATATATTTCATCGGCGCCGCAATATCATACTGCAGGCATTTGCACTTGCTTTTGGCGTTAGCGTCGTTATCGCTCTCTTTCTCCCACCCAAGTATCAGGCGAAGGCTTACCTTCTCGTAGACGCACCTACGTACAAAATCAATCAGGTAGACGCTTCCAATCCATTGTCTGAGTTATTTCTGGTCAATCAAACTTACAAGATCGAGACTCAGGTTCGCCTACTGCAAGGAAATGATATTATCGAAACAGTATCCAAGAAGCTGAGGACTCCAGTTGAAAAACTCCCTAAAGTCAGCGTCAAAGCAATCCGTGACACTGATATTATTGAGGTGTCTACAACGCATACCAATCCAGTTCTAGCGGCTGATACTGCAAATTTCATACTCAAAACGTATATTGCGGACATTGCGGACGCCAACGGTCAGCAGATTAGATCCGCACTGGATTTTACAAAGACTGGCGCTTTAAAAGCGCAGGCTGATCTTGAAGCTGCGGAACGGCAATTGAAAGGGTTTAAACAACGCTATAGAGTCACTGAGCTCGACAAAAATCGCGACTCACAGATAACCGCTTTATATGCTCTGAAAGATAAGTATCAGGACATTCAAAGCCGGTTGGCAGCCGAGAAAGCGCAAATAGCGGAAATCAAACGGCAGATATCAGAAGAGCCTATAACGGACTCATCGATTCTGACGGACTCAGCTGATACCAATGTACAAGCTACAGAGAATCAAATTGCAGCGCTGGAAGCTGAACGTGCTGGGTTATTGACACGCTATACACCGAACAATGTTAAAGTGGTAGCTGTAGATGCTCAAATAGCGAATCTTCGTGTTCACCTGTCTGAACAACGCAGTTCCTTCACCTCAAGAAATCAACGCAAGAATCCCTTGTATAACGCGTTGCGTGACAGGCTGTTGCAGTCACAAGAGGATGCTAGCAGTTTCGCTACTCAGGCGGCGGAAATTTCTCGTCAGATGGCAATCGCTCAACAGCGACTTGAAAGTTTTCCGTCTTGGGAGCTTGAATTATCAAGACTTCAACGCCAGCTGGATATCAGCAAAGCGAACTATGCATTACTGACCGCTAAAAGAGAAGATTTACGTTTGCGTGAGCAGGCAAGTCGAGTTCCTGCTCGCATCATGGAATCTGCAAGACCACCAGAGATCCCAACTCAAAGCCGATTATCATATATGATTCTTGGTGCAGCGCTTGGTCTTGGTATTGGAATTCTGCTGGCGTTGCTGCAGGAATACCTTGATGATCGAATCAATACTGTAGATGAAGCGGAACGCATACTGCAATTGCCAAGCCTTGGGATAATTCCGATGGTTGAGGAGTCGGGAATCCGACTGCTTCGGAATCGAAATTACTCTCCTATCGCGGAGGCATACCGAACCCTTCGAACCAATATCAATTTTGCCTCTGTTGATAACCCGATTCGTACACTCATGATGACATCCACGAGCCCTGGGGAAGGAAAGTCTATGACAACTTCCAACCTTGCCTGTGTCATAGCGATGGATGGCAAAAAGGTCATCCTGGTAGATACAGATCTTCGTCGTCCGACTGTCCACAAACTTTTTGGCCTCAAGAAAAAACCTGGTCTTACAGATATTTTGGTAGGCACTCATACTATTGGCCAGGCGCTACAGCAAACGGAGGTGCCGGGAGTGATGGTAATTACTTCTGGCACGCTAGCTCCTAATCCTGCTGAACTTCTAGGATCAGAAGCAATGGGAAACTTCATCGAGGCGGTACGCGAGGCTGCAGATATGGTGTTGTTTGACGCTCCGCCAACTCTCGCCGTTTCTGACCCGGCCCTCCTTTCCAGTCGAATGGATGGCGTCCTGTTTGTCATTAGCCATGGAGAGACCAAACGTGGAGCAGCCCGCCAAGCTATTTCCACATTGACACGCGCCCGGGCGAATACGATAGGCTTCGTACTAAATAAAGCGGATTCTACCGGGCGAGGGTATTACGGCGGGCATTACTATTATTCCTACACTTCCCTGCCTGAGAGTGATCAGGATGATAAAGAAGAAAGCAGTGCCTCCTTACCTTCGGGATTAGACAGCCAATCTGAACCTATGCCCTTGGCTGCCGGAACTAACGTAGATAAAATTGAACAATCTGGTACAAAAGGAAAAGGTCAGTCGTGAAGCAAATTTGGCATTACACAAAAATTATCATCATAGTAATCACCGCAGCAACACATTTGACTGGCTCTGCAAATGCTCAAACCACATCGGCAGGCACCAAAATAACGGGACCCCTGACAACTGTTGCGACACCTTCCTATCGTATTCAACCCGATGATGCGTTGGATATCAGCTTGGTTGGTGAATCAGATATGATGCGAAGCGTGGTCGTGCTTCCCGATGGAACTATCACATACCCCTACCTTGGAACATTCAAAGTATCGGGGTTAACGGTAGCGGAAGTCAACCAGCGTATTACAGCTCGGCTTGCTAAACAATTTGTCAACCCAAACGTCACTGTCAGCGTCAGCAAGCGACAAGAGAATTATGCAAGCGTCCTGGGTTCAGTAAAAACACCGGGCAAGGTTATTTTAAAAGATGGATGGCGCGTTCTGGAAGTATTAGCGGCAAGCGGCGGCCTTACTGTCGAGCGGAACGATTGGGCGACAGCGACCCTCGTCCGCAACGGCGGTTTGGAAGCGATTCCTATTAATCTTGGAGCTCTTTTGAATAAGGCGGACTCATCGCAAAACTTCCCGGTAAATTCAGGAGATATTCTTCTGGTTAACGCCCTACAGCTGACTCAAACCCATGCCCAGATTCTGGGAGAGGTCACTCGTCCTGGTAGCTATCCGATTCCGTCAGATGGATCCATTGTAACTATGGTAGCTTTAGCTGGTGGCGTGACTCCCCAAGCGGCGCTCACTCGGGCTATTATTCGTCGAGAAGGCAAAGAAATTCCTGTAGATTTGCTCCCCATCATTCGTAAAGGTCGCGAGGGTGTTACAGAGACTGCTTCGACAAACTCAACGTCATCGCCACGACTTCAACCAGGCGACACCTTGGTTATCCCTGACAATGTCACAAGATTTGCAGTGCTTGGAGCGGTTACCAAGCCAGGGGCTATTTTATACCCTGAGGATAAAAGCATCAATGTTCTTGAAGCGTTATCTATGGCTGGGGGACAATCCAGCGATGCCGATATGCGTAAAGTCTATCTGATTCGATATAGTCCGAATGAAGTTAACAATGGTAAGTCTGTAAAGCCAATCAAGCTGGATTTGAGTGCTGATGCGCTTCGTGAATCTAATAGCAAAAAGAACAAAGAACAAAATAGCAAACAGACCCCATTACGAATTACAATGTCTCCAGGCGACGTTTTGGTGATAGGGAGTAAAAATCCCAGAAACACCACGTGGCAAGATCTGGCTTTAGCTTCCCAACTTTTTGTTAATCTACGGCGCTTCTAAGTTCATTAACCGATTATTTTCTATGTCCACTCAACTTACTGGTCAACCTGTAATCAACCGTTTGGCAAAAAGTTTAGGTGCTCAAACATTATCCCAGATAATGAATATGGCAATACAAATTTTCAGCGTTCCGATTTTTCTCCATTATTTAGGTATAAATCGGTATGGTGAGTGGTTGTTGCTCTCTACAATTCCAACTTACCTTACAATGTCAGATCTAGGATTCGCGAATGCAGCGGGCAATGAAATGACAATGTTCGTATCTCGTGGCGAACGTAATATGGCCGTAAAAGTCTATCAAAGTGCATGGGCAATAGTAACAATTACCACATTTGTCCTATGTTTAATTATGATATTGATTCTTTCTCATATTTATTTGTCAAAGTATCTAAACATTAAGGCTTTTTCAGATAACGAATCTTCGTGGATTCTTTCGATACTGATCGCGCAAGTGTTTTTTGCTTTACAATCCTCTCTTCTTGTTACAATTTATCGGTGCGACGGTAATTATTCTCTGTCAGTTCTCCGGAGCGCATTCCAAAAGCTTGCAATGTTTATAGGGATCATAGTTTGCTTAATATCAGGTATAGGTCTACTTGGAGGTTGCACGACATCTCTTGTCATTGAAATTATAACCAATCAAATTATTCGATATGATATTAAAAGTCGTAGTCCATGGATGACTTTTGGTTGGGCTGAAGCGGATGTCAGCACCGCGTTGCGCCTAGCAAATCCTGCTTTTGCTTATCTAACGCTACCACTCGGATGGGCTCTAAATTTACAAGGTATGTCCTTTTTAGTTGGCACACTCCTAGGTCCTTCCGCTTTGGTTGTTTTTTCCACATTGAGAACATTGAGCCGTTTACCTTTCCAGATAACGAATTCTATATCAAATAGTATTTGGGTCGAAATGTCAGTCGCTTTCGGGAAAGGAGATATCCGTCTTGCTCGGACGCTACATAATCATGCTTGCCAAATTTCATTATGGTTAGTATTGATTGCAGTGTCATTCTTGTTCTTATCAGGCAAAATAATATATACTATATGGACACATGGAAAGACAAATTATGACCCCCTACTATTTTCGATTTTGCTAATGGCTACGGTAGCATCATCAATCTGGCAGCCAAGTTCTATCGTTGCTGTCGCTCGTAATAAACACCAGAAATTCGCTCTAATATTCGTAAGCATCATCTGCCTTACTTTAATTGTCGCATGGAGTCTCGGATCGCGGCTTGGAATTACGTTTATTGGACTTTGTATTTTCTCTTGTGATTTTGTCATTTGCTTGTTTGTCATTCCAATGTCGTTAAGAATTTTGAACGAGGATACTGTTAGCTTTTTCCTCCAAATTATTTCTCCGCCTCGTCATTTAACTCAAAGAGTATTTAGCAAGCTTTACCTGAACAAAACTAAGTAGTACTTTTGATCAATTTTTTATATCAGCGGTTAGTTTCAAAACAGTTTTCAAAATACGATGGGTAAGTGTGTCTTATCTAGTCACAAACCGTATTTTGATATCAATAGAAAATGAGGTTTCTGGTGTTAAAAGTATCAATTGCAGTCGGAGGGAAATTTCACCTATTTCACCTTGCTCGACAATTAGAGCAAAAGGGTCTACTTAATCATATCGTTTCTTCATATCCTAGGTATAAGCTCACCAATGAAAATATATCCTCAGGAAAACTAATTAGTTTTCCATACATTCACCTAGCATGGATGATGCTTAGTCGTTATGGATTGGAGAATATGAAATTGGCACAAGATATTTCATGGCGACATTATAATACATTAGACTATGTGTCCAAAATAAACCTTGGAGATTCCAATGTTCTAGTAGCGTTATCTGGGGTTGGTCTTAAAGCTGGTCATGAAATTCAAAAACGAGGAGGTATATATTTATGTGATCGTGGCTCTTCACATATTAGGTATCAAAATAATATACTTTCTGAAGAGTTTGAAAGATGGCGCATACCATATCGCCCTATAGATGCCCGAAAGATTGTTCGAGAAGAATCCGAGTATCAACAAGCAGATGCTATTACAGTACCATCTGACTTTGCTCGTAATTCGTTTATTCAGCAGGGAATTCCTGCCGAAAAGTTATATCTGACACCTTATGGAGTAGAGCTAAGTCGTTTCTTCCCTGTGGCCGAGCCTGATCAAGACTCTTTTAACATCACTTTTGTGGGATCAGTGTCTTTGAGGAAAGGCGTTCCTTATCTCTTGCAAGCTTTTGCAGCTTTTCGCCACCCTGCGAAGCGATTGAGAATTGTAGGGAGTATTCAAGAAGAGATACGACAACTATTGAATGACGGGACTTTACCAACGGACAATGTGGAATTTTTAGGTCCACTCCCCCATATGGAACTTAAAAATATTTTAAGTTCTAGTCATGTCTTTGTATTACCTAGTATAGAAGAAGGTTTAAGTTTAGTGCAAGCTGAAGCAATGGCATGTGGTTGCCCGGTAATCAGTTCGGATAATACTGGTGGACGGAACCTGTTCCATGAGGGCGTAGAGGGGTTTATTGTCCCTATTCGTGATCCTATGGCTCTTACAGACCGTATTGAATGTCTGGCCCAAGACCCTCAACTTCGATCTAAAATGAGCGTTGCAGCAATCAATCGTGTAAAGGAACTTGGAGGTTGGGACACATATTGCGACAGATACATCTCGGTTATCGAGCATGTTTCTAAATCGACATGTTCGAGGAATTGACACACCTTTACATATGACCAAATGGGATCTAAACCTTGATTTCAGGATTTAACGTCTTATGCAAAAACGATATCGTGTTGGTTCCTAGCTCTTTCGTTAACACGTTCTTTCATATAGATTGAAGTCCAAGAGGATAAAATTCACGTAACATTACGGCGTAGATTTATCGTGCGTTACTGCAATAGATTCCCTAAATTTAGACAGATTCAATGTCTTGTTTGTTAGCTTTGTCTCTTTGTGAGAGGGCGTTTCTTATCTACTAGTGACATTTCCACTTACGCGTCATCCCGTAAAAAATAACGTTGGTCGGCACAATAGATGCAGAGGTGAAGAGTTTGATCGAAAGTCGCATTAAGCAGAGTGACTCAATTGTCGGTCACTACCCAAAACCACATTTCAAAGAAAATATATGCAGGCAGTACGTTCTAGTATTGCCAAACATTAAGGAATTCCTTACACTTGTGCTGGCGCAGGCGATAGCATACAGTTATCTTTTTATCGCAAGTTCGTCTATTGGATCAGTCAACCTATTCACGGATGGAGAAGAGGAATTTATTACAGTTCCACGCAATTTCGAAGAGCAGACGAAGCGTTTACGATGCCTGGCAGGTTTACCACATGAATGGGAAGACGGAGTAGCGAGAGCTATCCTCCTAGGGAAATCTCTTGGCGCAAAGGATGACTGCGGGCAAAATTATATCGCAATGTTCCAAAAGATATGCTTCATGACTGCAACTGTCATCAACGCGACAGACGTTAATAAAATGACTTACAAGGCTTCAAGTAATACAAATGTCAAATGAAATTCCAGAAGATTGGAAAGGTCGCCTGTATGTACACTATGTTTCCAGTGGGCAGGCTAACGCGACTGAAACTACCGCAAGGAGCAACTTCACTGTCCGTGCGGCTTATATTCGCTCACTAATTGGTAGACATATACCTTTAGATCGGAAAGCTCGTATTGTGGATTTGGGCTGCGGACACGGAACTTTCCTATATTTTCTCAAAGAGGCCGGGTATCGCAATATCGCAGGAGTAGATATTTCACAGGAACAGATCGAACTTGCTCATCAGTTGGGCATTCTAGAGGCGCAAATCGGAGAGGTCATCCCTTTTCTGGAGGAATCAGAGCCTGCGTCTATAGATGCCTTTCTGCTCATTGACGTGATAGAGCATCTTACGAACAATGACATGTTTCGAACTTTAGATCTGGTTTACCGAGCGCTTCGCCCCGGCGGAAGATGCATAGTTCATGTTCCCAATGGCGAGGGGTTATTCGGCATGGGTGTGCGTTATGGCGACCTGACCCATGAGAATGCGTTCTCTACCATGTCCGCCAGGCAGTTGTTTTCAACCATCGGTTTCCGCGACATTCATACTTTTGAAGACAAGCCAATCGTGCATGGCGCGAAAAGTCTCATCAGGCGTATTATCTGGGACTTTAGCACCTTCTTCTTACGTGCGCTCTATATGGCGGAAACGGGCTCGTCGAACGTTATTCTGAGCAGAAATATGGTAATAACCGCAATTAAGTCAGGCGATCCCGCGAAAGGAGTACGGGCAGATGCTGGTTGATTCCTCACTTGCCTTGCCAGAGCCTGCCTCCACAAGAATAATTGACAATATAGTACGTCATCCCGTACTTTACTGGATTATTGGCGGCACATTACTATTTGGCCTGCAAATTCTGATAAACGGCGTCGAAATTCTCTATGCAACCCTAGTCTTTGGCTTTGTTGTAGCAACAGGAGTAGCCTTGAACGCGTTGGGCGGCATTACCACATTGCCCGGTCTTTGTGTTTTTACTCTGGCGCTTCAGCATGTGTTGATATCGCAGGTGGCGAAACTTTGCTTTGGCGAACCGGCCGATGTACCTCTTTCTCAGCCAATCGCCACGATGGCGGTTTATTGTATAGGAATGGTCAGTTTACTAGCAGCATCTCTAATTGTCCAACGTCATCATGTCATGGAAAGGATAAGCCCCGTTTTTCGGGTAGAAGAGGTTAAAAAGCTAACCCAGACACAACTGTTCGCACTGGTTCTGATGACCATAGTATTTGCCACATTGCGATCCCTAATCATTGCAATGATGGGTATGTCAGAAGATGGCGAAGTGGTTAGCGGAGGTATTCTGGGACCTCTCAAAACGATGACCTTTCTGACGCCGTTTTCCGTCGCTCTTTCAACCTACTATGTAATCAAAACCAGCGGTGGCAGGCATAGTGTGGGCTTGATCAATGGGGTCGCTCTGGGAATACCGATGATCTTCGGCATCATTGGAGCTGGACGTGCGGCTACGGCAGGTGCGTTGGTCATTTATGTATATACCTGCTTCGCCTTTGGGTATCGCTTTCGTCCCCAGAATTATATAGCGCTCGCAGGATGCGCTTATGTTTTCCAGTTCATTATTTCCCCCTACGCGCTCATAGCGCGAAATCAAGTACGAACCTCAGACTTTGGAATGAATTTTCGTCTTGCTTCAGAGCTTCTTGTCGAAGTTGCGCTCAACCCAGGTGAGGCAGCAGAGAGTGAGGCAAAAAAACAGGCTAGTAATAGTGCACATCAATACTTTAGTTCCTTTCTTCCAACCTTAGAGCGTTACTCTATGCTGATGAACGTCGATGCTATTGTGAATGCGACACTGCAAGATGGCATCACCCAATGGGAAACTATCACTCCAGGTATTGAGATGCTACTTCCACGTTTCCTCTACTCTGACAAACCGGTATACGGCACTGCCAACTTTCTTGCTCATCGGGCGCTTGGATTAGTCGGTGAGGATGATATGACCACTCAGGTTAATCTGGGCTTTTTTTCAGATGCCTTTAGTAGTTTCAAATGGTTGGGCATTTCCGTTATTCCTTTCATGATCCTAATTTTACTAACCGTTGCTTATCAGAAAACAGTTGGATGCCAATTACGGAACAATCCATACAGTATTGCCGTTGCCTTCTCACTGCCATGGGTATTCTCGGAGACTACAATTGCATCACAGATTGCGGTAATATTCCAAACACCTATACTATTCCTTGTAACCTTAATTATGATTCACCGAATGTCTAAATTCTTATCACCCCATATAACTGCAAATTTCACATAAGGAAAAACACGATAAATAGCAGGGGTATTTTATATTAATTTGGCTCAAGATATTTAATTTACTTCGCTAGACTTTGTTACGGTTGTCAAACGAGGTTGTGTCGTTAGGATAAATCACACATTAACTTTTAAATTGATATAATATAAAGCTATGTTTATGATAATATGAAGTTGTGTGCATTTTGCGAATCTCATTACCGGTACTCATGTTTCGTGGAGGGGATAATGGCTTTGGTGTCGGCGGAAGGTGCCGATCGCTTTGGACTTATTCGAACGTGGTGTGCATAAGGCGACACTTGCCTTTGACTTGGTGGATGGTTGCTGAACAGAGTTGTTGCCGGAGCGAGTGATTGGCAGGTGCCCGCCTGCGGGTGAAGGCTTATGATAGCGACGGTCTGGATGAGCGATTGTAGACTGAGTTGGGCGTGAAAATCAACATACAAGTATGGGTACACGCGGCGCGCTGGGAGAACCGCAAGAAGGCAAGGCTCTAAATTTTAAGTTACTGTCTTTCTTTCAATTTTCTTACAACCTTGATTTCAGGATTTAACGTCTTATGCAAAAACGATATCGTGTTGCTTACTTAGTGTCCCATCCTATTCAATACCAAGCTCCTATGCTACGCTATCTTGCAAGCAAGAGTGATATTGATCTAACAGTCTTTTTTCAAAGTGATTTTTCTTTGAAAGCTTATCGAGATCCTGGTTTTGGTCAAAATGTGCAATGGGATGTATCATTGCTGGATGGGTACAAGTCTTTGCTACTACCAGCTATTGGAGGGCACGGTACACAGTCCTTTTTTCGTCCATTCAATACAGATTTGACGAAAAATATATCACGATCAAATTTCGATGCATTATGGATTCATGGTTATGCACATACAACCACTTTGCGTGCACTCTTTATTGCTAAATCTCGGGATATACCAGTTTTAATTCGGGCAGAGTCTCAGTCGAGTAGCGCTGTTCGATCTCCGCGAACAGCAAGAATCAAGGAGACGTTCCTCCGCATGTTGTTTAGGCAGTCTGATGCATTCTTGGCGATTGGTTCACGGAATCGTGACTACTACCGTCAGTACGGTGTGTCGCCTGATCGTATATTCTTGATGCCATATGCAGTAGACAACGCATTTTTTCAGTCGAAAGTCAACGAAGAACGAAAAAGAGAAGAGGAATTTAAGAACAAACTAGGTCTTACGGTCGGTCGTCCTGTAATTCTTTATGCATCCAAATTCATCGCTAGAAAACGTGCTGGTGACCTTCTTGAAGCATATATTCGTATGTTTTCTAAAAGTGGTCAGGAACCACGTCCGTATCTTCTCTTTATTGGCGACGGTGAGGAGCGCCAAATCGTTGAGGAGCGGGCACGCCAGACAGGATGGGATTCGATTCGATTTTTAGGTTTTAAGAATCAAACTGAATTACCAGCATACTTTAATTTGTGTGATGTCTTTGTGCTTCCCTCTGAAAAAGAACCTTGGGGTTTAATAGTTAACGAAGTGATGAATGCAAGCAAACCCGTCATCGTTAGTAACGGCGTGGGCTCTTCTGATGATCTGGTACAGGATGGGATCAATGGATTTATTTACCCAGTAGGAAATATAGACGCCCTTGCAGATCGATTGCATAGAGTTCTGTCAACTCCAGCCTTCAGACTGAAAATGGGTGAGCACAGTCGTCAAATTATTGATCAATGGGGTTTTAAGGAGGACTATCTTGGTCTTCAACAAGCGCTAAATTTTGTAACTCGTAATACAGATACACCGATCCTTAATAAATCTCGCTACCCCAACAGTCGCCCAAGAAAAGCTTGATATGATTGTAAAGACAGATCAATCACCTGCGGATTCTACATCATTGCTATTGGCATGCTTGCGCCCAATCAACGGAACAACAGAACTCTTATTCTTAGATGGTATTAAAGGCCCAGTAGCGTTATATGTGTTGATTCATCATGCGAGACGTGTTATTTGCGAGGGATACAATGAAGGTTTTATGAAACATCAAGACTCATACACACTTCTCTGAAAGTTACAAGTTTATCTGTCTTTTCTATTCGATAACGGCTGTTCGGCAGAAAACTGTCGGATGCCTGATGTGGAATAATCCGTATCGCTTTCGCCTTTTCCCTCCCTTGGGGATGTTCAGAGAAAACAATCGCCATGCAAATTTTCATCGTATTTCAAACGCCACTGATCAATATTGTAATATTCTTCCTAACCCTCTGGATACCGATTATTTTGTCGCCCAGAATGGAAGCCCATCTGACGCAGGATAGGACAGTCTGAATGCGAGTGCTTCTAGTGGGGAATTTCGCCTCCGACCAGCAGTTAAGTATGCTTGGGTTCGCGCGAACTCTAGGGGGAGGTCTTGAGTCTCGCGGGATGTCGATTCAGCATATTTCTGCTACCCCAAAACTTTCACTTCGACTCAAATCTACCAATCGAGGACTGGGCAAATGGCTCGCCTATTTGGACAAGTACGCACTCTTTCCGAGCCAGTTACGCCGGGCGGCGCAGAATGCTGATATCGTTCATGTCTGTGACCAAGGTAATGGCATCTACATGCGATACCTTCAGGATAAGCAGCACCTGCTCACCTGCCATGATCTTCTAGCGGTTCAGGCAGCTCAAGGTGACCCTAGATTATGGTCTGTCTCCAGCACAGGTAAGCTCTATCAACGATTGATCTGGAGTGGCATTCGAAAATCGCGAAATGTCGTCTGCATCTCTAAGCAGACAGAGCGAGACCTTGACCGCTTGCTTGTCGCTGACCCAGTGGTTCGACAGGAAAGTCTTAAACCTTACCATGTGTGCATAATGCATAGCCTGTTTTCTCCCTTTTATCCGGAATCCACGGCGGTTCGGCAGGCAGCTCGAAACAAAGTTGGCCTTGGAAACGACAGCCCCTTCCTGATCCATGTCGGCGGTAATCAACCTTATAAAAACCGTGCCGGCTTGCTATCTATCTTCGATGCTTTACGGCGGCACAAGGATGCATCCAAAGGCCTCAAACTCCTGATGGTAGGTAGCAGGCTTCCGGAGGAACTTCATCGTTTTATTGACGAAAGAGGTTTAAAAGATCATGTTATAGAACGCTCGGGTATCGATAACGATACGCTTCGAGCACTTTATTCTGAGGCTGCTGCACTGATATTCCCCTCGACATTTGAGGGGTTAGGCATGCCAATTCTGGAGGCTCAGGCAAGTGGTTGCCCGGTTTTCACCACCAACCGCGCTCCAATGACTGAGGTTGGCCGGGATGTCGCCCGCTATTTCGACCCGGATGAGCATGAATCGGCAGCCGATATCATTGTTCGCGGCCTCACCGACCTAAAAGACACCACGGATCGCGTTCAGCGTGGTCTGGAATATATCGAAGCTCATTTCCGCCCGGAACGGATGGTCAGCGACTATCTGCGTCTATATGAGAAAATTACAAAAGAAAAATAAGGAATCGCAACAAGCGTTATTTACATATTATGATCTCAGTTGATTCTAAGATGGGCGAAACGGTTGAGAGTATCAAGCAGATGTCATCCTTCACCACCAGACTGGCATACCAGCCGGAGGTCACCACTCTGGATGCACCCGACGCACCTTTGCTCGCCGATCTCCCATTGCGTGATTCTTCGACGACGGCGGCGCATCCGCTGAATGATCTGACCTTAGACAGCACGCGCTTCGGGTCGCGCTCAAACTCGAAAAACTCCCCACAGACGACAACAGGATTGAAAAAACAGATTTCAACGACTACCAGTCACAGGGAGCAGGAAGATAGAAGGCTATGACTACGGTATTTATCACAGGTTGCGCAGGTTTTATTGGATACCATCTTGCCGAACACCTCTTAAAACAAGGTCACAAGGTTATCGGCATGGATAATCTGAACAGTTATTATGACGTCCGCCTAAAATTGGATCGCTTGGACAACATACGTAGTAGTGGAGAGTTTACGTTCTACGTGGGCGATATCACAGATGCCAATTTATTAGATCGTATTTTCACCGAGCATAAACCAGAAATAGTGGTCAACTTAGCAGCCCAGGCAGGTATCCGCTACTCTCTGGAAAACCCAATGGCCTACATTCAAAGCAACGTTGTTGGCTTTTCCTGCGTCTTGGAAAGCTGTCGCCGTCACCCGGTGCAGCATCTCGTATACGCATCGTCAAGTTCCGTCTACGGCAATAATGCAGAAGTTCCGCTTTCCCTCAACGCCACGACTGACCAACCCATCAGTCTGTACGCCGCTACGAAGAAAGCGAACGAACTCATGGCATTTACCTACAGTCATCTCTACGATATTCCTACGACTGGCCTTCGCTTTTTTACCGTCTACGGCCCTTGGGGCCGCCCCGATATGGCGCCGTTGCTCTTTACAAGGGCTATTATGGAGGGTAAGCCGATCAATGTCTTTAACTTCGGTCAAATGAAGCGAGACTTTACCTATGTTGACGATATCGTGGACGGTATCCACAAGGTAATGTCGAACGCACCTATTTCTCCTATCGAGCCATTAGATGCGGCAAGCCTGCGCCCCGCCCGACACCGTCTCTATAATATCGGTAACAATGAACCCGTCACTCTAATGCGCTTTATTAGCGTTTTGGAAGACTGCTTAGGCAAAAAGGCTGAAGTGCGACTTCTCCCAGCACAGCCTGGTGACGTTCTTGAGACCCATGCAGATATCTCGGATATTCAACGAGATTTTGAATTTTCACCCAGCGTCTCGATTGAGGCAGGTCTCTCGCGCATGGTGGAGTGGTATCGCGATTACAAGAAATACTCTAAAACGGATATTTGAAATGCGCATTCTCTATCTAGGGGCGACTGATGGGACGGCGCGGCATCGCGCTGAAACGCTCAAGCGATTGGGACACGAAGTAAAGGTTATTTTTCCTGATACATTAGTGCCAGGTGGGGCCTTCTTGAAAAGGCTCCACCACGAAAGCGGCGGACTCTTATGCGCGGAAAGAGTAGCATCTCGAATTCGTGACATAATTGGAAACGAACAATTCGATTTCACCTGGGTCGGGGGCGGAAGGTATGTCGGCCCATCGCTTATTCGCTGGCTCCAGCAACGCTTCGGCCCTGTTCTTAACTACAATAATGATGACCCTTTGGGAAATCGGGATCGCTTCTCATGGTCGCTGTACCGGCAGGCCGTTCCGGCTTATGATTTATTAATTTATCATCGGGAAATCAATGTCAATGAGGCGTACGCCCGTGGCGCAAAACGCGCCATGTGGACCTACTCCATGATTGATGAGGTGGACGTCGCGCCTTTCCCAATGAGCGATGAGGAACGAGCACGAGGGCAAAGTGACGTACTTTTTATTGGAACTTGGATGCCCGAGCGTGGCCCGTTTATGGCTCACCTTGTCGAACGAGGCGTTCCTCTAACCATCATCGGCAATCGGTGGGAGAAGGCTAGAGAATGGAATATTATAAAAAGTTCATGGAAGGCCAAGGGCACTACCAATTATAAGGACTATGCCGCCAAGATTATGAGCGCAAAGGTCTGCCTTGGACTGCTTTCAAAAGAGAACCGTGATCTTCATACCCGGCGCAGCATGGAAATCCCGTATCTGGGCGGACTTTTGTGTGCGGAACGGACGACAGATCATAGCGCGCTTTATGAGGAAGACAAAGAGGCTGTATTCTGGTCGGATGCCAACGAATGCGCTGACAAATGTCTTCTGTTGTTACAAAATGACGTTATGCGCCGAGATATTGCACTCAAGGGACGTGAGCGGTGTCTGAAAAACGGCAATTTTAACGAACCCATCATGAATAGCCTCCTTGAAATAGCATTAGGTAGACAGCCAGTCCCCTTGACTGCCCTCAATCCTGCCCAGAAAAGCAATGATTTTTTGCCTAATCGTGATAGCCATGGATTCTAACTCCATGCAAATGAGCATGGATTCAAAGGATGGTGCCATTATAGAAGCAAAGAAAGTGCTTAAAGAGAGAAATGTTTGTCCACTGCAAGTCAGAACATGCGCTTCTTATTTTAATCCCAAGGGAGGATGTTAGTATCTTACCGATCTACTGCTCATCAAAGAATAAAATAATACAAGATCCCGAACGTCGACCAGCATTATTGGACTAAACACGACTTCCAAGTCTGTTTCTCAAAAACTCATACCTTTCTAAAAGTCAAAATGACACTTAGAGTACAAGCCGTTTTCTCAGCGGGACACAAGCATAATTGACAGGATTTGATGTATCACTCTGCCAGTCAGTATGGTATCCCGGAAATTTAAATTTTAGGAGCAATAAGATTGTCTAATTTAGATCAAAAGCATGCACTCATTACCGGTATTACCGGACAGGATGGCTCGTATCTGGCGGAACTGCTTTTGAGCAAGGGCTACAAAGTCTATGGCGTCGTTCGTCGTTCCAGTACAGAAAATTTTGAGCGCATCGCTCATCTCAATGACCGGATAACCTTGCTTCAAGCGGACCTTCTGGATCAATCTTCGCTGGTAGAAGCGATACGGGTGGCAAAACCTACAGAAGTTTATAACCTCGCCGCTCAATCGTTTGTGCCGACCTCCTGGGGGCAACCTGTATTGACAGGGGAATTTACTGCGCTTGGGGTGACTCGCATACTGGAAGCGGTACGCGCCGTCGATTCGGGGATTCGCTTTTATCAGGCAAGCTCATCGGAAATGTTCGGCAAGGTTTTGCAGGTACCTCAGGACGAGGATACTCCCTTCTACCCGCGTTCTCCGTACGGTGTCGCCAAGGTTTACGGGCACTATATTACGGTCAACTACCGCGAATCCTATGATATGTATGCCGTGTCCGGAATTCTTTTCAACCATGAAAGCCCCCGTCGTGGGTTGGAATTCGTCACCCGGAAAGTGACGGATGGGGTGGCGCGTATCAAACTCGGACTGGCGACCGAATTACGACTGGGAAATCTGGAAGCGCAACGCGACTGGGGTTTCGCCGGTGATTATGTCGAAGCGATGTGGCTGATGTTACAACAATCGACAGCGGATGATTATGTTGTGGCTACCGGAGAAACGCATTCCGTCCGCGAACTGGCGGAGATCGCCTTCCGGCGGGCAGGGTTGGACTGGGAAAAGTATGTTGTCATCGATCCGGCGTTTTACCGACCTGCAGAAGTCGATTTACTGATCGGAGCGCCGAAAAAGGCGCACGAGAAATTAGGCTGGCGACCAAAGACCACTTTTCAACAACTGGTGGAAATGATGGTGGATGCGGATCTGGAGCGTCTTGCACATCGGGCGCGTTAGTGACGACGACCTCAGGAAGATAATGGTATGACGCCCGAACGAATCCTCATTACCGGCGCAACGGGCTTTGCTGGCAAATGGCTTGCGCGGGAACTCGCGCAAACTCTACCGGACGCCCTGTTGTTTGGATCCTCGCATCATTCAACGGACGCCACCGAATTACCCTTCGGGTTTGTCCTGCTCACTGGCGATCTGGCGAACGCCGACGAACTGGCGGAGGTTATTGGAGAAGCGAAGCCGGACGCCGTTTTTCATCTTGCGGGTCTGGCGTCGTCGTACGGGAGTGATCGCGAGAATATTTTTCGTGCGAATGTAGAGGGGACGGAGACATTATTACGTCTGTTGTCCGGCTCTAACCATTTATGTCGGGTCTTGCTGGCATCCACCGGGTATGTTTATGGACCAACGCAGGAAGATAGCCCTGCCCGAGAATCGGACGTTCTCCATCCTCTGGGTGACTATGCGGAGTCCAAGGTGGAAATGGAACGTATCGCTCGCCCCTTTGCCGATATCGGTAATCTCTCGCTGACCATCGTTCGCGCTTTCAATCATACCGGGCCGGGACAAAAGCCCCAGTTCGCTATTCCTGCGTTCGCCCGTCAGATTGCACGCATCGAGCGAGGCCTGGAACCGCCCATCGTCCGCCATGGTAATCTTACTTCCCAACGTGATTTTCTCCATGTACGTGATGTCGTTCGGGCTTACCGTCAATTAGCGCTGGAGGCGGAACCGGTGTCGTACCGGATTGTCAATGTCTGTTCCGGCGTTCCGGTAGTTCTGGATGACGCGCTTCATCTTCTTTTGAAACAGGCTCAGGTTCCGATTGAGACGCAACACGATACAGATCGAATGCGTCCCTTTGACTTACCTGCTTCGGTAGGCGATGCGACGTTTCTCAAGGAACTGGTAGACTGGAAACAGGAAGTCCGTTTTGAAGAAACGCTGGCGGAGACTCTGGAGTGGTGGCGCCAGCAACCTGATTTAACCTGAAATTGCACCTGACGGACGGGTGCTTTGATATCTTGTATGCAGGGCATGCCCGTGTGTTACAGGAGGTTGCACGAACGGCTAACAGGTTGTTTGTCGCTGTGAATTTGTATGAGTCCATCTGCCGATTGAATGGCCCCGAATGCCCCATTATGCCACAAGAAGAACAATAGACGTAACTTTCCGCGCTAAAGCGTGTTATGAACTTATGTTGTAGATTTGTGGTTGATGAACCGCAAACCCTACCCTATCGATGTTTCCGATGATGAGTGGGCCTTTGTCGCCCCCTACCTGACTCTGATGACGCCGGACGCCACCCAACGACGCTACGAAATGCGTGAGATATTTAACGCCGTACGATGGATTGTTCGAGCCGGCGCTTTCTGGCGACTGCTCCCGACCAACTTTCGGGTACCCTTAGGGTGCTGGGAGGCGATCTATCGGCAAATGCAACGCTGGATCAAGGCGCAATGCTTCGAGGCCATTGTCCATGACCTGCGGGAAATGCTGCGCCTCGCACAAGGACGAAATCAAGAATCCTCTGCCGTGATTCTGGACTCCCGAACGTTGCGCTCCACACCAGAGAGCGGCGGGTTCCCAAGCCTTCGTGGGAGGAATGGGCTTTGACGGTCACAAAAAGACCAAAGACAGCAAAGTCCATATCGCGGTGGACACTCTGGGACATCTTCTGGTGGTGTTGGTGACGCCTGCCGATGAGGATGAGCAAGACCGAGCGCAGATGGGGCAACTGGCACAACGTGTCCAAGAGGAGACCGGCCAGAGCGTGGAGATTGCCTTTGTTGACCAGGGCTACACTGGGCATACGCCCGCACAGGCGGCAAAGCACGAGGGCATAGACCTATTTGTAGTGAAGTTGGAGGAAGCAAAGAAGGGATTTGTTCTGTTGCCGCGTCGTTGGGTTCACAAGTGTGTGAACGAGGTGGTGGAGCGTGATTTTGCGTGGTTGAGTCGTTTTCGACGATTGGCGCGCGATTATGAGCGCCTGCCAGAGACGTTAGCGGGGATTCATTTTGTGGTGTTTGCGGTTTTGATGCTGGCGCAAGTAGTTGCTCATACCATAAACCTACCAACGTAGTTCATAACACGCTTTAAAATGTGTGGATGCACTGATTATGTTTGATCAAGATACGCCGGAAACGCTTTTAAAAACTATTTGCCCGGACTTCATGATTAAAGGAGGTGACGACACTCCAGAATCGGGGTTATGGATTTCTTAACGTTGATGTTGTATAATTAAAGGCACGATAGCTCTGTAGTGTCCGGCCTGTCAAGATGTCGAAAAAGTTGTCCGCTTCGGCAAGAATCGCAGCGGAACCGCAAGATGTCGTTGCCAGGCCTGCAAGAAAAACTTCACGCCCTCTCCCCTCAACGGAGCGGTCACGCAGGAGAAAGAAGCCGCCATTGAGAGGTTACTTACCGAGCGTATCCCGCAAAGAGGCATCGTCCGCGCTCTCAAAGTCAGTCGCACCACCATCTGGCAGGTGAGAGAAAAGAGGCAGTCCGAGTTCTAACGGAGTGGGAAGCGAGACTACTTGCCCCTTGTCCAGGCGAGGCGTTAGAGCTAGATGAACTCTGCGTCCATAAGAGGGGAAGTCTGTGGCTTTGGTTGGCACGATGTCGCAAGATCGGGCAAATGTCAGTGCTGCACTTGGCGACCTCAGTAGCAGGAGCTTGTCGGTTTTATGGGAGGCATTGCCTAAAGACTATCGCCGCAAGTTGATTCACACAGATGGCTACCCGGTTTACTGGCATTTCTTCGCGGACTAGTAGCCCTCGTGCACTTGCGCACGGTAGGTCTACGATAAGGGCGATGGGCAGACAAGTCGGGTGATTGAATCAACACCTATTTTCGCAGTTGAGCATCTCACTCTTGCGTAAGAGATCAGTTCTGGTGCGAAAGAGTTGCGGGGTATGCGCTTGGGTGGTGGGCAGATTGACCTATGTGTAGGAGCGGTTCTTACTAGTGTGGGACTGGCACAATCAGCGATTCAAACGCAAGGCACAGTAAAGAATTTGCGTCAATGCCTAAAAAGCCAAAACCTACGGTGTTCACTTTGACAGTTTACACTAAAATAATACGGCTTAAAAGATCACCCAAAATCTGAATTATAATGGATAGTAGAATGAGATATCTTCATATTTATGT
This sequence comes from uncultured Armatimonadota bacterium, assembly GCA_903910385.1. GTDB lineage: Bacteria > Armatimonadota > Armatimonadia > Armatimonadales > Armatimonadaceae > CAIVZM01. The sequence continues at coordinate 95,853 of CAIVZM010000065.1, forward strand.
TAGCCTTAATCCTGCGCTCGGCGGTCCAGTCGAAGGAATTAAACAACTGTCATCCATTACTCAAAGGATGGGTTTTATGCCGGAAGTTGTCAGTCTAGATGACCCGAAAGAAGCGTATCTTAACACTTTCCCATGTCCTGTTCACGCACTTGGTCCCGGGATGGGATCATATCATTATTCTGCACGCCTCATTCCTTGGCTGATTGAGCATGCATCAGATTATCAAGGGTTCATTCTTGACGGAATCTGGTCTTACTCATCATTTGGTGCTTATCAAGCTCTTCGGAGAGTAAATCGCCCATATATAGTATTTACGCATGGAATGCTTGATCCTTACTTCAATCAGTTTCCTCTGAAGCGATTAAAGAAAATGTTGTATTGGCCATGGTCGGAGTACCGCGTCTTAAGGGATGCAAAGACGGTTTGCTTTACTACTGATGAGGAACGTATCCTCGCCAGGCAATCGTTTTCTCCGTATCGTTGTAAAGAAACGGTCGTTAATTTCGGTACAGCCGGTCCATCACGGTTAGAGGAAGATCAGGTCAGACAAATTAAAACTTTTTACGAGGAGTTTCCTCAGCTAAAATATAAACGTTTCCTCCTTTTTCTTAGTCGTATTCATCCCAAAAAAGGTTGTGATTTACTTATTGAAGCATGGGGTAAGCTAGCGTCCCAATATCCCGATATCGATCTAGTGATAGCAGGACCAGATCAGATAGGATGGCGTTCAACTCTGGAAAAACGGGCGCACGCAATGGGTATAAGCGAGAGAATTATCTGGACTGGAATGCTTCAGGGGGATCTTAAGTGGGGAGCCTTCTTAGCTGCGGAAGCGTTTATTCTGCCTTCACACCAAGAGAATTTTGGCATAGTTGTTGCCGAATCGCTTGCTTGTAACACGCCCGTTTTGTTAACTGATAAAGTTAATATATGGCGAGAAGTCACAGCAGATAACGCAGGTTTAGTGGCGAGCGATACAGTTGACGGCATCACCGATCTAATGCAACGTTGGCTTGTATTGCCGGAACTTAAACGACAAGAAATGAAAAGGCAAGCGTTACGATGCTTCCTTAACCGTTTTGAAATCCAACGAGCTGCGGAAAGTCTCCTTAGCGCACTTTTTGACCAATCGTTTATTTCTTCAGGGGTCAATGACGCTTCTTCAACGGCTGAAAACTCCATGTAAAATAGAGGAAGATATTGACACTAAAGCCAATTTTCACGAGCAGTTGCCGAATGGCAGCATCGCCTGTGCCAGAAGTTCGACGGCGAAATCTCACGGGCGGAGGGAGTAAATAACTCCCTGAGGCATCGCTGCGGCGCGTTGGTTCGGAGAACGGGAGCCAAGTGTCGAGCAGATTGGATGTGGCAGGTGCGGATAGTGTTGGCGGTGGAGGCTCACAACGGGGCGGCGCAAAAGCGATGGCTACCAAAACAACAAACAACGCAGTAAAGACGAGAACCAAGAAAATATATAAAAGGGAAAAGTCGGGTCATGAACATAAATAAACCATATCCGCCCAAGCCTGCTCCACCACGCGCTCCGACTAGACCGTCCTCACGCCCCCATGATTTGTCAAATATTACACTGCCAATTGGCCTATTACTGGGATTATTGTTATTACTTGCTTCTGAGTCGCCACAGTTACCAAGGTCTATCCGCATTCCTCTGATTCAGGCTGGGTCGCTATGGTTAATGACTTTGGCAGCGTTGTGCAGTCCTCCTCTTCAAGAGTTGAAAAGGATTGTACGGGAAGGTATCGCTCCTCTCCTGATCATCTTCCTTGCCTGGTGCCTGTTTACGGGAGCGATTGCGCCTTACCGGGGATTTGCGGTTTTTGAGATACTGCGCGTCTTCGATGGCGCCGCGGTTTTTTTCATTACCGCCTATGGTATGCGCCGACCTAAAGAAACGCTCTACGCCATATTGGGACTTCTGGGAATGGGAGTAGCGCTTTGTCTCTATGATTTCCTGACCATCAGTCAGGGACAGGGTTTGATCGGAATACGATCAAATGTTTTTGGCACCCATGAGAATTTTGGTTCGCTGGTAATGTTAATGTTTCCGCTAACATTATTATTCGCCGTAAGCTCCGATACGGATGAGCGGATTCGTACAGCTGGCTTGATAGCGACTCCGATTGTATCGGGTGGGCTGTTGCTATCTCTAACACGCTCCGCCTGGATCGGCGGCGCTGCGGCGCTGATTGCCCTCGCGCTACTGTTGCTCCGTGTCCATTTAACAAATCAAAAACCCTCAAAGACATCGAAGACATCGAAGACGCAGAAACGCTCCCTTAGCGCCTTTCTGGGTTCTCCAGGGTTTTTAATTTCTCTTGCGCTGATTGGGCTTGTCATAGCGGGGGGAATTGGCACAGTTCTTTCCCAACGAGCGATCACCATTACCGAGGCGCATACAGACAGTTCCTTTACAGACCGATTACGAAAATGGCGCGGCGCATGCCAGATGACTGCCGAAAAACCGTTGACCGGGTGGGGTCTTGGTTCTTATATGGTTATCCAGCAACGATGGACGAATCAAGGCGATAGTGAAGCCAAGACACTATCACAGGGGACAGACCACCAGAACATCGCTCATAATTATTATGTTCAATGGGCCGCCGATTCAGGGGGGGTGGGAGTCGCCCTGTATGTAGCGTTGATTATGACATTCCTTATCCTTGCGATTCAGAGTTTGGCTCAGTTTAAAACAGCTTCCATATCACGAGCGCTGTTGATTGGGTGCATTGCCACTGTTTTTGGCGCAGCTATTGACGCAATTGGCGCGCCGTCGTATAATTTCCATGGTGTATCAAGTGTTTTCTGGCTCTTTTTAGGAACAGGCGTCGCCGTAATGCGGGAGAAACAGGTATTTTCTTCCCCAGATGTTTTATCAGGCAGTGGTGAGCCATCTCCCTCAACTGGGATTGCCTATCTTGCTGGAGCAGGAATAGGTCTTACTGTAGCGATTATAATAATCGTGGCAGGACGAATGTAGTGATCGCCTACACCACAAAAAAAAGAAAAATTTGTGTTGAAAGCGTGAAACATTGGGTATACTACCATATGAATGTTCGAATGGTTCTTTTGAGCGTTCATTCTTTGAGAGGCTTAAACCATTTTCGAGATTCCGGCGTTGCCTGACGCCGTTTTTCGTCCAAGGTGGTGCCACATATCATACTCGAAAGGAGTAAAGGAAGACAGTGTTCAAATTAAACAAGCGGGTTGTTGTTACCATTATGGCGCTTAGTTTGGCGGGTTTGATCTATACCCAGATCCCGCAAAGTGGATCGGTCGCTCTTGCCGGAAACGGTTATCCGAGCCCAACCCCCACCGCAGGCGCGCCCCGAATTTTCAAGAAGAAAGCCACCCCTACCCCGTAGTGTGATTGGTTTTCGGAACGTACTGGCATCTTACGTTACGGTCTTTCCTTCTTCAGAAAGAAATTGTAATACGTAACAATTTGTTAGCGAGGATGACAGATAATTGTATTAAATCAAAGGCTCCCCCCAAGGAGCCTTTTTATTTTTCCATTGTCCGTCGTTCCCGAACGGATAAAATGCCGTGATGGACACCGCTGAGACCACGCCCGTACTCCTAAGACGCACGAGACTCGCGAAAACCGCGTTTCATGAAAACGGTCTGATTCTCGCCATCCTGGCTCTCGCAATCGGATTAAGGTTCTGGAACCTTTCGGTGAACGGCTTTGGCAACGTTTACTACGCCGCCGCTGCACGAAGCGGCATGATTTCCCTCCACAACGCGTTTTTCGCCTCCTATGATCCGGCGGGGTTTGTTTCGATTGATAAACCGCCTGTCGCCCTCTGGATTCAGACCTTATCGGCGTTGATACTGGGTTACAACGGATGGACGTTACATTTCCCGCAGGTTATCGCCGGAATTGTCTCTGTATTTCTCCTCTGGCGCATTATTCGACAAGATTTCGGAGGAACATCAGGAATTGTCGCCGCTCTCGCGCTTGCCATCTCCCCGACGAATGTCGCTGTGGATCGAAGTAATCTGCCTGATGCCTGGTTGACCCTGTGCATGGTAGCATCAGCCGGGGTATTCTTGCGTGTCGATACCTGTAACTCTCCTTCAGTGAGACGATGGATAACGCTTCTGGGCGGGGCGGCGTTGACAGGAATCGCATTTCAGATCAAGATGCTTGCCGCATATGCGCCATTGCCGGCGTTTCTGGTATCGGTATCGTATGGGGCTTGTGGTTCTCTGGGGAGTCGAACACTCCGTCTGGCATCCGTGATCGCCGTCATCGTTGTAGTTTCCGCCTCGTGGGCTGTCTGGGTGGATCTTGTTCCTGCGGCGACACGACCTTATGTCGGCGGTAGCCAGCTTAACACCGTCTATAACCTGATCTTCGGGTACAACGGTATGAGGCGTCTGATAGGCGGCGAAGGGCAGTTTGGAACCGGAGCGGGAAGCGTCGTTCCCGAAAATGCGCCGCCCGGACTGATAGCGGGAGGAAAGCCCTCCATCACCCGATTGTTCCGCCCTATTTCAGCAGAGCAGGCGATGTGGCTTTTTCCTCTGGCGTTGTTCGGTCTGATTCGATGGATGATTGCAGAGGTTCAGCAGACGCTTCCTCGTCGGCAAGCGCGACAGATCATCCTCTGGGGTGGATGGGCAAGTCTATATTTTTTTGTGCTGAGCGCATCAATGGGAACTTACCATCCTTACTACCTTTCCCTCCTGACCCCGGCTCTGGCGGCTCTGACCGGGATCAGTTTTTCACGCTTTCCTTCGTCCGGAAGAATGGGAGAACATCGTCTATCGCGACTGATACCGGTAGCGGGAGTCATTACCACGGCGCTCTGGCAATCGTATTTGCTTCACTTTCATGGAGATAGAGCAGGATTTATCATTGCGCTCTTGATTCTCAGCGCTCTTTGTGGCGTGATCGTCGCACTATGGCATTTTATGGATCGGGCGCCATCGCGATTAGTGGAAAAAATAATTGCTGGCGCCGCTTTTATTTTGTTGATCGCACCAGTTCTGTGGTGTTTCGGCGCCGGTGAAAAGCGGAACAGCGGCTTGTTCCCTGCGGCGCGACCGCCGCAATTTCTGCTATCGAAATCGGAGATGGGCGATTCTTCCCACTGGAGGGAACCGGATGAGACGATAGACCCTGTGACCGTGCGGTATCTCCTGGAACATCAGGGCGAATCCCGTTTCCTGTGTGCAACCCCGACCGTTCGCTTCGCTTCCGCCTTCATTATTGAGACGGGAAAATCAGTTATGGCGATCGGCGGTTTTCTGGGAACCGACCCTATCCTTACCCGAAACCTCTTTCAGAAGAAAGTGGAGAACGGGGAAGTCCGTTTTTTTCTCGATACGGGAGAGTATGGCTTTCCCGGCGCTGAGGAAAATGATCGTATTCAGGATGATGTAAAGGACAGCTGCCGCGAAGTTCCCGCTACGCTGTGGAAATCTTCCTCAGAAAACTCCCCTATGGCAGGATGTCGCCTCTTCGATTGCCACTCGCGCCCGATCCGAACCGTCACTACCCGTTAAGGTAAGGTTTGATGGAACATTTCGGTCAACAATTGCTCGATACGCTGGCGGATCTCTTCGCTGACGACCACGCCTTCTTTCACATCAGCGCCCGTTGCATGAACAAACCGGGGGACAATCCAGCAACGGAAGTCCATCATCAGGGAATTGGCAAGCGATAATACGCCCATATACCCGCGTTGTCCGCCTGCGGCGACCAAAAATCCGACCGTTTTGCCGTTTAGCTCTTCTGCACCCATCAGTTCGATGACATTCTTCGCGGTCGCCGAAGGACCAAAGTTATAATTAGGGACCGCAAAGAGGAGATGCGTCGCCCGATGTATCGCGGATTTAAGAATGCGAAGGGGTTCGGAATGCTCTTCGCCGTGGGAGGAACCGGCAAAGAGCAGAACGCCCAGAGTCCGTAAATCTACCAGTTCGACGCTGATTCCCTTCTCTTTCAGTTTTTCTGTGGCGTATTCCGCCAGAACCACGGAGCGTGACTGTTGATTGAGGCTGGTACCCAGAACAAGAACATGAGAATTACCAGTTATAGTATCTTCAGGATACCCCGAAGCGATATCCGTGCGAGAACAGTTTTTTGCCCCTCATTCCCTGCCCACTCCGAGAGCGTCCGCCATACGATTGATATAGTTGAACCAGGAAGCAATCATCGTGATTTGTAGAATCGCAGTGTCATCGAATCCAGCTGAGCGTAATTCTTCGTGGGTCTTACGGGAGATCTGCGTAGCGTCACGCGTTATCTGCTCAGCATATTCGAGCATCATTTTGTCGGCGTCGCTGATGGGCGCATTTCGAAAATCTTCTGCAATCGCGTTCACCAGCGCATCATCAAGAACGACCCGGCGCAGGAACTCTCTATGTGACGTTCCACAGTAAAAGGTACAGTTCGTCGTCGAAACGACCGTCGCTATCATTTCATGTTGCGCCCGTGTCAGAGGGAGATCGGGCGCCATCGCCGCGCCGAAAGTCGCAAACGCGTATTTCAGCCCGTCAGGAATCAGGGTATGTGAAGCGACAATCCCCCCGGAGTCTGCATCGGGAACGCCGGGAACCTGCGCTTCATATTCGGGCGGATAGAGGGCATGCTGGAAATCGAGGGCTTCCCGGAGTTTGCCATCCGCCTGTGTTTTGGGAATCGTTTTAATCCAGGTCATAATCGTTGCAATTAGCCGTTCTTTTCCACAGGATAGTTGTTCAATGAAATTATAATCTCCGGCGCTGGCGTGATCGCCACCGACGCCGAAGTGATCTTCCTGTCACTGAGGGAATGTCACCGTAACGCGCCCACCGCCGTCCCAATGATTATTAGCAGGCATCTCCGTGTCCTGCGGATTGACAAAGACATTGCCCGCCTGACAGTTCATAATCGGAGAAGCCAAAGAAACGGCGCATCAGATCATTTCTTCCGGGGCATGCTGCCAATCTTTCCTGTCTTCCCTGCTCCATACGGTCGATATCTTCAAGGAAGATCAGGTCGTGTATCCGAAGCGTGAGTGGCTCCTCGCGACTGTATCCGAGCAATTTCTCAGTCGCAGGATTAGCGTCCAGATAGCGACCATCGGTAGTAGCAACCAGAATCGCATCCGGGGCTTCTTCAAACAGGATTTCAGCGAATTCGTTTCTCACAGGCGCTATCGGAAAATCATTTACAGACGTGGACCAGGAGGCTTAAGCGCAGGCTCACAGGATAGAACGCCTTGAGAACGAACGTTTCTCTTGTATAGTTTACCGGATAATATCGTATATAGAAAGTGTCGATTTTGCCCTCCGAAAGCCAAACCAAGCGGGCGACCCGCGATTGTTGGTGGGGCGATAATCCCGTTGACTCGTCCAGCCTGATCCAGAACCTGAATGCCCTGATCCGTGGCAAGATAGAGCCATCCTTCTGTATCAACTGCGCTTCCTGTCGCCCCGGTTCCCGAACTTCCATACCCCTGAAATATATCGAAATAAGTCTGTCCGTCGGTCAGAGAGCCATCGGCAGCGACACGAAACGAAGAAGCGAACTTCCCAGTTCCCGGGTCAGGGGCTACCGTTAGCCAACCTTGATCGGGCGTCAATTGCAAAACCCTCGCGCCGCTGACGGCAACGCCAGTATCATACTTCTTTCCGCTGGCATCGATGCGCCACAAACGGCCCGATTTCGTCTCTGCGGCATAGATCATTCCGCCGTGCGTCACCGTCAGAGCCGCGCAGGGAATGCCAGAGGCAATAGCGAAGCCTTTTCCCTTATCATCGAAAGCGGTCAGTCGTTTCGCTTTTTCTTGTGCCGCATACAGTCGATTGTCTGCGCCAAACGCCAAACCGGAAACACCCGAAACGCCCGTCGCAAACAGCGTCGCAGTTCCGTTCGGATCGATTTTCCACAGACGCGCCTTCGTATCCGATGCATAGATATTGCCCGCCGGGTCAGAGGCGATACTGCCGTACAGAGACACATCTTCTGGTATAGCGACGGATCGCCACGGTTCATCTGGAGCGAGAATCCGCATCAGTGGTTGGCGGGAATTCTGTCCGGCGACGATAGGATTGGGGTAATCTTTCCAGAGCCAGCGCAAGGCGTCCGGCAGAATCGCTCGCCCCTGCACCCCGTCATGCCCCCGCGTTCCGATGATATACCGGGTTTCATAGCCGGAGAATTGCAACGCTGCGGAGAGGTCGTTATTACCGATAAACCAGTTACCAGAGTAGATATCCTGATCGTTGGAGCCATCCTGAAGGAAAACGCGCAACGGTTTTGGTTCATACTTCCGCACCAGAGCACCGTATCGCTGACCGCCGCGTAAATCGGTAAAGGAGCCGATGAAGGACAGAACACGGCGGAAATAGTCCGGACGTTCCCATGCCGCCACAAACGAAGCGATCCCTCCCGAAGACGCACCAGAAATCGCCCGTCCGTTCGGGTCATCCGTCAATTTGACTTTCTTGCTGACCTCCGGCAAAATCTCTTCGATGAGAAAGCGGGCATAGCGGTCATCCACCGCATCGTACTCGAAGGAGCGATTGTAGCGGGGTAACTGTTTATTCCCATCCGTCGCCGGAACGACGCCGGGGGAGATAAAGATGCCGACGGTAACCGGCATTTCCCCTTTTGCGATCAGATTATCAAAGACAATCGGGACGCGAAATCCGCCGCCGTTATCCTGAAAACCGCCGCCATCCTGAAAAATCATAACACAGGCGGGACGGTTTCCGTCATACTGTTTGGGAATATAGAGCCAGCAATCCCGCTCCGTGCCGGGGAAAATCTTGCTGTTCTTGAATTTGAAATATGTCACTTCGCCTTTCGGGGAAGCGGGGTTCGCTTCAGAGTCCGGAGTCAACGGATAATCCTGAGACTCTGCCCGGCGGGCGACGCTCCCAAAAGCAAGAACCAGCAGCAGGATAACGGCAAAGCGCGATATCCGGTCGTTTAAACGTTGCACAGAATACTCCCTGAAAGAACCGATGGCGAACAACATAATGAAACGCCCTCCGGTAAATACACCGAAGAGATCATACAACCCAACGATCTGAAAAACCGAACCAATCATATCAAAACGAAGAGATAGATCAGGCTATCTCTGAACGACGCATCATGCGCCCTGCGATCAGAGCGAGGAAGGCGCCGATCACAACCAGAGTCGCCAGCGTATAAACGCCACCAGCGAAACTGCCTGTCAAATCCTTGACCTTGCCCACCGCAAAGGGACCGAGAAAACCGCCCAGATTGCCGACGGAATTGATCAACGCCAATCCCCCCGCCACCGCCGACGATCCCCCACCCCGCAGAACCGCAGGAACCATCGCCCAGAAAGGACCAAGCATCGCCCACATACCCGATGCAGCTACTGAAAGGGCGACCAACTGCCAGACTTCCTGCCCATCCAACCAGGCGTAAGCGACAAGCCCCATCGCCCCGAACAGGGCAGGGATAAAGATATGTAGCGGACGTTCACCCGTAGCATCGGAATGGTAACCATTGACGACCATGAGTGTCCCGGAAATCAGGAAGGGGATTGCGGAAAGGAACCCGGTCTGTACCGGAGTCATGTCCCCCATTGATTTGACGATTTGCGGTATCCAGAGAGAAAATCCGTACATACCGGACACAAAGCAAAAAAGCAAAGGCAAAGAATAATGACCGCAGGCTGGCTGAAGGTCTGGAATAGCGTCGGCGCATTGTCGCTCTTACTGAATTTCGAATCATGGGAACGCGCTCCTGCTTCTTCCTCTACACGCGCCTCGATGTAGTCCTTTTCCGGTTCAGTCAACCATTTGGCGTCCCGTGGGCCGTTGGGCAGATACCAGAGAACGACAAAGCCCATCAAAAAGGCGGGCAGACCTTCCAAAAGGAACATCTGTTGCCATCCGGCAAGGCCGGGGATGATTTTTGCGGTCATCAACCATCCGGAAATCGGGCCTCCGAAAATAAATGAGACAGCATTGGCGGTCATGAACCAGGCGACGACTTTAGCGCGTTCCTTCGCGGTGAACCAGAAAGTCAGATATAGCAGGATACCGGGGAAAAAGCCCGCTTCCGCGATTCCCAACAGGAAGCGCAGAACATAAAAGGTGGTAATGGAATTGACAAACATCATGCACATGGCGACGATGCCCCAGGTGAGCATAATGCGCATGATCCAGTGTCGCGCCCCGAATCGTTGCAGCAGCAGATTGGAAGGCACTTCGAAGAGAAAATAGCCGAAAAAGAAGATTCCCGCCCCCGCCCCGTACACCGCATCAGAAAATCCGAGAGCTTCACCCATTTGCAATTTCGCAAAACCGACATTCACACGGTCGAGGTAAGCGATAACGTAGAGAAAGAAGAGAAAGGGAATCAGTCGGATTGCGACCTTACGGATCACCGCATTTTCGTCTATATCTACTGCCCGCCCGCGAGGATTCGCATCCGAAATCGCCATTGTCGCCCGCTCCGTCATCGAAAGTTCTACCGCAGGCATTTCGACAGGCGAACAGCGTTTTCCTTTGCAGGGACTTTTCACGGCGGTGGCGAATCAGGGATGCGGAGGAATGAGGGAAGATGCCGCTTTTAGATATGCCACTGGCGCAATTGAAGGAATTCCAGGGACGAAATCCTCGTCCGGATGATTTTGACGATTACTGGGAAACTGCGCTAACAGAAATGGAATTGCTGGACCCGCGGACGGAACTGGTTCCGGCGACGTTTCAGACGCCGTTCGCCGAGTGCTTCGATCTGTACTTTACCGGAGCGGGCGGCGCTCGAGTCCACGCCAAATACCTTCGTCCCAGAGGCGCGAAGGAAAAACATCCGGCGGTTCTGATGTTCCATGGGTATTCGGGCAACTGCGGCGACTGGGCGGACAAGTTGTCCTATGTGGCGCGGGGTTACGCTGTCGCGGCGCTGGACTGCCGGGGTCAGGGAGGGTTATCGGAAGATGTGGGCGGCGTCAAGGGTAATACACTGCGCGGTCATATTATCCGTGGTCTGGATGATGCGCCGGAGAAATTGTACTACCGAAACGTTTATCTTGACACCGCGCAGCTTGCCCGGATTATCATGGCGCGACCAGAAATCGATCCGAAACGGGTCGGCGCGACAGGCGGTTCTCAGGGCGGCGCGTTGACGCTCGCCTGTGCAGCGCTGACACCACAGTTGAAGAAAGCGGCGCCGGTATTCCCTTTTCTCTGTGATTACCAGCGTGTCTGGGAAATGGACCTCGCCAAGGGAGCTTATGAGGAACTGTCGCAGTATTTCCGTCTGTTCGACCCGCGTCATGAGCGGGAAGCGGAAATCTTCACCCGTCTCGGCTATATCGACAACCAGCATCTCGCCCCCCGCATTCAGGCGGAAATCCTGATGTTTGTGGGGTTGATGGACGCCATTTGCCCGCCGTCCACTCAGTTTGCCGCTTACAACAAAATTCCCTCGAAGAAGGATCTGGTGATCTACCCGGACTTCGGTCATGAAGGTCTCCCGCAATCGGGTGATATTATCTATCAATTCTTCGCCGATTTGTGAGATTGGACCTGATTTGAATCCTGTACTCAGCAATCTGCTGGCGCCGCCGATCCTGTTCTTCTTTCTGGGCGTTTTCGCCACGTTGGTGCGTTCAGATCTGGAGGTGCCATCACCGTTACCCCGGCTTTTTTCCCTGTATCTCCTCTTGAGTATAGGATTCCGGGGCGGGGCGGAACTGGCGCATAGTGACCCAGAACATTCGGCTCTGGCGTTGCTTGCGGCGGTTTCGCTTGCCTGTCTCCTGCCGCTCTGGATGTTCTTTGTCTTGCGTCGCCGCCTGCCTAACGCAGATGCAGCGGCGGTGGCGGCGACCTACGGTTCCGTCAGCGCCGTGACCTTTGTGACCGCCAGCGCTTTTCTGGAGCGACAGCATATTCAGTCCAGTGGATTCATGGTAGCGGCGCTGGCGGTCATGGAGTCGCCGGCTATCGTTATCGGCGTCATTCTGGCGCGACGGTTCGGCGATAATGCCGCACTGGACTGGAAACACCTGCTCAAGGATGCTTTCCTGAATGGGTCGGTCGTACTACTGCTGGGGAGTCTTCTTATTGGAAGCGTCACCACTACGGCAGGATCGGATTCCGTCAAGCCGTTCATCAGCGGTTTATTTCCCGGAATGCTGTGTTTCTTCTTGCTGGATATGGGCATGGTTGCAGCGAAAAGACTCCGAACCATTCGGGAAGCGGGACTGTTCGTAATCCTGTTTGCGCTGATTGCCCCTTTGATCAATGCGGCGATTGCCATGGCGGTAGCATGGGTAATGCGATTACCGGAAGGCGATGCCTTTTTACTGACAACGCTGGCGGCGAGCGCCAGCTATATCGCCGTTCCCGCCACCATGCGCCTTGCAGTTCCGGAAGCGCGACCGAGTCTGTATCTGCCGATGGCGCTGGGTATCACCTTTCCTTTTAATATCGTCCTCGGCCTACCGCTGTACCTTTCAGCGATTGAGTATTTCTGGAGAAAGTGAGACCCTACCGATGCAAGCGATGAAGCGTGTGGAAATCATCACCGATGCGGCGGCGCAGACGGAAGTGATTGGCTTGCTGGACAGCGTCAAGGTAACCGGCTACACCGTGTTTCCCGTCCTTTCCGGGCGAGGCGAACGGGGCGAACGTAGCGGCGATTCCCTGACCTCCGCGTTTAGCAATTTGCATACCCTGACCGTATGCTCTTCGGAAGAAGCGGATAGGATCGTCGAGTTGTGCCGCCCGGTCCTCAAAAGGTTTGGCGGCATCTGCCTGATATCGGATTGCGTTTATGTAAAACATTGAGCGTTAGAAAGTTCAAGCGCGACGAGAAAAGCGCCAGAAGGGATAAATAGAGTAATAATGAGATTCGTGCAGTTTAGCGTTGCAACGGCGATATTCCTGACGATACTATCGACGGGTCATTTCGCTGTGGCGGGTCCTCCAGTTATCGATACGCCTTCGCTCACTTCTTTCGACGGAAGACGCTGGGCGGATATGTCGCTGGATTCCACCACCCGCGATGAGGTGAAGCGAAACTACGCCACTCAGGGAGCCAGAGGCGATGACCAATTTCTTCGTGCGGGAGCGTTGATCCTGACGCCGCCCAAACACGATGATGATGGCGATATCAAGGCGATTCAAGCGCTGTTCGACGGTTCCAAAGGCGACTCGAAACTCACAGGAATCCGCATCGTCTACGGCGATTTCGCGCCATATGTACGCGATATCTCCCGCGCCTGGGGCATCGAACCGGAACGCTACTATGCACCGAAGCGCTATTCGAACTGGAGCATTGTCGCGTTTCCCCGTCGTGGGTTAGCCCTGATTTCCACCGATGAAGAGGGAAGCAGGGAAGAAAGCGTCCGTCTCGCCTTTTTGACCACGCCGCGCCGATTACAAAACGCCCTACGCGCCTTCCAGACTGACCCTTCCGATATCAGGGATATCAATGAAGATATGTCTCTGGAATCCAATTCCATTCAGGTAGGAAGCGTCGACGTAAATATCGATGTCAATGGACTGGATGGATGGCAGGTGGATTCTGCGCGTGAGGATGTTCGCAGGAGAGTCCGTGACCGTTTGCGGCGCTCGGATATTGAGGTCAATTCGGGTCAGTCCGGTTCCGCTTTGATCGCACTCAAAGTTTCGTACGAAAATGATAAGGGCGGCAACATTTCCTCGAACGCTTCCGTCAACGGTCAAGTATTTCGCAGGAATGGCTCACAAAATGTCAGCGTAAGCGGGTATGGATACCAATCCCTCCCCAAATCACGCCGCGATGCCCGAAATGAGTTGAGCTGGCGTCTGCAATCCGCCGTCGATCAGATGTTGAACAATCTGGGCGATAACGTCCGCAAGGCAATCAGAAACCTTCGTCCTCCGACGCCCGAAGAATATCGCAAGAGCGTCTGGGATCAATTTATTACGAACACGACGAAGTAGCGAGGAAATGCACTCCCTTTTTGGGTTTGGATTGATTTACAGTCTTGCTCAAAGAGGGACTCTAACTCTCTTCGTCGAGGTGAGTGATAGCGATGGAGGGACTTGAACCCCCGACACCGCGGGTATGAACCGCGTGCTCTAACCAGCTGAGCTACATCGCCGAAATGCGCTTGATGATTTTATCACCGCACTAATTCCGGCGCAAACACGGTTCCGCTTTCCGTTTTCCAGAAAATGAGGTATTTCTTGCCATAAAAGTTCAAGGCGTTGCGCCTGCAGTTCATGATTCTTTTACCCGTAAGAGGCTTGAATGATACAATGCAGTCGTTAATTCTCCTATGAGCAAAATTACTGTCGCCTGCGTTCTTGGGACACGACCTGATGCGGTCAAGATGGCTCCGGTCGTCAAGGAGTTTGCGCGATTCCCGGAGCAAGTCCGGCAAATTGTGATCTCGACCGGTCAACATCGGGAGATGCTGGATCAGGTGCTTTCCGTTTTTGATATTCAACCGGACTTCGACCTGGGACTGATGCGCGACCGACAGACCCTTTCCGATTTGACGGCGCGCGCCCTTTCCGCATTGACCCCGATACTCGAAGCGGAAGCGCCGGATATCGTCATCGGACAGGGCGATACCACAACGACCTTTGTCGCTTCGCTGGCGGCGTTTTATGCGAAGGCGAAGTTCGGGCATGTGGAAGCGGGGTTGCGAACCGATGATAAATTCGATCCCTTTCCAGAAGAGATGAACCGGCGATTGACCGGACGGCTTGCGGATTTACACTTCGCACCAACCGATCTCTCACGCGAAAACCTGCTCAAAGAAGGCGTTCCTGCCGAAAAAATCCGGGTGACCGGCAATACAGTTGTGGACGCTCTCCACTCGGTGGCGGCGCAGGATTATTCCTTTGACGATCCGAAACTACAGGAAGCGATCGCCCGACCGGGCAGAATGCTTTTGTTGACCGCGCACCGACGCGAAAACTGGGGTCAACCCATGCAGGATGTTTGCACGGCGATTTTGCGAATTCTGGAAGCGTTCCCGGATGTCCATATCGTCTTTCCTATGCACCGCAACCCGGTGGTTCGTGAAGTGATCGAACCGGTTCTGGGCAATCATCCGCGCATTTTGTTGACGGAACCGCAGGAGTATGTTCCCTTCGTCCACCTGATGAAAGCGGCGCACTTTGTCCTGACCGATTCCGGCGGGGCGCAGGAAGAAGCGCCGGGGTTGGGTAAGCCGGTGCTTGTCCTACGAAAAACGACGGAACGCCCCGAAGGCGTGTTTTCGGGAACTGCGCGACTGGTAGGAACCGATACACAAAGGGTGTTTGCGGAAGCGGCGAGATTGTTGTCCGATGAAGCCGCCTACGCGACTATGGCGAAAGCGGTTTCGCCCTACGGGGACGGATCCGCCGCAAGGCGTATCCGCGAGTGGGTTTTTGAAGAATTGTCGGTGACAACTCCGTTCAGCGAAGCGGAGCGGTAGAAAGACGATCTCGTGGCAAACGAACTGGAATATAGTGAAGCGATTCGGAAGGGACTGGAAGTCCGGTTTCAGTTCTGGTCGGGTCTATTTTTACGGCTGGCGTTCTATGTTCTGATCGGATATTTGCTCTGGCGGTTGAATCTGGTGGTCACCACCGTAATCATTTCCGGAGTGCTTGCGGCGATGGCTACCGCTATCGCCGACCCGTTGAGCCGTATTATTCGACGTTATACTCCTAATATGAACCCGCACACGTTGCGGACTATTACGGTAGCGCTGGCATTTATCGCCATATTCGGATTCCTGTATTTCTCCGTCCAGTTGCTGTTTACTCCGATTCAGACCGAGATCAAGAAACTCGTCTCGAACGCTCCGGCGATTCAGGCGCAATTCGAACAGCAAGTCCTGCAAGCCAAGAACTATTACGCCAACTTCCCGCCCTACTTACGGGATTATCTCGAAAGTCAGAAAGACAACCTGACGTTACCCGGCGCATCTGATTGGCTCGCCTCCATTTTCAAAAAGACCGCTACCTGGGCAGGTCATTTGGTGGAAGTAGTGACCGTCCCGGTGCTGGCGTTCTATTTCGCTCTGGACGGTAAACGACTCCGAAATCAGTTTCTGTTCCTGGTGCCCGCTCCTCGAAGGCGGCAAGCCCTCGCGATTCTTTCCGAATGCGGGACTATTATGCGCGCCTATCTGGTGACCCAGTTCTGGCTGGCACTGATCGCGGGCGTGCTGACCGGTTTTGTCCTGAAAATCACAGGGATGGAATACGCTCTGATTCTGGGGCTTTTTGCCGGACTGACACGAGCGATCCCCTTTATCGGGCCACCTATCGGCGGGATCCCGGTCGTCTTGATGTCGTTCATCCATGGCGCACAGACGGGTAATCCTTACCTATGGGTATGGATTCTGGTCTTTTTCACCCTGTTGCATATCGTGGAAAGCAAAGTGATCATGCCGCTCTTTCTGGGGCATGCTCTGAATCTCCATGCGGTCATCGTCTTGATCTCTCTACTGATCGGCGGAGAGTTCTTCGGACTGATGGGAATGTTTCTGGCAGCCCCGGTCGCCGCTCTGGCGCGGGTGTTACTCTATCACTATTTTATCGCGCCGCAATCGCAGAGCGTCCCGAAAAAGGGACGAACCATGGGAACGACGCCCCGATTGGAACGCGCCGTGCGTCGGGCGAACGAATTTCGCTCACCGACGCTTCCGGCCGCTCCATCGACGACCGCGAACCTCTCTTATCCTAATCCCCCCGGCGATTAAATTCGCGCTACAGAGGACATTCGTTTGGACATAATTAAAGCTATTACGCTCGGAATCGTGCAAGGTATCTCTGAGTTTCTTCCTATTTCGTCTACCGCTCACCTAAAAATCATTCCCATTTTGCTTGGATGGCCGGATCCCGGCGCGAAAATCTCCGCTATCATCCAGTTGGGGACGCTGATCGCTGTGCTGGTTTACTTTGCCCGTGACAT
Source organism: uncultured Armatimonadota bacterium (assembly GCA_903910385.1). Classification (GTDB taxonomy): domain Bacteria; phylum Armatimonadota; class Armatimonadia; order Armatimonadales; family Armatimonadaceae; genus CAIVZM01. The sequence goes on from CAIVZM010000065.1 coordinate 112,762, forward strand.
CGGAAACACTATTTCCGGCATGATTAAAGCGTTCAGTCCCGGTGGAAACAAAAACTCTCCGGAAGCGCGGCTTGGAATCGCCGTTATTATCGGCACTATTCCGGTCTGCATCCTCGGACTGGCGCTGAAGCATTATATAGAAGGCGTCTTTCGCGGCATGACCGTTATCGCGATTACACAGATCGTCATGGCGATTCTCCTGTTTGTCGTGGAAAGGATGACGCAATCCCATAGCTTTGCTCAGGAGGAATCAGCCTCCGGCAAGGTGGGGAACGCCTCCTCCAAGCGCCCGATTGAATCGATTTCACTAAAAGATGGCGCAATCGTCGGCATCGCGCAATGTCTTTCGCTGGTTCCGGGCGCATCCCGCTCCGGTTCCACCCTGATCGGCGCGTTTCTCACCGGGTTGACCCGTGAGGCGGCGGTTCGCTTCTCCTTTCTGCTTTCGATTCCGGCGGTACTGATCTCCGGGCTTTATGAACTATATAAACTCAAGAGCGAAGCGCCAGACCCCAATGTCATGCAGTTGAGTTCCATGAGTCTGATTATTGCGACTCTGGTGGCAGGTCTTGTGGGATACGCTTCGATTGCCTGGCTGTTGAAATATCTTGCCCGACACTCGACCATTGTCTTTGTGGTGTATCGCATCCTGTTAGGTATTTTGCTTTTGGGTCTCATCGGCGGCAAGTACATTGCAGGAAATTGATGCAATTGTCGCTTCCTCATCTTCTACCGTGGCAATGGACGCTGGCATATCTGGGCGCTTTCTGCGTCGGGCTGTCTAAAACTGGGATTGCGGGTGTCGGCATTGTCGCTGTCGCCCTTTTTTCCCTGTTCTTGCCCGCCAAAGAAGCGACCGGCAGCGTATTGCTGGTCTTGATCAGCGCCGATATCATCGCCGTCCTTTCGTATCGTCGGGATGCGGACTGGTCAAAGTTGATTCGCCTTTTTCCGTGGACTATCGCCGGGGTTGTCTTTGGTGCGTTCGCCATGCGGCGGGTCGATGATCATGGCATGCGTCTTCTCATAGGAAGTATTTTGCTGGCGATAGTCCTGTTTCAGATTGTTCAAAGGATACGTCTCCGAGGCAAGAAGGACGATCCCAAACCTCCTTCTCCAGCATTCGCTCCGATTGCAGGATTACTGGCGGGTTTTACGACCATGGTTGCAAACGCCGCCGGACCGATTATGACACTTTACCTTCTGGCGATGCGATTACCCAAAGTCGCTTTTATCGGAACAGCGGCATGGTATTTCTTTTTGATGAATGTCTTCAAAGTACCGTTCAGCATCTACGCCGGGGCGATGCCTTCGTCCGCTCCCCTGTTTGCGCTGGCGCTGTTTCCCGGTGCACTGGTCGGCGGCCTGATCGGTCGCAAGATATTGCATCGGATCGACCAGAAAACATTTGAAAATATCGCTATCGCTTTCACGCTGATCTCCGCCGTTTACCTGATCTTCCGCTCACTCCCTTCCGGCGCTCTGAACCATTGACTGCTATCGATTTTTGGAAACCATCCCATTCTCGAAAAAGTCAGGTTACAATCGGGGTATTCCACATTATTTCCGATTCGAAAGGGTTCAGTTTAGATGGTCTTTGTTGTGGAAACCGGCAACGGCGATATTATCGAGCGTATGTGGCGTCTTTTAGTTTCCGCGCGTCGTAATAGAGATGAACCGGAAATCTGGCGTTTGACGGACGACATTCTGGATTCCGTTTATTCCTTCTGTCTTCTGGGGCACGACTCCCATTCGGACAAATCCGCCCTCTCCCGTTTCATGGACATTCCCGTTGACCCGACAACGACGGCGCCGCACCTCTTATGCCGACCAAACGTCGTTTATCATCTTTGATCTTCGATGAAAGAGAACCATCATCCTGATAAACAACTCAAAGCGGCAATCACTCTGGCGTTACTTGCCAATCTGATCGGCGAAGCGACAGAGTCGAGAGGTACGGAATTATCGCCGCCTCGTTCTGGTGGGGGTAACAGGATTTCACGGATGCCCTGTCGAATGACGCTTAGAGATAGACGCGACGGCGTCGTACGAACGAAAGAACGGTACTGGATATGGCGACACGAAAAGCCCTTCTGGTGGGCGCAGGCGGCATGGGCAGGGGATGGGGCGATAACCTCAAAAAGCATGCAGACCTGGTGGAATTCGGCGGATGGGTGGATATTCGCGAAGGCGCGGCGGCGGATGCGGCGGATGCGTTGAAGCTATCGAATATCTGGACAGGAACGGATTTAGCCAAGGCGCTGGCGGAAACAAAGCCAGACTTCGTCGTAGATGTGACAATCCCCGAGGCGCATCACGATGTCACCCTGATGGCGTTGGAAGCGGGGGTGCCTGTTATTGGCGAAAAACCGATGGCGCACTCGATGGAAGCCGCGAGAGAGATGGTAGCGGCATCGGAGAAATCGGGAAAACTATACATGGTCAGCCAGAGCCGACGCTATGACACCCGGTTACGCGCTTACCGCAAGCTCATCGAACGTCTGGGGGCGCTGGGCATTCTCAATTCCGATTTCTATATCGGGGCGCACTTTGGCGGGTTCCGCGATGAAATGGCGCACGTCCTGACGCTGGATATGGCGATCCACACCTTTGACGCCGCGCGGTATCTTTCCGCCGCCGACCCGGTTAGTGTTTATTGCGAGGAATTTAATCCCTCCTGGTCGTGGTACAAAGGTGACGCCTCCGCTACCGCCCTCTTTGAGATGTCCGGGGGTCTCCGCTACACCTATCGCGGTTCATGGTGCGCCGAAGGTCTCCATTCCTCCTGGGAAGGCGACTGGCGAGCGGTCGGCGAGAACGGCACCGCCCTGTGGGACGGTCACGGGAAACTGGTCGGCGAGACGGTCAAAGAACGTAACGCAGGATTCCATAACCCGGTCGACAAATGGGAAGAAACGCCGGAAGAAGGCTATGCCGGCGGTATTGCAGGAAGCCTGCGCGACTTCCTGAACGCGCTGGAAACCGGCGCGACGCCACAGGGAGAATGCCATGACAATATTAAGAGTCTGGCAATGGTTTTTGGCGCGATTGAATCCGCCGAAACCGGTAAGCGCGTTCCGATTCAGGTTTGAGCCAGATTCGTGAGCGAAACCGTGAAAAGAGTCCGGAGGATTCGCCATATGAGGGAAACCGTATGATCCCTCAACTGGCAGGTCGCGTTTCGGCGGTAGGGGTGGATTTGACCGATGTCAGGCGGGTGCGAATCGCGCTCGCTCGACATCGGGAACGCTTCACCGACCGAATCTTGACGCCAAAGGAAGCGGAATACTGCCTTTCACGCCCCGATCCCGCGCCGCATATCGCAGCGCGATTCGCCGCGAAAGAAGCGGTCATCAAGTGTTTGGGAGGAGGATGCGCCCTGCGCGAAATCGAAGTCGTTCGTGCGCTTTCGGGTTCTCCTTCGATTACGCTGTATGGTCGCGCCGCCGTTCGCGCGGGCGGGCGTCGCGTACTGATCTCCCTCAGCCATCTTGACGGTATGGCAGCCGCCTTTGCCGTTCTGACCGACGCCATAGACGACCTGCGATGACGCTCCTCACCGTTTCCGAAGCGTTACACAGGACGACAGATCGTCTCCGGAAGGCAGGCATCCCCCCTGCCGAAGCGAGGGCGGAAGCCCGGTCACTGCTCTCTCTGGCTGGCGCAATCCCGATAGAATCCATCGTGATGTACCCGGAACGATTGCTGTCCGAAAGCGCGGTAGCGGCGCTCGAAGCCAGTTTGCGGCGGCGGGAAGATCGTGAACCGCTCGCTTATATCTGGGGGGAAAGGGAGTTTTACGGATTGTCGTTCCGGGTGACACCCGATGTATTGATTCCCCGACCGGAAACGGAACTTCTGGTTCAGACGGGCATTGATTTCGCAATGCCTCTTGCGGCGGCGCACCTGCTGGATATCGGAACCGGTTCTGGATGTATCGCAGTCGCTGTCGCTCATCGCCTTCAAAACGCGATTGTCGATGCTACCGATATCTCCGAAGCGGCGCTGTCTATAGCACAGGGAAACGCTCTGCGCCATGATGTATCGGGACGTATCCGCTTCTCTCGAACGAATCTCTGGCCCGTGCTACCGGACAGCCGGTATCACGTTATTCTCTCCAATCCGCCATATATATCTCCCGAAGACTGGTCACATCTGGAACCGGAAGTGAGGGATAAAGAACCGACGCTCGCTCTGGTTCCTCCCGATGGCGATGCGCTTCACTTTTATCGACGGTTAGCAAAGGAATCCGCGATTCGTCTCGAACCGAACGGTATGCTGGCGGTAGAGGTCGGCGCCGGTCAGGGGGAAGCGGTCGCCAACTTATGGCGTAGCGCTGGCTTTCAGGAAGTCCGGATTTTTCCGGACTTAGCGGGAATCGGCCGGGTGGTATCGGGGATTTTAAGGACATCACGGTTGAACGCGATATAAATGAAACCGGCGGATATACCTGATGGCGTTCAACTCTAAACGAATTATTGTCAAACTCGGCACCTCGACCCTGACCGGCGGAGAAGGGCTTGCCCTCGACCGCGTATTCATCAACAGTCTGGCGGCGCAAATCACGCAATTACGTCAGGAGAACTGTCTGGCGATTCTGGTATCATCCGGTGCGATCCGTGCTGGTATGGGATTACTCGGACTGCGGGAAAAACCCCGCACGATTCCCGAAAAGCAAGCGGCGGCGAGTGTCGGCCAGGGAGCCCTGATGGCGCTGTACGGCGATATTTTCGCCAACTACGGTATCCCGGTCGGTCAGGTGCTTCTCACCCGCGATGATCTGAAAAACCGCGCGCGCTATGTCAATGCACGAAATACCTTTGAGGCTCTGCTGGCAGCAGGAGCGCTCCCCATTGTCAATGAAAATGATACGGTAGCGACAGAGGAGATACGTGTCGGCGACAACGATACGCTGGCGGCGCTGGTCGCCTCGCTGGTTGATGCGGACGAATTGATTCTTCTTTCCGATGTGCGCGGACTGTACGACAGAAACCCTGCCATCCATGCAGATGCCCATCTCATTGAGCATGTGGCGAAAATAACTCCCTCCATTCGTGCAATGGCGGGCGGCGCCGGAACCTCGGCGGGAACGGGCGGGATGTTGACCAAAATCGCCGCCGCAGAAATCGCGACTTCCTCCGGTGCGGGAATGTGGATCGCCAACGGTCGTCGCCCCCATATACTCCGTGAATGCTTGCAGAAAACGCCCGGTTCAGGAACATTTTTCGCTCCCGCCGCCGCGCGTCCCTCGGCGCGTAAACGGTGGCTGGCGTGGGCTTCCGGTTCTCCTCGCGGCGCTGTCATTGTCAATATAAGCGCCCGTCGCGCTCTGGAAGAAGAAGGTCGCTCCCTTCTGCCCGTCGGCGTGGTCGGGGTTGAAGGCGCATTCAGCGTTGGCGAATTGATTTCCGTAGCGGACGAAACGGGCGATATTTTCGCTCGCGGGTTGACGCGTTACGCTTCGGAGGATGTGCAACGGATTGCTGGAGCATCTACCGCATCGCTCGCCACGGCATTAGGCAGAGAGACAATCCCCTCCCATGAAATCATTCATCGTGACAGTCTGGCGCTTTTACAGGGAACCTTAACTCCAGACAGGGCGATATAATGTCGATTATGCTCAAGTTCGATCCAATTCCATCGGAAGAGACAGAACCCAGTGACTTGGGGCCAGTCAGTTCGAAAGAAAAAGAAAAGGTTCCCACACCCACACTCGAGCGCCTGACAACATATCTGAGATGCGTCATCGATCTAGGCGCAAGCGGGATGGAAACGGTTTCTTCCGCGCAGATCGAAGAGCACACTGGCATCAGCGCGGCGCAGTTTCGCAAAGACCTCTCCTATTTCGGCGAGTTCGGCAAACCGGGGGTTGGGTACAATGTGCCGGACCTGGAAAGCCGTATCGCCCGCATACTTCGCATCCATCAAATGCAACCGATTATCCTGATCGGCGCGGGAAATCTGGGCTCCGCTCTGTTGCGCTACCCCGGACTGGAAGAACATCGTTTTCACATTGTCGCTTCGTTCGACACCGCCCCAAACAAAATCGGTAAACGTCTTCAGGATATGGATATCGTCGATTTCAGTCGGTTAAGGGAAATCAATTCGGCCCTGAAAGCGCGCATGGCGATTCTGGCGGTTCCCGCCCTTGCGGCGCAAGGCGCGGCGGATTCCGCCATTGAGTCCGGCGTTCGCGCGATTCTCAACTTCGCTCCGACCTTGTTGCGCGTCCCTTCGCATGTCATCGTCCGGAACGTTTCGTTTGTTCAGGAACTGGCGGTGCTTTCCTATCATCTCGCACAGAGCGATTCCGAAGATTATTCCTGAGGATTCTTCGACGAAGGCGATTGCTATGTCGGACGAACGGAATATTCCAGAATTGAGCGCTACCTCCGAGGAGTTTTCCCCGATTCCTCCGTCTCATGGGGTTATGACACGCTATATCAGGATATCTATCGCCGCTGTCCTGATATTTCTGGCTTCCCTTGCCCTGATGCTGGGATTTCTGATAAGGCGCAGGCAAAGCGTCGCACTTCCAGCCAACCGACTGGTCATTACAGTCCTCAATGTGGATCAGGGAGAAGCGGCGTGGATAAGGACGCCTAATGGCAAGATCATTCTAATTGGCGGTGGGCCGCCTTCCGCAGGCAAAGAAATTATTGAGTCGCTACGCGATGCCGGAGCGTCCGCAATCGATCTGCTCCTGATGCCCTACCCCTATGCAGAGGCAATTGGCGGTCTGCCCGATATTCTTAAAACGTTACCGGTCAATCAGGTTCTTGAGACCAGCGCGGGCGATATCAATGCCTGGCAGAAACAGGTACACAACCTGCTCGACCAGCGTCATATCCGCGTAAAAATCGCCCGCGCCGGTCAGGTATGGAATATTGATGGCGTTCAGTTGGAAGTTCTCGCTCCGGCAGACCCCCTGTTACAAAACGCCCCGGTCGCCGCGAATAATTCCCTTGTCGCTCGCATTGTTTACGGCCAAACCCGGTTTCTTTTTATGGGCGGCGTGGAAAAAGCGGGAGAGAACGCTTTGCTCACTCGCGCTCCAGACCTTTCCGCAAACTGGCTCCGGGTCGCGCGATTCGGTACGCGGGAAGCGTCCTCGCCAGAATTATTACGATTGGTCCATCCGGATATCATTGTCCTGAGCGTCGGTCCGAATCGCGATAATCTACCTCATCCGGAAACGTTGACGCGCCTTGCCGCTACGGGCGCGTCGCTTTATCGAACCGACCGTCAAATATCCCCGCTCCGTTTCATAAGCGACGGAACATTCATTTCCTCTCCGCCGTAGGTGGAGTAAGTTGCATGCATACTGAAAACGAGATTGTTATCCACGCTCCGATACATCGGGTATTCGCTCTGGGCGCGGCAATAGGCGATTGGCCCCGGATTCTCCCCCATTATCGCCATGTGAACGTATTATCGGACGACGGACGAGTAAAACAGGCGACAATGGCGGCAAGCCGGGATGGATTTCCCGTTCAATGGCGCACGTCCCAGGCGCTATTACCGGAGGAAAACCGGATTCTTTTTTTCCATACCGGGGGAGTCACCCGGGGAATGTATGTGGAATGGATTCTCACAGAAATTCCTGCAACGCAGGGCGGCGGGGTCAGGGTAGTGATCGCCCATGATTTATCATATCCTCTGCCGATACTGACCGGATGGTTCGCGCATTCGGTGGTCGGAAACCTGTTTGTCGCCAATATCGCAGGAAAGACGCTGGCGCGTATCAAAGAAATCGCCGAAACGGAAGCGGCGACTCCTTGATAGGAAAATCGTGCGCTTGTTTCGCCACGATCCCTGAAATCAGGCGAGTAACGGAAATACCGGTTCCTTCTGTAATTAGAAAGTCGAGTTTTTCATGACAAACCCCGATGCTATAGTCATCACGGGTATTGGCGCGGTAACGCCCATTGGACAAACGGCGGAAGGATTATGGCGCGGAGCGCTTTCGGGTAAATCCGCCGTCCGGCGCGTTACCAGGTTCGACCCCTCGCCGTTCATCAGTCACACTGCGGCGGAAATCAATGATTTCGACCCGACGATTTATCTGGATGCCAAGCAAATCCGCCGTCTGGATCGATATTCCCAGTTTGCGGTAGCATGTGCGACGCAGGCTCTGGAGGATGCGAATCTGGATCAAGGCGATGTTCCTTCTGACCGTGTGGGAGTCTGCCTCGGGACGGCGCTGGGCGGCATCGGCTATGCGGAGGAACAGCATCTCAACTACATCGAACGCGGATTGAAAGCGGTGTCGCCGATGCTCGCCCTGACGATATTCGCCGGGGCGGGTTCGTGTAATATCGCCATCGAGTTCGGGTTTTCCGGACCCGCCTCGGCGAATGGAGACTCGTGCGCCTCTGGCCCTATCGCACTGGGAAACGCTTTCCATTACCTGCGGCGGGGCGAAGCGGATGTTATGTTAGCCGGGGCTGCGGAAGCGCCGTTGCAGGGGTTGACTTACGGGGCGTTCGCTTTGATTCGCGCCATGAGCCAGCGGAACGAAGACCCGGAAACCGCATCACGCCCCTTCGACAAAGACCGTGATGGTTTTGTCATGGCGGAGGGCGGCGCAATGCTCGTTCTGGAAACGCGACGGCATGCAGAGAAGCGGGGAGCGCGAATCTACGCCGAACTCGCCAGTTGCGCCACTACCAATGACGCGCATCATATGACCGCGCCGCGCCCTGATGGTTCATCTGCCATACGCGCCATGCGACAGAGCATCGAACGCGCCGGATTGACTCCAGAGGAAATCACTGCCGTTTCCGCGCACGGTTCCTCAACCCCGCTCAATGATTCCACCGAAACGCACTCCATCAAAGCCGCCCTCGGCGAAGATTATGCAAAGACAATCCCCGTTTTCGGCACCAAGGGGATGCATGGTCACGCACTTGGCGCCACCGGGGCCTTTGAAGCGGCGCTCTGCGCGATGGCGTTGCACAAAGGTATCATTCCTGGAACCGCCAATCTCTTCTGTCCGGACCCCGTGTGCGATCTGGACTATGTAACCGAGGGACCACGCGCCTTCACGCCCGGTCCCATTCTTTCCAACTCCTTCGGCTTCGGCGGTATCAACTCATGCCTGGTGTTCAAGCCCGCCTGATGCCGTCAGGCGCTTGCAGTTTTCGCTGCGTAACGCCGCCCGACATAAGCGCCCCATACGCTAACGGGGATCATGCTGACAGTTAGCCCGAGCGGAATTAAATAGATTTCAGGGTTCTGCGCCACTGCCGGGCTGCTCAGAGAGATAATCGCCCACTTCGAAAGAATGTGGTACGCCTCGAAGACAAAGTGGCCCATCGGAGTTCCCCGGACGCCATTACGCGGTGCAAACCATCCCACAGCGACACCGGAGAGAAAAGTGGCAGGAAATTTCATCATGAAGAAGATCAGGTATGTAAATGGGAACAGCGGGAAATAGGGCATCGCTCTTGAAAATGGCGAATAGTAGGCAGTCGCGGTGCCGATAATCTCCGTCAACGGTCCCAGCACACCGACAAGGATACATTCAGCGACGACCGCCAGAATCGTCGCGCCGGAAATTGTGTCCGGGACGAAGAACTTTTCGCGCCAGTAGGCTTTGCGTAATCCGCCCGTCACTTTTTGTACCGAACCGAACTGCCGAACTGCCTCTTCCTGCGCTTCTTCTTCGTCCAACCCTAATTCCCGGCAAGCCTGGACGCGGGCGTCGAGGTGCTGTCGGATCTCTTCCAATTCTTCGCGCTTTCGCGTCTCGCCTAAATCTTCCAGACCGCGCGATAATTCGGACACATAACGTTCGACTCGGTCGGTTGCAACCAAGTTGTTTTCAAATCGGGTTTTCATCGGGTCTTTTCCCTCCTACAATCGCGCCAATTACGCTGGCGTACTGCAGCCACTCCTGCGCTCGTTTCGTCTGTTCCATCCGCCCCTTCTGGGTCAACGTGTATATTTTGCGGGCGGGACCGCGCTCAGGCGTTTCCCAGTGGCTCTCGATCATTTCATCCTGCTCCAGAATTCGCAGGGCGGGATACAGGGTACCTTCGCGCATTTTTAGCGTGTCGGAACTCATGTGCTCGATCTCACGGGCGATGGCGTAACCATGCCTGTTTCCCTCCATCAGTACGGAAAGGATCAGGAGCGATATGTCATTTTTCGGCAGGTCACGTTGCATGATTCTATATACATCGATTTTAGATATATGTCAATAATTTCTTTGACAGCGATTTTAGCAACGGATACCATGTAAGGTATGGTCTGTCTGGATGTTTTCAAACGCGCTATTGACGATGGCGCCATGCCCGGTGCAACGATTTCTATCTATCATCGAGGTGAGAAGCGACTGGATGCGGCGCTGGGAACGCTGGATTATTCACGTCCTGCAACCACCGAAACCATTTATGATCTGGCATCTCTGACCAAACCCATGGCGACCGGCGCGAGCGTCTTGACGCTGGTGGAACAGGGACGGTTGACATTGACCGCCACCCTGCCGGAGTTTTTCGGTTCGGCGGCGGATCATCATCAAGACATCACGATCAAGCATCTGCTAACTCACACTTCCGGCATTCCGGCATGGATTCCCTGCTACGAAAACGGATTGGGGCACGATGCCGCCATCGACGCAATACTGAAACTTCCCACAGTTCCGGTCGGGACGAAATACGAATATTCCTGTCTGAACTTCATCCTGCTGCATAAAATCGTAGAAATGGTCAGCAATCAGTCCCTGAACGTTTTCGCCCACGAACATATCTTTGCACCGCTGGGTATGAAAGACACGATGTTCCTCCCAGACGAACGATTTCATCACCGTATAGCCCCTACGATGACGCAGGAAGGCCCCAGGAGAGACCAGACGCTTATCGGTATAGTCCACGATGGTAATGCCTGTGGAATCGGCGGCGTAAGCGGGAATGCCGGATTGTTCGGAACCGCGGCGGATGTCGCTACCTACGGCGAGGCGCTACGGACGGGTAAAATCTTCGGATCGCCGACTCGCGCACGCATCTTTGAGAATCAGGTGAACTCCGGAATCGGAGCGCATACCTTCCTTTTCTTCGCGATGGGCAACGGGTATTGTCCCTCAGGCGATTTGCTCTCTCCGCACACGGTTGGGCATAGCGGTTACACTGGAACTCTCCTGACCATCGACCCGGAACATTCTCTGGTGGTCGCGCTTCTGACCAATGCGGTCTATGGGGACGGTAAAGCGTCGTTCCTGACTTACCGCCGTAAATTCCTGAACGCCCTTGCGGCGGAAATTTAAGGCGACTGCCCCGAAAAATGATGGAGGAAGTGAAGGAGCCAACGGATACAGACACTTACCTCAACTCTGCGGCATCATTCAGGGATGTCCTACGGATCGCGTCATTCCGACATCTCTGGATCGGTCAGGCGATCTCGCAGTTTGGCGATGCCTTCTACGGGATGGTCTTTCTATATATGGCGGAGAAATTGACCGGTGATCCCGGCATGGTCGGGATTGTCGGCGTCGCGCAGACCCTGCCCTATCTGGCGCTGTCGCTTCATGCCGGCGTCCTTGCGGATCGCATAGACCGCCGCCATATTATGATGGCATCGGATATCATCAGCGCTGCGATCCTGATATTATTCGCCCTTCTGCTGTGGTTCGAACCCCGACCGCCGACCGCCGCGCTCATTGTAACCGCGTCCCTGCTCTCCGTCGCTAATGTCTTCTTTGCGCCGGCGAAGGGCGCGGCGATTCCGCAACTGGTGCCGCCCAGCCAGTTATCGGTGGCAAATGGTCTTTCTCTGGCAACACAGAGCGTCACACCATTGGCAGGCTTAGCGTTGTCCGGAGCGATCCTTTCCCTGCTGTATGTATTGTCCCCCACCTATTTTTTTCTGGGGGCGATTTTGCTGAATGCCCTATCATTCGCTGTTTCCGCCTACTTTCTGTATCTGTTACCGCCGCTCCCTCCCAGGGAAAACACGCCGGACGAGCAGACGCCTACCGCATGGGAAGATCTCAAGAGCGGTTTGACCTATATCCGGTTTCATCCGACGCTGGCGACGATTGTCATCCTGAGTATGTTGATTCAGGGCGCCGTCGCGCCGTTCATGATCGTTTCCGTCACGGTGAACAGTCAATGGTTTGGGGGGGAGTATTGGACGCTCGCAGCTTGCGAGGGCAGTTTCTTTTTAGGCATGGTTATCGGCGGAGCCATGGCGAGTCGCCTCTCGATCCGTCGCCCTGGAATCGCATTTATCACTGGAGCGGCGGTCATCGGCGTGGTTATAGTTTTCATGGCGTTTTCAAAATGGTTTCCTCTGTTCATTTTCTGGAACATCATCGCGGGACTGTTTGTGCCTTACAGTCAGTTGCCGATTCTCAACTATATCCAGCGGGTAACGCCGAATGAGTTTCAGGGGCGCGTCAACTCCGCCTTATCGCTGACTTCTATTGGCATCCAACCGCTGGCGATCGGTCTGGGCGGTCTGGCGCTCACCGTCATCGGACCATCTTTTCTGTTGATTCTGATGGGCGTCGGTATGATCCTCGCCGCTCTTGGCGGTCTGCTCTTCCCGGCATTGCGACGAGCGGAAATTCTGTCGGAGTGACCCGGTAGGCGATAGCTCTCAGAAGAAACTGACAGAAAGAGCAGGCGAGGCATCCCGGTTGAAGTGAAACTTTCACGCGCTTTAAGTCATATAAGGGATGAAGTTTTATATTGAAGCGGCAACCGGCAGGGAGACGCCCCTGCGCCGCATCACAGGAGAATACGATGAGCGCAATCTTACCGCCAGGAACGCCCGCACCCGAATTCACGTTACACTGCACCCCAGATCAGACGATTTCTCTTTCAGAACTGCGGGGTAAACCGGTCATTCTCGCCTTTTATCCCGCCGATTGGTCTCCGGTCTGCGGCGACCAAATGGCGCTCTATAACGAGATTCTTTCCGAATTTCACAAACATCAGGCGGAGTTATTGGGCGTTTCCGTCGATGGCGTCTGGTGTCATGCCGCCTTCTCAACAGACCGCAAACTCCACTTTCCCCTGCTGGCGGATTTTGAACCCAAAGGGGCTGTCGCTAAAACTTACGGCGTCTATAACAAAAGTGCGGGACTGACCGAACGCGCTCTTTTCGTCATCGATAAAGAAGGCGTGATCCGCTGGAGTTATCTTTCCCCGATGGGAATGAACCCCGGCGCAGACGGTATTCTAACCGCTTTAGAATCGCTTTCGTAGTATTTATGACAGATCGAGGATAAACACATGGCTCAATTAACATTGCCGGTAAACCCTGCCCGTGATCACTTTCAGGGCTTTGCGGACGCACCCGTGACTCTGGTTGAGTATGGCGACTATGAATGCCCGCATTGCGGGCGGGCGCATCCTATTGTGCGGGCGGTCCAGCAGGCGATGGGAGATCAACTACGGTTTGTTTTCCGCAATTTTCCGTTATCTGAGATGCATCCTCACGCCAACCATGCCGCGCAGGCGTCGGAATCGGCGGCGGCGCAGGGCGTCTTCTGGGAAATGCATCACGCGCTTTTCACACACCAGAGCGACCTGAGCGACAACGGCATCAAGACCCTCGCCACTCAGGTCGGCGTAGACCCGGAAAAGACGATCAGCGAAATTCTGATGGGCAAGCATGAGCCCAAGGTGAAGGAAGATTTCCTGTCCGGCGTCCGCTCCGGCGTCAACGGCACACCGACCTTCTTCATCAACGGCGTCCGCTTCGACGACTCCTGGGACGAGGAGACCCTGCTCAAAGCCCTGCAAAAAGCGGCCGAAGGCGAATAATCCAGAATGAACGCCCTATTATTGTTGTTGATTCTCGTTCCCCTGCTAATTTTAGCAGGGGGCATTCTTTTGTGGCGTCGGATGGGGATTCACTTCTCAGCGCCGGAAACTCAAATTGGCGGATTCCGGCGCTGGGGTTTCCGACGCTGGCGCCCCAACCAACTTCTTGAAGAAGATGTCGAGGAATGGGTGGAATGGATAGGCGAAGTCGCCTATGCCAACGGGAAAATGGGAGTTCATCTTAAAGATTGCAACGGCAAGCCAAATCCCGCTTTCGTAGACGACCTACATCAAATCGGTGAAAAACTCGCGGATTGGGAATTGGAAGCCCGCACCCGATTTCCCCTCGTCACCGGGAATCATGCTCTCAGCGCGGTGCGGTATATTTCCGACGCGTTCGGTCCGGCGCTCGGCCTCTGTTTCGATGAAATAGAGGCTGTTCCCGAAACCGTTGTCGTCGTCATACGAGGCGGCTTAATTGATATAGCCTATATTGCCGATTAGGCGGTGAGGCGTTACTGTCCGCCGCGAGGCATACCGAATTAGGACAAGGCAAATCATCGTTGACGGGCAATGTCCGCAAGATATTGCCGCTCATTTTCCATGCCGCGCTGCAGTTCGGCCCGGAGCCGGTTGTCCTGTAACGCCGTTGCTGCGACGATGGGCGCATAGAGCAGGAGAAGAACGCCCGCCGCCGGGAGAGCCGTTTTCCGCAAAATGCGGGCGGCGCTCGAAACAATCGCCTCACGCCGATAAAGCCCGACCCCGACGCCGTAAAGGCTCGCCGCCAGCGGCGCAAGCAGCGAAACCAAAATCGCCAGAACGAAGGCTCCGAAGCCTTGCGCCAACTCGAACGTATCCGCCATAAAATACGAGTAGTAGATGATATTCGCCAGCGTAAACAGTTGCGACACAGGCCACAGGACGGCAAAAATCAGCGCCGCCGTTGCGACTGCGCTAAACGTGAAACGACCGAAATCGAGCCAGAAATGCCGGATAGAGGAAACTCCGTCCCCGCGACGAACAGCCCGCCAGAGACGGAACGCGCAAAATCCCAGGGCCATTAGCGCGAACGTAATCATTCCCCCCAGCAGAAGCGTCGCGCCGTTGGCGGTCGCAGAAATGGAGAAGAACGCGTCTGCGACGTTGCAGACTACCACGAACGCCAGCAGGACAAACACCCACCCGACCCCCAGACGAATCGGCAGGGCGACCGGCGCCGGATGAACGCCCCAGGGCCGCCGCAACGCCAGCGCGGCGAGACCGCCGAAGACAATCGTCCAGAACGCGTTCAGCAGCGTCGCCCATCCGAGGGCGTAACCGGGAAGCGTCGATTTCAGGCGCGGAAATTCCCAGACCGCTTTCCCGGACGCCTTCCGGCGTAATTCCTCCTCTGCCCGCCCCTTTTGTTGTTGCCGCTCATACCATGCCGCCTCGTCCGCGTGACCGATACGGCTCAGATAATCCCGGTAGTCCTGCGCCCGCTTCGCCGTCCATTGCTCGGGCGTCAGACCGGGCGATTTCACAGCAATGACGCCGCCGGGAAAAACGGACGCCGCGGATACGACGGAACCCGTTTGCGCCCCGACGTAGGAGCCCTTTTTTTCCTGCATCAATGCGCCGATTCGCGCAACGCTTCGCCGCAAATCGAACCCGGTCGAACCATCCCCCGCCCGTTCGCGTTCTATCGCTTTGCCGATGGCCGTCCGCGCCAGCGAGCGCATCGTTGCAAACTGGGGGTATGTCACGGAGGCGCCCTGTGCCAGTTGCGTGATAACGCCTCGCCGTCCATAGACTGCTTCGGACAGCGCGAGCGTCCCCCGCATCTCGAAAATCGAGCAGTCCTCCCAGCGCTGCGCCGCTGCCGCCCGGCGCAAAGCGTCCTGCGCTTCGGAGTCCCGTCGCTCCGCGAACAGCGACACTGCCAGCATCGCCGTGAAGTAGGCGTTTTCCGGGTCGGCGCGTTCGCCCCGTTCGGCGTTCTCCTGAAACAGCGCCAAGTTTGTCGGAGAGTTCCGCCCGACCCGTCTGTCGTCGCGGATTTTTGTCGGCGCGTCACTCCGGGACGCCTGGGCGTTCTGGTAGCGGGAAGTCAGGTTCTCCAGATAGTCGCGGTTCGGCGTTACCAGAGAGGACGTCATCGTCCGCAAGACCGCCGCCATCAGCGCCGGGTTTTCTCCCCACCTGCCCCGCAACGCTTCCAAACTCCGTAATTTCCGGGCGACGCCGTCCTCGGGGAGACCCGATTCCGCAGGCAGTATCGTCTCCTCCGTGGAATACGAATAGGGCGCCCGTAACGCCGAAGCAAGGTGCAATTCAAAATCATCCGGTTTCCGCTGTAAAGCAAGGCGCTCCCGCGCCGCGAAACGCCGCTCCGTGTCTGCTTCCACAAACCGCCAGGGCTCCGGCGTCCGAAAAAGCGCCTCCGTCTGCAATCGTGTCAGCCAGCCCGTCAACGGGACAATCGCAGCAAAAATAAACGCCGCAACCCCCACCGCAAAAACGCCGCTGCCCCAATTCCAACGTCCTCGCATCCGAGTTCCCTCCCCGACCGGAAAAACTCCCTGACGCTATACTGTACCGTAAAACGCCAGAAAGTCGCCGCACCCGGTTTTGCGTCCTCCATCAAAAGGTGTCTCAATCTAGCTTTTCCGGGTCACGTAGGGCATGACGTACACGCAAGACGGAGATGAGGCCATCGCTTTCCCCGACTGGGTCTTGGACGAAATACAGGATGTGGTAGGGCGTCTGAATGGGGCGGCGTTTCGGCCCTCTATACAAAAGACGCCGCACTTCACGTCCATAACGCTCCGTCGCCGCCTCATCAATTGGGTAAGCCCTGGGGCCGGGAAATTAGGCTAAATCGTCTATCTTGGCTCGTAAATCCTCGACCCATTCCGCCGCACGGTTAGGGTTACTGACCGACGACACATACAGATAGGCTTCCTCAATATGCTGGTAAGCCCGGTCTGTAACAAATACTTCATAGACCGGTTCACCGTCACGGGTCATTACTTTCGCTCCTTGAGCGAAAATCCATGCCGCGCTGCGAACTCCTGAAAAAACGCCTCAGCGGGCTGCATTCGTCCCGCCTCCACGTCTTCCAATGCCGCACCAATTTCAGCGTAATCTTCTTCCGTGTACTCTTCACGTTCTTCATCATTTAGTCCCGCCTCAATGCCAGAAACAGCAAAGTAGTTGACTGTTTCCAGCGGTATCTTTGCGATACGGGTGGCGAGTTCATCGGGAATTTCGATTGTGAGAGTGGTCATACGTTTTCCTTTCGTCCCTATTTTACAGGCTTTGAGTCAGTTGGGGCGGACAATCTGACCCGGTTTTGAACCGGTGTGGGTTCCGTTCTTAAGGACGCGAACGCCGTTTATCCACATCTGTTCGACGCCAACGGAGAGCTGATGCGGGTCGGTGAAGGTGGCGCAGTCGGCAATCGTTCCGAGGTCGAAGACAATAACATCGGCGAAGGCGCCCTCTCGGAGGACGCCCCGATTTTTCAGGCGCAGACGGTCGGCGACTGCGGAGGTCATTTTGCGTATAGCATCTTCGAGTGTCAGGATTTTATCCTCGCGGACATACTTTGCCAGAACGCGGGGATAGGTTCCGTAGGCGCGGGGATGGACCGGGTTGGTCTGCGTCGCCGGGTCAAGCCCGCCCGCATCCGTGCTGACCTTGATCCACGGTTGCTGAAGTTGCAAGCGCAGATTATCCTCACTCATGGAAAAGAAAACGGTGGCGATTCGCTGATTTTCCGCCAGCAACAAATCGATAGCGGCGTCCGCCCAGTCCTGACCGCGTTCTTCTGCGATTTCAGTCAGAGTGCGCCCGATATAACCGCGATTTTCCTCCAACTGGAAGCCCAACGGGACGACCGTATCGCCGCGCCGTTCGGAGGCGAAGTCGCCCGTATTCGCGCCGGGCGTTATGAGTTCGTGATGAATCCGTTGACGGGTTTCCGGGTCGCGCAAATTCTCATAAAGACGCCCTCCCTCAGACGCCCAGAGGGGAATCAGTACAGAAAGCCCCGTCCCGCTCGCGACATACGGATACATGTCCGCCGTGATATCGACGCCGTCCGCCCGCGCTTGGTCGATGCGCTCAATGGCGCGTTGCATCTTCGACCAGTTACGTTCGCCGGATGCTTTCAGGTGGTAGATCTCCACCGGGCAATCAGCATCCCGGCTGAGTTGAATGGTGGCATCCAACGCTTCCAGAAAGCCATCGCCCTCGGAGCGCAGATGGACGATATAGACGCCGCCATATTTCCCAACAACGCGAGCGCACTCCGTGAGTTCGGAGTCTGGAGAGAACGACGACGGCGGATAAATCAACGCGGGCGCAATGCCGAATGCGCCCTCTTCCATCGCTTCTGCGGTGATACGACACATGGTCTCTAATTCGTCGGGCGTCGGGTCGCCCGATTCCCACCCGCAGGCGTACTCACGAATGGTTCCGCCGCCCACAAAGGAACCGACATTCGGGGAGACGCCAATCTGGCGGTAGGAGTCCAGCCAATCGGAAAATCGCGTCCATGTTTGCGCTACGGAGGCGAAATCAGGCGGCAAATCGCTGATAATGCGTTCCCGGTCACGCTTACCGCCCTGCGGCGCGGGCGTCCATAGTTCGCCGAGGATTTCCGTGGTCACTCCCTGCGTGATCTTGGAAAGCGCCCGTCCATCCCGATAGAGCGGCGTCAGGGAGTGGCTCTGGATATCTATAAATCCGGGGCAAACCACTTTTCCTGTCGCGTCAATCACCTCGCCTGCCCCTTCAATTGGCATCGTGCCGGGCGCGGCGAGAGCGACGATTTTATCTCCGGTCAGGGCGATATCCGCGTAAATCCACGGATTGCCTGTTCCATCCACCACCCGCGCCCCACGAATCAAGACATCACAATTCATTTTCCTTTATTCCCGTTCATCAGTCGTTATCCCTCTCGGTCGAGCTCTGGATCAGGGCTATTCAGTTATTTGTATTCCCATGCATTGTAACGCCCTCCGGGGATTTGCTGCGAAGTAACGCCGAGCCGCAGCCACGTTGCAAAAACCCGATAAACGAATCAAACTAAGCGCCATGTTCCGAAAACAAGACAGC
>CAIVZM010000066.1 GCA_903910385.1 uncultured Armatimonadota bacterium
CGCCCGAAACCGAATGCGGGTAGTCGTGGAAGAAGCGTTTTTGCGTCTTTTCAACACACTGAAACCTACTCCCGGCTTTTTCGCCTCGGTGGACTATATTCTTTCCTGCAATGTTATAGAGGGAGATATGATTAAAGGCGTTCATCTGATCGAATTTACGGAATTCAGCGCCCCACGATTGAATAAATTTTCACAGCGCGTCTATCGCTTGCAAGACCTGCTGGAACCGGGATTGATGGGCGCGAAGCCGAGTCCAGTCCGTGACATCCCCATGAAAAACTACTGGGAGTTAACCAATGTTTAAAAATATTGTCGGCGATCACAAGCCGGATATTCTGGATTGCCTGAGTAACCTGAGCAGCGACGAAGTGTTCACTCCGCCTACTGTAGCGGAACAGATCCTTGACCTTTTGCCCTCTGAACTATGGACAGACCCCGAAATACGTATTCTTGACCCTGCCTGCAAGTCCGGCGTTTTCCTGCGCGAGGCGGCGAAGCGCTTGATGATTGGTCTGGAGGCGACGATTCCTGATGAGGACGAACGGCGGCTTCATATCTTTGAAAAGATGCTTTTCGGCATCTCGATAACGGCATTGACGGGTCTGATGTCCCGCCGGAGTCTTTACTATTCCAAGAACGCCGCATCGAAACACGCGGTGGTAAAACTCTCCCAACCGGATGGCAATATCC
Source organism: uncultured Armatimonadota bacterium (assembly GCA_903910385.1). Classification (GTDB taxonomy): domain Bacteria; phylum Armatimonadota; class Armatimonadia; order Armatimonadales; family Armatimonadaceae; genus CAIVZM01. The sequence continues at coordinate 691 of CAIVZM010000066.1, forward strand.
ACTATAGCCGTGGGACGCACGTCTACGGGAGGAATGGACGTTGTCAGTTTTGCGGAGCGCCAAAAGGCGACCTTGACCGGGGCGAACATCTGGAGAATTACGCCTACCAGTTCATCCATAAGAAGGACATTTTCGATATGAAGTTCGATGTGATTGTCGGCAATCCCCCTTACCAGTTAGAGGATGAAGGATATGGAGCAAGCGCATCGCCGATTTATCAACTGTTTGTGAATCAGGCGATTCAGTTGAACCCATCCTATCTGGCAATGATTATTCCGGCGCGTTGGTACGCAGGCGGGAAGGGACTGGATGAATTCCGTAACCAGATGATAAACGACCGTCGCATGAAATATCTAGTGGATTATCCCAAACTTTTTGAGTGTTTCCCCGGTGTAGAAATCAAAGGCGGCGTCTGTTATTTCCTCTGGGAATCGAAATACGATGGTGATTGTACGGTGCGAACGATTTTCGATGGCAAAATTGTTTCTGAAGCGACCAGAGACTTGCGCGACGGTGGCGATGTACTAGTGAGGTCAAACGAAGGTGTCTTGTTATTAAAGAAAGTTCAGGCTCGATTGGAGAAAACGTTGGAAGAAATCGTATCTTCAAGAAAGCCCTTTGGTCTTCCAACGAATGTTACAGTATCAGACACCTCGACACAAAGCGACGATTTAGTCATTTTTCGACGCGGTGGCGTTTCCTACATTCGTCAAAATGAAGTTGCAATCAATAAACAGTGGATTGATAAATTCAAGGTGCTTACTCCCATGGCTGGCGATGGTCATGGTCGTGTCCCGGCTATCGTGACCGGAGAGCCAATTGTCGCGCCGCCACATTCGGTCTGTAGTGAAACGTATCTTGTCGTTAATGTCTATGATGGCCCCGACGCCGAAGCAAAAGCCAACAATCTGGCGACGTACCTGAAGACTAAATTCGTCCGATTTTTGATTTCCTTGCGTAAAAACACACAACACGTCACCAAAGAGCGATTTTCATTCGTGCCTGACTTGGACATGAGCCGTACTTGGACGGACGCTGATTTATACGCCCGCTATGGTCTGACGGATGAAGAAATCGCGTTTGTCGAGAGCAATATCAAGGAGATGCCGTGAACGACGCCTATTTTAGCCCCCTCGGTAGCCCAACCATCTACGCATACACAACGCAGCAATACGCTGAAACTCCGTGGCTGGGTGAGAAACAGGGCAAAGGGCTCCTCAAAGTCGGTTACACAAAGGGGGATGTTGAAGATCGTATCTGGCAACAGTTCCCGGTCAAAATGCCCGACGAACAGCCGTTTAAAATACTGGTCAAAGAATCCGCCCTCGCCAACGATGGGGCGTTTTTTACTGATAGGAAAATCCATCAGATTCTCAAGATGAAGGGCTTTCGGAATGTCAACGGAGAATGGTTTGAGTGCGCCCCTGCTGATGTTCTGAACGCCATCGTTCAGGCGAGAACGGGATTGGTTGTCAAGGAGGGACCGAGCCATACTTTCGGAATGCGCCCCGAACAGGCGGAAGCGGTCAAACGCACCAAAACCTACTTCGAACACTACGACAGCGACGGGAGGGCGTCGCATTACCTCTGGAACGCCAAGATGCGCTTTGGCAAGACCTTTACCGCCTATCAGCTGGCGCGGGCGATGGGTTGGAAGCGTATACTCGTGCTGACCTATAAGCCTGCTGTTGAAAGTGCGTGGCGTGAGGACCTTGAGACACACGTTGATTTTCAGGATTGGCAGTTCATCGGGCGAGGCGAAACGCTGGACAAGCAGGACGAATCGAAACCGATCGTCTGGTTTGCCTCGTTTCAGGATATTCTGGGCAAGTCCAAGACGGGAGCCATCAAGGACCGCTTCGAACTCGCGCACGTCATTGAATGGGACTGTGTGATTCTGGATGAATACCACTTCGGTTCCTGGCGTGAATCGGCGCGTGACCTCTATGATGGGGATGCCAGCGAAAAGGAAGCTGTTGAAAAGGTCGAAGTGGATTTCAACGAAGAAACGTTCCCGTTGAGCGTGCGTCACTTTCTGTATCTGACGGGGACGCCGTTCCGCTCCCTTACTACAGGAGAATTCCTCGAAGACCAAATTTTCAGTTGGACGTATTCGGACGAACAACGCGCCAAAGAGAATTGGAATGACGCCAACGGGCCTAATCCCTATCAGGAACTACCGCAAATGGTCATGATGACCTATCAGATGCCGGAAGATATTCGCGACATCGCTCTGAAAGGCGAGAGTAATGAGTTCGACCTGAACGAGTTTTTCAAGGCGAAAGAGGAACCGAACGACGACCTTACGGAAGCGACGAAGGCGGTCTTTACACATGAAACGGAAGTTCAGAAATGGCTTCATTTGATACGTGGCAGCCACCTCGCGGGAAATCCGGCGGCGGGAACGGAAGGTATTCGCCCTCCTATTCCCTTTGAGGATAACCGTTTGCAGGGTTATCTACAGCACACATTCTGGTTTTTGCCAAGCGTCGCCGCGTGTCGGGCGATGGCGCGATTGTTGCGTCAACCGCAAAATGCTTTCTTCCATGACTATAAAGTTGTCGTTGCAGCAGGCTCGGAGGCGGGCATGGGCATGGACGCCTTACGCCCCGTCAAGGAGGCGATGGGCAATCCTCTCAAAACTAAGTCCATAACCCTTTCATGTGGCAAACTCACCACGGGCGTCACGATTGCGGGATGGACGGGGATTTTCATGCTTCGCAATACCAGCAGCCCGGAAACGTATTTTCAATCAGCGTTCCGCGTGCAGAGTCCCTGGGTTCTTCGGAATCAGGACGGCTCCGACCCTCATGCCGTCGAAGTTATCAAGCCGAAGTGCTATATTTTCGACTTTGCCCCGAACCGCGCTTTGCAACAAATCTCTGAATATAGCAGTCGCCTTGACCTGAACGAAGGCGCGACGGCTGAAGCGAAAGTCGCGGATTTTATCCGCTTCCTGCCCGTCCTCTGCTATGACGGATACACTATGCAACCGCTGAATGCGTCTGAACTTCTGGACATTGTTGCAGCAGGAACTGCGTCCACCATGCTGGCGAAACGCTGGCAAAGCGCTCAAATGGTGAATGTAGATAATGTCACTCTGGAAAAACTCTTGAAGAACGCTGATGTTCTCGCCGCCTTGCAAAATATCGAGGATTTCCGCAACCTATCCCGCGATATATCCCGCGTCATCGCCAGTGAGAAGGCTCTGAACAAGATCAAAAAGGAAAAGAACGCGACAGGCGAAAAGCTGGATAAAGAAGAAAAAGAACAGGAAAAAGAAAATCAGGGCTTTAAGAAGCAACTCCGCGATAAGTTGCTTAAATTTGTCACACGAGTTCCTGTTTTCATGTATTTGACGGATTTTCGTGAGGAGGCTCTAAAGGACGTCATCATGAACCTTGAACCGGAATTATTCACGCGTGTCACGAATCTGAAGGTTTCTGACTTTGAAAAACTCTGCGAAATCGGCGTTTTCAATCCTCCGGTGATGAATTCCGCCATTTTCGCCTTCAAACGATTTGAGGAGGCAAGTCTTACTTACGCAGGGGGTAAGAAACTATCGCCACAGGTCGGCGGTTTCGATACGGTGATTTCGCGAACTGACCTTACACAAGTGATTGAAGGAATTGGATAAACGCCAGGAGACACAAAAAAACGGCGGGCATTGCCCGCCGTTTTCTGTACCGCTGAACGGTTGCGAACTTACGCTTTTTCGGCGACGGAGGTCGCTTTGGACAGTTCCACGTTGATCCCCGGTCCCATGCTGGACGACAGGGTGATCTTCTTGATGTAGCGTCCCTTCGCCGAGGACGGCTTCGCCTTCACCAGAGCGCTGAGCAGGGTGAACATGTTCTCCTGCAACTGCTCCGCCGGAAAGGACGACTTGCCAATCGGGGCATGGACGATGCCGCCCTTTTCGACACGGTACGCCACACGGGTCGCCTTCTTGATCGCGTTCACGACCTGAGCCACATTCGGGGTAACCGTCCCCGACTTCGGGTTGGGCATGCGCGGCCCGAGCGTTCGTCCGAGCTTACCGACCGCCGGCATCATGTCCGGGGTCGCCACCAGAACATCGAAATCGCGCCAGCCGTTCTGAATCTTGGTGATCAGATCGTCCGCGCCCACTTCATCCGCGCCCGCCGCCGATGCCGCTTCCGCTGCCGGGCCCTTGGCGAAGACTGCGACACGCTGGGATTTGCCCGTGCCGTGCGGCAGATCGGTGGTGCCGCGCACGACCTGATCGCCCTGTCGGGGGTCGACGCCCAGGCGCACCGCGATATCGATGGTGCCATCGAACTTGGTGGAGGACGTCGCCTTTACCAGTTCCAGCGCCGCCGTCGGTTCGTATTCGGCGTTCGGGTTGACTTTCGCCGCTTCCGCCTTGAACCGCTTGGATAGTTTGTAGAGTCCCTTAGACCGTCGTTCCTGTTTCGTCATGATTTTTGCTCCGTTAGTGATTGACAATCAGTGTTTGACCATTGTCAAAAACTAATTCTTCTCCACGTTGACTCCCATCGAGCGGGCGGTCCCGGCGATGATTTTGATGGCGCCTTCGATATCGCTGGCGTTCAAATCCGGCATTTTCGTCGTTGCGATTTCGCGGATTTGTGCGGCGGACAGCGTTCCGACCTTGGTCTTGTTCGGGACGCCGGAACCTGCCGGAATGCCGAGAGCCTTCTTGATCAGGTCAGAGGCGGGCGGAGTCTTGGTGACATAGGTGAACGAGCGGTCATCGTAGATGGTAATCTCGACCGGGACGATAGAACCGATCATGTCCTTCGTCTTCTCGTTGTAGCCCTTGATGAACTCCATCATGTTGATGCCGTATCCACCGAGCGCAGGGCCGATGGGCGGCGCGGGGGTCGCTTTACCCGCATTGATTGCGAGTTTGACGACGCCGACGACTTTTTTAGCCATTAGATTGGTTCCTCAGCCGCGCTCCCGTCGGGAAGCGTGACCGTAGTAGTGTTAGCGACAGACCGGAATAAGTGAATTTTGGTCTCTCTCCTACAGCAGCCGGACGGCCTAAACCGCACCGACACACGAATAAAGATTCTACCACATCGCCCCGTGCGTTACCAGATTTCACCGAGCGGCGTACCTGAATAAGGAAAATCGCACGAATATAGAGAATTAGGGAGCGGTTGCCAGTACCATTTTGCCGTTTCATTAGGGAAATACCCCGAAAGATTTCTGGTTCAGGAGTGAAGTCTGTATGTCGTCCGAAGTTCGTCTCCCCTTGACCTCATTACCGCCAAACGAGAATCGCATTGACGCCCTGAAAGCCCTGTTTCCCGACGCCTTCACAGAAGATAAGATCGACTTTGACCGACTAAAGCGGATTCTGGGGGGAGCGATCCAGACGGATAGAGAACGCTACGGCCTGAATTGGGCGGGCAAAGCGAACGCGATCCATGCATTGCAATATCTGAGCGTCGGCACGCTAAAGCCGGTACGGGAAGAATCGGTGAATTTCGATACGACCGAGAACCTGATTATCGAAGGCGATAACCTCGAAGTTCTGAAACTGCTTCAAAAATCGTACTTCGGCAAGGTCAAGATGATCTATATTGACCCCCCTTACAATACCGGCAATGAGTTTATCTATCCTGACAACTTCCGGGAAGGGCTTGAAGATTATCTCAAGTATTCAGGGCAGAAGTCTTCCGAAGGAACCGCGACCAGTTCCACCAGAGAGACAGACGGTCGCTATCATTCCAAATGGCTTTCGATGATGTATCCTCGTCTGTTTCTGGCGAAGAATTTGCTAAGTGATGAAGGTTCTATCTTCATCAGTATTGATGACCACGAGATTCATAACCTCCGGCTTTTGATGAACGACATTTTTGGGGAAGAATACTTCACCGCTGAAATAATAGTTCGTGCCAATAGTCGGGGCCAAACCTACAAGCAGATTGCCAAAACTCATGAATATCTTTTGGTTTATACAAAGTCTTTAGATGCAGAACTGCTTGAATTAGAAAAGCGTGCCGAAATGGATGATCTGGATTGTGAGGATGCGATAGGACGCTTTAACATACGTGAACTAAGAAATCGGAATCCGAAATTCGGTCGCCATAACCGCCCTAATTTATTCTATCCCATCTACGTGAACACTGAGGCACTCGATGAAGATGGATACGCGCCCGTGTCTCTCAACCAAAACGAAACATATTTCTCAGAAGTTCTGCCATTAAATTCCCAAAGTATCGAAAGTTGCTGGCGATGGGGGAAGAAACTTTTCGTTCAGAATGTGGGCATAGACACGATGCACAGCACCGTTGTAGCCAAACAAAAGCAAGACGGCAGTTGGGGCATTTATGAGAAATACCGCAAGACAACGTACAAACCGAAGTCCATATGGGATGAAAATACTTTCCTAACTGAGACCGGGACGGTGCAGTTACGAGAACTGGAACTTGCAGAATATTTTCCATTTCCTAAACCTGTAGAGTTAATCAAACGTTGCGTTCAACTTGCGACTGTCGACGGAGACATCGTACTTGATTTCTTCGCGGGAAGCGGAACAACCGCACAAGCAGTTTTTGAAGTAAACAAGGAAGACAGTGGAAACCGCAGATTTATCCTTGCACAACTGCCAGAGAAGACAGGAATCGAAAAGTTCCCGACGATTGTACATATTTTGCGGGAAAGGGTCAGGCGAGTAATTAAAAAAATGAACGAAAGTGACGAAACCGTCCTTAATATGTCCGATGAAGAACAAGATAGAGGTTTTAAGGCATTACGGCTCACTGCCAGCAACTTCAAGATATGGGAAGGCAGAGAGGGCGAAGCGGATGAGGACGCGATTGCCGCACAACTTGAATTGTTCGCCGATAATCTCCTGCCGGATGCAACCCCGGAAGATATCCTCTTTGAAATTCTGATCAAATCTGGTTATGACCTCAACGTTCCTCGCGAGGAAATTTCTATAGCCGGTCAGCCTGTGTATTCCATTGCGGAGGGCGAGAGCTTCATCTGTCTCGAACGAGAAATCAACCGGGAGACGCTGGAAGGCATGATCGAGCGCAAGCCAAAGAGCGTTATCTGTCTTGACGAAGCGTTTCACGGCGACGACGCACTACTGACGAATACCCTGTTACAAATGCAGGACGCCGATATAAATTTCCACACAATATAAGGGGCAGGAATGAAGATTCAGTTTGACGGAGGACAGGAATTTCAGCGAGAGGCAATCGCCTCCATCGTTGACCTGTTTTCGGGCTTGCCCTTAGCTCAGGGAAAATTCGAGATTAATCTACAGGCGGGAAGCGAGTTAATCAGCGACCTCGGGCGCGGAAATCTCTTTACGCTTTCCAATGAAGCCTTACTCGCCAACCTGCAAGATATACAGCGGCGCAACAGCATTACACCAAGCGAGGCGTTAGACGGCCGTAATTTCAGTGTGGAAATGGAAACCGGGACGGGTAAGACCTATGTCTATCTCCGCACCATCTACGAACTTTACACCCGCTACGGATTATCGAAATTCGTCATCATCGTTCCGAGCATTGCGATCCGCGAAGGCGTCCTGACCAGTATCCGTCTGATGAAAGATCACTTTGCCGAACTCTATGATAATACGCCCATTGAGGCGCAAGTCTATGACAGCAAGCAGGTATCCCGCCTGCGTGGGTTTGCAACCGCCAATACCCTGCAAGTCCTGATCCTCAATATTCAAGCGTTCGATAAGGCTTCCACGATCATGCAGAAGGAAAACGACCGCATGAACGGACGCAAACCGATTGAATTTATTCAGGCGACTTGCCCTATCGCTCTTATGGATGAGCCGCAAAATATGGAATCGCCTTCTGCAAAGGCGGCAATCGACTCGCTCAATCCTCTTTGTACCCTGCGCTACTCCGCGACCCATAGAAACCGCTACAACCTTGTGTATCGGCTTGGCCCCGTCAAGGCGTATGACCTAAACCTGGTGAAAAAGATTGTCGTCAGTTCCGTGATTGAGGAAGGTGATTTCAACCGTCCTTTTATCGGTGTAGAGAGTATCAAGGCGACCAAAACGAAAGTGACCGCCAAACTCAAAATCGATGTGCAAACCGCCAACGGAGCGAACCGCAAATCCGTTTCTATAAAAGGCGACGAAAACTTGCGCGACCTCTCGGGAGGGCGTGATGTTTACGAGGGATACGTTGTTGAAGAAATTGACGCCGGGAACGGTTTTGTACGTTTCACCAATGGGAGCAGAATTGATATAGGAGAAGAACAGGGCAATGACCGGGATGCCGTGATGAGGGCGCAAGTCAGGGAGTCCATCAAAGAACATTTTGAGAAGGAACTAAAGATACATCGTACCTTGCCAGCGGGAAAACGGCTAAAAGTGCTGACGCTTTTCTTCATTGATCGTGTCGCCAACTACGCGCCCGTCGATGGAAAAATTCGCAAGTGGTTTGAGGAGTGTTATCAGGAATTCGCCACACGACCGGAGTATCAGCCATTGAATCCCCTTCCGGTAGCGACCGTCCACGATGGTTATTTCGCTGAGGAAAGAGGCATTGCAAAGGACAGTCAGGAAGGGCGAGACACACAAGCGGACGATACCGCCTATCAGAAAATCATGCAGGAGAAAGAAAAGCTTCTGAGCTTGATCGAGCCGCTTCGTTTTATCTTCTCCCATTCCGCCCTGCGTGAAGGGTGGGACAATCCCAATGTTTTCCAGATATGCACTCTCAATGAGACCAGATCAGAAATTAAGAAGCGGCAGGAAATAGGACGCGGACTTCGCTTGCCGGTGGACGAGACAGGCAACCGCGTCTTTGACCCGGTTATAAACCGCTTGATGGTAATCGCTAATGAGAGTTATTCCGACTTTGCCAAACAGTTACAGAACGAGATTCAGGAGGATACCGGCGAGGAATTTACGGGCCGGATTGAAAACAAGCGGGAGCGTCGGAAAGCGAATTTGATTCCCAATTGGCAAGAGCATGTCGATTTTGTCGCACTTTGGGAACGCATCCAGAACAAGACGCGCTATGTTGTCGAGTTTGACACAGATGCCCTGATCTCTAAGGCATCGGAATATGTCTCAAAGATGGGAACGATCTCCGAGCCTTCCATTCTCATCCAGCAACGGCTTGTCGCCATGTCAGAGTCAGGCATTTCCGGCAAATTGCTGAAAGTGCGGGAGGAACGCGACCCGTATAAGACCGCTCCTCTGCCCGATATTATCGGATATCTACAGCGCGAAACTCAACTGACACGACGAACGCTTGTCGAGATACTAAAGCGTTCCGGTCGTTTAGGTGACGCCCCGAAAAATCCTCAAGCATTTCTTGATAAAGCGCTTCGCGCTATCAAGGTAGCACGACAAGAAGTGATGGTAAGCGGCATCAAATACGAACAGGTTGAAGGTGAAGATTCGACCTGGGACATGATGCTATTTGAGGAAAAAGAAATCGAAGGCTTTGCAAACCGGGAATTGGATGCGAGCAAATCACTCTACGACTGCATCGAAATCGATTCAGAGCCGGAACGGAAATTCTCGATTGCTTTCGAGACTCGGGAGGACATTAAATTTTATTTGAAACTCCCTTCATGGTTCAAAATCAAGACGCCTCTTGGAACCTATAACCCTGATTGGGCAGTGGTGAAACAGGAAGCCGAAAGCAGTCCAAAACTGTACCTCATACGAGAAACGAAATCGAGTTTGCGCCAATTCGATCTTCGAACTTCTGAGGAAATGAAAATCTGGTGCGCGAAAGCGCATTTTGATGCCCTCGGACAAGTCTCCTACGATAAAGTCAACGATCCGACACAGGTATAAAGTTCCCCCTGTTACAATGAAAGTTATGAACTTCGGTTTCAATTGACCGGAATAAATGGGCAAACTAAAGAAGTGATTGCAGCCTGGATAATTCGTAAGGATGACATCAATCCGCGTTTAGTAACCTCCTACCCTGAAACGCGACAGAAAGCGTAAAATGGAATGAGTAAGATTGATTTATATAATGTTGTAGAACTGATCGAGGATATCCCGGGGACGATTTTCCGCGCTGGCATGACCGGAACTGTCGTTGAAACCTTCAAGAGCGGCGCTTTTGAAGTGGAATTTGAGGAATTGGAAGCCGTGCAGGGCGGCATTGTTTCCGCAGGCTTTTGGCCTCATCAACTACGGCGACAAATAGCGTTTGCCGACATGGGGAAAACCGTGAATGCGTCGGTTGATGTTCACAATCTCTCCCCTATCGGTTCATGAAAAAGACTTTGAAAACGACACAGGGAGCGCGTGAGTCAGAGTATCGGAATATCCCATTGACGTGACCCATTCAACGCCTCTTTAAAGTGACAAGTCCAATGGGTCTTAGATGCGACCTCAGGAGGTATAGTCGCGGATTGGACGGAAAATAGCGTCTGAATGAGGAATGAAAGCGGTAATTCAGGAAATGCGACTATTGTTTATCGGCGGGACCCGGTTTTCGGGGTATTTCGCCAGCACATATGCGGTGGAACGAGGGCATTCGGTGACGCTGTTCAGTCGGGGCAAAGCGGGAATTGTGATTCCCGGCGCGGAGACGATCACCGGGGATCGTGAGACGGACGATATCGAACAGCTACGCGGCTTACCCTTCGATGCCGTAATCGACATGACCGGTTATCGACCGGGTAGCGTCCGCAAGACGGCGGAATTGCTCAAGGGGACGGTGGGGCAGTATATTTTCGTGTCGAGCATTTCGGCATATGCTTCGCCGCTGACCGCGCCCGTGGACGAATCCCACCCGCTGGCGACTCTGCCGGACCCGACTGTCACCGAAATTACCGGAGAAACCTACGGCGGGCTGAAAGTCCTGTGCGAACAGGCGGTGCAGGAAGTCTTCGGGAAAGGTGTATCCGGGGGAGGTGTAACCGGGGGAGGCGCGACCATCGTCCGTCCCGGTCTGATCGTCGGGCCGCGTGACCCGAGCAACCGCTTCGACTACTGGGTGGAACGAATCGCCGAGGGCGGCGAAGTCCTCGCGCCGGAATCGCCGGATTTCCTGGCGCAGTTCATCGATGCCCGTGATCTGGGGGAATGGCTGGTTCGCCTTGCGGAAACAGGAACCATCGGTACGTTCAATGCCGTGAATCCCCCCTTCCCGTTCGGCGCACTGCTGGCAACGTGCAAAACAGTCAGGGGAAGCGATGCCGAATTCACGTTCGTCCCCGAGGAATTCCTCACCGCTCAGAGCGTGAGTCCGTGGAGCGATCTGCCCATCTGGACCGGGGCCGCCGACTCCGCCCTGTCGAATTGCGATAATCAACGCGCTATCGCCGCCGGGTTAACGTTCCGCCCCCTCGCCACCACGGTCAGCGACACACTGGCATGGATCAACGACAACCGGGAACTGTTCGAAAAACGCCGCTCCGCGCTGAGCCGTGACCGCGAGCGCGAAGTTTTGACGGCATATCACGCGGCGAATCCGTAAATCACCAGGCGTAACGACAGCGATTATTCGTTATTTGGCGTGCGTATGATCTCATCCGCGCTATCATCGTGCATACTCAGGTTGATTTCGTCTATTTGCGGCGAGTCTTCGCCTACATCCAGAGACAGGGGCCAGGGGACGTAATTTTCGGAATCCATCATCCAGACGGTGTAGTAACGGGGAAGACACCAGTGAATCGCGGCGCGTAGCGCATCGAGCGCCTCCGGTTCATCCTTCAGGGTTTCATACCCGCTGAAATGTAGCAGATATTTCCGTTCCTGTCCGGGTATCGTTTGCAAAGAGACTGTATGGCGCGTCACGCCGAATATCTCCATCATATGACCAATGACGTATCGGCAAACGAGGGGCAGGACGTTCTCATCTGGTTTCGTCAATCGTCCTTCATAATACTCACCGGGAACGAGCCACTCGCGAGACGCCAGACGACGGCGTTCCAGTTCCCCGGTTAAGAGGTAATCGACGAGGTCACCGAAACGGAGCCATAGCAGGTGGTCGTCTATGCTGCCGCGAGAGATTTGCCCGGTAGGTGGCCACTCCCGGCACAGTAGCAGACCGCTGGCGTGTCGGACGGCGGAAATCGCGGCATCTCGAAACGTTATTCCTTCTTCACCAAGTGACGCGAGGGGCAAGGGCAGGTAGCTCAGGCCGTCCCCATAATCGAGCGACCGTTCTTCGTCCAGAGCAAATCGGGCTTCGGGTTGGAGGGCGAGTTCGCGCCACCGCCGTTCGCCGAGTGAAGGAATTGCATCGATCTTATAGGCAACTTCCAGACGTTCCACACACCGATGCAGTTCTTCGACGTGCTCTTCCGGGGTCAGGTCGAAAAGGTATTGCTCTCCCATCTTGCGATAGCCCAGTTGAACCATTCCCCAATCGAATGACAATTTCTGAACGGACTTCTCCAACTCCTCGACCGGCAACAGCGGAAATAAAGCCCAGTCGGCGTCGTTGGTGATCACCATCTGCTGGTAGTACCGGGGAAGCATCGCGTTGAGCAAGGTGCTGAAATTCAGCGCCGTTTCTTCATCCGCCAGGTATTCGTTCAGGTTGAAGACCAGCGCCTTCGCGCCGAAATCATCCACGATCAATCCCACTTTGGGCTTTTCGATGCCCAAAGATTCCCGCATCCATTGTTGGAGGACGAACCGCTGGTGCGGTCGCAGAATGTCGAAATCTGGCGCAACGGGTTTCGTATTTTCGGTAATCCGCACTGCGCCCCACCCCAATGTGGCGGGGATTCGTTGAACCAGTTCTCCGTGCATCAGGAAATCGACGACATCGCCGAACGAGAGCCAGAGAGCGTCCAGATTCTCGGTCTGTTCCGGGCTCCATCCCTCACGGCAGAGAATGACTCCAGCTCCGAGAAGGTAGGTCCGACGGGCGACTGCAGTGAAAGGTTGTCCTTCCTCCTTCGAAGAATCATCCTGCACGAGTCGGGCGTAGAAGTGCGGTTCCTGAAACTGGTACCCAGGAACGATGACGTGCTCCTCGAGGCGAAACTGCGCCGTGGCGGCGGCGTTGC